>CAYUYZ010000038.1:0-36235 GCA_964449575.1 uncultured Stakelama sp.
GGGGTCTCCGTGGCGGCAGATGGTATCAGATGAAACTATATAGCGGGTTTGGGGGTGTGACGAAAGGGGGTTCCACTCGCGACTATCGAAGGCAAAGTTGGGCGTCTTGTGGGCGATCTGGTCGAATCCCTAAGCTCGCTGATTAGGGTGTGTCATTCGTGCTCGATATGAGGCATTCGTTCAGAATTAACTTTAGTGTTCAAACCGGCCATAATGATAAATATTCTAATGCCGTGCGCTAACGCCAGACTTCGATCAGCAGCTGGAGCCACAAGTCAGCTGTTAAATTCTCTCTGCATCTGCCCCCAAAGTATAGCGTTCAAACAGGCCCTTGTAGAAATCTACGATAGCGCGATCCCTGAAACGCAGCACCTTTGCTTGGAAGTCTGATTCTTTGCCGATTCCCCATCCAATCAAAGCTTCGCAATTGCCGTCGCGCGTCTCAAAAATAAGAATCTGAGTTACTGGCTGATAGGCAAAGTCGACAGCGTATATTATTAAGCCGCCTGATCCCCTTTTATCGCTGATCGCGTTATAACTATTCACTAGTAGATCGATTTCGTTCCGCCTTTGTTTTTGAATAACAAATCGACATTCTGCGCCCGTCTTAATCCCTTCTAAAATAGCATTGTCGTGCTCGCTAAAAACACCACTTCTGAATCGCATGCCAAAAACAGAAGAGTGATCCGATATTCTCGTATTCCAAATTAATTTAGCGGTCGGCAACATCGCTGCTAGATAAGAAACGGCATCTTGTTCTCGATCGAATATATCGTAGCCAGCTTCAAATGGGGTGCCAACCCGAAGCGTTTCGATTATTTCATTTCGTGTAGTTTCGATTTTTTTTTGATACGCAATACGATCAAATATCAAATGAGTTATAATCCCCGCGACGACGGAGAGCGCAACTGCCTCAGCTGGACGTTCGGACAGTAGTCTGGCTAAAAAATAGCCGACAAACCCCACCGCTAGCGATGCAGCGGTTGATATTACATGATCGCGAATCTCTGTGTTGGAGCGCATCTCGTTTCCCCCGTTGTAACAGCATACCGGGCCTGAAACGATCTCGCTAGCATCGCCTCGAGCAAACGCGTCGGTGCCGTGGTGCGATCGGCTCATTATCCAATGCCGCCAAATCCGACATTTCCCATCCGCCCCCGCACCCCCTAAAACCCTTCCCATGAAATCCTTCGACCGCCACGAACGCCTGCTCGCCATCGGCCTCTCCGCGCTCGCGGGGTATGTCGATGCCGTCGGATATCTCATCACGGGCGGGTTTTTCGTCTCGTTCATGAGCGGCAACTCGACGCGGCTCGGCGTGGATATTGCTGATATGTCCGCCAATGCGGGCGTTGCGGCGTTGCTGATCGGCAGCTTCGTCATCGGCGTCATCATCGCCTCACTGGTCGGGCGGGCCGCTGGCGGGCGGCACCGGACGGTGGTGCCGGTGTTGATGGTCGTGCTGCTCGCCGCCGCTGCAGGGCTGGGCGATATGCGCGAGGACCGGTTGACGGCGATCCTGATGGCAGTCGCGATGGGGGTGGAAAATATCTTCTTCGCCACCGGCACCGATGTCCGCGTCGGCCTGACCTACATGACCGGGCGGCTGGTGAAGATCGGCCAGCAAGTCGCCGCCGCACTGACGGGGGAGGATCGCTGGGGCTGGGTGCCGCATGTGCTGCTCTGGGCCGGGCTGATGAGCGGCGGGGTAGCTGGCGCCGTCGCTTATCTGTTCGTCGGCAGCGATGCCTTGTGGATTGCCGTCGCTGCCGCTGCCGGGATTGCCGTAGTTGCCAGGCGGCCCGCCGAGGTGGCAGCATCTGCCGCATGACGACGCTCAAGCTCGACGATTTCATGCCCTATCGCTTATCGATCGCGTCGAACCGCGTGTCGGCGGCGGTGGCGACGGCTTATGAGGCGCTGTTCGGCCTCACGATCCCCCAGTGGCGCCTGATCGCGGTGATTGCCGAAAGCGACGGGCTGACGCAGCAGGCGCTGGGCGCGGCGACGCGGATGGACAAGGTGACGGTGAGCCGCGCGGCGGTGGCGCTGGTCGATCGCGGACTGCTCGATCGGCGCGACAATCCCGGCGATGCGCGTTCCCATTTGCTGTCGCTGACGCCGGCCGGGCGGCTGCTCTACGACAGCGTGGCGCCCAAGGCGCTGGAGCTGGAGGCGCAGATCTTCGAGGGGTTCAGCAAGGCCGAGCTGGGTGATTTCGCGACGATGCTTGCGCGGATTGAGGCGGCGGCGGCATCGATCGCGCCCGAACGGGGTTGATGCGAGGCGGGCGGCTGGCTTAGAGCGTCCCCATTTCCCTTCACCCGCTCGTTTCGAGCGACGTCGAGAAACGCTGCGCATCGCTGGTGGCCTGTTTCTCGACTGCGCTCGAAACGAACGGGCAGGGGAGTGGTTGAACAAGAAATCTACTGCCTCCCCAGGCCGATCGTTATTGCCCATCCAAGGAGGAATCATGTCCATCGTCGATCGCGCCGGTCTCGGCGTCGCGGAAGAACTCGCTCAGTTTGTGGAAGAGCGGGTGCTGCCGGGGCTGGGCATTGCTGCCGATGGCTGGTGGGCAGGCGTCGCCGCCATCTTCGCCAAGTTCGCGCCCGAGAATGCCGCGCTGCTCGCCAAGCGCGAGACGCTGCAGGCGGCGATCGACGCGCGCTACCAGGCGGGCGAGCCGGTCGATGAGGCGTTTCTGCGGAGCATCGGCTATCTGGTGCCCGAGCCCGCGCCGTTCACGATCGGCACCGAAAATGTCGATGCCGAGATTGCGACGATGGCCGGGCCGCAGCTGGTCGTGCCGATCCTCAACGCGCGGTTTGTGCTGAATGCGGCCAATGCGCGCTGGGGGAGCCTGTACGACGCGCTCTATGGCACCGATACGCTTGATGCGCCGCCAGCCCGGCCCGGCGGCTATGACGTGGAACGCGGTGCAGCCGTCGTCGCGCGCGCGAAAGCGTTTCTCGACCAAGCCATTCCCGGCTGGCGCGACGACGTCGGGCTTGTCGCGCGCGGCGAACGAAGCAAGCTATTCCGCCATCACGGGCTGCACATCGAGCTGCGGTTCGACCCTGACCATATCGGTGCGACCGACCCCGATGGCCTATCCGATGTGGTGCTCGAATCCGCGCTGACGACGATTTGCGACCTCGAAGACTCGATCGCGGCGGTCGATGCCGAGGATAAGGTCGCGGCCTACACCAACTGGCTCGGCCTGATGAAGGGCGATCTGGAGGAGACGTTCGACAAGGGCGGCAAGCAACTCACCCGCAAGCTCAACCCCGACCGCGTCTATGGCGACCTGACGCTCCCCGGCCGTTCGCTGCTATTCGTGCGCAATGTCGGGCATCTGATGACGACGCCTGCGATCACGCTCCCCGGCGGCGGCGAAGCGCCTGAGGGCATTCTCGACGCGATCATGACGTCGACGATTGCGCTGTACGACCTCAAACACCTCGGCACGCTCCGCAACAGCCGCACCGGCAGCGTCTATATCGTCAAGCCCAAGATGCACGGGCCCAAAGAAGCCGCTTTCACCAATCGCCTGTTCGATGCGGTCGAGGATCTGCTTGGCCTCGCGCGCCATACGGTGAAGGTCGGCGTGATGGACGAGGAGCGCCGCACGTCGGCCAATCTCGCCGCGTGCATCCATGCGGTGAAGGACCGTATCGTCTTCATCAACACCGGCTTCCTCGATCGCACCGGCGACGAAATGCACACCGCGATGCACGGTGGCGCGATGATCCCCAAGGCGGAGATGAAGACCAGCGCCTGGATCAAGGCCTATGAGGACCGGAACGTCCGCATCGGCCTCGCGCATGGCCTGTCAGGCAAGGCGCAGATCGGCAAAGGCATGTGGGCAGCACCCGATCGGATGGCCGACATGATGGACCAGAAGATCGGCCACCCGATGTCGGGCGCCAACACCGCCTGGGTGCCGTCGCCCACCGCCGCCACGCTCCACGCGATGCATTACCACAAGGTCGACGTCTTCGGGCGGCAGAAGGAAATTGCGGGGGAGGCGATCCCGTCGCTCGACGGCTTGCTGACGGTGCCGTTCGCGGGAGGCCGCAACTGGACCGCGGAGGCAGTCGCGCGCGAACTCGACAATAATGCGCAAGGCATTCTGGGCTATGTCGTGCGCTGGATCGACCAGGGCATTGGTTGCTCGAAAGTGCCCGACATCAACGATATCGGCCTGATGGAGGACCGCGCGACCCTGCGGATCAGCTCGCAGCACATCGCCAACTGGCTGCTCCACGGCGTGGCGACCAAGGCCGATGTCGATGCAGCGCTCGAGCGGATGGCGGCCAAGGTCGACGCTCAGAACGCGGGCGACCCGCTCTATCGCCCGATGGCGGGGCATCCCGACAGCATCGCGCTGCAAGCCGCCCGCGCGCTGGTGTTCGAAGGCGTCACGCAGCCGAGCGGCTATACCGAGCCTTTGCTGCACGCTTATCGCGCGCAGGTGAAAGCGCTCGGTTAGAAGGCCTTCAAGCGACAGTCGCGCGGGTCGCGACTGTCGCTTGGGTCTGGTTTAGGCGAACACGATTACGCCGAGCTTATTGCCCGTTGGATCGCGCAGCCGCGCCGCCGTTGCGCCGGGGATCGGGGCCGGGGCAGGCGCATCGACCGACGTGCCGCCATTGGCAAGGCCAGCCGCATACCAAGCCTCAACCGCTTCCTGCGACTTGGCGTGGAACATGATCGTGCCGCCATTGGCATGCGTCGCGGGATTGCCATCCTGCGTGTCGGTGATGAAGAACAGGCCGGTCGCCGCTTCGCCGTACATATACGCACGCGGCTGGGCGCGGAACTGGCCCTTGCTCGCCACGCCGAGCGCGTCGAAGGTCGCGTCGTAAAAGACTTTTGAGGCTTCAAGATCGGTCGCGCCGACCATAACATGAAAAAACATGGGCTCTCCTGTCGGTTGCATCTGCTGTGGTGACTACCTATCGACAGATAGGTGGGCATTTTGTGCGACGCTGGATCACGAACGTCAACGACTATCTAACGATAGGTAGAGATTTCTAGGCAAAGCAATGGCTGCAACGGTTACCGCCTCGACGATCCTCGAAACCGCGCAGCGGATGATGCAGGCGGTCGGCTATAATGGGCTGAGCTTTCGCGACATCGCCGCCGCGGTCGGCATCAAGAGCGCGAGCGTGCATTATCATTTCCCCAGCAAGGGAATCCTCGGTGCCGCAGTGATGCGGCGCTACACTGACGGGCTGGCTGCTGGGCTTGCCGCCCTCGATCGATCGGGGGCCACGCCGGATCAGGCGCTTGCCGCCTATGTCGCGGGGATGCGCGGCACGTTGGCCAGCGACGGCAAGCTGTGCCTGTGTGCGATGCTGTCGGCCGAAACGGACGGCATTCCGTCTGAAGTCCGGGCCGAAGTGAACCGCTTCATCGAGATCAATGTGGCCTGGATCGCGGCGGTTATCGCGCGCAGTTCTGGGGATGGGGCAGCAGCGACCCCGCAGCACGATCATGCGGCAGCGCTTTTCGCGGCATTGCAGGGCGCGATGCTGATCGCGCGCGGCTCAGGTGATGTCGTGCGCTTCGACGCGATGACCGCGCAGTTCGCGCAATTGGGCCTTTGGCCGCGCTAGGCTGGCGCCGCAGAATCGCTCATTTTGTGCCCCTCGATGAATGATTGGGGTAATGCAATGATTCATCGATTGGTCACATTAGTGTAAATTAGGTTTCACCAACCTACCCTAGGCGCCCCCGGGTACCGCAGAACGATGCGGGCAATTGGGGGGTTTTATGACTGACATTTGGAACAACCGCCGCGCGCGCGCGGCGGGCAGGATCGCGTTGACGGGTGGCATTTGCCTCGCCGCGTTGATGGCCACTTCGGCGCACGCCCAAGTCGCGCCGACACCAGCGCCTGAACCAGCGCCCGCCGACGAAGAAGTCGTCGTCACGGGATCGCGCCCGATCAAGGAATCGCTCGCCGCAGCACTCCGCACGCAGCGCGAATCGGATTCGCTCGTCAGCGTGGTTTCGGCGGACGGCGTCGGTCGTTTGCCCGATCAGAACATTGCCCAGGCGGTCAGCCGCTTGCCCGGTGTCGCGATCGAGCGCGACCAGGGCCAGGCCCGCTACATCAGCTTGCGCGGTGCGCCCAACTACTGGACGACGCTGTCGTTTGACGGGATCAACGTCGTCAGCCCCGAAGGCCGCGACGCGCGCTTCGATTCGATCCCGTCGGCGATCGCCGCGCAGATCATCGTTTCCAAGGCAGTGACGCCGGACATGCCGGGCGAAACGGTCGCGGGCAATGTCAACGTCATCACGCGCTCGGCGTTCGACTATTCGGGATTCAAGCTTGCCGGCAAGGCGGGCTACGGCATCGCCGAATATGGCAGCCGTCCGCAATATGAAGCGTCGCTGGTGATCTCCGACCGGTTCCAGCTGGGCGGCGGCGAGCTTGGTATCCTCGTCTCGGGCAGCTATTTTGATCGTGCCCAGATCACCGACAATTTCGAAACCGATTACGAACGCGTCGCGCAGGATACCCGCCCGGGCAATCAAACACGCTTCTGGGCGCATGAAACCGAAAACAAGCTCTATCGCCTCACCCGCCGCAACTGGTCGTCGTCGATCCGTCTCGACTGGAAGCCCGACGCCGATAACACCATCTCGGCGCGGTCGCTGTTCACGATCTTCACCGACGATGAAGCGCGCGACAATTATCGCTTCGACCTTGACGACCGTCAGGGCGATCTGGTGCCCAACACCGCCGATTGCGCGCGTACCGTCAACCCGACACCGACGACGAGCGGCTATGCCGATGTCTGCGTCGGCAACACACCACAGCGGGGCACGGTTTATGGTGTCGACATTCGCCAGCGCGCAACGCTGCGCGCCTTCCGCCAGTCGATCTTCACCAACACGCTGACCGGCACGCATAACTTCGCCGATGGCTGGCAGTTCATGTGGCTCGGCAATTTCACCCGGTCGAAGGACGACCGGTCGGTGGTTGGCGAAGCATCGTACGACAGCCCGGGCACGCGTACCCTGCGTCCGACCATTGCCTATGACTTCAGCAACCGCAATCTGGGCAATCTCGCGCTCTTCAACACGATCCAGTTGGCCACGCCGACGCGCTTCCAGGCCGGGGCACAGGTGACGGCGATCGATAGCTTTGCCAAGACGCCTTCGTCGCTGACGGTGCTCGACGCGGTCGACACGACCGAGGCCTATACCGCCAAGTTCGTGTTGACCCGTGAAACGCAATTCCTGGGCGCCGACGCGACGTTCAAGGTCGGGTTCCAGTTCGACCAGCGCACCAAGATTGCCAACGAACGCCAGATCCTGCTCAATACGGCTGCCCAGTTCAACACGGTCGGCCTGCCGCAGGATTATAACCAGTTCTCGTTGAACACGGCATTCCAGGGCCAAATCCCGCTCGGCTACACGTTCCGCTATTTCGACACCAACCAGATGCGGGCGGTTAGTGCGGCGGCGCGGGCGAACTTTGCTTTCACCCCCAACACCGCCAACAATTACAACGTCCGTGAAGCGGTTCTCGCGGGCTTTGCGATGGGCACGCTGAAATATGATTGGGGCTCGATCGTCGGCGGTGTCCGCGTTGAGAATCTGGCGAACCGCGGCAGTGCGGTTGGCAGCATCACGACGGCGGGCGTGACGACGACCGCACCGCTGACGGCCCAATCGAGCCAGACGCTGTTCTTCCCCAGCCTGCACGTCAACTGGAACATCGACAGCACCAAGAAGCTGCGCCTGTCGTTCAACTCGGGCGCGGCGCGGGCCGATTATGACCAGCTGCGGCCAAATGTTGTCGTCAACGACACCAATGAAGCGATTTCGGGGGGCAACCCTGCCGTCAAGCCCGAGCGCGCTTATGGCGTCGACGGCTATTTCGAATGGTATCTGAAGCCGCAAGGCTATCTGAGTGTCGGCTTCTTCTTCAAGCAGGTCGAAGATGTGCTCTATACCGAGCGCCGGACGTTCGGGTCCGACGCGCTCAACATCAACGGCGTCAATCGTTCGGGCTATTTCTTCACCGGCATCACCAATGGCGGTTCGGGGCGCTTGTTCGGCATGGAAGCGACCGCGCAGCTCCAGCTCGATCCGTGGACGCGTGATCTCGGCCTGCCGGACTGGATGGGCGGCTTCGGCATCAGCAGCAACGTCACGCTCAACGACAGCCAGGTCACCAAGCCTGCGGTCACGTCGCTCGTCAATGGCCAAGTCATCACCAACGTGCCGCAGCGCCGGGTGCGGCTGCCCGGCACGTCGGACCTGATCTACAACCTCGGCGGCTATTACGAAAAATACGGTCTGTCGCTGAACGTCCAATATCAGTGGCGCAGCGACTATCTCGATTCGATCGCCAATGACCTGACCGACGCCGGCGATACCTATTGGGCCGCCGACGAAGAAATGGACGTTTCGGTTCGCTATGCGATCACGAAGAATTTCGAAGTCTATTTCGACGTGCAGAACCTGCTCAACCAGCCGGGTCGGCGCTATTCGGAACCCGGCAATCTGCTGACGGCGACGGGTGTGCCGAGCCCGCGCAGCGACATCCAGACGATCGAGTGGGAGCGGTTCGGTCGCCGCTATTCGGGCGGCTTCCGCGTTACCTTCTGATCAGGGGAGGGTGGGTGACGGTAACAGCCGTCACCCACTTCGCCTTGCGCGGCGATGATGTCGCGCACGACAACACCGGCGCGTTCTGCGGGAGCATTTCATGAAAGTTCGCCACATCGCGAGCGGCGGACTCGCGCTAATGCTGGCGGGCTGCGCGCCCGTTGAGCGCAGGGCATCGCCCCCATCGGCGCCGTCGCGATCGGTATCGTTTCTGGCCTTTGGTGACTCGGGCTACAGCCTCGATTATCTCGATCCCGAAGACCTGACCCTCGCGCTCACCCGCGAGCAGTTCATTGCCAAGGCGCGCGCGAGCTGGATCAAGGACAAGCGGCCAATCGCCGAATTCACCCCGCCGCCGATGATCGCGCATCCCTCGAACGGCGGTTTTGTCGCCGCCAGCGGGTTGATGCCCGTGGCCAAGGCAATGACGGACTATTGCCGCAGCGTTGCCCGCTGCCAGTTCGGCGTGATGCTCGGCGACAATATCTACCCCGATGGCGCGACCTTGGGCGCTGATGGTCGCGACGATGCGAAACGCTTCGAGGATTTGTTCGCAACGCCCTATGGCGCGTTCGGCTGGGGCGACCGTGACTTCCGCATTTATGCGACGCTCGGGAACCACGACTGGCACACCTCGCGCGCGGCTGCGCTGTCGCAAGTGCGCTATCTCAGCACGACGCGGCCCTTCTACATGGACGGGCTCGCCTATGCGGTGCAGCCGCCATCGGCCAAGGGCATGGTCGAAGTGTTTGCGATCGACACGCATGTCCTGCTCGCGGGCGAAAAGGTCCTCGACGGCAAATTGGCCGATGACGGCAGCGAAGTCGCGACGACCAAGCTTGACGCTTCCGAACCCTGGGCCGTCCCCGCAACTGACGCCGAACGCGTGCTGGTCGCCAATCTCGAACGGCGACTAAAGGCATCGAAAGCGCGCTGGAAGATCGTGATCGGGCACCATCCCTTCTGGTCGTCATCGGGCGGCAAGTTCGAACAGGCGCGGACGTTGCGTGCGGTGCTGCTGCCAACCTTGTGCCGCTATGCCGATCTTTATCTGGCGGGGCATGAGCACACGCTCGAAGTGGCGACCGACAGTTGCGCGACGGCGGTGCCGGGGGCAGGGCTTTCGCCGCTGCCCAATATCGTTTCCGGCGCCGCCGCCAAGCAGCGCCCGCTCAACACCGCCTTCATGGCGCATCAGCAGCGCATTTATCCGCAATATCGCCCGCTCTATGTGCGCGGGATGATCTGGGGTTTTGCCCATCTGACGCTGACCGACAATGCGGCGACGGTGACGATGATATCGACGCCCGACAGCGGCAGCGGCCAGCCCAAGGTCGAATTTACGCAGACATTCACCCGGCGGGGCAAGAGCAGCGACTGACGGCCGGTCGGTAGATAGATTCATAGAGATTGGCACTAGCAGTAGAGAATGGCATTGGCGGGATATCGTTAGATAATCCGGGATATCCGGGATCGGCACCGCTACCGGCCTTTGCTCGGTCCCTCCACATGTGACGGCAATTCGGTGCCCGTCGCAAACGACTCGTTAGGTCCGCCTTCGTCACGCGCCATCGCACAAGCGATCAGCGTTGGTGACGGCGAAATCCGCCTTCCCTCAGGATCGTCCCGCCAAAGCCGCTCTGACACAGCCGAAGCTGCCGCCACAACAAGAGGGTGGTAAGGGTGGTTAGAAGGGACATTGAGATTGGACACCGCCGAACGGAGCGGATCGTCGGCAACGCCGATGCCTAAGCCCAGCCGAACCGCTGACGACGGTGAGACGGTCTTATGAGAAAATGGCGGGCCGGACATCATCAAATCCGGCCCGCCTGGACGATAAGTGCATGTGGCAAAGAACCCGAACCCGCATGCACCCAAACGCGCCGCACCAACGCGCTCGCCCAAAGCCCTGGCAATGAGGAAAACGAATCGCCAGAGCTATTCCTATTCATGCCGCCCGCCCCATCGCTCGCCCGCGCGTCACCGTGATCCGGGTATCGTCGGGCGCACTGATACGGCCAACCGAAGCCTGTTTTGAGCCATCGCCCTTCAAGATGATCTCGAGCGAGGCCTTTTCGCGCTTCGGCGCTGGAGGCTGGCCAATTCGCGCGCCGCGCGAATTGGTGTCGCCGCTTGGTCGGTTGCCGCGCAGCTCGCGCCGCGTTGCGCCTTCCGGCCAGATCACACCGCCGCCTGGCAATCGCCGCACTTGCGGCCTGCCCGCGCCAACGCGCCGCGCCTCCAGATCGGCAAGGGTTTGATTGGCAGCCTTGGCGCGATCGGCATAGCCGCCGAACATGTTTTCCCACACCGAAGGCCCGCGCTTCAAGGTCGCTTCAGCCGATTGCCGAGCGACCGAGTTGCTGAAAATAGTCCAGGCGACGCTTGCGTTGCCGATGCCCTTCACGATTTGGGTGATGACCGAGACGATTGCCCCCATGCCCGTCGCGACGGCCTGCCAATCGGTATCTCGAATGAACCGCTCGCTCGCGTCCCATAGGGCTGTGAGCTGGTCAGAGATGCGCGTCGCCCATAGGTCGAACGTGCCGTCACCCGCCAGCTTGTCGGTCCATTTTAGCACCCGGTCGAGGCTGTTCTTCACCCGTTCGAAGAACCCCTTGCTGGCGACCGATAGCTGAAAGTTGGTGACCACATCCTGCAAGTTGTTCCAGATACCAATGAGCGTGAGGGCTTGCCGCTCCATCCCGCCGCCGAACTTGATGTCCAGGATATCGCGAACGGCGCGATCGATTTTGAGCGCGCTCTTTCCGACCGATTTAGAGGCGTCTTTGCCCGCCTTATCGACATAGCTGAAAGTGACCGCAGCCCCGCGCACCGACGCCGTGATGCCAAATCCTTTGAGCCGTTCGAATTCGCCCGTGCGGGCATCCGCCAAGGCTTCTACGGCATCGCCGAGCGACTTGTTCATCGCGCTGGCAGCATCGCCCAATGTCTGCATGGCGCCCGTGAAAGGGTCGATGCCATAGTTGCGGGCCGTGACGAACGCCTCCATCACGTCGCCAATCTGATAGGGCGTGCGCTTCGCGAAGTCCTGAACCCATGAAAGCGCCTTTTGCGCCTTCTCCGCCGAACCCTCGGTCCCCTCCAGCGCGACGCGGAACTGTTCGAACTTGGCAGCTTGGCTAAGCACGCCGGAAACGAACGAGCCGATCCCAAACCCTACCGCGCCCGCGCCTGCCAGAGCGAGGCCGCCGGCGCCGAACATGGCGCCTTTACCGAGCGTCGACATAAAGCTTCGCAGCGCGCCACCGGCGCCGCTGGCGCCCGCCCGAAAACGGTCAAAATCGCGTTCCGCAACGCGTCGGATTGATCGACCGAATCGGAACGCCGCGCGCTCCGCATGGCCGTTTTCGCTCGCAAATCGATTGAGCCGCGCGCTCGCCCGTTGGGCTGCGCTGGCAAGCGGCGCCATTGAAGCGGTGAGCTGGCGCGTGCTCGCCTGGACGCGCTTGGTCGGCCCGCTCCACCGGTCGACCGCCTGGAGGACAAGCGACAGCTTCATGACTTGGCACGCAAGGCGTAAAGGTGCCTTACGGTGTAGCCCGTCTCCGAAGCGACCTCATTCAACGAAAGCCGTCCCGCCTTTACCTCGGCTAGCAGCTTGATCGCGCGCTGTCGGCGGGGATTGCCTTTCGGGATTGAAATGCTGATGCCCCCGTAAAACTGCGCCAGCAGGTTCGCGGCTTCGCTGCCCAGCTCATCAACCAAGCGATGATCGCTCGGCATGCTCCGGGGCACGTAAAGCTCCTGCCCGCCGAACTTGGCGCGCAGCGCCTCGGTCGACTGACTGCCCAGCACTTCGACAAGCTCGCTGACAATCGACATCATACCGTCCTTATTCGGCAAGGCGCTCGACTTCACCAAGCCAAGCATCAACCTCGGTCCAGGGAAGCCGCATCAGCTCGGACGGTGGCCATCCGAACCGCAGGGCGAGCTGCGCTAGGCATTGTCGCCAGTTGATTGGCCATCGCCCAAGCTCGGCATGGCCAAATCGCCCAAAGGGCCGATATCGTCCGCGTGAATCTTGCAGACCATGTAGTAATCGAGGCCGGATAGGCGCGCGATCATCTCCAGAGTGAGCCGCATCGGCTTGTCGGGAAACTTGTCCATCAAGAGCAAGTCTTCGCCGATCGGCTCGCGCAAGGTCACGCTGACAATGTGCCGTTCGCCGCCATTCTCAATATCGGTGACGGTGATCGGACGCTTGAGGGTATAGGCCCGCGCGCCGCTCATCGCGTGGCATCCGCTGGCAGTTGGAACGCCGCCGAAGCCGCCTTCTTCACGCCCTCGGTCACGCGAAGCTTGAGTAGGTCTTCAACCGCCGCCGTTCGTCCATCGGGGCCGGTCATCGCGCGCGCGCAGTTGATCACGAGCGTCAAGTTCGGCTCGGCTTCGCCGTCCGGGAATGGTTCGAAGGCGATTTCGTCGAGCACATTGTCATACTCGAAAGCGCCGTGGCGAACGGTCGTTTTGATCGGTCGATTGAGCCGATAAGTCACGGTTTGCATGGCAGTCTCCATTGTTAAGCGGCGGCAAGCCAAGGGGTGATGATCAGCTCGGCCGAGTTGACCCAAGGGTTGCTGGCGCCGGTAGCGTCGTTTTGGTTGTTGATGATCCGGCGCCCGTCGCCTTCCAGCTCGGTCGGCACCAGCAGGATGTTGGGCACAATGCCAAGCGGGCGGCCAAAATCGCCGCGCATGCTCGTCATGGCCTTGCGCGCGGCCTCGTAATTGGCGGGCGTGAGCGCGGCCTTGGACGCAAAGGCCGTCTGCCAGAAGCCGTAACCGGCATTGGACCGACCGCGCACGCCGTAGAGATATTCATCGCGAAGGAAGACGTGCTCGTTGCTGTCTTTGTCGACCGACTGGAGCGCATAGGGTTCGCGCGTCTGGTAAATGATGGGCTTCGCGGGCCGGGTCGTGTCGAGCAAATACCAAGCCGGACCACTGCCAGCGATCATGTTCGCTTGGCTTCGGGTGTTGCCGTCGGCGCCGATCACCGGATGATCGGTGTCGAAGAAATATTGCCCGTCTTCGCAAAGACCGGTGAACCCGTTGGCGATCAAATCGAAGACAAGACGATCGGGATGCTCCGAAACATTGAACCCCAAATGCTCGAACATCGCCGCATAGACCATGAACTGGTCATCCGCGATCTTGTCACGCTCGACAGCGATCGTCTGTTCGAACTTCCGGTTCTTAATCGTGAAGCCGTTCGCCGCAACATTGTTGATGACGCGGGAGCCGAGCCATTCGCGCATCTGCGGAAACTGACCGATCCAGGCATAGGTTTCTTCGGAAGTCGAAGACGGAATTTCCATCGCGATTTTGCGCCAATGGCTCGGCGCGGCTCCGAGGCCCATTTTGAAGCGGGCGTTGTAGCCGGTGAACATTGTATCCAGGCTTTGCGCGTTGATGATCATTGAATTCCTCCAGTGGTGTCAGCCTGGAGGGAGCTTCCCTTCCTGGCGAAGTAGGGCGCGCAGCCGATAGACGGTGCGCGTGTTGCAATCGGCAGCCTTGGCGATTTCATCGAGCGGCTGGCGGTCGATCGTGAGGCGCCGAACAACCTCACGCCGCCAGTGGCGGCTGCGGTGCGGTTGGCGCGGGACATAGACCGTGACGCCGCCAAGCTCTTTTGCGAGCACAGCGGCACGATCGGCGCCGATGGCGAGATTGATCGGATGATCAGGCGGCGGCGACTTCGGAATGTAAAGCTGCCGCCCGCCAAATTCCTGCCAGAGCAGGTCGCGCGCGGCGCTCCCGAACAGTCGATAGCTCGCCTTGAGCAGACAAGGCTTACCGGTCTTTTGCTTCGAATTGGCAACACTTGCCATTCCCTCCATCTCACCTGTTAAGTGACGAAGGGATTTTCTCACGATCGGGCGCTTTGCTTAAACTGAAATATTTCAGGGAAAGACGGGTTCCCAAGGTGTTCCTTGGCGATGCAAGCCGACGCTAGCCGATCGTCTGCCGATTAAGGCCGCAAAGACCCCACAAAGGGGCTAGGCGAGGGCGCGGCGGGTAGTTGGGGGCCGCTGGCGCGGCGAAGGCCCTGTACGGGCCTTAAATCGGGGTTGTTGGACGGGGCTGGAAAAGGGTGTCGACGGCCTGATGTTGCGAGCCTCAGGCTGGACGTCCGAAACGCAGTCGACACGGGAGGGGTATCAGTTTGCTTGGCGCTGTTCAAATGAGCCGCACTTGGCGGCGAATTCGACGGCGCGATCGATCTGGCTTCTCGGGATGGCCGTCCTTCCGTCATCGCCGCGCGCAGGGTGGCCCGAGTTCAGCTTGCCCTTAATTGCCGTGATGTACGAGTCTAAGCGGTCGTTGGTGTCCAATGCCGCGTATAGCACTGCGATCATCCCTCGCCCGATCGCCGCGATCTGGCCCGCATCGCCATCCTCGAGAGCAAGATCGACGCTCGTTTTCGCCAATGCTGCCAACTCTTCAAGGCGAACGCGCAGAGTAAAATTGACGGACAAAGCATCGTCGATGGAAACTTCATCGCCTGATGGCCCGTCATAAATGTGAAAGGCATCCTGGTAAATTCCTGTTAGTGTATTGTGAGTCATTTTTACTCTCCTTGATTGAGCTACGGATTGAGGACACTGCGCACGATTTGCGCGGTGATTGGCTGGTCATTCGCGCGGCGCTTGCACGTGGCAATCATCCGTTCGACGCTGCGCAGATCGCGGCGAATGCGCGGGCCGCTGAAATAGCCGACGAAGGCCTTGACCGCTTCGGCGTCGGCCATGCCGCGCGAGCGGGCGAACAGCGCCAGGTCGTCGTTGCTGACATCGGCATAGTCGAGTGAATCGGTGAACAGCGCCCGACTGCCGACCGCGCCCGAAATGACGCTTTGCCCGCTGCCATCATCCTGAAGCGCGAATTCGTTGTTACCGATGAAAATCAGCCCGACCGGGAAGGGCGTGGTCGTGCGGTCGGTATCATTCCAGAACCGCAGCATTTCGATCGCTTCGCGCGACAGATACTGCGCTTCATCGAAAATGAAGGTGAAGAGCGGTTCGTCGGACGCGTCCCACGTGCGTTGCCGATAGTCCTCCATCAACTGACAGAGCTGGCGCCGCGCCACCCACGCGGAGTATTTCGGCAGGGCGCGGTCGGTGTATCCGGCGACGCGGATCATGGCTTCCAACGCGAGGTGCAAAATGGTGTTGGGAGATGCGCCTCCCTTTGGTCCGGCCTCCACCTTCACGACCACGACGCCATAGGGTTGCTCGGCGGCGAATGCGTCGATCGCAGTCGTTTTGCCGATGCCCCAAGGGCCGCGCGCCAGCATGATCCCGCGTTCTTCGTGCGTGATCATCATGCGCGATTGCAGGTCGCGCGCGACCGAGGTTTCGACATAGGGCCGATCGACCTTTGCCGCCGTTGATCCCAGCGCGGGGAAGGCGAGCACGTCAGCGCTGCTTGTTCGCAATGTACCTCTCCAGATCTTCGGTTTCGCGGCGTCGTGCGGCGCGGCGCCGATCGGCCTCGCTTGGCAGGCGAGCAATTTGTGCTTCGCCTTGCGCGCGCGCGTCGGCCATTTCCTGTGCTTGCTGCGATGCCATCACGTCCATCAATGGCGCCGGGGCCGCGCGCGTGGGCAAGGCAGCTACGCGATCGCGATGATTGGCCTTCAAGTCGAGCGGAGGCGCTTCATGGCCAAGTTGGCGCGTTGCCCGGTCGCTACGCTGCTGCGCCCGTCCGGCCTCAATCGCGCCTTCGATTTCACCGGGGAGGTAGAGCATCTCCGGCTGGAGCATTGCCCAGCCCAGCTCCGGGATTTGCACGAGCGGCATGGCGCCGCGCCGCCAAGGCAGGGCAACGGTAACCGTACGGCCATTGGGCAAATCAGGGTGACGATAGCGCTGATCGCCGATCCTCACCGTGCCGCGATCGACGCGCCGGGCATCATGCTTCGAAAAAGCCTGATCAAGCGCGAGTGGATCGACCGAGACAGGGCGCCAGCCGCGCGCGACATGCTCGGCAAAGCACTGTTGCGGTGACATCCCTTCGAACGGCCCGCTGCCGATCGGCTCGTGCTCGAACACTTCAATGCGCTCGTTGGCTTCCTGGACGAACTCTTCGAACGACCCGAAATGGGGCTTTGGTGGCTTGCCGACTGTCTGTGTTTTCTTGTTGAGCCGGTTGCTACCTGCCCAGCCGTCCATCTGCGAAAAGACATGGCGGTCGAGCACCGCGAACTTGCTTTCGACCGGCTTTGAGGCGCCAGAATAGGGCTTGGCATTGATGATCGTGCGCGCGCCGGGTTCGTTGATCAGCGCCAGTGCTTCGCGCACCATATCGAGCACATAGAATTCTTTGCCGTTGTCGCGGTAGAGCTGCTGCGGGAAACCCCATTCGGGATGCATCACCATCGCGATAAAGACCTCTGCGACATGCTCTTGCCGCACGCCTTCGCCGCGTGCGAGAAATACGAAAGACCGGAACAGCCGATGCGTACCGGTGTCCATGAAGCCGATCATTTTCGGCCATGTTGTCGAGCCGTCCGGACACTGGACGGTGCAATCGAGCGCCTTCACGTCCATGACGATTTGCTGCATCGGCTGGAGCAACGCATTGTTGCGCCGGATGCGCGGCTTCATGTCGTCATAGCGCTTGCGATCGTGCGCGCGGATATCGACGATTCGATAGTGCTGCGCGTCGGCGATGCGCCGCTGTGAAAGGTGGAGCGCCTTGGCCGGAAGGGTGATGCCGCGCTCGGCAAGATCACGGCGCAAGGTCGTGAGCACTTCGCGGCGAACCGCTTTCCAGCCTGCCCGCTGCGCGGGCGACGCCCAACCGCGTTTGATCAAATGCGCGACATGCTCGCCCAGCTCGGCAAGCTTGGCGACGGGATAGCCCGCCGCGATATAGGCGGTATCGAAGGGCCGCGACACATGCACGCGGCGCTGCCCAGCATTGGACGGGCGCTTGTGCCCAAGGGCCGCGATATCGCCGCCAGCGTCCTCTAGAGCGGCAATCCATCGATAGATCGTGCGGACGGGTTCACCCCACTTCGCCGCCGCTCGCTCGACTTCGGCACGGCGTTCTTTCGATCGGGCGGGATAGGCAACCGCGTCTTCGATCACGCGCCACTGATAATCTTGCCGGTCAAGCTGCGAACTGGCGCGCGGGGCGGGCGGATTAAGGGGCGCTTCAATGAGCGCTAAGGGGCCGCTAAACCGCTCTCGAAGCTCGGCGGGAAGGCTCGAAAGCGCGACCTCGTAACGGACGCCGGAGCGCCCGCCGCGCGTCGGAACTGGCCGGGTGAGCAACTGCGCTCCGCGCCACGCGCCCTGCCGCAGAGCTTTGCGCGCGGCTTGGGGCGTCACAACCGCCAATTGGGCAACATCGTCGGCAGTAAGCCAGACTTGCCCTCGGTCGCTCACGCGGCGACTTCCCGAAGAATGCGATTCCGCAAAGCGACGGCCTTCGGGCCGTTCGAACGATGCTGCAATGCGCGCCAAGCCCATGCGACATCAATTTGATTTTCGCGGCAATACGCCGTCAAAGTGGTCCCGCGCGAGATGAACCCCGCCCGCGCGAGTTGAAGATCGGTTTGAACTAAGCGATGCTGCCCCAATGTCAGAGCCTCCAAAATCTCACGGCATCTATGCGATGAGTGCAAACAATTTGTCAACATGCTTCGCAGAACTGCTGCCGAGGGATGCGGGCGAGGTCGGGCAGTTTATCCCCGCCGCCGCCTTCGCGATCGACGCTACGGAGGCGAACTTGGCGCGCTTTATGGGGGTGAGTCATGCCACCCTTTCGAGCTGGAAGGCGCGGGGGCGCCTGTCGCAAGAGGCGCAAGCGTGGTTCTCCAGCTCTGAATTCCTAAGTCAGATTGTCATGCTTCAGCGGCGAGGCCTTCCCCGTGAGGCATGGGGGCTGCGTCCGGCGCTGGAGATATTGCGTGAAACGAGCTTTCGGCCATTTGCATCGGGCGAGCCGGATCAGCTTCCGATGTGTGCTAACTTTTTCGGAGGCATCGCCGCACTGGCATTGTTCGTGGCTCATTGCGTTGCGCGTCGCGGCAGTGAGTTTGACTACGGTTGGGTGATGGACAAGACCAAGGCGCTTTTGATGCTCGTGCAGGTTTCGCAATTGGCCGATCCTAGGTTTCCCAATCTAGGCGCTCCAGGCGCGAAGACCGCAGAAATCTAGGACTTCCGATTGGGAAACCAATCGGCGCTATAGATTGGCACTGGAGACGCCAGAAACGCCGGATTTACGCCGGTTTTGGCAGGATTGCGGCAAATTTGGGAAACCGCGCCCAGTGCCAAACTCAATGAACCGCTCCATCGGCAATCGCGCTGGGCCTTTGCGCGCCTCCAAAAAATCGAATATCAGGTATGGGCATAGGAGATGCCCAAATGGATCATGTCGACGTCATCGTGGTGGGAGCCGGGATCTCCGGGATCGGCGCGGGCTTTCACCTGCAGGACAAGTCGCCCGACCGCAGCTACATGATCCTCGAAGGGCGTGCCGATATGGGCGGGACATGGGATTTGTTCCGCTATCCCGGGATTCGATCCGATTCGGACATGTATACGCTCGGCTATATTTTCGAGCCCTGGACCGAGGCGAAGGCGATTGCCGACGGGCCGAACATCCTCAATTACGTCAAGCGCACGGCGGCCAAATATGGCATCGACAAGCACATCCGCTTCAACCACCACGTCAAGGCGGCAAGCTGGTCGACCGAAGAGGCGCGCTGGACGGTGACGGCCGTCACCGAGGGGCGCGAGGTGCAGTATAGCTGCAATTTCCTCTTCATGTGCTCGGGCTATTATAACTATGCCAAGGGGCACCGGCCCGAGTTCACGGGTGAGGGCAATTTCGCGGGGCAGATCATCCACCCGCAATTCTGGCCCGAGCAGCTCGACTATGCCGGCAAGAAGGTCGTGGTGATCGGCTCGGGCGCGACCGCCGTGACGATCGTGCCCGAAATGGCGAAGACGGCAGCGCATGTGACGATGCTTCAGCGGTCGCCGACCTATGTCGTATCGCGCCCGTCCGAAGATGCGGTTGCCAACCGCCTGCGCAAATTTCTGCCGACCAAGCTCGCCTATGCGCTGGTGCGGTGGCGCAACGTGTTGTTCGGCATGTATTTCTACAATGCGGCGCGCAAGCATCCGGCGCAGGCGAAGGAACGCGTGCTCGAGATGCTGAGCGAGCATCTGCCGGCCGAGACGATCGCTGAGCATTTCACCCCGCGCTACAATGTGTGGGACCAGCGGCTGTGCCTGGTGCCCGACGCCGATCTGTTCGGGGCGATCAAGTCGGGCACGGCCTCGGTCGCGACCGACACGATTGCGCATTTCGATGCCGGCGGCATTGTGCTCAATTCGGGCAAGCGGCTCGATGCCGATATCGTCGTGACCGCGACCGGGCTGGAGCTGCAATTGCTGAGCGATGTCGCCTTCACCGTCGATGGCGAAGCGCGCGATCTGGCAAACACCTATAATTACAAGGGCATGATGTATAGCGACATGCCCAATCTGGCGTCCTCCTTCGGCTATACCAATGCGAGCTGGACGCTGAAGGCCGATCTGACGTGCAGCTATGTCTGCCGCCTGCTCAACACGATGAAAAAGCGCGGGATGCGCCAGGTGACGCCGCGCATCGAAGGCGATTTGCAGCCCGCGCCCTTCCTTGATTTCACTTCGGGCTATGTCACGCGGGCGATGGAGCGCTTCCCCAAACAGGGCAACAAGCAGCCGTGGCAGGTGCACCAGAATTATCTGAAGGACTTGACGGCGCTGCGCTTCGGTTCGGTCGATGACGAGATGGAATTTTCCAATCCGGTGCGGCGCGCCGAACCCGTGCGCGCAGGGGAAGTCGTGCCCGCCTGACCAGCATCGCGATTAGCTGCCCGTGCGGGCTCGCCTAGCTGTCCGGATGGGCGGCGGGGTAGTCGCATAGCCGTGGGCGATACGGACAACGAGCCGGGGCGCAAATCGGATTTTTGCCAATAAGCGACTTTTTCGATTGCTAGTTCGTTCGAACGAACTAAATCGGTCGCCGATACCGCAACCCGGCAGGATGACTCGCGCGCTTGGCTCACGACCGGCTCCTCGACATGGCGATCCGCGAATTCGGGCTGAAGGGCCTCGAAGGCGCGAGCACGCGCAGCATCGCGGCAGCGGCGGGGACGGCGATGTCGGCCATCACCTATCATTATGGCGGCAAGGAAGGGCTGTATCTCGCCGCCGCCGATCATATCGCGGCGCAGCTCGGTGAGGATATGGGGCCCGCGCTCGAACAATCGGCAATGTTGGCCGGTGGGGACGCCGCCAGTGCGCGCGCGGTGATTCACACGATCATGGGCCGATTTGCCGACAAGTTGATGCAACCCGACAGCGAGTCCAAATCGCTGTTCATTATCCGCGAACAAATGCACCCGACCGAGGCGTTCGACCGCATCTATGGCGGGATGATGGGCCAGATGCTCGAAACGCTCGTCCGGCTGGTGTGCATTGCCAGCGGCGACCATGATGAGGCCCGCGCGCGCCTGTTGACGGTGACGCTGATCGGTCAAGTGATTGTGCTGCGCGCGTCGCGGGCGTCGTGCCTGCGCTTGCTGCGTGCCGACGCGGTCGATGTGGTGCTGGTCGATGCGCTGAAGGCGCGCGTCGCCGCCAATGTCGACGCCATTCTCGATTCCCTCATTGCGACACGACAGGAACCCCGATGATCGATGTGAGCATGCCGCAGGGCGGGCTGAAGTCCGACGAGCCCGTGGCCGACGCCAAGCCGTCGTTGTTCCGGCGCCCGCTGTTCTGGGTGATCCTGCTCGTCGTCGGCGGCACGCTGATCGGCGGTGGTACGCTCTATTGGCTCGACGCGCGCCAGTATGAATCGACCGACGATGCCTTTGTCGACGCCCACATCGTCCGCATCGCGCCGACGGTCGCGGGAACGCTGTTGCAGGTCGCCGATGTCGATAATCGCCATGTCGAAGCGGGGGCGCTGCTCGGGGTGATCAAGGCGCAAAACCCACAGGCGCAGCTTGCCGAGGCGCAGGCGGGCGTCGCGCAGGCTGAGGCGCAGATCGAAACCGCGCGCGCGCAAGTCACGGCGGCCGAGGCGCAGCGCGCGCAGGCGATCGCGCAGGCGCGCGCGCCGCTCGCGGTAGCGGACAAGGCGTCGCAGGATCTGGCGCGCTACGAACAATTGCTCAAGCTCGATCCCTCGGCGGTTGCGGGGCAACAGCTCGACGCCGCGCGCGCGCAGGCACGGCAGGCCGCCGCTGAAGCCGCCGCCGCCCGCACGCAGATCGCCAATGCCGACGCCAATATCCGTGTCTCGCGGCGCCAGATCACCGCTGCGCAAGCCGCCGCTGACGCACGGCGCGCGGTGGTGCAGCAGGCGAGCATCAATGTGGGCGATTACCGCCTGACCGCGCCGGTATCGGGGCAAGTGGTCAACCGGTCGGTCAACATCGGCTCCTATGTCGCGCCGGGCACGCCGCTGATGTCGATTGTCCCCGATCGCATCTGGGTGACGGCAAATTTCAAAGAAACCCAGCTCAAGCTGATGCGCCACGGCCAGCCGGTCGATCTGCGGATCGATGCGTTTCCCGATGTGAAGTTTCGCGGGCGCGTCGATTCGATCCAGCGCGGGGCAGGGCAGGCTTTCTCGCTGCTGCCCGCGCAGAACGCGACCGGCAATTTCGTGAAGGTCGTCCAGCGCGTGCCGGTGCGGATCGAGTTCGACGTCAAGAACGGCCCCGATCCGCGCCGCTACCCGATCGGCCCAGGCATGTCGGTGATCCCGACGGTCAAGGTCCGCTGAGCGATGGCCAGCGCCGCCCCCGCGCCCGAAATTTGGAACGCCGACCGGTCAGCGGCGGGGCGCGTCAATCCCTGGCTGATCGTCGCGATCATCAGCCTGCCGACCTTCATGGAAGTGCTCGACACATCGGTGGCCAATGTCTCGCTCAACAATATTGCGGGTGGCTTGTCGGTGACGACCGATCAGGCGACCTGGGTGCTGACCAGCTACCTCGTCGCCAACGCCGTGATCATCCCGATCAGCGGTTGGTTGTCCGACGCGATCGGGCGCAAGCGCTATTTCCTGCTGTCGATCGCGCTGTTTACCGCCGCATCCTTCCTGTGCGGCATTGCCCCCAATCTCGAAACGCTAATCGTTGCGCGCATTCTGCAGGGGATCGGCGGCGGCGGACTCGCGCCGGTCGAGCAGTCAATTCTCGCCGATACCTTCCCGCCGCACCAGCGCGGGATGGCGTTTGCCGCCTTTGCGATCGTGATCGTGGTCGGGCCTGTGCTGGGGCCGACGCTGGGTGGCTGGATCACCGATGCCGCGAGCTGGCACTGGATCTTCCTGATCAACGTGCCGGTCGGCATCATCGCTTTCCTGCTCGCCCAGGCCTTTGTCGATGAACCCGCTGCCGTGAAGGCGGATCGCGCGGCGAAGATCAAAGGCGGGCTGAGGATCGATTATGTCGGCGTGATCCTCGTGTTTCTGGGGCTGGGCTTCCTCGAACTCACGCTCGATCGCGGTGAGCGCGAGGATTGGTTCGCCAGCAGCTCGATCGTCGCGACGTCGATCATTGCGGGCGTGTCGCTGGTCGCGCTGATCATCTGGGAATTCAATCACGACGATCCCGTCGTTGACGTCAAGCTGCTGAAGACGCGCAACTTCCGCATCACGTTGCTGACGATGTTCATGACCGGGATGATCCTGTTCGGCACCACCCAGCTGATCCCGCAGATGCTCCAGCAAGTGCTCGGCTATAGCGCGCTCAATGCGGGGCTGGCGTTGACGACGGCGGGGCTGGCGACGTTGCTGATGGTGCCCGTGGTCGGGCGGCTGACCGGCATGGTCGATGTCCGCTGGCTGATCTTCATCGGATTGATGGCGCAGGCCTATGCGATGTGGCACATGACCGGGCTGTCGGGCGATATCTCGTTCGCCGACGCGTCGACGGCGCGGCTGTATCAGGCGGCGGCGCTGCCGTTCCTGTTCATCCCGATCAACACCGCCGCTTATGTCGGCCTGCCGCGCAACAAGACCGCGCAGGCATCGAGCCTGTTGAACGTCGCGCGCAATCTCGGCGGGAGTCTGGGCATTTCGATGGCGCAGACATTGCTGTCGACCTATCAGCAGGTGCACCAGTCGCGCATCGTCGAGACGCTCAACCCCAGCAATCCCAATTACAATGAATGGCTCGCGAAAGCGCAGCAACTCACGCCGGGCGATGCGACGACGCCGCTCGCGCTTATGTATCAGCAGATGCAGCGGCAAGTGGCGATGCTCGCCTTTCTCGACGTGTTTCGGACGCTGATGGTGGTGATCATCGTTGTCGCGCCGGTCGTTTTTCTGATGCGGCCGACCAAGGCTGGCGGCGGCAGCGAAGGAATGGGACATTGATGAAGCGAAACCTGCTCGCGTTCGGCGCCGCTGCGACCGTGCTCGCGGGGTGCACGGTCGGCCCAAACTACCAGCGGCCCGACATCGCCCTGCCGACAAGCTATGCGCGCATTGCCAAGGCGCCGGGGAGCGGGGTCGATCCTGCGACCTGGTGGACTGCGTTCGGCGATCCGCGGCTGACGGCGCTGATCGAGAAGGGGCTGGCCGGCAATCCCGACATTGCCGTCGCCGCCTCGCGCGTGCGCCAGGCGCGGTTGCAGGAAATCGTCGCGCGTGCCGCTGGCAAGCCCGCCCTCAACGCCAGCGCGCAGGCGAGCCGGGTCGAATTTTCGAGGAATGCCGGCTTTGCCTCGCTCGCGCGGCTGTTCTCGGGCGGTGGGACCGGCGGCTTCGGGGTGACATCGCCGGGTAGCGGCATTTCGACGGTGGCGATCGGCTTTGATGCGAGCTGGGAGCTCGATCTGTTCGGCGGCGACCGGCGCGGCATTGAGGCTGCGCGGGCCCGCGGCGAGGGGGCGCTGTGGAGCGCGCGCGACGCCGCGATCACGCTCGCGGCGGAAATCGCCGACGCCTATTTCGCGCTCCGGCTCGACCAGGAGCAGATCGCGATCATCGAACGCCAGGCCGCGGACCAGCGTCGCGGACTGGAAATTGCGGGTAACATCGCCAAGGCGGGGCTGACGCCCGCTATCGACGTCGTGCGCCAGCGCGGCAGCCTGT
The DNA here is from genome assembly GCA_964449575.1 of uncultured Stakelama sp. Lineage (GTDB taxonomy): Bacteria > Pseudomonadota > Alphaproteobacteria > Sphingomonadales > Sphingomonadaceae > Sphingomonas. The sequence continues at coordinate 24,786 of CAYUYZ010000038.1, forward strand.
CGGCGACGCTCGCGCGGCTTGAGCCGGTGAAGGCTGATGTCGAGGTACGCATCCACGCGCTCGGTATCCTGACCGGGCAAGCACCTGAGGCATTGCTGGCCGAGCTGAGCGCGCCGGGGCAGGCGCTGGGGGCGCCACCGGTCGTACCTGCCGGATTGCCTAGCGACTTGCTGCGCCGTCGCCCCGATGTGCGCGCCGCCGAGCGCGCGCTTGCCGCGTCGACCGCCGATATCGGCGTCGCGGTGTCGAACCTCTATCCGAAGTTCAGCATGACGGGCGCCGCGCAATTGCTGTCATCGTCGCTGACCAATCTGGTGTCGGGCAACAGCGTTCAGGCGAATGCCGGTGCTTCGGCGACCTTTCCGATCCTCGACTGGGGGCGGCGCAAGGCCAATGTCGGGCTCGCCAAGGAAGCGCGCGAGCAGGCCTATCAGGCGTATCAGGCAACGGTGCTGCGCGCCTTGCGGGATGTCGAGGACCCGCTCAGCCGGATCGATGCCGAGCGTCGGCGCAATGCCGTGCTGCACCAAGCACTCGCCGATGCCGAGCGAACGGCGCGCGCGGTCGAGGCGCAATATCGGACCGGGTTTGTGGCGCAGGACTCGTTGCTGACCGCGCAAGGGCAGGCGCTGACCGCGCGCGAGCAACTGGCCGCGAGCGACGCGCTGCTCCGGCAGCAGACGGCGGCGCTGTTCAAGGCGATTGGCGGGGGGTGGTCCGAGCCGAGCTGAACGCCATTCGTGGAATTTATTGGAGCGCGGTGGTCCGCGAGCGAATCGCTAATCGGTCGTTAACCGCGATTCGAATAGTTAATTTAACTATTTGGGCAGCTTGCCTAATTTTTCCGCAGACACCGCGGGCGAACTGGCCGTCGCGGGAAGGTATCAGCCCGGAACGGATCATTTCGCTGAAAGCTCAGCTACTTGCTGATCCGCCCGGGCCGATGGTTAGGTTACCAGGGCTTAATATCTTCGCCATGAAGGAACGAAAGAAGGAACTCGAGCATTAACATTCTCCCAATTTGCGCAGCGAATGCGCATCGTCCCGATTAACGGAATTTTAACTTAAAGGCAATGTTTCGCGCGGTTTGGCGAAACCCGGATCGGTGCGGCTGAGCGCACTTAACGCTTCATTCAAACCTCCGGCTTAGTGATCCGTTCGATGGTGCGCGCGGATCAGTTCGGCTTGAGCCTGCCTGGCGTCGGCAACCGGCGATGGGCGCTCTTTGCCTCCACCGCCGCACTGGGTGCGCCCATGGCCTTGCCCGGACCCGCCGTCTACGATGGGCAAGCGTTGAAGTTAGACGCGGGCTTTGGTCGTTTCGCGGCCGCCGCCGGGACACCGCGCTGGGCCGACGATGAAGATGGTGGACCACTTGCCGTGCTGGCGTGGCGCTTTCTCGCGCTGGTCGAGATCGGCAATTTTGCGCCGCTGCGGCGGCATTTGGGCGCGCCCCGCGCCGACTGTCTCGTGCTCGACGTCGCCGATCGGGTGGCCGAGCAATTGCCCGAGGCTCGGTTGGCGGTGGTTGGCAGAACGACAATCGAGATCGCCTTTGAGGGCGATGATCCTGCTGACCTTGATAGCGCCCTCGACACGATCGCCGCGCTTTTCGCGGAATCGATTGACCTCGACGGTGAGCCACACCGCATTGAAGTGACGATCGGCGCGGCCGCCGCACAAACTGCCGCTGCCGATGACGTTCGGCTGATCGAGGAAGCCGAAGAGGCGCTCGCCCAGGCGCGGATCGACCAGCACACCGTCATTCGCGATTTGTCGGCGGGGACGCCGGGCTTTGACCGCTTCTCGCTGATCCGTGATCTCGGCAAAGCGCTCGGGCGCGGTGAGATGTTCCTGCAATATCAGCCCAAGGTCCACCTCCGCCAACAAAAGATTGCGAGCATTGAGGCGCTGATCCGCTGGCACCACCCGGTGCGGGGACTCATCCTGCCGGGTGACTTCATTCCCGCCGCCGAGGAAGCCCGGATCATCGGCCCGATGACGCTGTGGACGATCGAGCAAGTCATCGAAGATCAGCGGCTGCTCGCCAACCAAGGGCATGACCTGCCGATTTTCGTCAATATTTCGGGCCAGCTACTCGGCGATGCCGCCTTTGTGGCGCGTGCGTGCCAGATTGTGCAATCGGCGAAGACCAAGATTGGCTTTGAGATCACCGAGACATCGGTCATCCGCGACCCCGACACGGCGATCGCGCATCTGCAGATTTTCGCCGAAATGGGCATCACGATCGCGATCGATGATTATGGCGCGGGCCTGTCGTCGCTGGCTTATCTCAAGCAGTTGCCGGCCAAGGAACTGAAGATCGACAAGATGTTCGTGATTCAGCTTACCAGCAGCAATCGTGATCCGTTGATCGTGCGCTCGACGATCGATCTCGCGCATGCGCTTGACATGGAAGTGACAGCTGAGGGTGTCGAGACGCAATCGGCGATGGCGCTGCTGAGCGTGATGGGATGTGACATGGTGCAGGGATTTCTGATCAGCCGTCCGCTGTCGATCGGCGCGCTCAAGCATTTCCTCGACGAAGAAAAACATCTCGCGGTGGCTGCCGATCCGCGCGCCGCCTTCAATCGACCCGCCAGCTTCTGGAAAAGCGCATCCTGATCGAGCGTTAGGGCGCCCTTAATCCTGATCCGCCATAATCGTCGTGTTCGGCAGGAGACATTGATGCGCACGGCGGGATTGTTTTGCGCGGCTGCGCTGATGCTGTTGGGCGCACCAAGTGTCGCCCAATCCAGCATTGCGAACTCGATCGAGACAAACGTCGGCATACAGCCGATAGCACAGATTCAACGCGCCAAAGACGCGATGAGCGCAAGGCCCGAAGACGCGTTGGCGCTGACCAAGCAGGCCGAGGCAATCTTGTCAGCTCGCCAGCAATCGCGCGAAAACACACATTTGCTCGCCGAGGCGCTTTGGTTGCAGGGCGAAGCATTTCTCCGGCTCGACAATACGGGGCAGGCCACATCCAAGATTGAGCGAGCCTTCGCACTCGTCAGCAAGATTGACGACCGGACCAAATTGCGCGGAGAAATCCTACTATCGCGCGGCTGGCTAGCAACCAAGAATGCGGACGTCGCCGAAGCTTTGGCTGACTATCAGACTGCGTACAACATTTTTCAGGCGCTCCACGAGGCGCGGTCGCAAGCAAAGGCGCTCAAGCAAATTGCGCTGCTCTATCGCGAAGCGAACGATTTCACGAAATCTCAAAAATATGAACAGCAGGCGACTGAAATTTACCCAGACGATCCGGTTCTGAAGCTGTCGACCTATAACAATCGCGGCAACGAACTCACCCAGATGAAGCAGCCGGTCGAAGCCGAGCAGCAGTATCGCCTCGCCCTCGCTATCGCTCGAAAGACCAAAAACAGGGTCAATGAGGCGAGCATCTTGCGGAACATCGCGCGCGTGCAAATCCAATCGGGCCAACTTGCGGCCGCCGAACGTACGCTGGCAAATTCACGCCGAGTCGACAATGCGCCCGACGCAGAGGCGCCACAGTCGTCGTATCTCTCGCTGTCAGCCCAGCTCGCCTTTGAGCGTGGCAACACTGCGCTCGCCGGGCGGCTGAGCGAGCGCTATTTCGCCGACGTCAATCTTGCCACCACCGACCTCTCAGATCGCGACGCCCACGAAACCGCCTACAAGGCGTTTCTCAAGCTTGGCAACTACGACCTGGCGTTGCGCCACCTTGAGGCGCTGAAGCGGCTCGACGACAAGACCGCGAGTCTGACGGCGTCGGCCAATACCGCGCTGAAGGCGGCGGACTTTGATGCAGCCAACAAGGACGCCAAGATCGCCAATCTCAAGGCCGATGAAGCGCGTCGCAAGTTCGAATTCGAACAGGCGCGCAGCCGGATGCTCGGCTGGATTTTCGCAGGCGTGATCGTCGCGACCCTCATCGTTGTGTCGATGCTGGTGTTCGGCATCATCACGATCCGGCGCAGTCGCAATGAAGTCCGCGCGGCCAACGTCGACTTGGCGGATACCAACACTGCGCTCGAAAAGGCGCTCGCAGCCAAGACCGAATTCCTGGCGACGACGAGCCACGAAATCCGCACCCCGCTCAATGGCATTCTGGGCATGACGCAGGTGATGCTTGCCGACAGCGCCTTGTCAGCGGCGACGCGCGATCGGCTGGGTGTCGTCCACGGCGCTGGCGTGACGATGAAGGCGCTGGTCGACGATATCCTTGATGTCGCGAAGATGGAGACCGGCAACCTGACGGTCGAGGCAGTGGCGGTCGATCTCCACAAGACCTTGGGCGATGTCTCGCGGTTGTGGGAAGAGCAAGCGCGCGCCAAGGGCGTCACGTTCAAGATCGACCTTGATCAGTGCCCGCAAATGATCATGGGCGATGCCGCACGACTGCGCCAGATCGTGTTCAACCTCCTGTCGAACGCGCTGAAATTCACTGAAAAAGGGTCGATCGACCTGCGCGCCACCCGGACCGCAGACGGCCGGTTGCAAATTGCCGTCCACGACACCGGCATTGGCATTCCCGCCAACAAGCTCGACGAGATTTTCGAATCCTTCAAGCAAGTCGATACCGGTACCACGCGGCGCTATGGCGGGACGGGCCTGGGCCTGTCGATCTGTCGCAGTCTTGCCCGTGCAATGGGTGGCGATGTGACGGTGACGAGTCAGATTGGGCAGGGGTCGACCTTCGCCATTACGCTGCCTTGTCAGCCGATCGCGGCGCCGACGTCAGCGCCTGAAACGCGCTATGCCTCCGCCGAACTGCTCATCGTCGACCGCAATCCGATCACGCGCAGCCTGCTGCGCGCGCTGCTCGCACCGCACGCGCCGACGATCGCCTTTGCCGAAAGCGTTGCCGAAGCGGTCAGCTCCATTGCAGCGGCAGAGCCGAAGCTGGTGCTGGTCGACGAAAGCGTTGTGCGCGCCGATGGCGATATCGACGCGGCGCTCGCGGCCCTCGCCCAGGGCGCCGACGCAGTGCAGGCGCGGGTCTGCCTCTTGTGGGCGAATCACTCCGATGAGGCGCGTCAGCACTTTGTCGCAGCGGGCATCGACCAGGTAATCACCAAGCCCGTCGCCGGGCCCGCGCTCGTGGCGTCGCTTTTCCCGCACCCCGAACAGGCGCGCGGTCAGACCACGCAGCGGCTTGTGTCGCGTGCCGCTTAACGCGATAGGGACTATCGATGCGTTGTGTTAGGGTCGCGAGCGACATGCTCACTGGAGTGCGGCGATGAACGTTTTGTTCGTCGAAGACGATCCGATGAATCGACGCGTGGTCAAGGACATGCTTGACGTCGCGGGCGCAACGATGACCGGCGCCGAAAGCGCCGAGCGCGGGTTGGCGCTGATCGGCGAACAGGATTTCGACATCATTCTGATGGATTTGCGGATGCCCGGCATGGACGGGATCGAAGCGATTCGGCATCTGCGGGCACGTGGTGATGCGAAGGCCGCGCTGCCAGTGATCGTCGTCACCGCCGACACCGCGGTCGATCTGCGCGATTACTGCCTGCGTGAGGGCGCCGACGAAGTGCTGTTCAAACCGGTCGCGATGGATTCGCTCTTCGATGCGATCGGGCGCCTGCTTGCCCGTCGTCCCGGCGGCATGATCGGCTAAAAGCCGCACGCTTTCGTCAAATATTGCGACATTCATGCGCGGCTCGTTGCGAATCGTCCCGCGCACGTTGCTTATCGTCCCAAGGGCATGGCGAGCGGAAATTTTGGGTCATAGACCTGAGGTGGAGTAGCCGTATTTGTTGAGTGGAGACGTCAATGACCGAACAGATAATCGACCGTTTGCTGAAAACGCTCGATGTCGCGATTGATGCCTTTGCGCTTTGCCAGGTCGACCGCGGGATGAAGCTTGTCGCGCGAGGCGGGCCGGATATCGAAGTTCACTATATCCTGTCGGGCACGATGCACCTGTCGGTCGCAGGCGAGACGCCCATTGTTTGCGGACCCGGATCGGTCGTGCTGGTGCCGCCCCATGTCCGCCAGGTGATTGGCGCCGATGCGGCGGACGGGCGCGAGCTGCTGGCGATCGACAATTGCTCGCAAGTCGGCGGTGGGCTGATCAAGTTCGACGTTACCAATGGCGGCGAGGGGGATTTGCGGTTCGTCTGCGGGGTGATCACGGCCAATATCTCGGGGTCGTTCGGCCTGCTCGACACCGTCCGCAAGCCGCTGGTCGAGGATCTGCACGAACTACCCATCGTCCGGCTGAGCTATGAGTTGATGCTCGCCGAGATCGAGTCACCGGGCCTTGGATCGCGCGCGCTCACCGGCGCATTGATGAAGGCCTGTGTGCTGATGCTGCTGCGCCGGCATTTCGCGCGCAGCGATCATGAGACCAGCCTGTTGAGTACGCTCCGCGATCCACGGCTCGGCAAGGCGGCCGCAGCGGTGATCGACAAGCCCGCCGCGCGGCATAGCGTCGCGGCGCTCGCGTCGGCCGCCGGCATGAGCCGCTCGGCCTTTGCGCGCGAGTTCAGCCAGGCGTTTGCGATGAGTCCGATGGCCTTCGTCGCGAAGACGCGGCTTCACCACGCCGCCGAGATGCTCCGCGCAACCAACATGCCGGTCAAAGTGATCGCGGCCAGCATCGGCTTTTCGAGCCGCAGCCATTTCAGCCGCGCATTTCGCGATGCCTATGGCGCCGATCCCAGTGCCTATCGGCGGTCAGCGATAGCCGCCGACACGCCTCCCCAGATGATCGCGGCGAATGGCTATGCAGGCGGGGCACACGCCGCCGCCTGACTTCGCCATCTATCGCTGGATGGAGGCCCGACCGGGAATCGAACCCGGGTGCAAGGATTTGCAGTCCTCTGCGTCACCACTCCGCCATCGGGCCCCAGCCCAGCCGGGGAGCGCGCCCCAATGCGCGGCGTGACCATTTGTGTCAACCGGGCGAACACAAAATCAAATGCCTCGCTTGGCGGCGCGCCGTGCGCGCGATACAAGCCGGACGACGTGACAAAGTGTATTGCATAGATAACACGGCTATGCCAAAGGGAACGGTATGGAAATGATCGCAGAACCTGTCCAGACCGGGACCCTGGCCGGCGTCGACGTTGCGGCAATGCGCCAAGCCATGGTCGACAGTCAGCTGCGCCCCAATGCCGTTAGCGATCCGCGAGTCGTGGCGGCGATGGGGCAGGTGGCGCGTGAGGCATTCCTGCCCGACGCGCTCGCGCCGGTCGCTTATGCCGATGTGAAGCTGCCGCTTGCCGACGCACGGACGACCAATTTGCCGGTGGCAACCGGGCGACTTTTGACCCAGGCCGCGCTCAAGCCCGGCGACCGGGTGTTGCTGATCGGTGCGGCGGGCGGCTACACGGCGGCGGTGCTCGACGAGTTGGTTGGCGCGGTGGTCGCGGTTGAGAGTGACCCTTCGCTGGCGACGAGGGCGCGCGCCGCCCTCGCGACGATGCCCAAGGTGACGTTGATCGAGGGGCCGCTCGAGGCGGGGTATCCCGCTGGCGCGCCCTATGACGCGATCATCGTCGATGGCGCGATTGAACACGTGCCGCAGGCGCTGGCCGATCAGCTCGCGATCGGCGGGCGATTGGTGGCGGGTGTCATTGATCGTGGTGTGTGTCGCCTGTCGCTGGGAACGCGCAGCACGGGCGGTTTCGGCGTGGCCGATTTCGCTGATTTCGATGCCGCGCACCTGCCCGGGTTCGCCGTAGCTACAGGATTTGTATTTTGACCCGACCGACATTCCTGACCACCTTGCTGGGTGGCATGAGCCTTGTGGCACTGGCGACCCCGGCGGCGGCTGAAACACTGCGCGAGGCGCTGGTGAAGGCCTATGAGACCAATCCAACGCTCGCGGCGCAGCGTGCCAGCCTGCGCGCGACCGACGAGACCGTGCCGCTCGCCCGTGCGCCGGGGCTGCCCGCCGCGCAATTGCAAAGCACCTACAGCGAAAATGTCGTGCTGCCGATCACGGCCTTCACCGCGCCATCGCGGATCAGCCAGACGCAGGCGAGCCTCACCTATCCGCTCTATTCGGGCGGGTCGGTCAAAAACGGTATCGCCGCTGCCAAGGTGCGGGTTGAGGGTGGTCGCGCGACGCTGCGCGGCACCGAGGCCGATTTGTTCACCGCGGTCGTCGCTGCCTATATGGATGTCGTGCGCGATTCAGCGGTGGTTCAGCTCAATCAGCAGAATGTCCGGGTGCTCGATGTCAATTTGCAGGCATCGCGTGACCGGTTTCAGGTGGGCGACCTGACGCGCACCGATGTCGCCCAGTCCGAAGCGCGGCTCGCGCTCGCCCAGAGCCAGTTGCAGACCGCCGAATCGCGGCTGATCTCAAGCCGTGAGAACTATATCCGCCTCGTTGGCACGCCGCCGGGGGAACTCGACGCGCCGCCGCCATTGCCCAAGCTGCCGACGGATCCAAACGATGCTGTGCAGGTTGCGCTGGCCGACAGCCCGAATCTGCTGGCGGCGCGCAAAGCACTTGAAGCGACCGGATACGACATCAAGACCGCGCGGGCGACCAAGAAGCCGACGATTGATGCCTTTGCCCAGGGCAACTACACTAATTTTCTCGGCACGCTTGGTACGTTTGGCAACAACGCGGCGCCGCCCCAGTTTGACCGTACGGCGCAGTTTGGCCTGAGGCTGACGCTGCCGCTTTATCAGGGCGGCGCCCCCGCCGCGCGTGTTCGTCAGGCGCAGGCGCGCCAGAGTCAGGCGTACGAGCAGCTGACCGAGTCCGAACGTGGCGTCGTGTCGCAGACCCGGTCAGCCTATGCCTCGTACCGCGCCTCGCTCGAAGTGATCCAGTCGGCCGAAGCGGCGGTGAGTGCGAACAAGCTCGCGCTCGAAGGCGTGCGCGCTGAAAACAGCGTCGGCAATCGTACCATCCTTGAAATCCTGAATGCCGAGCAGGAATTGCTCAATTCGCAAGTGACGCTCGTCACCGCACGGCGCGATGCCTATGTCGCGGGCTTTGCGGTGCTAGCGGCGATGGGGCATGCCGAAGCCAAGGATCTGGGGCTCGACAGCGGCCCGCTCTATGATCCGACGGTCAATTACCAGCGCGTGCGCAACCGCATCAACGACTGGGACGAGGACCCGACGCCCAAGCCCGTGGCAACCTCGACCGTCAACACTCCGGCCCAGAATGCGCGTGTGGTGAGGTCGGCGGATCCGCTTCTCGGCAATCCGCCGCGTGCGACGCCGGTTGACAGCACCCCGGTCAATCCGCCACCAGTTCCCAAGAAATAGGGCGCCAAGAACAGGGCGAGCGCAGTGCGAGGCATTAGCATGGGGGATTTGAGCGCCGAACCGTCGATGGAAGACATTCTGTCGTCGATCAAGCGGATCATCGCCGAGGAAGGCGAAACCGCGACGCGGGCCAAGCGCGCCGCCGGTCGTACCGCCGCGCGCGCTGTCGCCGAACCCGCGCATGAAGTGCTCGAACTGCGCGAGGCGATCGCCGATGCGGCGCCCGTCGCCCCGGTCGCCAAGATTGCAGCGCCGATCCCCGCCGCCGAACTGCCTGCCGATGAGCCGATCGTTTCTGCGCAGGCGGCGCAAGCGAGCCGGGGCGCGCTCGATGCGCTGTCGCGGCTGATGGTCAAGCCCGAACCGACCAACGACGGCACGCTCGAGGGCCTGGTCCGTGAAATGCTCCGCCCGATGCTGCGCGAATGGCTCGACGCCCATCTGCCCGAGATCGTCGAGACGATGGTCGCGCGTGAAATTGACCGGATCAGCCAGGGTCGCTGATCGGCGCACGCCACCGATTACGGGGTTGGCGAAAGCGTGCCCGCGCCGCTAGACGGACGGGATGAGCGAGCTTCCCAAGACCTTTGACCCCGCCGAAATCGAATCCCGCTGGTATGCGCATTGGGAGGAAAAGGGCCTGTTCCGCCCCGACCGCCCCGGCGCCGAGCCGTGGACGATCGTCAACCCGCCGCCGAATGTGACGGGGTCGCTCCACATCGGGCATGCGCTCGACAATACGTTGCAGGACATTCTGGTCCGCTATGAGCGACTGCGCGGCAAGGATGCGCTGTGGGTCGTCGGCACCGATCACGCGGGCATCGCGACGCAAATGGTGGTCGAGCGGCAGATGGCGGCGCGGCAGGACAAGCGCACCAACTATTCGCGCGAGGATTTTGTCGAGAAAGTCTGGGACTGGAAGCGCGAAAGCGGCGGCGAGATTACACGCCAGCTGCGGCGGCTCGGCTGTTCGATGGACTGGGCGAACGAGCGCTTCACGATGGACGCGGGCTTTTCGAAGGCCGTCCTAAAGGTGTTCGTCGATCTCTATAATCAGGGGCTGCTCTACCGCGACAAAAGGCTAGTGAATTGGGACCCCGGCCTCGGCACCGCGATCAGCGATCTTGAGGTCGAGACGCAGGAAGTGCGCGGCAGCTTCTGGCATTTCCGCTATCCGCTGGCCGACGGGGAGCGGCTGGCGGATGGGCGCGACCATATCGTCGTGGCGACCACACGGCCCGAAACGATGCTCGCCGACATGGCAGTCGCGGTGAATGCAGCGGACCCGCGCTATCAGAGCGTTATCGGCAAGTTTATCGAACAGCCGATCACCGGACGGCGCATCCCCATCATCGCGGACGACCATGCCGATCCTGAGCTTGGGTCGGGTGCGGTCAAGATCACGCCGGGGCACGACTTCAACGATTTCGAGGTCGGCAAAAGGGCAGGGATCAAGGCGGCGGACATGCTCAACATGTTCGATGCCAAGGCGAATGTAACGCAAACGTTTGATGGGCGCGTGCCGGACGAGTTTATCGGCCTGCACCGGTTCAAGAAGGACGGCGTGCCCGGTGCGCGCGAGTTGGTGGTCGAGCGGATGATCGAGGCTGAATGCCTTGTTCGTCACATTGACAAGGACGGCGAGCCGCACGACGCCGAGCCTCGCACGATCCAGACGCCGTTCGGCGACCGATCGGGCGTGGTGATCGAGCCGTGGCTGACCGACCAATGGTATGTCGATGCCGCGACGCTCGCGAAGGGGCCGATCGAAGCGGTGCGATCGGGCGCGGTCGAGATTGTGCCGAAGAGCTGGGAAAAGACGTTTTTCAACTGGATGGAGAATATCCAGCCCTGGTGCGTGAGCCGGCAATTGTGGTGGGGGCACCGGATACCGGCTTGGTTTGGATTCAGTAAGAATTCCGCCGATGATCCGAGCGACTTACGCCGGATACCGAACCAGCTGTCGGATGCGTACTCACAAGACGTTTTCGAGTGCTTTGTCGCAAACTCCGAAGATGAAGCACGGGAGCTAGCAGCCCGCTATTATGGTCGAAGCGTTTCTGACGTTTCGATCTCAGCCAGTGCCAAGTCGGCACATTCTGAGACCTACTGGCACGACGTTAGCGGGGCTCGCCCGGTGGATAATCAGAGGGTGGCGATCTGGCGCGATGAAGACGTCCTCGACACCTGGTTCTCCTCCGCCCTCTGGCCGT
>CAYUYZ010000039.1:0-35392 GCA_964449575.1 uncultured Stakelama sp.
TCGACATTCGCCGCACCGGCCAGATCAAGGACCGCGAGGATATTGTCGGCAACACGACGCGGGTGAAGGTCGTCAAGAACAAGGTCGCGCCGCCGTTCAAGCAGGTCGAATTCGACATCATGTACGGCCAGGGCATTTCGAAGATCGGCGAGATTCTCGATCTCGGCGTCAAGGCGGGCCTCGTCGAGAAATCGGGCGCGTGGTTCAGCTACGACAGCGTGCGGATTGGGCAGGGGCGTGAGAATGCCAAAACCTATCTGACCGACAATCCCGAAATGGCCGACCGGCTCGAAAATGCGATCCGCACGCGCACCGACAAGGTGGCGGAGGAAATGATGGTCGGCCCCGATGGCGATGAGGCCGACGACGATATGTGATTTGGATGTGATCGGGCGCTGCCCCGCGCACCGGTTTGATTTTACCCCCAGCGGCGTCCCCCTCGCCGCAAGACTGGAAAGGCCCGCCTCCCCCCGGCGGGCCTTTCATGTTTGGGGGCAGGGGGACCCCCCTGCGATGGTCGTAACTTTTGTGACCTTTCGGGAGTGGCGCGTGGTCAAGGCGTAGAAGATTGGTTCACCCGGCGACGCAGAGAGCGCGGAGGAAGAGAGAGTGGACCTGACGGATAATCCACCGTTCGTCCCGAGCGAAGTCGAGGGGCGGGCGCCAGGTACTTTGACCCGTGTCTCGACTTCGCTCGACACGAACGGATAGGTGAAGAATAGAAGAGGCAACGCTCGGCCAGCCTGACGCCATTACCCGGAGACCACCCATGACGATCACCGTCCATCACCTCGAAAACTCGCGCTCGCAGCGCATTCTCTGGCTGCTCGAGGAACTCGACCTGCCCTACGCGATCAAACGCTATGAACGGAACAAGGCGACGATGCTCGCCCCGCCGGCGCTCAAGGCGGTTCACCCGCTCGGCAAGTCGCCGGTGATCGAGGACGACGGGCTGGTGATCGCCGAAACCGGCGCGATCGTCGAATATCTGGTCGCCAAGGCTGATGGCCGCTTCGGCCCCGGCGCGCACCGCGACTCGCTGCTGCGCTACCGCTTCTTCCTGCATTATGCCGAGGGTTCAGCGATGCCGCCGCTGCTGCTCAAGCTCGTGCTCAGCCGCGTGCCCTTGTTCGGCAAGAGCGCGATGAAGCGCATCCAGCCGATGATCGACACTCACCTCGATTATATCGAAAGCGAACTTGCCCAGCGCCCCTGGTTCGCGGGCGACGAAATCAGCGCCGCCGACATCATGATGAGCTTCCCGCTCGAAGCCGCCAAGAGCCGCGCCGGGCTCGACAATGGGAAGCGTCCGGCAACACTCGCCTGGCTCGCCAAGGTCCACGCCCGCCCCGCCTACCAGACCGCGCTCGCCAAGGGCGGACCCTATGCCTATGCGTGAGGGCGGCCCCCTCGTCTTGCCATCGGCTCGTCTCCGGATCGACGTCATCGTCGGTATCTTCGTGCTGCTGGGTTCGCTCGTGCTGACGGCACAGGTGAACCGTTATGCCGGACTCGCCCTGTCGGTAGTTGCGCCCCGGTTCAGCTGGATTGCGACGACCGCTGCGCCATCGTGCCTCGTCATCTTGTTGTTGTTTTTGTTGCTGGCCGATCGGCAAGCGCTTCACTGGCATCGCCTCACGCCCGATGATCGGTGGCGCGCACTGATGCTCGCGGCGACCTGGCTGTCGCTGTGGCTGGCCGGTTCGGTCGTTACGGCGATCGTTGCCGGTCACTGGATCGTTTATGCAACTGGCGGGCCGGCAATTGCTGCGTTTCTTGGCTTCGGGCCAATTGGTGAAGAGTTGCTGTTCCGTGGGCTGGTGTTCGAACGCGTGCGGTGCATGTTCCCAACCACCCGGTGGCCTGCGATCATTGTCTCTACGGGGGCCTTCAGCCTGCATCATCTCGCGCTCGACGCGGCACCGCACGGGCTACTCCTCGCCCAGGTCGCGTTCACGATACCGATGGGGCTGGTGTTGGGCGCGCTACGCGACCGAACGCGAGGGATTTGGCCGGGCTTAACCGTGCATGTGTTAACCAACATCCCGGCGACGCTTTGACTTCGCGCCGTTCCTGGCCCTAGCCGGCCGACTTGAACGGCGCGTGCGGCGGCTCGATCTCGGGTTCCTCGGGGTCGTCGAGCTGCCCTTCCCAGCGCGCAACGACAGCCGTCGCCACCGCATTGCCGACGACATTGGTGCCCGACCGCCCCATGTCGAGGAACTGGTCGACGGGCAGGATCAGCAGCAGACCCGCTTCGGGAATGCCGAACTGGCCCATCACCGCGGCAATCACGACGAGCGACGCGCGTGGCACCCCGGCGATCCCCTTCGATGTCACCATCAGGATCAGCAACATCAGGATCTGCGTGCCGATCGGCAAGTCGATGCCATAAACGCGCGCGATGAACAGCGTCGCAAAGGTCATGTACATCATCGACCCGTCGAGATTGAACGAGTAGCCGAGCGGCAGCACGAAGCTCGCGATCTTGGGCGGCACACCGAACCGGTCGAGCGCTTCGAGCGTGCGCGGGTAAGCGGCTTCGGACGAGGCGGTGGAGAAAGCGAGCAGGATCGGCTCGCGGATATAGCGCAGCAGCGTGCCCGCGCGCGGGCCGATAAACACAAACGCCGCGCCGAACAGCACGAGCCACAAGAAGGCGAGGCCGACATAAAAGCTGCCGACGAACAGCCCGAGTGTCACAATGATGCCGAGCCCGTTGACGGCAATCGTCGCGGTGATCGCCGCGAACACTGCGAGCGGCGCGACGCGCATCACATAGTCGGTGATCTGGAGCATCATCGCCGCCAGCGCCTCGGCCCCTGCGACGATGGGCTTGCCGCGCTCGCCGATCGCGGTCAGCGCAACGCCGGCGAAGATCGAGAAGACGACGATCTGGATGATCTCGTTCCTGGCCATCGCGTCGACGATCGACGTCGGCACGATATGGGTGATGAAGTTGGACAGGCTGAAAGCCGACTTTTCCAGCCCCACCGTCTCGCTCGGCGGCGGCAGCTTGAAGCCAAAGCCCTGGCCCGGCGCGACGATATCGACGATCCATTCAATCGCGTGGAACAGCAGCAGCCCCATGCTGAGCGAGATCAGCGAGGCGGTGATGAACCAGCCCATCGTCCGCGCACCGATCCGCCCAAGCGCGGCGGTGTCGCCCATATGCGCAATGCCAACGACGAGGGTGGAGAAGACGAGGGGCGCGATGATCATCTTGATCAGCCGCAGAAAAATGTCGGTGACGATCTTGAACCCGCCCGCGATGTCCTTCAGCCGCGCGGTGGCTTCCGCGCTGCCATCGGCAATCGCGCTGTTGATCACCCAGCCGGTGAACAGGCCAAGCACTAGCCCGATCATGATGTACAAGGTCAGCCGCTTGGCCATTACATGCTCCCCAATTCCTGCCCGCCAGCGAAGGGGATTGCGGCGCCCCGGTCAAGCGCCCTATCGCTGGTCGACGAAAAAACGGGGGAAGCGCCGCATGCAACAGGGTTTCACGATCGACCGGCGCAGCCTCATCGTCGGCGCGGCAGTGGCGCCGTTGCTGTGCTCGGCGGTCGCACGAGCAGCGGCCCCCGATCTGGCGGGCCTCGCCGACATAACGCGCGACGTCGCGCCGATCACCGCCGCCGAACGCGCCGCGCGCCTCGCCAAAGCGCAAAGGCTGATGAAAGCGAACGGCATCGACGCCGTGCTGATCGAGCCGGGGGCCAGCCTCGTCTATTTCACCGGCGTGCGCTGGGGGCGGAGCGAACGGCTGACGGCGGCGGTGCTGCCGGTCGAGGGGCCAGTGCTGATCGTCACGCCCTTCTTCGAAGAACCCTCGGTCCGCCAGACGCTGGCGGTCGAAGCCGAAGTGCGCGTGTGGCAGGAGGATCAGTCGCCGGTGGCGCTGATCGCGGCCTGGCTCGAAGAGCGCAAGCTGACGGGCGCGGTCGGCATCGAGGAAACCGCGCGCTTCTTTGCGTCGGACGGGCTGGCGCGGGCGCTCCCGGCGGCGCGGATCGTGTCGGCCAATCCGGTGGTGCGCGGCTGCCGGGGGATCAAATCGGCGGCCGAAATTGCGCTGATGCAAAAAGCGAGCGACATCACGATTGCCGCCTATCGCTGGACCTGGCCGCGTGTCGAAAAGGGGATGACGCCTGCCGACATTGGCGCGCTGATGAACGCGGCGACGGCCAAGCTCGGCGGCGACCCCGGCTTTGCGCTGGTGCTGATCGGCGAAGCGGCGGCCTATCCGCACGGCAGCCGCGCGCCGCAGCGCGTCGGCGACGGCCAGATCGTGCTGATGGATTGCGGCTGTTCGGTCGAGGGCTATCAGTCCGACATCTCGCGCACCTTCGTCTATGGCACGCCGAGCACCGAACAGCGCAAGGTCTGGGATCAGGTCGCAGCGGGCCAGCAGATCGCGTTCAAGGCGGCGCAGGTGGGCGCGGCGGCGGGATCGGTCGACGACGCGGTACGGCGGCAATACACCGCCTGGGGCTATGGCCCCGACTATAAGCTCCCCGGCCTGTCGCACCGCACCGGCCACGGCATCGGCCTCGACGGGCATGAGCCGGTCAATCTGGTGCGCGGCGAAACCACCAAGCTCGCGGCGGGGATGTGCTTCTCCAACGAGCCTGGCATTTATTTGCCCGGCAAATTCGGTGTGCGGCTCGAGGATTGCTTCCACATGACGCCGGCGGGGCCGGTGTGGTTCAGCGAACCGCCCAAGTCGCTCGACCCGCCGCTGGGGTGAGCGCAATAACTTCTCAACAATGGCGTGCTAATCGAATGCGATGAACGCCGTCACACCAGTCGAACCGACGCTGGATATTGCCGTTTGGGATCGGGCGACGCGGGCGGCCCATCAGTGGCGCAGCCAAGCTATTGATGTACTGGCGCAAGGCGAAGCCCTGGTGACGGAGATGCTGCTCACGCTGCACGCGGTCCACGGGCGCGGCACCCAGGTGAAGCTCAGGCAAATGTTGGGCCAGCGGCTCGCCGATCTGCATGACGCAATCAAGACCGACGGACCGTTCGCGACGGAAGGGAAATGTGCCGTCACTCGGCTCGCAAAGTTTCGCGAACATGAAACGTTGCGCGCCACGCTCTGTCACGGCGTGGCTACGGTCGCGCTCGACCGTCAACGGCGGTGGATAATGGTGATCAAGCTTGCGGCACTGGATTCCTCGGGCGCCAAACGGACAAGGCTCGTCATCGAAGGGGAGGAAGCCGCGCCGATGCTTGCCGAGTTGCAAGCCGATGTTCGCAATCTTTGGTCTGCAATGGGCCAGATTACGGCAGCGTTAAAGAACACGAACGTTGCCAAGCCACCTCAACAGACGACCAAGACTGCGCCATGATCGCCGCATGACCAGCCGATTCGCCGCCGCCATCCTGCTCCCCCTCGCGCTCGCCACCGCCGCGCATGCCGCGCCGCAGCGCAAGAAGCCCGCGCCGCCAGCGCCGCCGCCCAAGCCAGCGCCGATCGGCGATAGCGTGCAGATCGCGCTCACGACCGAGCTTGGCGTCATCACACTTGAGCTCGATCACAAGCGTGCACCGATCACGACCGAGAATTTCGTCGCTTATGTCGATCAGAAGCGCTTCGACGGCACGCTATTCTACCGCGCGATGCGGCTGCCCTGGGGCGATGCGCCCAATGGCCTGATCCAGGGTGGAACCCAGAATGACCCCAAGCGCATTCTGAAACCGATCGCGCACGAACCGACGACGCAGACCGGTATTCTCCACAAAGCGTGGACGATCTCGATGGCGCGCTATGATCCCGGCACCGCCACCGGCGATTTCTCGATCATGATCGGCGACCAGACGAGCCTCGACGCCGATCCCAAGGCGAGCGGCGACAGTGCGGGCTATGCGGCCTTCGGGCGTGTGGTCGGCGGGCAGGATGTGGTGCTGAAAATCTACAACGCGCCGGTCGATCCGGCCAAAGGCGATGGCGGCATGAAGGGGCAAATGATCGCCGCGCCCATCAAGATCATCAGCGCCAAGCGGCTGCCCGATCCGGCCCCGCCGCCACCGGCGCCACAGCCCTGAGGCGCACGCGCCACCGTTTCGCTTGAGCAAGCCGCGCGGGCGCCCTAGATCACTGCCATGACCTCGACCAACGACATCCGCCGCTCCTTCCTTGAGTATTTCGAACGCGAAGGCCATGCGCGCGTCGCCTCGGCACCGCTCGTGCCGCACAACGACCCGACGCTGATGTTCGTCAACGCCGGGATGGTGCCGTTCAAGAATGTGTTCACGGGCCTTGAAAGCCGCCCTTATGTCACCGCCGTGTCGAGCCAGAAGTGCGTGCGCGCGGGCGGCAAGCATAATGACCTCGACAATGTCGGCTATACTGCGCGGCACCATACCTTCTTCGAAATGCTCGGTAATTTCTCGTTCGGCGATTATTTCAAGGACCGCGCGATTACGCTCGCGTGGAATCTGATCACCAAGGAATGGGGGATCGATCCCAGCCGGCTGACCGTCACTGTCTACCACACCGACGATGAAGCCTATGATCTGTGGAAGTCGATCGCGGGCCTGCCCGACGAGCGCATCATTCGCATCGCGACCAGCGATAATTTCTGGTCGATGGGCGATACGGGGCCATGCGGGCCGTGTTCGGAAATCTTCTACGACCACGGCGATCACATTCCCGGCGGACCGCCCGGATCGCCCGATGAGGATGGCGACCGCTTTGTCGAGATCTGGAATCTCGTCTTCATGCAATTCGAGCAGGCCGCTGACGGCAGCCGCACCCCGCTGCCACGCCCGTCGATCGACACCGGCATGGGCATCGAGCGCGTCGCCGCTGTGTTGCAGGGCGTGCATGACAATTACGACACCGATACCTTCAAGGCGCTGATCGCCGCCTCGACCGCGCTGACGGGCACGCTGGCCGAGGGTGCTGCCAAGGCGAGCCACCGCGTGATTGCCGATCATCTGCGCTCGGCCGGGTTCCTCGTCGCCGATGGCGTGCTGCCGGCGAACGAAGGGCGCGGCTATGTGCTGCGGCGGATCATGCGCCGCGCGATGCGGCATGCGCATATATTGGGCGCGAAGACGCCGCTGATGCACCGGCTGGTGCCCGCGCTGGTGGCGGAAATGGGCGCGGCTTATCCCGAGCTCGTCCGCGCGCAGCCGCTGATCGAGGCGACCTTGCTGCAAGAGGAAACGCGCTTTCGCCGCACGCTCGAAAACGGACTCAAGCTGCTCGACGAAGCCACCGCCGGGATGGCGCCGGGCGCGACCCTGCCGGGTGAGACCGCGTTCAAGCTCTACGACACCTATGGCTTCCCCTA
The DNA here is from genome assembly GCA_964449575.1 of uncultured Stakelama sp. GTDB lineage: Bacteria > Pseudomonadota > Alphaproteobacteria > Sphingomonadales > Sphingomonadaceae > Sphingomonas. The sequence goes on from CAYUYZ010000039.1 coordinate 7,308, forward strand.
TGATCTGACCGAGGATGCTCTGCGCGCGCAAGGCTTCGGCATTGACCGCGCGGGCTTCGACACGGCGATGGCCGAGCAGAAGCGCGCCGCGCGCGCCGCGTGGAAGGGATCGGGCGAGCGCGCCTCCGACGATGTCTGGTTCGACATTGCCGAGGAGCATGGCGGCACCGAATTCACTGGCTACACCGCCGACACGGGCGAGGGGCAGGTGATTGCGATCGTCAGGGACGGCGCGCGGATCGAGCGGGCTGGGGCGGGCGAGAGCGTAGTGGTCCTGACCAACCAGACGCCTTTCTACGCCGAAAGCGGCGGCCAGATGGGCGATGCGGGCACGATCACCGGCGATGGTGGCCTCGCGATCCGCGTCGAGGATACCGCCAAGGCGCTCGGCCGGTTGCACGCGCACCAGAGCGTGATCGAGACCGGATCGGTCGCGGTCGGCGACAAGGTGCGGCTCGCGATCGATACCGCGCGGCGCGGGCAGGTGCGCGCCAATCACTCGGCGACGCATTTGCTGCACGCGGCACTTCGCGAACGGCTCGGCCATCATGTGAGCCAGAAGGGCAGCCTGGTCGCGCCCGATCGGCTGCGCTTCGATTTCTCGCACCAGCTGGCGATGACGGCGGCTGAAATCGCGCAGGTTGAGGCCGATGTGAATCGCCAGATTCGCGGCAACGCCCCCGTCACCACGCGGCTGATGACCCCCGACGATGCCATTGCGGCAGGCGCAATGGCGCTGTTCGGCGAGAAATATGGCGATGAAGTCCGCGTGCTGAGCATGGGGGCGGAAGCCGACAAATCCTATTCGGTTGAACTGTGCGGCGGCACGCATGTGAACGCGCTGGGCGACATCGCACTGTTCAAGATCGTGAGCGAAAGCGCGGTGTCGAGCGGCATCCGCCGGATCGAGGCACTGACCGGTGAGGCCGCGCGGCTCTGGCTCGCCGATCGCGATGAAAAGCTGCGGGAGACCGCTGCATCGCTGCGGGCGTCGCCCGACGAAGTGCCTGCGCGCGTCGCCGCCCTGGTCGAGGACCGGCGGCGGTTGGAGCGCGAACTGGCCGAGGCGAAAAAGGCGCTCGCGCTCGGTGGCGGCGGTGGGGCGGCACCGGCTGGCCCCGAACAGGTCGGCGGCGTAAATTTCCTCGCGCAGGTTGTCGAAGGGCTCGACCCCAAGGGGCTGCGCGGCGCTGTCGATGATGCCAAGGCGCGGATCGGCTCGGGCGTGGCGATGATCGTTGCCGTCAATGAAGGTCGCGCCTCGGTCGCGGTCGGCGTGAGCGCGGATATGGTGGGCAGCCATAACGCGGTCGATCTGCTGCGTGCAGCGGTCGCGGCGCTCGGTGGTCAGGGCGGCGGCGGTCGCCCCGACATGGCGCAGGGCGGTGGGCCGGAGGGTGACAAGGCAGCAGACGCGGTGTCGGCAGTGAAAGCCGTGCTGGAGGGGCAGGCGGTCGCGGCTTAATCTGCTGTTGAATATAGCGTTTCACATGATACTAACGCCGATGTGCGATCGGCTGGATGGGGAACTGTGGAGGGCACTATGCATCGACCAATTCTAAGCAGCGCGCTCGCACTCTCGCCGCTAGCATTTTCGTCGGCGTCGACTGCGCAGGTTCCCAGCCAAGCGGCGGGCGTCGTGACTTTGGACATCGAAGTCCGGACCAAATCGGAGTCGCTGTACCGGGGCTCGCTGAATGTCGGCCCACAGGTCCAAGCCACGTATAGTCGTGAGATTACCGAAGCATCGCCCACAAATTGCACGCGTTCGACCGATCCTGATGAAGATGATCGCCAGCGTCCGGCCCGTCAAAGCACAAGCTTTCGGCTGACGGCGGCTTACAGCGAACGACAGGGCGAACCAAAGCCCTTTAGTTTGACCGTGCGTTGGAGTCAGCCGACTGCTTCTTCCTGCCCAACCGAGGCTGGAACGCGCACCATTGAGTTTTCACAGGCGTTCACTTTGGCGCCGGGGGCCAAGACCTCCTTCGATAGCTTTGGTCTGACGATTTCGGTGCGGCGCCCCGACTGAGCGCGGCGCGCGCTATTCTCATCGGTTCAAGCCGCCATCGATCCCCGCGCCAATTCGCACATCGACCAGATTTCGCTGAGTGCCGTCACCAGCTTGTCGATGTCCGCGTCCGAATGAACGGGCGACGGCGTGATGCGCAGCCGCTCGGTGCCGACGGGCACGGTCGGGTAGTTGATCGGCTGGACATAAATGCCGTGATTGTCGAGCAGCCAGTCGCTGATCATCTTGCACTTCTTGGCATCGCCCACCATCACCGGGATGATGTGGCTGGGGTTTTCCAGCGTCGGAATGCCGATGGCGTGCAGGCGGCGGCGCACCGTCGCAACCCGCTCCTGATGGCGCGCGCGCTCGATCTGGCTTGTCTTCAGGTGGCGGATGCTGGCTGCCGCACCCGCCGCAAGGGCCGGGGGCAGGGCGGTGGTGAAGATGAAGCCGCTGGCAAAGCTGCGCACGAAATCGCACATCGCGGCTGACCCGGCGATATAGCCGCCCATCACGCCATAAGCCTTGCCCAGCGTGCCCTCGATCACCGTAATCCGGTCCATCAGGCCGCGCGCTTCGGCAACGCCGCCACCGCGCGGGCCATAGAGGCCGACGGCGTGGACTTCGTCGATATAGGTCATCGCGCCATGCTTGTCGCACACGTCGAGGATCTGCTCGATCGGCGCGATGTCGCCGTCCATCGAATAGACGCTTTCGAACGCGACCAGCTTCGGACGGCCGGGCTCGATCGTCGCGAGCAGGCGGTCGAGATCCTCGGGGTCGCTATGCTTGAAGCGCAGGCATTCGGCGCGGCTGTGGCGAATGCCCTCGATCATCGAGGCGTGGTTGAGCGAATCGGACAGCACGACGCAGTTGGGCAGCTTTGACGCAAGCGTCGACAGCGCGGCCCAGTTCGACACATAGCCGCTGGTGAACAGCAGCGCGGCTTCCTTGCCATGAAGATCGGCAAGCTCGGCTTCGAGTTCGACATGCGCATGGCAGGTGCCGCTGATGTTGCGCGTGCCGCCGGCGCCTGCGCCGCAATCATCGAGCGTGCGATGCATCGCGCCCAGCACATCGGGATGCTGGCCCATGCCGAGATAGTCGTTTGAACACCACACGGTTACTTCGCCGACACCGTCATCGGTGTAATGCCGCGCGCGCGGGAAGGCGCCGGCCCTGCGCTCGAGCTCAGCGAAAATGCGGTAGCGCCCATCTTCCTTGAGAGCGGCAAGCTGGCTGCCGAAATATGCCTCGTAATCCATCTTACCTCCGCTCCGTGCTTATTGTCTTGGCCTTAACAGGCTGGGGCGTTGCCCAGCGATACATCATTGCGTCCCGGATCGGTAACACAAGGAACAAATGCTCGACGACGCCGAGAAAAGCGAGCCCCGCGACAAGCGTATAGCTCGCGGCGATGCCGGGGTCGCGGGCCGCTTCGGCGGCAGTCCATGCCCACCAGGTCGCGGCCGATCCCAACGTGACCGAAAAGGGAAAGAGCCAGTTGCAGCGCGCTTTGCGAAAATAGGTCTTGAGGTACGCGAGATGCGCCGGGAAGACTTCGTCCGACAGGCTCGGCACGCCGAGGAAAAGGTTGAGCTTCGCCGAGAGCCGCATGCCGAACAGCAGCGCGAAAGCCAGCGGCGCGGCTTGGTTGGGCTGGCCCCAGGTTACCGCGAACAGCAGCAGCACCGTCGCGGCGAGCGCGACTTCGTGGTGGATCACGGTCGCGGTCGCCAGCTTGAACCGCTCCCAACCGCGCGCTTCGGGCGGGCAGGGCTCATGCGATGGCCCGCTGACGAAGCCCATCAGGAAGCCCATTTCGTGCCAGCCCCAGATCGCCACCGATGCGGCAAAGGCGATATAGACCGATGTCATGCTGCTGTCGCTCGCGGTCATGACGATTGCGGTCAGCGCTGTCAGCGCAACAACCCCGGCGCCGCGAAAGCTGCTCCGGAAGGTGCTGCGCGGGCGGCTGTCGAGCCACACCACCGCAGCCGTCCCAAAGAACCACACCATCAGCGCGAACAGGAGCGGCGGAAAGCTCACCAGGCCGGCACCAGCCGCACTTGGGCCGGCAGCGCGTTGCGCTGGGCGGGAATGAACAGCATCCGCACGAAAGTCGCGCCCGCCGCTGCCGTCAGCGCGAGTTTCTTGACGCGACCGATGATCCCGCCCTGTGCCCCGGCCGCATCCATTGCGTTCGAGATTTTGCGCATGCGCTCCATCCCGCGCCGGAATGCCGGTGCATCGCTATCGACCGTAAGCGGGAACACCTGCTTCGAAATCGCCGAGCAGATGTCGAACACCTGATAGTCATAATCGGTCGGGTCGACGCCGAGCGCGGCGTGGAACGACGGGCGATTGTGATCGCGCACATACATCGTCGCATAGACCGCCATCAGGAAGAATTTGATCCACAGCCGGTTATGGCCTTGCAGCAGCTTGGGATCGTTGCGCATCAGCAGCGCGAACGCCTCGCCGTGGCGGAACTCGTCGTTGCACCACTGCTCGAACCAGTTGAAAATCGGGTGGAAGCGCAGCTCAGGGTGCTTCGCGAGATGGCGGTAGATCGCGATATAGCGCGCATAGCCAATCTTTTCCGACAGATAGACCGCGTAGAAGATGAACTTCGGCCGGAAGTACGTGTATTTCTTGGTCTTGGTGAGGAACGACAGGTTCACGCCGATCCCGGCATCCTTCAACGTGTCGTTGATGAACCCCGCGTGGCGGCTCTCGTCGCGGCTCAGCAGCTTGAACAGCTGCTTGATGTCGGGGTTCTTCGCGCGCTTGGCGATTTCGGCATAGAGGATGCAGCCCGAAAACTCCGAGGTCAGCGAACTGACGAGGAAATCGACGAATTCGACGCGCAGTTCCTCGGGCAGGCTTTCGATCACGCCGTCGAATGCTTCGGTGCGCTTGAAGTGGCGCTTGTTCGGATCGGACTGCATTTCGGCAATCAACGAGTCCCATTCGCGGCGGACGTTCGACACGTCGATCCGGTCGAGCGCGGCATAATCGGTGGTGTAGAAACGCGGACTCAGCACCGTTTCGCGCTGCGCGATTTTCATCGATTCGGTGTCGGTTGCCTTGGCCGAAGGAATGGCGGGGAATTTTGCCGGAGCGTTCATGCGGCCCTCCCGGGGGAAAAACTGACTTCGTAGAGTTCGGTCATTTCAAAATGACCCGCGAATTTGGTCCACAGCCGCTCGATGGCGGTGGCCCGTTCGACCGTCGCGATCCGATCGAACACGGCGCTTTCGCCAAAGCCGACGACGATCGGCTCGCCGTGCACCCGGACGCGGTCGCCTGGATAGATCGGCAGATCATCGGCGAGTTCGACATGCGCATGGCACGCGGCATCGCTGTTATCGATCTCGATCCGGCACGGCGTGTCGAACGAGGTGCGGCGAAACGGCATCAGCGGCTTTCCTTCGATTGCAGCAGCGCCATGAATGCTTCGCGATTGGTCGGGCCGAAAGCGCCAAGTTCGAGCGAGCGCCCCGACAGTGAATCGACCAGCGACAATTGGCCATCGCTCCACAAGGTCAGCTCAAATGGTGCTTCAGAGCCCAGCCCGCGCATATGGCGATCACGCGCCATGCCGCGCATCACGCTGCGCACGAAGCCGCTTTTGGTGAAGGGGGCGACAGTGCCAGCGACTTGCTTTGCATTGACGTCCTCGATCACGACGGCGCCGTCGGCCCGGTCGCTGAAGCGCAAGCTGCGCGTGATCACGATCTTGGCGTTCTCGCTTGCGCGGACGGCAGCGGGCAGGGCGGCGGGCGGGAGCTGGGCGACTCGTGCGGCCGTGGTCGCAGCAAGGGCCGAGAGCACCAGTCCACAGGCGAGCATCAGCGCGCCCTTGGGCAGCATGTTGCTGTGGTCGTGAGTCATGCTCATGCCGCCACCGCCGTGTTCGTTGGCATCGTCACCACCGGCGCGATCGCGACTGGCGGCGTCACCGTGCCGTCACCCTGGGCCGCGCGTGTGGCACGGGCAGCGATCATGCCGACCTTGGCGATGTCAGGGACCGCCCGGAACATCGGGCGTGGCTCGTTGAAATGCCAAGCCTGCGCGTGCGGCCACAGCGCGATATAGCCGAGCCGTTGCTTGCCGGTCAGGTGCATCAGCAGGTCGCCGGTGCCCCTGGTGCGCGCGCGCAGATCGAGCGAGCCGATCATCGGCAGCGGCAGATTGATGCACTTCGGGATCGCCATGCCGAAGCGCAGCACGATCCGGCGATTGGTGATCGTATAGACGGTGGTCTTGGCGGTGCCGAACGCGATCAGGTGCAGCAGCGCCATGCCGATTAATCCGGCGGCCAGGGTCATGCCCAGACCAATCACCGAACCACCGACCAACGCCACCAATGCCAGCACCCCGAAGTAGCCTGCAACCGCCCCCGTGTGGAACGCAGTGCGTGCCAGCACGCGCCAGTCGGGCGATCCTTGCCACAAGATGGTCTCACCCGGCGGCAGTAGCCCCGGTAGGCCGCGGATCGGTTCGTTGTCGTATTCGCTCACAGGATCGGCTCCGAACGGCTCGGGATGGCATAGAGATAACCGCCACCGAAATAGGCTTGAACGCGCTCTTCTTCGTAGAGCGTGATCACATCGGGTCCCTCGACCGACGGGGCATCGGCGAATTGTGCGGCAGTGATGGCATCGACGGTCACGGTAGCCCTGGCGCGGCTGATGCTCGACATGAACATCGGGGCCAGCACATGTCGGCCACCGGCGATCTCGACTTCGAGATAGCGGATCAGGCGATCGGCGCGGTCGATCCACAACTCGGTGACCTTGCCTGCCACGGCGCCATCGACACCCACGACGGTGTAGCCGCGTGGATCAGCGTCACGGCGTTCAATGGTGAAACCTTCGGCGACCCGCATCGGCACGATGCGGGGATGGCCTTCCCAATCGAGATCAGGGTGCTTGGCGCGGTTGGCGAACGATGCCGGACCGACGCCATCGACCAGCGGATTGCCGGTCGGCACCAGCGGCGCACCCGCGAAATTCTCGGCCGGGCGGGCCGCGATCTTGAAGTCGTCGCGGCTGCCGTTGGGGACGGTAACGGTGCCTTGCCCGAACGGCAGGCGGAACGTCTTGGGCAAGGCGCGGAGCAGCAGCCCACCTTCACCCTCGACACGACCGGTCAGCTCATGTTCGAGCGGATAGCCTTCGCGGCGATCCTCGCGGCGGAGATAAATCACCAGCCCGAGGAAAAAGAGGAAGAATGCGTTGAGCACGACAAGTGCCACGTCGATGTGCGGGGTGAGGGTCAAATGCATCGGACCATCCTTCTTTCTGGGCGCTCAGGCGAGACGTTCGGTGAATAGGGGCAAGGGACGCGAACCATTCTCGGCGGTCCGCCGCGCCAGCGGACCAATGGCGACAAGTGTCGCAAACAACAGGGCAATTTCGATGTGCCAGACAAAGCTATACCCGCTCGACGGATCAATCAGGCCGACGCCGAGCCGTCCGCTCATCGACAGCGCGTCGAAGCCATCGCGCACTGCCCCCGACAGCAGGATCGCAACCCCGCCGGCTGTTGCCTGCACGGCACCCCAGGCACCAAGCGCGAGCCCGGCCTTCTCGGCGGGCACATGATCCATTGCGGCGATCAGCGTGCACACGGTGAACAGCCCGCCGCCCAGCCCAATGCCGGTCGCGCCAAGGCACAACAGCGGCACCGACGCGAGCGGCGCCGACATCACCACCACGGCAAAGGCCGCAATGCCAAGCAATACGCCCATTCCCGCCAACCGGTGCGGATCGACTCCACGGTCCAGCGCGCGGGCGGCATAGGCAAAGCCCGCGATCATCCCCGCCGACCATAGCGCCGACAGCGCCGTCGTCTGGCCCACATTCAGGCCGAGCACATGGCCGCCATAGGGCTCAAGCAAAATGTCCTGCATCGAAAAGCCGGCCGCCCCCAGTGCGAGCGCGATCAACAGGCGGCGCATGCGTGGCTCGCCGATGAGCTGGCGCCACTGGACGCTGAACTCGACGGTATCAACCCGGCGCGTGCCGCCGATGACACGGGCCTCCTGCTTCCAGAGCGCGATCACGTTGAGCAGCATCGTCACCACGGCAGTGCCCTGGATCACCCCGACCAACCGGTAGGGATCAAAGCCACCGCTGAGGATACGCCCGAAGATCAGCGAGCAGGCGAACATGCCGATCAGCAGCATCACATAGAGCAGCGCCACGACCCGGGGGCGCTTGGCCTCAGGCGACAAATCAGTCGCGAGTGCCAGTCCCGCCGTTTGCGCGGTCGCCATCCCGGCGCCGACCAGCAGGAAGGCGACGGAGGCGCCGATGATGCCAACCCAAAGGCCGCCGACGGCGCCACGGCCAGTCATCAGCAGCAGCGCGAACGGCATGATCGCCAGCCCGCCGAACTGGAGCAGCGTCCCGAACCAGATATAGGGCACGCGCCGCCAGCCGAGCACCGACACATGATTATCGGACTTATAACCGATCAGCGCGCGGGCCGGGGCGAACAGCAAAGGCAGCGCGACCAGCGCCGCGACGAGCGTGGCCGGAACGCCCAGCTCGACGATCATCACACGGTTGAGCGTGAAGTTGAGCAGCACGAACGCCATCCCGATCGACACCTGGAACAGCGACAGCCGCAGCAACCGCCCGAGCGGCAATTCGGTCGTCGCGGCATCGGCAAAGGGCAGGAACCGCGTGCCCATCGTCGTCCAGAATTTGGCGGTGCGGCTGCTCATGCCGGCAACACCTCCAACGCGTGGCTGGTATAAAAGCCGCCCGAAACCTTACGGTCGCGACCGAGTGCGGCGTTGGGCAGCGCGTTGGTAATCAAGGTGCGCAGCAGCCGCTCGCGCACCGGCAGGATCGCGGGCGACCGGTCGCTGCGCGGGAACAGCCGCCCCATGCCGAGCGCGACCATCAACAGCGGGGTCTGTGGCGCGAAAGTGAACACGATCGAACCACGCGTGCGATCACCGAGGCCCCGGATCACCTCGACGATCTCGAACGCCGGATAGTGGATCAGCGAGTCCATCGCGACGACATGGTCGAAGCTGCCGAGCGACACATCGTGCATGTCGCCGACGCGCCAGTCGATATGGAGGTTCTTGGGCGCGCGCTTGCGGGCAATGTCGACGAGGCTGCCGGCGACATCGATCGCGACCACTTCAGCCCCGCGTTGCGCTGCTTCGACCGCAAAGGCGCCCGTGCCACAGCCCGCATCGAGCACGCGCTTGCCGGTCAGGTCAGCCGGGAGCCACGACAGCAAAGTGTCGCGCATTTCGTTGCGCCCCGCGCGCACCGTCGCCCGGATGCCGCTGACCGGCGCGTCGCTGGTCAGCTGCTCCCAGGCCTTGCTCGCGGTGCGATCGAAATAGGTTTCGAGCTGGCCGCGATAGCGCGAGTAGGTGGTCGTCGTCATCACTCGAAGCCCAAAAACTCGAAAATATCGCGATCCTTCATCGGTTTGGCATCAAGCGCCGGTGCACCTGCCCAGAGCGTCGCGGCGAGCCGCTTATATTCGTTGCAGGCCGCCTCGACCTCGGGCGTCTGCTCCATTTCGAACAGCGTGCACTTTTTCAGGCGGCTGCGGCGGATCGCGTCGAGATCGGGGAAATGCGCGAGCCGCTTGAGGCCGGTCGCTGCATTGAAGCGGTCGATCTCGTCGGTCGCGGCCGAACGATTGGCGATCACGCCTGCCATCCGCACGTCATAATTCTTGGCCTTGGCGCCGATCGCCGCGACAATCCGGTTCATCGCGAAGATCGAGTCGAAGTCATTGGCAGCAACGACGACCGCACGCTCGGCATGCTGGAGCGGCGCGGCAAACCCGCCGCACACCACGTCGCCGAGCACGTCGAAGATCACGATGTCGGTTTCTTCGAGCAGGTGATGCTGCTTGAGCAATTTCACCGTCTGGCCGACGACATAGCCGCCGCAGCCGGTGCCAGCGGGTGGCCCGCCCGCTTCGACGCACATGACGCCGTTGAAGCCTTCGAACATATAATCTTCAGGCCGCAGCTCTTCCGAGTGAAACTCGACTGTTTCGAGCACGTCGATGACGGTCGGCATCAGCTTCTTGGTGAGCGTAAAGGTCGAGTCATGCTTCGGATCGCAGCCGATCTGCAGCACGCGCTTGCCGAGCATCGAGAAGGCCGCCGACAAGTTCGACGAGGTCGTCGACTTGCCGATGCCGCCCTTGCCATAGACCGCAATAACCTTGGCGGTGCCGATCCGGTCGCTCGGGTCGAGCTTGACCTGAACCGAGCCTTCGCCGTCGAGGCCGCGTGTGGGGGGATCGAGTAGTGCCATCGTTTTCGTTCCTTTATGCCGCCACCGCTACGATGCCTTCGAGACGATCCTCGAGTTCATCGCTGGCGGCATGGAGTGCGGCGAGCGTCGCCGCGTCGGGGGTCCAATAATTGCGTTCGGATGCTTCGATCAGCCGGTTGGCGACGCGTGCCGCCGCCCTGGGATTGAGCGCGGCGATGCGCTCGCGCATTTCGGCGTCGAGTACATAGGTCTCGCCGATCCGCTGATAGACCCAGGGATCGACTTCGCCGGTCGTTGCCGACCAGCCCATCGTCGTGGTCACGCTGGCTTCGACCTGACGCACGCCTTCATAACCGTGGCGCAGTAGTCCTTCGGTCCAGACCGGATTGAGAATGCGCGTGCGGGTTTCGAGTGCAACTTGCTCCTGCAAGCTGCGGACTTTGCCCGAGCCTTGCGTCTGGTCGCCGATATAGACCGGGGCGGCTTCGCCCTTGGCGCGCGTCACCGCGCGGCTGATGCCGCCGAGCGTGTCGACATATTGGTCGATGCTGGTGATGCCGAGCTCGACGCTTTCGAGATTCTGATAGGCGCAATCGACGGTCTTGAGCGCCGAGGCAAGGATTGCGGCCTGACGGACCGGCGCGCCTTTGACCCCGTAGGCATAACCCTTTTGCCGCTCGAAGCTGTCGGCGAGTTCGTTGGGGTCGCTCCAGCTGCCGTCGTCGATCATCAGATTGACGTTGGCGCCGTAAGCGCCTTCGGCATTGGAAAAGACGCGCAGCGCGGCAGTATCGATGTCGCAGCCATGCTTCGCCTGATGCGCGAGGCTGTGCTTGAGGATGAAGTTCTGCTCGATCGGCTCTTCTGCCTGGCTCGCGAGCAGCGCCGCTTCCGCCAGCATCCGCGTCTGCAGCGGCAGCAAGTCGCGGAACACGCCCGACAGCGTCGCGATGACATCGATGCGCGGGCGACCGAGTTCGGCGAGCGGGATCAGTTCGGCACCCGCCAGCCGGTTGTAGCTGTCGAAGCGCGGCCGCGCGCCCATCAGCGCGAGCGCCTGCGCGATCTGCGCGCCTTCGCTCTTCAGATTGTCGGTGCCCCACAGCACCATCGCGACGGTTTCGGGCAAGCGGCCCGAGTCGGCGAGGCTGCGGTCGATCAGCCGCTGCGCCTGTGCCGCACCATCCTGCACCGCGAAAGCGCTCGGCAAGCGGAAGGGGTCGAAGCCGTGGATGTTGCGCCCGGTCGGCAGGATTTCGGGGGTACGCAGCAGATCGCCGCCGGTGACTGGCTGGATGTAGCGGCCCGAGAGCGCACGAACGATGCCGTCGAGTTCGTGGTTGGTGGCAAGCGCCTTGTCGAGCGCCGCCATCTCTTTCAGCAGCGGCGTGTCGATCCGCAGCGTGCCATCGACGAGCGCGCTCGCGGTGTCGAGCGACAGCGGCTCGCCCCGGCTATCCGACGAGGCGAGGATCATGTCGATCCGCTCTTCGCGCGTTGCAGCAAGGCCCGCGACGTGCAGCCCTTGCGGGATCAGCTCGCGCTCGATTTCGTAGAGCCGCGCGGCGAGCGCGGCGACATTGCTGCCGTCGAGGTCGAGCGCTTCGGCCTGCGTCTCGATCAGCTCAGCAAGCAGCGCGGTGTCGGGATCGCCCGCCGGGCTCGACCGCCAACGTTCGACCGATGCCTTCAGGTCGGCGAGGCCCTTGTAAACGCCCGATTTTGTCAGCGCGGGTGTCAGATAGCTGACCAACGTCGCGCCCGACCGGCGCTTGGCAAGCACGCCTTCCGACGGGTTGTTGGCGGCGTAGAGATAGATGTTGGGCAAATCGCCGATCAGCCGGTCGGGCCAGCACTGCGCGCTGAGGCCGGTCTGCTTGCCGGGCATGAATTCCAGGCTGCCATGCGTGCCGAAGTGCAGCACCGCATGCGCGCGGAAATCCTCCTTTAGCCAGCGGTAGAATGCAGCGAACGCATGCGTCGGGGCAAAGCGGCCCTCAAACAGCAGCCGCATCGGATCGCCTTCGATGCCGAGCGCGGGCTGGATGCCGATGAAGACATTGCCGAAGCGCGCGCCGAGGATCTGGACCGATGCGCCGTCTGACTGGAGCTTGCCGGGGGCGGGGCCCCAGCTGGCTTCGATTTCCTTGAGCCAAGTTTCGCGTGCGACGATCGTGTCGGCACTGACGCGGGCATGGACATTGGCTTCGGTCCCGAAGCGTGCGGCATTGCCGCTGAGGATCGCGTCGCGCAAAGCGTCGACGGTCGCAGGCACTTCGACCTCATAGCCCTCGGCGTCGAGCCGCTTGAGCGTCGCGTGCAGCGATTCGAACACGCTCAGGAACTGGGCGGTCCCGGCCGCTCCTGCATTGGGCGGGAAGTTGAACAGGACGATCGCGACACGCCGCTCGGCTTCACGCGCACGCCGCAGGTCGATCAGCTTGAGCACGCGGCCCGCGAGCATCTCGGCGCGCTCGGGGCAGCTTTCCATCGCCCGCACGGCGCCGGTAGCGGGGAAGGTGCAGCCGCGGGTGCAGCCAGTGCACGGCGAGTCGCTGCCGTCCGAACGGCCGCCGAACACCATCGGCACGGTGCCGCCGTCGAGCTCGGGGATCGCGATCATCATCGTCGATTCGAGTGGCAACAGCCCCATGCTGTTGGCGCCCCAGGCTTGCAGCGTCTGGAACTCGACCGGATGCGCGGCGAGGTACGGGCGGTCGAGGTTCGTCAGCACAGCTTCGGCTGCCGCAGTATCATTATAGGCGGGCCCACCGACCAGGCTGAACCCGGTCAGGTTGACGACGGCGTCGACGGTCGCCTTGCCGTCCTTCATGAACAGCGCGTCGATCGCCGGACGCCCGTCGAGCCCGCCAGCAAAGGCCGGGATAACGTTCAGGCCCTTGGCCTCCATCGCCGCGATCACGCCGTCATAATGCGCGGCGTCCTTGGCGAGGACGTATGACCGAAGCATCAGCAGCCCGACGGTGCCCTTGGTACCGCGATTCGACGGCAGATCGGCGAGCTTGGCCGACATGCGCGCGGGCATCTTCGGATGATAGACGCCGACTTCGGGATAATCCCGCGGCGCCGCCGCTTTCATCGCGCCGCGCAAGCCCTGGCGCGCGCCGCTGGCATAACGATCGATCAGCGCGCGAATCATGTCCACGACATTGTCATCGCTCCCGGCGAGCCAATATTGGAGCGTCAGGAAATAGGCGCGCACGTCCTGCGCGGTGCCGGGAATGAAGCGCAGCAGCTTGGGCAAACGCCGCAGCATCTTCATCTGCCCCGCGCCCGAATTGGTTCCCGGCTTGCCCGAGCCGCGCAGCTTCTTGAGCAAGGCAAGCGGGCCGGACGTGGGCTTGTCCATCCGGTAATCGCCCATGCGGGTGAGCTTGACGATGTCGCCCGCCGACATCAGCCCGACCATCGCATCGCAGTCTTCGCGGCGCGCCTGAAGCGCGGGGAGGACGGCGCGGATGTGGTCTTCGAGGAAAAGCATCGTGCAGAGGACGATGTCGGCGCGCGCGATGTCAGCATTGGCGGCGTCGAGCGTATCGGGCTTTTCTTCCCAATCGGCGGCCGCATGGAAGCCGATCGTCACGCCAGTCCCGGCGCGGTCGAACTGTGCCTGCGCCCGCTGGAATGCGCCCGACAAATGGTTGTCGAGCGTGATCACGACGACCCGAACCGGGACGGCGGGGATGGAGGCCTCAGCGCGCATAATGGGCCTTTGCGTCATAGAGGGTGTCGAGCGTGATCGCGGTCAGGCCCATCTCGGCGGCATATTTCTCGGTATTCCGCCGCGCCTTGCCACGCACGAAGAACGGTATTTTTTGCAACTCGCGCTCGGCTTCGGCGGACCAGCCGGTGGGTGCCGCGATTTCGGGCTCAGCGACCAGAACATCAATCGAGCCGCTGATTTCGAGCGAGGCTGAGACACCTTGCGCACCGCTTGTGGCCTGTTTCTCGACGTCGCTCGAAACAAACGGTTGCGGGGAGGCAGGTGCCGAAGACCCATGCCCCAAATGGCTTGCCCCCGCCGCATCGCTGAACTCAAAATCGTCGCGGAACATCGTCAGGAGATGTTCTTCGAGGCCCATCACCAGCGGATGGACCCATGAGTCGAACAGCACGTTTGCGCCTTCGAAGCCCATCTGCGGCGAGTACCGCGCCGGAAAATCCTGAACATGGACGGGTGCCGAGATCACCGCGCAGGGAATGCGCAGCCGCTTGGCGATGTGCCGCTCCATCTGCGTGCCGAGCACCAGCTCGGGCTGGAGCGCCTGGATCGCCGATTCGACGGCCAGATAATCGTCGGTGATCAGCGGCTCGACGCCGTAAAGCTTCGCGGCCTCTCGAATGTCGCGCGCGAATTCGCGATTGTAACAACCGAGCCCGACGACGGTGAAACCCAGCTCATCCTGTGCCACGCGGGCAGCGGCGATCGCGTGGGTCGCATCGCCGAAGATGAAGACACGCTTGGCCGTCAGATAGGTCGAGTCGACCGAGCGGCTCCACCACGGCATGTTCGATTGATCGAGCGCCTTCGCCGGATCGACACCGGCGACGGCGGCCACTTCGGCGATGAAGTCGCGCGTCGCGCCATAGCCGATCGGCACGGTCCGCACGGTCTTCTGCCCGAACGTCTTTTCCAGCCAGCGCGCGGCGGTGTCGGCGATTTCGGGATAGAGGCAGATGTTGAAATCGGCCGCGCCAATGCGCGCGATGTCGGCTGGCGATGCGCCGCGTGGCGCGACCATGTTGAGGTCGACGCCCATTTGGTCGAGCAGCCGGGTGATCTCGATCACATCGTCGCGGTGGCGAAAACCAAGCGCGGTCGGCCCGAGCAGGTTCGCTAGCGGGCGGCGGCCTTCACGTGGGGCGGGGCGAACGTCACGGTCGGCGAGCGTGCGGACGATCTGGTAGAACGTCTCGGCCGCGCCCCAATTTTCCTTGCGGCTATAGCTTGGCAGTTCGAGCGGGATGACGGGGCAGGGCAGGCGCATTGCCTCGGCCATGCCGGCGGGATCGTCCTGGATCAGCTCGGCAGTGCACGACGCGCCGACGATCATCGCCTGCGGTTTGAAGCGATCGAAGGCGTCGCGCGCCGCCGCCTGGAACAGTTCGGCGGTGTCCTTGCCCAGATCGCGTGCCTGGAACGTCGTGTAGGTGACCGGCGGACGCTTCTGCGAGCGCTCGATCATCGTGAACAGCAGGTCGGCGTAGGTGTCGCCCTGCGGCGCGTGGAGCACGTAGTGCACGCCTTCCATCGCGGTCGCGATCCGCATCGCGCCGACATGGGGTGGTCCCTCATAGGTCCAGACCGTCAGCTGCATCAGACCCTCAACACGTCGCGGCGCCGCAGCGGCCGCGCGAAAAGTTCGGCGAGATCGCCCGCCTGATCGAAACCGTGGATCGGCGAGAACACCAGCTCGATCGCCCATTTGGTCGTGAAGCCTTCGGCCTCGAGCGGATTGGCGAGGCCGAGGCCGCAGATAGTGAGATCGGGCTTGGCATCGCGCACGCGGTCGAGCTGGCGCTCGAGATGCTGGCCTTCGCTGATGACCGTCTCGACCGGCAGCAGATCGAGTTCGCGGGCGAGGTGACGGCGATGCAGATAAGGCGTGCCGACTTCAATCGGCGTCATCCCGAGTTCCTGCGCAAGGAAGCGCGCGAGCGGCACTTCGAGCTGCGAATCGGGCAGGAAGAAGACGCTTTTGCCTTCGAGCTGACCGCGCGCATGCGCAATCGCGCGGCGGGCACGTTCGCGGTAAGGCGCGATCACGCCTTCGAAATGGGCGTCGTCGACGCCGAAAGCCGTGGCGGCAGCGCGCAGCCAGTCGGTGGTCCCAATCACGCCGAACGGGAATAGCGCATCAAGCCGGACCGCGCCGCGATCTTCGAGCGCGCGGGCGGTGTCCCCGAGGAAAGGCTGGGCGAGCAAATACCGGGTGTTCGGCCCGATCGCAGGGAGCGCGTCTGACCGACGTGCGGGCAGGAAAGCGACCGGGCCGATCCCGAGTTGCGCGAACAGCCGCGCAAACTGATCCTCGACGATATCCGGCAGGGTGCCGACAATGAGCAATTGCTGTGCAGCATCTTGCGCAACAGGAAGTTGCGGCACCAGCGCGGCGAGGCACGCGTCTTCGCCCTCGGTAAAAGTCGTCTCGATGCCGCTGCCCGAATAGGACACGATCCGCACGGCGGGATGATGGCGCGTCGACAGTCGCTGCGCTGCCTTCGACAGATCGAGCTTGATCACTTCGGACGGGCACGAGCCGACCAGGAACAGCATCTTGATGTCGGGCCGCCGCGCGAGCAGCTCGGCGACCACGCGGTCGAGTTCCTCATGGCAATCGGCCATGCCGGCAAGATCGCGTTCCTCGATGATCGCGGTGCCGAAGCGGGGCTCGGCGAACACCATCACGCCTGCCGCCGATTGCAGCAGGTGCGCGCAGGTGCGCGAGCCGACGACGAGGAAGAACGCATCCTGCAGCTTGCGGTGGAGCCAGATAATGCCCGTCAGCCCACAGAAAACTTCGCGCTGGCCGCGTTCGCGCAGCACTGGCGCGCAATCAGCGGCGCTGCCGGGAAGGGTGGCGGGGCGCAGCGCCTCGGGGAGCGTCAGCACGCTCATGCTGCCACCGCCTGCATGGGGGACTCGGATGCTGCTTGAAGCCGCGCGGCACGCAGCTTCCAGACGAACTGCCCGGCGTTGATGACGTAGGTGATGTAGGCGGCCAGCGCGAGCAGCATCAGCGCCCGCTCACCCAGCAACCCCCAGCCGAGCGCCACCAGATAAGCCGTGTGCAGCGCCAGCACGAGCATCGAGAAAACGTCTTCCCAAAAGAAGGCCGGCACGAACAGCCATTTGCCGAACACCACCTTTTCCCAGATCGAGCCGGTGATCATGATCGTATAGAGCGCCACCGTCTTGACGATGACCGAAACTGTCGCCGCATAGGCGCCTTCGCCCGTCGTCAGATAGCGCAGCACCAGTACCAGGCTGACGAGAAAGATCAGGAATTGAACCGGGGCCAATATGCCCTGCACCAATGTCCACACACTGGTATCGCGGCGAACACGCTCTTCGGGGGTATAAAGCCCGGCGGCGGCCCGCTGGCTGGTTCCTCCCGTGGCTGTCGTCCGCGCTTGCATCGCTTCGCGTCCCTCTTGGACTTACTGTGTTTGTGAGACTGGCCTGCCCGGTTTAAAGTGTCAATAGAAACGAACGTCCAAAAATTTGGACAGTTTTTGCGACGGTCGAATTTAGGATATTGTCACATCGGATCGCCGGGCGTAGCCTTCCGACTCGACGGGGTACGGGTCAAACATGACGATCCCTGCCGGGGCTATGTTGCCATCTCACCAGGCTGGGAGAGCCGGGTATGTCGTCGCTGTTTTCTTATGGGCGCGCACAGATCGCATCTGTGTATCGCTGGCAATTGCCGGTGCGCGGGGTGCGGCTATGGGGGGATGCGGCGAAGGTCGGATCGGCCAAGTCGGCGCTGGCGCCGAGTGATGGATCGCTGTCGGCGCGGATCCGCGTCTCGTCACCGATGACGATGTGGCGCATTTTGCGCCGCTGGCGATTTCGGCCGAGGCTGATGCCCTGCTCGACTATATCGACTCGCTGATCGCACGCGGCGTTTCGGTCGACTCGGTGCTCGTCGATCTGCTGGCGCCGACCGCGCGCGTGCTCGGCGAATATTGGGAATCGGATCGCTGCGATTTCGTCGACGTCACCATGGGGCTGTGGCGGTTGCAGGAAATCGTCCATGAACTTGCGGCGCGCTTGCCGGCGGCAACACGGCCGGGCGCGCGCTGGCGCGCGCTGTTTACGCCGATGCCCGAGGACCAGCATAGCTTTGGCTCGATCCTTCTTGATGAGATTTTTGCACGCGAAGGTTGGTTCACCGATCGGCTGAGCGACATCAGCGCCTCTGAGTTGCTCGACCGCGTCTCGGCCGACTGGTTCGACCTCGTTGGATTGACGGTGGGATGCGAGTCTCATATGGCCGCGCTTCCTTCGCTCATTACGGCGGTGCGGAATATCTCAGCCAACCCGCAAATCTGCGTCATGGTCGGGGGGAGGATTTTCGTCGAGGCGCCCGCGCGCGCGGCCGAAGTCGGCGCAGACGGCACCGCGCCCGATGCCCGGCTCGCGGTGCAGGTCGCGAGCAATCTGGTCGGTGCGGTCTCCCGGAGGGAATTCGCTCGCGGGTGAGCTTCGATACGCGAAGGAGCGCAGCGGTTCGCCTGTGAACAAGCACGTCACCCCTTTTGAGCCCAGGCCGTTCCAACGGCCCGATGCCCTGCCCGAGAAGATATCGCCACGCATGGTCGCGGCGATGCTTGGCTCAGTCGGCGACTTGGCGTTCGTGCTCGATGCGGCGGGTGTGGTGCTCGATGTAGCGATCAGCGAAGCGAGCCTTTCGGCGCACGGTTTCATCGAGTCGATCGGCAAGCCCTGGTTCGATACGGTCAGCGACGAAAGCCGCATCAAGGTGGTGGAGATGATCGCCGACGCCAGCAACGGCGTCGCCGCGCGCTGGCGACAGGTCAACCATCCGAGCGCGAGCGGCGATATTCCGGTCCGCTATCTGACGATTGGACTGGGCGAGGGGCGGCTGATCGCGATCGGTCGCGACATGCGTGACGCCGCCGTTCTCCAGCAGCGGCTGTTGCAGGCGCAGCAATCACTCGAGCGCGATTATCTGCGGTTGCGCCAGGCCGAGGCGCGCTATCGGTTGCTGTTCGACATGGCGACCGAGCCGGTGCTGATTGTTGACGCCGCCACCCGGCGCATCCGCGAAGCCAATCCCGCCGCACACCGCGTGCTCGCCGCAAAGCCGGGGTCGCTCACCGATCAGCCGGTTAGCGGTATCGTCGACGCCGACCACCGCGAAGCCTTTGTTGCCCATCTCGGCGCCGCTGAAGCCGCCGACGATGTCGTGCCCGTGGCGATGCCGCTCCGCGGCGGCGGCAGCGATGTGCTGTTGTCGGCGCGGCTCTTCCGCCAGGCGCGGGCGGCCATGCTGCTGGTGCGGATCATGCCGGTCGACGCGGCGGACCTGTCCATCGGCGCGGATATTCCGTGGGTTGACGTCGTCGAACGCATGCCCGACGCTTTTGTCCTCACCGACAAGGCGCTCAATATCCTGACCGCCAATGCTGCCTTCATCGAACTCGCCCAATTGCCGTCGCTCGATCGGGCGCAAGGGAATCGGCTCGACGGCTGGCTCGGACGTCCTGGGATCGATGTCGACCTGATGGTTGGCCAGCTCCGCGATCATGGCGCGGTGCGCAATGTCGCCTCGGTGCTGCGCGGCGTCGATGGCGGGGTCGAGGAAATCGAAGTATCCGCTGTCGCGGCGCCCTATGGCGACAGCGAATGCTATGGTTTCACAATCCGGTCGGTCGGGCGGCGGTTGCGTGACATGCCGGCGGGCGACCAACCACTGCCGCGCTCGGTCGAGCAGCTCACCGACCTGGTCGGGCGCATGTCGCTCAAGGAAATCGTGCGCGAATCGACCGATTTGATCGAGCGGCTGTGCATCGAAGCGGCGCTTGCGCATACGTCGGACAATCGCGCTTCGGCCGCCGAAATCCTCGGCGTCAGCCGCCAGAGCCTCTATTCGAAGCTGCACCGCCATGGGCTGGGCAATCTGGTCGGCGACGACAGCTAGCCGATACGGCGACTGTCCAAAAAAACTGACAATCCAGATTGACGCTTTGAATTGTCAGGCATAGCCTTGCGCTATGGCTCAAAGCCCCGCCACGCTTGCCTTTGCACCGCCGCCCCGGCTGCGCGACGTGCTCGAATTGTTGAAGCCGATCACCTGGTTTCCGCCGATCTGGGCGTTCATGTGCGGTGTGGTCTCATCGGGTGAGGCCTGGGGGCCGCGACTGCCCTTCATCATTCTTGGTGTGCTGCTGACCGGCCCGCTGGTGTGCGGGACGAGCCAGGCCGTCAACGACTGGTTCGACCGGCATGTCGATGCCATTAATCAGCCCGACCGCCCGATCCCCTCGGGCCGGATCGGTGGTACTTGGGGCCTGCGGATCGCGATTGTTGGTTCGTTGATTTCGGCAGCCGCCTCGGCGCTCGCCGGTCCTTGGGTTTTTGGCGCGACCTGCCTCGCGCTTGCATCTGCCTGGGCTTATAGCGCGCCACCATTTCGCGCGAAGATGAGCGGCATCTGGGGGCCAGGGCTGGTCGCGATCAGCTATGAAGGGCTGACCTGGTTTACCGGCGCGAGTGTGATGTCGGGTGGCTTGCCACCGCCCCCCGTGCTGGCGGTGCTGCTGCTCTACAGCCTCGGCGCGCATGGCATCATGACGCTCAATGATTTCAAGGCAGTCGAAGGCGATCGCGCGATGGGCATTCGCTCGCTGCCGGCGACGCTCGGCGTCGACCGCGCGGTGCGCGTCGCTTGCTGGGTGATGGCGGTGCCGCAAGTCGTCGTCATCGCAATCCTGTTTCAGCTCCACCATGTCGGCGCCGGTGTGATCGTGATCGCGCTGTTGATCGGCCAACTCGCGCTGATGCCGAAGCTGCTCGCCGATCCGGTCGGCAAGACGCCGTGGTATAATGCGACCGGCACCACGCTGTCGGTGCTGGGTATGCTGGCGTCGGCGCTGGGGCTCGGCGGGGTGTTGCCGATATGAAGCCGCTCGGCTGGTTCGGCATTGCCAGGCTCGGGCTGGTTCAATTCGCGATCGGCGCGGTGGTGATGCTCGCGTCGTCGCTGCTCAACCGGTTGATGGTCGTCGAATATGCGCTACCCGCCGCTGTCCCGGCGGGACTCGTCGCGTGGCATTACGCGGTGCAGCTCTCGCGTCCGGTGTGGGGGCATGGATCGGACAAGGGGCACCGGCGCACGCCGTGGATCATCGGCGGCATGGCGATGCTGGCGGGCGGCGCGATGCTGGCGGTGACCTCGCTCGGCGAACTTGGGCGCGGCAGCGTGCTCGGCTTTGCGATGGCGATCCTGGCGTTCAGCATCATCGGTGCAGGCGTCGGCGCGGCGGGAACGTCGCTGCTGGCCTTGCTCGCGACACGCACGGCGCCCGAACGGCGCGCGGCGGCGGCGGCGATCACCTGGATCATGATGATCGTCGGCATCGTCATCACCGCGAGTATAGCCGGTCGGCTGATTGATCCCTTTACGCCGCAGCGTCTTGCGCTGGTAGCGGGCGGGGTCGTCGGCGGTGCCTTTTTGGTGTCGCTGATCGGCATCTGGGGGATTGAGGGCACGCCGACCGCCGTCGTGCAGCCTGCCGATGCGCTGCCGGCTCAGTCGTTCGGCGAGGCCGTTCGCGAAATGCTCGCCGAGCCCGAGGCGCGGCATTTCACGGGCTTCGTCTTTCTGGCGATGCTCGCTTATTCGATGCAGGATCTGATCCTAGAACCGTTCGCGGGCCTCGTCTTCGGCATGACCCCAGGGCAATCAACCCAGCTATCTGGCACGCAGCATAGCGGCGTCCTGCTCGGCATGATCCTGGTGGGCATCGGCGGCAGCGCGTTCGGCGGTGGCACCCCGCGCGTGCTGCGACGCTGGATCGTGGGTGGCTGCCTTGGCTCAGCGCTTGCACTGGCCGGGCTGGGGCTGGCCGCGCGGGCAGGGGCAGGCTGGCCGCTCGCGGCGAATATCTGGGCGCTCGGCTTTGCCAATGACGTCTTCGCCGTCGCGGCAATTGGCGCAATGATGAGCCTTGCGGGTGCTGCCGGACCGCAGCGCGAGGGCGTGCGGATGGGCGTCTGGGGTGCGGCACAGGCGATTGCCTTTGGGCTTGGCGGACTGACCGGTGCCGTCGGCGTTGATCTTGCGCGGGCAGTGATGAAGGCGGACGGACCAGCGTTCACGCTGGTTTTTGCCGTTGAAGGTGGCTTGTTTCTGGCGGCCGCGTGGCTCGCCGTGGGTGTTGGACGCGGGGCAATCGCCCGGCAACGGAGGGCTTTGGCATGAAGCATGATTTCGACGTCGTCGTTGTTGGCGGTGGCCCTTCGGGCGCGACCGCAGCCACCGATCTTGCGCGCGCAGGGCACCATGTCCTGCTGCTCGACCGCGCTGGCCGCATCAAGCCGTGCGGCGGCGCCATCCCGCCAAGGCTGATCAAGGATTTCGAGATTCCCGATCACCTGCTCGTTGCCAAGGCGACAGCGGCGCGCATGATCGCGCCATCGGCCAAGGCGGTCGAAATGCCGGTTGGCGATGGCTTTGTCGGCATGGTCGATCGCGAAGTATTTGATGAATGGTTGCGGGCGCGCGCCGCGCTCGCCGGGGCCGAACGGCGGACGGGCACGTTCGAACGGATCGAGCGCGATGCCGATGGCACTGCCGTCATTGTCTATTCGCAAGATCGCGGCGGCGCCGAACACCGCGTCCGCACCCGCGCGATCATCGGCTGCGACGGCGCTAAATCAGGCATTGCCCGTCAGGCAATCAAAGGCGCCAAGACCAAATTCGTCTTCGCCTATCACGAAGTCGTCAAGGCGCCCGCCGCGCATTTCGACTACCGCCCCGAACGCTGCGATGTCGTCTATCAGGGCAATATCTCGCCTGATTTCTATGGCTGGGTGTTCCCCCACGGCGAGACCGCAAGCATTGGCGTCGGCAGTGCGAACAAGGGCTTCGCGCTGCGCGATTCCTGCACGCGGCTGCGCGCACAGAGCGGCCTCGCCGGGTGCGAGACGATCCGCCGCGAAGGCGCGCCGATCCCGCTCAAGCCGCTGTCGCGCTGGGACAATGGCCGTGACGTCGTCGTCGCCGGCGATGCCGCTGGCGTTGTCGCGCCAGCATCGGGCGAGGGTATTTACTATGCGATGAGCTGCGGGCGCTTCGCCGCCGAG
This sequence comes from uncultured Stakelama sp., assembly GCA_964449575.1. Lineage (GTDB taxonomy): Bacteria > Pseudomonadota > Alphaproteobacteria > Sphingomonadales > Sphingomonadaceae > Sphingomonas. The sequence continues at coordinate 30,454 of CAYUYZ010000039.1, forward strand.
TCTGTCACGCAATTTCTTGCAACGGGCAAGCCGCAGGCGCTGCGTCAGGCCCGCAAGCGCTTCATGCGCGCGCATGGCCGCGTGTTCTGGGTGCTCGGCATTATGCAGCATTTCTGGTACCGCAGCGACAAGCGCCGCGAACGCTTCGTCACCATCTGCGAGGACAAGGACGTTCAGCGGCTGACCTGGCAAGCCTATATGAACAAGGAACTCGTCCGGGCCGAACCGATGGCGCATGTGCGTGTGTTCGTGAAGGACATGGGGCATTTGCTGGGACTGACCGCCTGAGCATGTCCAAACCCATGCCGCGCCTCTGGCTGTTCCCGATCGTCGTCGGCGGACTGGTGGCTGCAATCGTCGCTATCATGGGCCTGACGATCGCGCTGCCTGATGCCTGGTACCACCAACTGGTGCTGCCGCGCTGGGCGCCGCGCGATGATGTGTTCGGTCTCGTGTGGATGATCGTCTATGGCCTGACCGCGATCGCGGTGATCACCGGCTGGCGCGCGATGCCGACGCGCGAGGGCGACTGGCTGATTGGCCTGTTCGCGACATCGGGGTTCCTCAACATCCTGTGGAGCATGTTGTTTTACCGCCTTCACCGGCCCGACTGGTCGCAAGTCGAAGTGATCTTGTTCTGGATTTCGGCGCTTGCACTGGTGGTGCATAGCTGGCGCTGGTCGATCACGGCGGCGCTGATGTTCCTGCCCTATCTCGGCTGGGTGACGTTCACCGGCTATCTGAACCTTGTGATCGTGCGGCTGAACGGCCCGTTCGGCTGAGCGGGATGGCCGGGCTGTTCGCCAGCGGCCACGCCGTCGATATCGTCCTGCTCGTGATTGCGATCGAAGCGATCTGGCTGCGACTGGCCGCGCGTTGGCACTTGGTCGCGCTGCTGTGCCGCCTGATGCCCGGCGTGATGATGCTGTTCGCACTGCGCGCCGCGCTCACCGGGGGCGGGTGGTCCGTGGTTGCGCTGCTGCTGGCGCTATCGTTCCCGTTCCACCTTGCCGATCTGCGCTATGGGCAAGGCGTGCGAGCATAGAAAAGGGGCGGGCCTGCAACCAGACCCGCCCCCGAATTTGCCGATGTCGTCGCTTACTTGAGCGTCGACAAATAGGCGATCGTGTCGGCGCGCTGCTGCGGATCGGTCATGCCCGGATAGGTCATCTTGGTACCGGGGACGACGCGCTGCGGCTTTTCGAGATACTGGAACAGCTTTTCCTGCGACCAGGTGATCCCGCTGTTCTTGTTGGCGGCCGAATAGGTGTAGCCCGCAACAGTACCCGCTGCGCGACCGACGATACCCTTGAGCATCGGCCCGATCATGTTCTTGTCGGGGGCGTGGCACACCTTGCACGCGATAAAGGCCTTTTCGCCCTTGGCTGCATCGCCCGTGAACGACGCGAACTTGGCGCCCGAAAGCGTTTCGGTATTGTCAGCGGCGACGGCGCCTGCTGCGGGTGCGGCAGCCGGGGCTGCGGTGTTGGCGGTTGCTTCAGGTGCTGCGGCGGCGGGGGTTTCAGCTGCCGGAGTGGCGGCGGTTTCTTCAGCCGGCTTCTGCGAGCATGCTGCCAGCGCAAAGACCGACAGAGCCACGCCAAAAGCGATCCGGCCCGTACGCGTCGACGATTGTGAGTGCATCTTGTCCTGCTCCTACCCATTCATGCCGGGCGATACCGGCGAAAACACTCGCTGATTCGGTCAAGTGTCGGCGCATCGATACACGGAATCTTGCAAGAGCAAAATTCACTTCGCATCAGCCCGACTACATCCTTAAGGGCACGGCTTTTCGCACGGACCCGAAACCATTGTTCGCGCGTTGGGCGCGGCGATGTGCAAATTCTGGCTGATCACCAATCGATCCTCGGGCTCCACGAGCGCCGACCGACAGACCGCGCTGATTGAGCGCCTGCGCGAACACGGTTTCGCCGAAGCGGGCGTGACGAACTTCCCCGACGATCCGCTGCCCACCGCTGGCGAACTTGATGCTGCGGGGGTCGAGCTCGCCGTGCTGTTTGCGGGCGATGGCACGATCAACGCGGCGATCTACGAGCTGGAATATTGGGACGGGGCGATCCTGATCTTACCGGGCGGGACAATGAACCTGCTCGCCCGCACGCTTCACGGCGATGCGGACCTGTTCGCCATCATCGACCGCGCGAACGTCCATGCCCCGCGGGTGGCGCTGCCCTATGTTGAGGCAGGCGAATCGCGCGCCTTTGTCGGCCTGATCCTCGGGCCAGCGGCGAACTGGGCGCATGCGCGGGAGGCCGCACGCGCGGGTCGCGGTCGTTCGGTGCTGCGCGCAATTGCCCATGCCTGGCGGCGTACCTTCGGGCGCGGCATTCGGGTCACCGGCGCGGCGGGTTTGCCGAGGCAGGCGCAGGCGGTGTTCGTCCAACCCGATCGCGACAAGCTGCGGGTAGCGGCGGTCGATGCGCGCGACTGGCGCACGATCCTGGCGCTCGGCTGGGAGTGGGTGACGGGCGATTGGATCAAGGCCGCCGCCGTCCACGAAGTGCGCGCGCAGACGCTCCGCATCGCCGAACACCGCCCAGCACTCGGCCTGTTCGACGGCGAGCCAGTCAAGATCGCGCCCGATGTGACGATCCGCGCGGGCCGAACCGCAGCTCAGTTTGTGCAAACGCGGGAGAGCTGATGGCGACGCTGTTCCATGTCAGCGACATTCATTTTGGCGCCGAGGACCCTGCTGCAATAGCCTGGTTCACGACAATTGTGCACGCCGAGCAGCCCGATGCGGTCATCGTGACGGGCGATCTGACGATGCGCGCGCGTCACGCCGAATTCGCGGCGGCCACCGCATGGCTCGAAGAGCTGCGGCGACTCGTCACTGTCGAAGTGGGCAATCACGATCTGCCCTATTTCAATCCGGTCGCGCGCTTTCTTCAGCCCTATGCGCGTTACGGTCGGCTTGAGCGTATGATTGAGCGCCCGCTCGAAATCGCCGGCGTCGCGATCGTGCCGCTGCGGACCACCACGCGTTTCCAGTTGCGGCTCAACTGGTCCAAGGGACACATCAGCGATGCTGAGCTTGGGCTGACGCTAGAGCAACTCGCAGCGGCGCCATCCGACCGATTCTCGATCGTCGCGGGACATCACCCGCTGATCGAGGCCGGGACGCGGGGGACAGCGCATACGCGCGGCGGCGCCGACGCGCTGCACCGGCTCGCGGCGGCGGGCGTGCGCGCGGTACTTTCAGGCCATGTCCACGACCCGTTCGATCAAGCGGTAATTGTTGGCGGTGAGACGATACGGCTGATCGGCGCCGGCACGCTGTCGCAACGTATCCGCAGCACGCCGCCATCATTCAACGAACTGCGGATCGAGGGCGATGCGCTTGCGGTGACGGTGCGCGAGATGCGCTAGGCGATGGCCTGACCGAAGACGAGCAGATTGCCGTCGGGCGCGCGGATCATCAGCTCGCGCTGACCATAGGGCTGATCGACCGGCCCGACGACATGACCCGCAGGCAAGGTCGCCAGTTTCGCGGCGATTTGCTCGTGCATTTTGGCAAGGTCGCGAACATCGACATAATAGGCAAAGCCACGGTGCGGCTGGCCGAGTTCATCCGGGCAGTGGTTTTCGAGGATCCGGATACCGGCGCCGTCAAGCGAGACATAGGCGTATCCCGGCTGTTGAAAGTCCAGCGTGAAGCCCAGGATGTCGACGAAAAAATGCAGCGCGGGCGCAATCTCCGCAACATGCATGAACGGCGTGATCTGCAGGACATTGTCGGCCATGCGCGTCAGACTATCACGCCCCGACGCGACGGCAAGCCGCTCAGCGGAGCCAGCGCCGCATTTGCGGATAGCGATCCTCGCCCGATGCGCGGGCCTCATCGGCCGTGGGGACCATCCCGAACCATTCGAGCATCGGTACGCCGAAATAATGGCCGGCGTTGAAGTTATCGATGATCGCGCGCGCGCCGCCACGGTATCCGTGCGGGTGGAAAACGATTGCCGGGTCAATCTCAAGCGCGCGCGCCGCCGCGTAAGACCAAGCAATCGCCGCCATTTCTTCGCCCGGATCGCTCGATACCGAGCACAAGGTTGCGCGCGTCGCCGGATCGCTGACAGCGATATGCCCCGCCTCGTGCAGCAGGTCGCCGGGATAGGCCAGCCGCTCGGGATCATAGACAATACAGCCATAGCGCACGGTGAGTCCGGGCAGGAAGCTGTCGTCGGGAACCGGACCCGACGTGACGGCAATGCCGACGCCCTCGATAAAGGCGATCATGCGCGCATTCGGGAAGTCGCTCATCTTCGGGAAGCTACCTGATCACGGCGCAACGAAAAAGGGCGGCCCGTTTCCAGACCGCCCCTTGGTTGTGAGTTGAAGATCGCTTAGCGCTTCGAGAACTGGAAGCTGCGGCGGGCCTTTGCCTTGCCGTACTTCTTGCGCTCGACCGTGCGGCTGTCGCGGGTCAGGAAGCCTGCGGCCTTCACGGGCGCACGCAGCACCGGCTCGTAGCGGGTCAGTGCCTGGCTGATGCCGTGCTTGACCGCACCGGCCTGGCCCGACAGACCGCCGCCCTTGACGGTGCAGATCACGTCATACTGGCCCTCGCGCTCGGCAACGCCGAACGGCTGGTTGATGACGAGGCGCAGCGTCGGACGCGCGAAATAGATTTGCTGATCACGGCCATTGATCGTGATCTTGCCCGAACCGGGCTTGATCCAGACGCGGGCGACGGCGTCCTTGCGACGGCCGGTCGCATAAGCGCGGCCCTGCTTGTCGATGATGGCTTCGCGCAAGGGCGCGGGTTCGGGCGCGGGGCCCGAATTGCTGACCGGCATGACATCACCGAGCGTGGCGGCGGCAGGCGCAACCGGGCGCGGCTGGTTCGCCAGATCGGCGAGGTCGGAAAGCGACTGACGATTATCGGACATTAGTTGCCCACCTTATTCTTGCGGTT
>CAYUYZ010000040.1:0-28767 GCA_964449575.1 uncultured Stakelama sp.
CGGCGGCGCCATCCCGTTGATCTCAGTCGGCGGGATCGGCAGTGCGGAGGAGGCCTATGCCCGCCTCACCGGCGGTGCCGCACTGGTCCAGCTCTATTCCGCGCTCGTTTATCGCGGCCCCGGCTTGCCGCGCGCGATCAATGCGGGGCTGGCGGCGCTCCTCAAACGCGATGGCTTTGCGACCCTCGCCGAAGCGCGCGCTGCCAAAGCGCTTTGACGCTACGGCAAATCTGGCTAGGGTTTGGCGCATGAGAATTACGCTGATCGCGCTGACGGCGCTGCTGCTGAGCCCCACGCCCGCGCTCGCCCATCCCGCGAAGCCGAAACCTGCCGCCGCCGCGCGCGGCATCGTCTCCGCCGCCGATCCGCGCGCTGCCGAGGCAGGCCGCGCGATTCTGCGTGCGGGCGGCAGCGCGGCCGATGCCGAAATGGCGATGATGCTCGCGCTCACCGTGGTCGAACCGCAATCGAGCGGCATCGGCGGCGGCGGTTTCTTCGTGTATCAGCAGGCGGGCGGCAAGCTGGTGACGATCGACGGCCGCGAAAAGGCGCCCGCCGCCGCGACGCCCAAACGCTTCCTCACGCCCGAGGGCAAACCGATGCCGTTCTTCCAGGCCGTGCCCGGCGGGCTGTCGGTGGGCGTCCCCGGCAATATCCGGCTGATGGCGATGGTCCACCAACGTTTTGGCAAGCTGCCATGGAAAGCGCTGTTCGCCCCCGCGATCAAGCTCGCCGAAGAGGGCTATACCGTCACCAAGCCGATGGCGGCGGGCATGGGCTATGTCAGCCAGGTCTGGGGCGCCTTCCCGGCGATCAGCGCGCAATATACCCGTGACGGCAAGCCACTGACCGAAGGCGCGCTGGTCAAGAACCCCGATCTGGCGAAGACGCTACGGCTGATTGCCGACAAGGGGCCGGACGCCTTCTATACCGGCGCCAATGCGCAGGCGATTGTGACAGCAGCGGCGACCGCGCAACGCAATCCCAGCGACATGACGATGGCCGATCTCGCCGCCTATCAGGCCAAGGACCGCCCGCCGATCTGCGGCACGTACCGCAGCTACAAGATCTGTGGGATGGGGCCGCCTTCGTCGGGCGCGGTGACGGTGCTGCAAATCCTCGGCATGCTCGAACGCTTCGACATGAAGAAGCTCGGCGCAAGCAACCCGGTGTCGTGGCATCTGATCGGCGAAGCGATGCTGCTCGCTTACGCCGACCGCGAGAAATACCTCGCCGACAGCGATTTCGTGTCGATTCCGCTCAAGGGCATGACCGACAAGGCCTATCTCAAATCGCGGTCGATGCTGCTGTCGCCCGACAAGGCGCTCGGCACTTATGAGGCAGGCACCCCGCCCGGCGCCGAACCGCGCACGGCGGCGCTCTCGGGCGAAGTCGCCGGCACCACCCATTTCGTCGCGGTCGACCGCGCGGGCAATGTCGGCACGATGACCTCGACGGTCGAAGGGCCGTTCGGCAGCCAGATTTTGGCGGGCGGCTTCGTGCTCAACAACGAGCTGACCGACTTCACTTTCGCGCCCGAGAAGAACGGCGCGCCGGTCGCCAATCGGGTCGAAGGCAACAAGCGCCCGCTGTCGTCGATGTCGCCGACGATTGTCTATGACGCCAAGGGTCGCCCCATCTTCACCGTGGGCGCGGCAGGCGGCAAGACGATCATCATGCAGGTGGCCAAAGCGATTATCGCGCATCTCGATTGGGGCATGAATGCGCGCGATTCGATCGGCCACGGGCTGGTCTATTTCAACGGGACGACGCTGATCCTTGAGCAGGGCACGGCGCTCGAACCGATGAAGCCCGCGATCGAAGCGCTCGGCCACAAAGTGTCGGTCGCCAAGCTGGGGCTTAAGGCCAATGCTGCCGAACGCACGCCCAAGGGCTGGGTCGGCGCCGCCGACCCGCGTAGTGTGGGTGTTGCCCTGACGGAATAACCGCGGACTGCCAACGGGCAGCCGCGTAAGCTGGAGAGACGATGCGCAAGCTCGAACATTTTCCCAATCTGGTCACGATGTTCTTCACCCGTGCGCGTGAAGGCGGTGACAAGCCGTTCCTGTGGGCTAAATTGGGCGGCACATGGCAGTCGACGAGCTGGCGCGAAGCCGCCGAGCGCGTCGCGAGCCTGTCGGCGGGGCTGAAGGCGATCGGCCTGCAACCCGGCGACCGAGTGATGCTGGTATCCGAAAACCGGCCCGAATGGTGCATCAGCGATCTCGCGATCATGGCGGCGGGGTGCATCACTGTCCCGACCTACACCACCAACACCGAACGCGATCACGCGCATATTCTGGAAAACAGCGGCGCGCGCGCGGTGATCGTGTCGAACGCGAAGCTCGCCAAGACGCTGCTGCCCGCCGTGCTGCGCTCCTCGCAAGCGCGGATCGTGATCGGCATGGAGGATCTGCGGATCGGCCAGTCAGGCGCGGTTGCTTTCCACCAATGGGACGCACTGATCGCCGATCACCCCACGCCGCCCGCGACGGCCGAGGCCGCCGCGACCTTCAAGCGCGAAGACCCGGCGTGCATCATCTACACCAGCGGCACCGGCGGCGCGCCGCGCGGCGTGGTGCAGCATCACGGCGCCATCCTGCACAACGTCAATGGCTGTTGCACCGTCATCAGCGAGGATTTCGGCTGGGAGGACGAGGTGTTCCTGTCGTTTCTGCCGCTCAGCCACGCCTATGAGCACACGGCCGGCGAGCATTTCCCGATCGGGCTCGGCGGGCAGATCTATTATGCCGAAGGGCTCGACAAGCTCGCGTCCAATATGGAGGAAACGCGCCCGACGATCATGGTCGTCGTGCCAAGGCTGTTCGAAGTGCTGCGCCAGCGCATCGTCAAACAGGTCGAAAAGCAGGGCAAGGTCGCGACCTTCATGATGAACCAGGCGGTCGGCATCGGCGGGCGCAGGGCGGCGGGCAAGCGCGGGGTGTTCGACATGCCGATGAACGCGCTGCTCGGCGCGACGCTGAAACCGCGCATCGGCAAGCGGTTCGGCGGGCGGATCAAGGCGATGGTTTCGGGCGGCGCCCCGCTTAATCCCGAAATCGGCATCTTCTTCGATTCGCTCGGGATTTGTTTCCTGCAGGGCTATGGCCAGACCGAATCGGCGCCGGTGATTTCGTGCAATCGCCCCTCGGTCGGGCTGAAGCACGACACCGTCGGCCCACCGCTCGTCAACACCGAAGTCCGCATCGCCGAGGATGGCGAAATCCTCGTGCGCGGCGAACTCGTGATGCACGGCTATTGGCGCAATCCGGAGGAAACCGCGCGCGTCCTGAAAGACGGCTGGCTCCACACCGGCGACATCGGCCAGATCGACGCCAAGGGCCGGATCAAAATCACCGACCGCAAGAAGGACCTGATCATCAACGACAAGGGCGACAATGTCGCCCCGCAGAAGGTGGAGGGGATGCTGACCCTCCAGCCCGAAATCCTGCAGGCGATGATCACCGGCGACCGCAAGCCCTATATGGTTGCCGTGCTGGTGCCCGATCCCGAGTGGACGCAGGAGTATTGCGCGAAGTCGGGCACGAGCTGCAACTTCGAGAAGCTTGCCGAAAATCCCGACTATCGCGCGGCGCTTGGCGCGGCGGTCGATCGGGTCAACAAGGACCTGTCGGTGATCGAAAGGGTCCGCCGTTTCATCATCGCCGACGCGCCGTTTGCGATCGAGAATGAGCAACTGACGCCGTCGTTGAAGATCCGGCGGCATGTGCTCAAACAGGTGTACGGCGCCAGGTTGGACGGGCTGTACAAGGGGTAGCCTATATCCGCCCGGACTCCACCCGTTCGTCCCGAGCGAAGTCGAGGGACGGGCCACAAGCGATTCGCCCCGGTCCCGTGTCTCGATGTCTCGACCAAGCTCGACAGAGCCTTCGCTCGACACGAACGGGGGTGGGCCTGGGTCGGAAAATCTCGGAGGACCGCCTGTCCTGCGGCGCACCGCAATCGTGCACTATCGTCCTGCCTGTAACCTTGCGTGCTTGGCTCGCGTAACCTGTCGGGAGTTCCACAAATTCAGGAGATTCAAATGCGCTTTGCCCCCTCACTGCTCGCCGTCCCCGTCGCGCTTGCGGCTGCCTCGATTGCCTATGCCGCCGCACCGATCGCCGTCGGCGCGCATGTGCCCGCCGGTTTCACCGCCGTCGACACCGCCGGCAAGGCGCGCAACTTCGCGTCGATCGCGGGCAAGAAGGGCACCGTGCTCATTTTCTTCCGCTCGGCGAGCTGGTGCCCTTACTGCCAGGCGCAGTTGAAGGACGTCCGCGCGCTCCCCGCCGAACTGGCGAAGCGCGGCTACAGCCTCGCTGCGATCAGCTATGATTCGCCCGAGAAGCTCGCCGATTTCACCGCGCGCCAGTCGATCAACTACACGTTGCTGTCGGATGCCGGCTCGAAGATGATCGACGCATTCGGCCTGCGCGATCCGGCCTATCCCAAGGGCAATTTCGCTTATGGCGTGCCGACTTCGACCGTGCTGGTGATCGGCGCCGATGGCGTCGTGAAGAAGAAGCTGTCGACCGACGACTATAAGATCCGCCCGAGCAACGCGACGATCCTCGCAGCGGTTGACGCACACTAAGTCACGTAACCTTCCGCCCTCGCCGCTCGCTCACACGAAGCGGCTGGGGCGCGGAAGACCGAAATGGTCGCAGAGAGCCGCGACGTCGTGATAATCCACGGCGCGCGGCTCAAAGCCGTTTCTGAACTGAAGCACGAGGGGCGCAGCGATGCAGCGCACCGATACGCCGCCCAGCATCCCCACGCCATCCAGCGCTCCGGCTGGGTACATCGAATTCTCGGACGGCTCACCGAGGACGCCGTTCCCACTGGCGTCGAGCACAAAGCCGTGCAGGTCGACGGACCCGTCCGTGGGGTGGCGCAGCACCGGGTTCCACACGCGATCTTCGGGCCGATCAAGGCGCCGATACCCCAATGGATCGAGGGCGCGCTCAAACCGCGAAATGTCGGCGAAATGGACCGCAAGATCCAAATCGCTATGGGGACGCGTCTGCTCGCCCAGCAGCGCGTCAACACCCCAGCCCCCATCGACCCAAAAGGCAAGGCGCGCACGCTCAAAGGCGCGGCAAAGATTGATGACTGTGCTGAGCTGCATCACCGACTCGGTAAGCTGATCGCTATTTCCCTGGGTCCTTTAGGTAACGCGTGATAATGGCTTCTGTCACCTTTTCGATTTCCTTTTCTGCCGTCGGATCAGAAAAGTTAAACCATTTGGCTTCGATGGCGCCGCGCTGCTTGCCGAGGGCAGCAATTTTTTGCATGCTGGGTCGAGCCGACGCGGTTTCGAGCAACTGAAGGTCGCTCGCCGAGAGCGACGCAACACTGCGAACCGCTGCCGCGCGACGGTCTTTATCCAGCGACGCCTGCGACACATCGGGAATTGTTTTGCTGTCGGACATTGCCCCCTGCGCGAGCTCGGCCGTCGCATTGCTCAGGTTCATATTGGCCTGGACGCCGGAGAGTAGGCGCTGGCCGACCGGCGTCTTGAAGAAGGCCGTCACTTCGCGAAGCTCTTCGGCGGAAAGGCTTGCTGCATAAAGTTCGGCAACTTCGCGCATCATCTTGGGCCGTACATCTGACGCCGCACGCGTGAAGATTGGTAACCATGCCGCCTTCAATTCCGACCGCATGGCGGGATGCGCATCCATGAACTGGTTCAAGGCGGTCTGATTGACTGCAATCTGCTGGAGCAAGCCGTCGATCAGGCTGTTCAACTGGTGCTGAACATCCTGCGCCGCAAAAATCACCTCTGTCAGCTCGGTGGCCGCTGCCATTCTTTGCGGATCGATAACGACCGCCCCCTTTGCAGGCGCGGTCTGTGCCGGTAGCGCGTTCGGCTGGTACTGCAGCACAAGCAGGAAAAGACATGATGCGGCCGTCAATCGCATGGCGGTTCTCCCCTTTGGCTGGTCGTTCAGCGTTCCGCCAGCCAACGCACTCAACATCGCAGGCGTCAGCATTTGGGGCAATACTTCGGGCGTCTTCGCCCCCGGCTTATAGAACAAATATGGCGGCACGCCTGCGCGGTAATGCTGCTCAATGAAGCGGGCGAGCTTGGGGTCGCCGGACTGCAGGAGATCAGGATTGCCCCGGCAAGCTACCCAGATCGGGTAGTTTTGTGATCCATCAACCATCTCGGCAGCAATCAATTAACGACGTTGTGTAATCAGTCGGGCAGGCGATGATCAACAGAGGGATAACCCGGCGTGACCTTCAAGCGTTTGCTCGATGAGCATGATCAGATCGATGAAGCGCTCGGTGCGCTTGAGGCGTTGGTCAACGCAGAGACCGCCGACCCGATTGGTGCGATGCTTGCCTTGAGCAAGCTGGCCAATGAACTTCGTCTCCACCTCGCGAACGAAGACAGCATGCTCTACACGCGCTTGGCCGTTCGGCTGGATCCGACTTATGCGCGCGCCGCCGTGCGCTTTGCGACCGAGTTCGCCGAACTGCGTCGCGATTGGGACGTTTACCTGCGTGAGTGGCAGCTCGATAGCATCGAAAGCGACTGGCCGACGTTTTGCGATGAAACGGCAGAGATGACGCTTCGCCTCGCCGAGCGCGTTCGTGCCGAGAATGCCATCCTCTATCCCACCGCGTTGCGGGTCGGCCTGCTTGCGCTCAGGAAGAGTGACGAGGTCGGCATCGCTGCCTAGTCGCCCCTCGCGTTCCCCTACCCCCCGGCCAGTTCGCTCAGCATCGCCGGGGTCAGCACTTGCGGCAGCACTTCGGGCTCTTTCGCGCCGGGCTTGTAGAACAGGTACAACGGCACGCCGGCGCGGTTGTGGGCTTCGATGAAGCGGCCGAGCTTGGGGTCGCCGTCGGTCCAGTCGCCGACCATTACCGCGACATTATGCTTGGCGAACGACGCTTTCACCTGATCGGTGTCGATCGCGATCCGCTCGTTGACCTTGCACGTCAGGCACCAGTCGGCAGTGAAATAGGCGAACACCGGCTGGCCCTTCGCGCGCGCCTCGGCGAGCTTTTCCTCGCTGAACGCGGCCTTGTTCTCGGCCACCAGCGCAGATGCCGCGCCCGCACCCTTGGGCACCGGGCGGATGGCATAGGCCGTGGCCGCGGTCACCGCGACCAGCGCGACGACGCTCAGCCAGTGCGCCGACAGCCCGCTGTGCTGGCGCTTGCCGACGACGAACAGCACGATCCCGACGCCGAGCGCACCGATCAGCCCGAGCGTGATGCCGTCGACCCCCGCTTCACCACCCAGCACCCAGGCGAGCCAGATCGCGGTCAGTCCCATCGGCACGGCGAGGATCTGGCGGAACGTATTCATCCACGCACCGGGCTTGGGCAGCGCTTTGCGCAGCGCAGGCACAAAGCCAATGAGCAGGAAGGGAATCGCGAGCCCGAAGCCAAGCCCGAAGAACACCGCCATCGCCGCCGCCGCCGGCAGGACCAGCGCTGCCCCCAGCGCCGCGCCCATGAACGGCCCGGTGCACGGCGTCGCGATGATCGCCGCAAGCGCGCCCGTCGCAAAGGCGCCGCTCGCGCCGCTCGCCGAATCGACGAAGCGCGGAGTGGGGATTTCGAACAGCCCGGCCAGATTGAGCGTCAGCGCGACGACGAGCAGCAGCAGCACGACAATCGTCGCCGGGCTCTGCAACTGGAACGCCCAGCCGACAGCGGCGCCACCGGCCCGCAGCGCAAGGATCGTCGCACCCAGCCCCATGATCACCGTCAGCACGCCACCGGTATAGGCCAGCGCCTCGCGCCGTGCTTCGCGCTCATCAACCGATCCCTTGGCGAGGCTCAAGGCCTTCAGGCTCAGGATCGGGAAGACGCAGGGCATGATGTTGAGGATCAGCCCGCCGAGGATCGCGCCACCCAGCGCGAGCAGCGTTGCCACCAGAACCCCGTTTTCCGCCCCGGCTGATTGTCCGGATGCGCCACTGGCAGCAGGGACCACGCCCGGCGTTGCGGACAGCGAGACGGCCTTCTGCGCGCCGATACGAAGGATGCCGTCGATCGGGCCGCTACCGGGCTTCAGAACTTCGGTCGAGATCACCAGTCGATCACCGTCGCGCACCACCTTTTGGGGTGCCGCGTAATTGAGGCGATCGGCAGTCGTCGGAAAGAAATAAGCCTGATCGAGCGGCGCGCTCGCGGGATAGGGAATGCCGATCCGCAAGCCCTTGCCATCGATCTGATAGCTTGCCGCCATACCGATCGGCTTCGGGATCGCCTGACGATAGCGGTCGAACTGCGCGAGCCGGTCGGGCGCAATCGCGCCATCGCCGACCGTCAGGTCGAGCGACAACTCGGCGGCTTCGGGCTGGCAGATTTCCTCGGTGCAGACCAGATATTGCGTCTTGAGCTTGATCGGCAGCTTGGTCCCCGGCGCGAGGCCCGCAGGAACATTCAGCGTGATGAGCAACGTATAATGCTGCTCGAACACATAGTTCATCAGCTCGGCGATCAGCAACGTCGTCGGCACCGGATAGCGCGGCGCTTCCGCCGTCACGCCCGCGGGCAAGGTCCAGTCGAGCTTGGCGGGAAAGCCGGCATCGCCTGGATTCTGCCAATAACCGTGCCAGCCACGCTGCGGCGTCGCATCATAGGCGATCGTCACGGTCTTGCCCGGCGCGGGCGTATCGCTTTCGGCGATCAGCTTCAGCGCGATATGCGGCCCCTTTGAATAGGGGTCGGGTGCCTGCGCTGCGGCGGGGGCAACAACGCCCAGCCAAAGCAGCACCGTCACAATAGCGAAACCAAGAGCGCGCATCCGCTGATCCTTGTGAACTGCCTGCCCGCCGGTGCATAGCCGGGTCGCGGGAGCAATGCACCCGACGCGTGCTACACCCGTCGCTCAGGGGGAATGTGATGAAGATTTCTGCCACGTTATTCGCGGGCGCGCTCGTGGTGGTTACACCCGCCGCACTTGCTCAGGACGCGCCCGCACCGGTGGCACCCGCAGCCCCTGCGGCCAAGCCCGCGCCCAAGCTGATCGTCGTCATTTCGGTCGATCAATTCTCGGCCGATCTGTTCGCCGAATATCGCAACCACTTCACCGGCGGCTTCAAGCGGCTGCTGACCGGCGCGGTCTTCCCGAGCGGCTACCAAAGCCACGCCGCGACCGAGACCTGCCCCGGCCATTCGACGATCCTGACCGGGATGCGCCCCGCGCGCACCGGCATCATCGCCAACAACTGGACTGACCTGAAAACCGCGCGCACCGACAAATCGATTTACTGCGCTGAGGATGAGTCGGTCCCCGGCTCGAACTCGCTCGCCTACACCGTGTCCGACAAGCATCTGCTGGTGCCGACCTTGGGTGAGCGGATGAAGACCGCCAATCCGGCGACGCAAACGGTGTCAGTCGGCGGCAAGGACCGTGCCGCCGTGATGATGGGCGGTCACAAGGTTGACGAGCTGTGGTGGTGGGACGGCAAGAAATTCGCCAGCTACGCCGGGCGGGCGACGCCGCAATCGGTGGCGCAGGTGAACGCGGGCGTCACTGACAAGATCGCCGCGGGCCAGTTGCCGCTCGACGCGCCCGATTACTGTATCAGCCGCAACCGCGCCGTCGCGATCGGCAGCGGCAAGACCGTCGGCACCGGCCGCTTCGAACGCGCGCCCGGCGACACCCGCTCATTCCGCGCTTCACCTGAATTTGACGGCGCGGTGTTCAGCCTTGCCGCCGCGCTGGTGCAGGAGAAAAACCTCGGCAAGGGCGCCGCGACCGACATCATTTCGATCGGCGCCTCGGCGACCGATTATGTCGGCCATACTTACGGCACCGAAGGCAATGAAATGTGCCTGCAACTGGCAGCACTCGATGACACGATGGCCGATTTCTTCGAAAAGCTCGACACGCTTGGGCTCGATTATGAAGTCGTGCTGACCGCCGATCACGGTGGCCACGACTTGCCCGAACGCAACCGCGACCATGCCGCACCCGATGCGGCGCGGATCGACCCGGCGCTCAACCCCAAGGCGATTGGCGCGCAGGTTGCGGCCAAGCTGAAGCTGACCGGCGAAATCCTGTTCGGCGATCCGGTTGGCGATGTGTGGATCGACCCCAAGCTGACCCCGGCGCAGCGCGCTGCCGTCACCCGGGAAGCACTCAACCGCTATCGCGCGCACCCGCAGGTATCAGCCGCCTTCAGCCGCGCCGAGATCGAAGCCGCGCCGGTTGCGAGCGGTCCCGCCGAAACGTGGAGCTTGGTGGAACGCGCCAAGGCAAGCTATCACCCCTTGCGGTCGGGCGACATCGTCGTGGCGCTGAAGCCGCGCATCACGCCGATCGCCGATCCGACGCGCGGCTATGTCGCGACGCACGGCAGCTTCTGGGATTATGACCGCCGCGTGCCGATCCTGTTCTGGCGCAAGGGGATGACGAGCTTTGAACAGCCTTTGGCGGTGGAGACAGTCGATATCGCGCCAACGCTGGCGGCGACGATCGGCATGAAGCTCGCGGCCCCCGACATCGACGGGCGCTGTCTCGATCTCGATCCGGGGGTTGGGGATACCTGTCGGTAAGGCCCGATCAAATCTATTCACCCCTCCCCTTCAGGGGAGGGGACGGGGGTGGGGCCTGTCCCGGCAACCCAAGCCCTCGGTGAGACGGACACGCCCCACCCCAACCCCTCCCCTAAAGGGGAGGGGCTTGAGAGGCCTCAACGCACCTCAAACGGGCGCACGCCCTTGCCGAGGATATTCGCCCCCAGCGCGAGCTGCTGGTGGCTCAGATCGGCGACAAACGCGGGCGAGCGTGTCTCGCCGGGGGCGAGGGTCGCGCGATTGCCCTCGACGCGCAGCCCGGCCGCCGAATAGGTCCGCGCTTCGGCCGCGACCGTGATGAACGCGGTCCAGTTTTCCTTGTTGCGGCCCTGCACGAAGACATTGTTGGCGATCAGCCCGGTGCCCCCTTCGGACAGGTCGATCATGTAATTGGTTTTGCGCCCCTGTGTATCGTCGAAGCTGTTGTCGGTGATCGACACGCGTGGGGTGCGCAGCTTGACGTAGTGACCGCCGCGCCCGCGCTCGAACCGGCTGCGCGTGACGGTGATCTGCCCCTTGTTGGCGAGATAGATGCTGTGCGCGCAATCGGGCGTCTGGTCGCACTGGCCAAGCCCGCTGAAGGTCGAGCGATCGATGGTGATCCGCTGACCCGTCGGCTGGCCGCCGAGAATGCCTTCCTGGCTGTCGAGGAAGGTCGAATTGGTGACCGTCAGGTCGCCCAGCTCGGTGCGGATGCCCGCGCCATTGCCGTCGCCGACATGGATGTTGCGAAAGATGATCCCGTCGACCACCGATCCGCTGCCGCGCAGCACCAGCGCCGCCTTGCCCTCGCACGCCACCCCGTCGAAAATGACAGTGCCGGGGGTAGCCGCCTTGAACGTCACTTTGCCCCAGGCCTGCACTGCGCATTCGCGGTAGGTGCCGGGTGCGATCACGATGGTCGACTGGGTGAATTGCCCGCGCGGACCCGCCGCAGCGAGGGCGTCGCTCAGATGCGCGAACCCCTGCCCGGTCTCGACGATCGTGAACGGCGCGGTGCCGCCTTGCGCGACGGCGGGGAAGGTGAGTGCAAGGGCAATGAACGGCAGGACGTGGCGCATTGGTGGGCCTCCTCTGGCGGCGCTTCCGATGCACCCGATCGGTGATTCCGGGAAGGCTAATAGAGGGTTAACGCGGGCGCCGCCCCGCTTCGGTACGATTGCGGCGCGTGTTAACCGATGATTGCCAGCCCTGCCAGAAACCGCGACCTTTCGCGGCGCAACGACTCGCACCAGGGCGCGTGTTGCGGGAGGAATTTCATGACCCAGAGCAATCCAAATTATCCCATTGGAACAGCAAGTGTCAGCTTCTTTGATCCCAATGATGGGAACGTCCTAAACGTGCATGTCTTTTCGACCGACGGCTATACGATCACCCAGCGCTATATCCTCAGCAGCGGCGGTGGCTGGATGACCGGCCAGTTTAATCAACCCGGCAGCGCGGTGTCGGCAACCGCCTGGGTCGACAGCGGCGGCGCGCATGTGCGCGTGTATTGCACCAACGACGATGCCACGACCGAATGGTGTTACGATCCGGGCACCGGCTGGACACAGGGCGGCTATACCAACATCTGACCGACCGGCTCCCGCTATGCCCTCGGGGCGGCGGGAGCCAAGCCGTTGCCGGGTCGGCCCGTTCTCGCTAGCGCATGGCCGAGCCACCCCGACCCAATCGAGCACCGCGACCTGCATGGCGACGACCGAACTCTTCCTGATCGCGATGCTGATCATCCTGTCGGTGCCGTATCTGGTTTGGCGGCTGCTGCGGACCGATTATTATGCGCCGCTGGTGGTGGTGCAGATCGTCGGTGGGATTTTGCTCGGGCCGGGCGTGCTCGGGGCGCTGTTCCCCGGTTACTATGCGTTCGTCTTCTCGCCCGCCGTGATCGGATCGCTCAACGGCATCGCCTGGTGGGCGGTGATGTTGTTCGTGTGGATCGCCGGGATCGAGCTCGACCTCAGCCAGGTCTGGGCGCGGCGCGGCGAAACCGCGACCACCGCCACGCTCGCGCTGGTCACGCCGCTCGCGTTCGGCAGCCTCGCCGCCATCGCAATGCTCCAGCTTCCCGGCTGGATCGGGGCAAAGGGGACGCCGTGGCAAATCGTGCTCGGCATCGGCATGGCCTGCGCGGTGACGGCGCTGCCGATCCTCGTGCTGTTCCTTGAAAAGCTCGACATCCTGCGCCGCCCGCTCGGCCAGCGCATCCTGCGCTATGCGAGTGCCGACGACATCGCGATCTGGGGCGTGCTCGCGCTGATCCTGCTCGATTGGGAGCGGATCGGACGGCAATTGGGGTTCCTGATCGGCTTTGCGGTGGCGACGCTGCTGATCCGGCGACTGATGGCGCGCATTCCCGAGGGCGACCGCTGGTATGTCAGCCTGATCTGGCTCGCGGCGTGCGGTTTCGCCGCCGATTGGGCGGGGCTGCACTTCATGGTCGGCGCGTTCCTGTCGGGCGCGGTGCTCGATGCCAAGTGGTTCGATCAGCAGCGGATGGACCAATTTCGCGCGAGCGTGCTGATGGCGTTCATGCCGGTGTTCTTCCTGTCGACCGGGCTGAAGACGCAGTGGGACGTCGGCGGCGTCGCGGTGTTCGGTGCAGCCGCACTGCTGCTGGTGGCGTCGGTCGCGGGCAAGCTGATCGGCGTGGCGGTTGCCGGGCGGCTGCTGAAATGGGAGCGCGGTGATGCTGCGATTATCGGCTGGCTGCTGCAAACCAAGGCGCTGATCATGATCATTTTCGTCAACATCCTGCTCGACCGCGGCATCATCACCAATGCGACCTTTACAGCACTGCTGCTGATGGCAGTCGCGAGCACGATGCTGACGGTGCCGATGGTCGCGCCGAGGCTGAAGCGGATGGCGGGGTTGGTGGAGCGGGTGGGGTGAATTGTGCCAGAGTACTACCGCGAGACGTTGAGTGGAAAACCAAACGGCCGTTTTGTAGTGGTGTACTGTGGATGTATGATCAGCCCTTGGGTGATCTAGAAAGGCTTCAAGTTGGTGACGCCGGTGCGCCTCGATGGCCGCCTTCGTCGATGCATCGAAGCGAGCGCCAAAGCGGCATAGGTTTTCAATGAAGCGCAAGATGGTTGAGGTTCAGGAAGTTGACCGCATCGCGGCAGCCGAGTTCTTGAAAGACATATTAGACGCCAAATACGATCAAGCGCGCGATCAAACACCGCTGGAGAAGGAGGTCGCCGCCGAGGCCGAGTCACTCGCGAGATATCTAACAGAGACTGATACTAGGACGTGCTGCATCCTCGCTGTCTCGTTTCTGGAAGACACTCTAAAGAAGAATTTTGTCGAGAAGTGGGAGATCGAAGGACGAAAGTCTTACGATATTCATTTTGGTAGCAACGGTCCAATTAGCACCCTCGCTCAACGAACTGTTGTGGCGCAAGCGCTGCAATGGTTTCCCCACGGCGCGGTAAAAGAGGTTGATCTTTTACGGAAGATTAGAAATGAATTTGCACACAACCATCGCGTTCACAGTCTCACGGAGGAACCTTTGCGGAGCTATGCTATCCAGCTCGCAGCTCGGGAAAAAACGTGGGACAGGGACGGCGCTACGATCTACCAAGCTGCCTATCGAAAAGCACCAAAAGAGACCCAGCTACGGATGCGTATTTACTGCGGCGTGCTCTTCGCGGTCGGCCAGATGCTCGCTCGTTCCAAACTTATCGCCAACGACGTACCTCCCGGCTATCGAGAAGAGGGCTTCTTCGGTTTGACTAAGATCGAACAGGATTTGATTGATACTATGGTGCGCTACTGCCTTCGCAGCCTGAAGATTGACCGAACCGGCTTATAAGCGGCGGTAGAGCGTACGCTTGCAGGCTTCTTGCATGGGCCAATCAACGATCGACATTATGGCGAAAGCCGCCTTTCGCCAGTGCCGCCCCCGCCCCTAATCCAAATTCGGCCGCAGCCACCTCTCCGCCGTCTTCAAGTCCACCCCCCGCCGCGCCGCAAAATCCGCGACCTGATCGGGACCGATCCGCGCGACGCCGAAATATTCGCTCTGCGGGTGCGCGAAGTAGAAGCCGCTCACCGCCGCCGTCGGCAGCATCGTGATCCTTCGGTCGGCGACGCCCTACCTCAACGCCGCCGAACCGGCTTCCGCGCCCCGCCGCCCGCAGGCCTGGCCGCCGCCCTGGGCACCACCGCCATTGCCCAGTCGGCTTCAGGCCGCAGATATTTCTGCGCGGTCGCCTGCAGGATCGCGGGCGTCGTCTGGGCGACGTCGCGCGCGAGCGTGCGGATTGCGGCGGTCCGGCGCTCGTCATAGGTCGCGCCTTCGAGCTGGCTGAACCAGAAGGTGTTGCCGGTCGACGTACGCGAGATAAGCTGCATATAGGGCACCACCGCGCGCTTCAGCTCATCGGCGTCGATCGGCTTGGCGGCGAGATCTGCAGCGATTTCGCGCGCGAGCTTGAAGAAGAAGGCAACCTTGTCGGGCGGCACTTGCCCGATCGCGATCACGCGTCCGCCGCTCGACAGGCCGACCGGCCAGCTGCTCGACACATTGGGGCTATAGCTGGCGCCCGCTTCCGAACGGAGCCGGTCGAACAGCCGGTCGGAAAAGACCTGCGCGAGCAGATCGAGACGGCGGCTGTCGGTGATCCCGTCGATCCCGCCGCCGGTCGGCCAGGCGATGACGGCGACGGCCTGGTTGGTAGGGCCGTCGTGGGTGCGCATCACCGGCGTCGCGACATGCGCGGGGAACGCAATCGGCGGCGGCGGCGTGGTCGATGCCGCGCGCGGCTTGAGCGCGCCGATGCTCTTCGCGACGGCGGCAATCGCATCGTCGGCCTTCACATCGCCGAACACCTGCACTTCGATCGGCCCCGATTGCAGCAACGGCTCCCACAGCGCGCGAAACTGCGCGGGCGTGGTCGCGGTGATCTGCGCCGGTGTCGGCACCGCCCAGCGCGGATCGCCGCCGTGCAGCAGACCTTCCAGATCGCGCCCCAGCACGGATGCGGGCGACGCCGTGAAACCGGCATAGGCGGTCAGCGACAGCGCGCGCGCACGGGCGATCGGCTTGGGGTCCCAGCCGGGTGCGGCGAGCTTGGCGGCAATCAAGGTGAGCTGGTCGGGCAAATCCTCCGCCGAGGTGGTCGAACCGAGCACGAACGCATCGTCGTCGACCGCAAAGTCGAGATCGATCCGCCGCCCCGAGGTGAGCGCATCGAGTTCTTCCTGCCCCAGCGTGCCGATACCGCTCGATATCAACGCGAGCGGCGCGGCCCATGCTGCCGTTGGCCGGTCAGCTGGCAAGCCATTATAGCCCTGCCCGAACCGCACGCGGACATAGACCCGACCGGATTCCGACCCGTTCGGGAACATCATCATCCGTACGCCGTTCGAGAAAACGACTTGTTCCATGCCCAGATCGCTGATCGGCTTGCGGCTGACGATTGTCGCGGGCGCGCCGAGCTTCGGGAGCATCGAGAAATCGACCTTGCCCGCCGTGCTACGCGTGGTCGCGACCTTCGACACATCGGCCTTCAGCGCCGCCTGCAACTTGGTGACGGCTGCCGGATCGGGCGTGCGGGTGTTGACGATCGCGTGGGTCGCGCTGCCGGTGAACACGCGCTTGGTCGACGCGAGCAAGGCCGCGGGCGAGAACATGCCCTTTTCGCGCGCGCCGAGGAAAATGTCATAGGCGGTTTGCGCGGTCGTCACGGTTTCGCGAATGTCGAGCGCCTGATCGAGATCATCGGCTTGTTTGGCGCCTGCCTCGGCAGCGGCGGTGTCGACCTGCGTCTTGAGCGCGCGGTCATATTCGCCGACTTCGCGGTCGATTTCGGCCTGCGATGCGGGCTTGGCCTGCGCATCGGCGATCACGGCGCGGACATCCTTGAGCGCGGGGGCCCAATCGTCGCCGATCGGCAGCACTTGCACGAACGTCCCATTGGCCGAGCGCGAGACATCGTCGAGGCTGACATTGGCGCTGATGAAGCTGCCGCCGTCGCGGGCCCGCGTTTCGAGCCGCCGGTTGATCAGCCGCAGCGCCATCGTGTCGACCATCCGCTTCTGGTTGAAGATGATCGTATCGTCACGGTAAACCCAAGGGCGCAGCACCGCGTAGGAGACGAGCGCGGGAATCGACGATTCGGCCACCGCCTTGATCGGCTGCGCGGTTGGCGTGGGCGTGCCGAAATTGGGATCGGGCGGGTTGACGCCATTGCCCTTCCAGTCGGCGAAATTCTTGGTGATCAGCCGTTCGAACAACGCCGGATCGAGATCGCCTACGACGATGACAATCGCGCGTTCGGGGCGATACCAGCGATCGTGGAATGCCTTTACCGATGCGGCAGTCGCGGCCTCAAGCGTCTTGATCGTGCCGATCGGCGAGCGCTCGGCGAGCGGCTGGCCCGCGAAAAACGCGCGGCGCAGGGCATCCGAAAAGCGCGACTGTGCGCCGGGCTGTTCGCGCTGCTCGGCGAGCACCACCGGGCGCTCAGCATTGAGCGTTGCCGACGTGATCAACGGCTGCGCCATCATGCCCGACAGGATGTGCAAGCTCTCGTCGAGCCCCTGTTCGGTCGCGCTGGGCAGGTCGAGCTTGTAGGTGGTGCCGGTGAACCCCGTTTGCGCGTTGGTGTCTGACCCAAAGGTCGTCCCCAGCCGCTGCCAAATCCGCTTCGCTTCGCTATCGGCGACATAGACCGAGCTGCGGAACGACAGATGCTCGATCAGATGGGCAAAGCCGCGTTCGCTCTCGCGTTCGAACAGCGATCCGGCTTCAATGCGGATGCGCACCGCGACCTGGCCCGGCGGCACGCCATTTTTGCGGATCGCATAGCGCAAGCCGTTGGGCAACGTGCCGAAACGCCAGTCGGGATCGGGCGTAATATCGCTGCCCTTGTACAGCCAGCCGGGTTCCGGCGCCGCCGCGGCACCCGATTGTTTTGATTGAGTCGCTTGCGAAACTTTTTGCAGTGCAGCACTATTGATCGGCGGCGAGGACGCCACATCTGAGGCGATGGCGGGCACCGTCAGGGCCAAGGCAATGAAGAGCGGGAGCGAGCGAAGGCGCGGGGCCAAAGGGATCTGCATCACGATTGTGTAGCGATAGCCGTGCGGTAGCGCCAGCCACCGATGTGTCGCCTAACGCGCGTTCAGCGCAAGATTGGAGAAGCATGATTGGGCCGGATTTTGCCATCATTTGGACCCAAGCGGGCGCTAGCGACGAAGATTGGCCGAGGGACCGGCTATGCGACAAACGGCGACGGCGTGGTGCCAGATCGACGGAAAGGGCGGATCAATGGGTGTTGAAACCAAGCGGCCAGTAAGTGACTCTTCGCGCTGGACCGGCGCTGAGGCACCGGCTGGCATGGTGCCCGATTTGACGGTGATCTCCGGCGCGCCCGCCGCAGGCGCGCCAATGGTGGCCGAGCGCAACCGTCCGCTGTCGATCAAGCTGGGCAAGGCTGTGCGCGGCCTATTTGACCGGCTGATTGGCTCGTCTTCGCTGGTGCCCAATACGCCAGTGCTCGACGTGCGCGACTTCGCCTGGACGGCGATCCTGCGCGACAATTGGCACGCGATTCGCGAGGAGGCCGAGCGTGTTGCCGTCCGCCGTGAGGCCGTGCCGTCGCTCGCGACGATCTCGCCCGATCACCGCTCGATCGCCGAAGTCGACAAATGGCGGTCATTCTTCCTGTTCGGCTATGGCTATGCGATTGAGGAAAATCTGGCGCGCTGCCCGCGCACGGCCGACGTGATTGCGCAGATTCCCGGCTTGAACAGCGCCTTTTTCTCAATCCTCGCTCCGGGGACTCATATCCCTGACCATCGCGGCGTGACCAAGGGGCTGATCACTTGCCACCTCGGGCTGGTGGTGCCGAAGGACGGCGATGTGCGGATGCGCGTCAAGGACCGCATCGTTCGCTGGGCCGAGGGCGAGACCTTGGTGTTCGACGACACCTATCGCCACGAAGTGTGGAACGACACGAACGGGACGCGCGTCGTGCTGCTGATCCAGTTCGAACGCCCGCTGCGCCAGCCGGGCAAGTGGTTCGCCGATCTGTTTCTGGGCTTTGTGCGGCGCTCCGCCTTTGTTCAGGAAGCTCGCGAAAATCTGCAAAGCTGGAACGCCGCGATCAAGCAGCTCGACGGCTGATTCCAAAGACGGGCGCGGGGTTGAACCGCACGCCAGCGCCCCCACATGCACGCCATGCTGATCGAAACCGAAACAACACCCAACCCCGCCACGCTGAAATTCCTGCCGGGTCGCACCGTCATGGACAGCGGCACCCGCGACTTCGCCACCCCCGAAGCGGCCGAGGCATCGCCACTTGCCGATGCGCTGTTCGGCTTGGGCGATGTGACCGGTGTGTTCTTTGGCTATAACTTCGTGTCCGTCACGGCGGCACCCGGCGCCGACTGGGCGAACCTCAAGCCTGATGTGCTCGCCGTGCTGCTCGATCATTTCTGCGCGAATATGCCGCTGTTTCGCGCGGGTGCCTCCGCCGACTTCAGCGTGCCGAGCGAGCATGAGCTGACCGATGATCCCGCCGATGCCGAAATCATCGAGCAGATCCAGGATTTGATCGCGACGCGTATCCGTCCCGCCGTGCAGGGAGACGGCGGCGACATCGCCTATCGCGGTTTCGACAAGGGCAAAGTGTTCCTGAGCATGCACGGCGCCTGCGCGGGCTGCCCGAGTTCGGCGGCGACGCTGAAGAACGGCATCGAGCAATTGCTGCGCTATTATGTGCCCGAAGTGACCGAAGTCCGCGCCATTTAACCATCGATCAGGGGTAACAACATGGGCGAGAAGCTGGCCGACGCCGCGCTCGATACGATCTTTCGCGCCGCACGCACGGCCAATGGCTATACCGACGCGCCGTTCACAGCAGCCGACGCGGAGGCCGTCTGGGAGCTGGTGAAATTCGGTCCGACCTCGGCCAACCAAATGCCCGCGCGGCTGGTCTGGTGCTTGTCGACCGAAGCCAAGGATCGGCTTGCTGCGCATGCGAGTGGCGCGAACGCGCCGAAGATTCGCGCTGCGCCCGCCGCCGTCATCATCGGCATGGACGAGAATTTCCACGAATATCTGCCCGAACTTTTCCCGCATGCCGATGCGAAAAGCTGGTTCGAGGGCAATTTGCCGCTGCGTCAGGTGTCGGCGATGCGCAATGCGTCGCTGCAGGGCGCCTATTTCATCGTCGCGGCGCGCGCCCTCGGCTGGGACGTCGGCCCGATGTCGGGGTTCAACAACGCCACCGTCGACGCCGAGTTTTTCGCCGAGACGCCGAGCGTGAAATCGAACTTCATCGCGACTATTGGCATTGGCGATCCGTCGACGATTTTCCCACGCTCGCCGCGCCCGCCATTCGCAAAGTTCAATCAAATCGCCTGATAATCGCTTGCCCCGGCCGCCCCGCCGCCGCATGGGCGCGCGCTGCTGAGGAGTGATGCGTGAAAGTCGACCTGTTCGATTTCGACTTGCCGAACGACCGGATTGCGCTGCGTCCGGCCTCCCCGCGCGATTCGGCGCGCATGCTGGTGGTCGAAGGCGACGGCTTGCGCGATGCGAGCGTGCGCGACCTGCCGGCCAGCCTGCGCCCCGGCGATCTGCTCGTTTTCAACGATACCCGCGTGATTCCGGCGCAACTTGAAGGCCGACGCGGCGATGCCAGGATCGGTGCGACGCTCCACAAGCGCGAGGGGCCAAGGCGGTGGCGGGCGTTCATCCGCAACGGCAGGCGGCTGCGCGCGGGCGATGCGATCGATTTCGGCCAAGGCGTTACCGCCGTTGCCGCAGACCGCGCCGAAGATGGCAGTTTTGCGCTCGATTTCGCGGGGGAGGAGCCGGTCGAACTGTTGCTCGAGCGCGCAGGCACCATGCCGCTGCCGCCCTATATTGCCGCCAAGCGCGCGATCGATGAGCGCGATGCCGATGATTACCAGACGATGTTCGCCGCCGAAAAGGGCGCTGTCGCCGCCCCCACCGCCGCACTGCATTTCACGCCCGCGCTGATGGCGTCACTCGCAGCCGCGGGCATCGGCCACACCACGTTGACGCTGCACGTCGGTGCGGGGACTTTCCTGCCGGTGAAGGCCGACGATACTACCGACCACAAAATGCATGCCGAATGGGGCCGCATTGATGCGGCGACTGCCGAGCGAATGAACAACGTCCGCGCGAACGGCGGCCGGGTGATCTCGGTCGGCACCACCTCGCTCCGCCTGATCGAAAGCGCGTGCGGCGACGACGGCATTGTCCGCCCGTTCGAAGGCGATACGTCGATCTTCATCACCCCCGGCTATCGCTTCAAGGGGATCGACGGGCTGATCACCAATTTTCACTTGCCGCGCTCGACCCTGTTCATGCTCGTGTCGGCGCTGATGGGGCTGGAGGTGATGCAGGCGGCCTATGCCCATGCCGTGCTTTCCGGCTATCGCTTCTACAGCTATGGCGATGCGTCGCTGCTGTTGCCGACGCGGAAGGATTGACGATGCGCTTGACCCTATTTGCAGCGCTTGCGCTGATCGCCGCCCCGGCGGCGGGGCAGCGCGTCCAGGTCGGCGGGTCGCCCGATGCACCGCGACCGCCCAAGGATCAGCCGCCGACGGCAACGATCATGGCCGAACCCGTCGCGGTGTTCATCGGCGCGTGCGACGCCGATGGCGACGCTCGCGTCACGCGCGCCGAGCTCGCCGCCGGTGCTGGCCGGAGCTTTGCGAGCATCGACAGGGACGGCAAGGGATCGGTCGGCTATATCCAGTTCGCCGATTGGGCCGAACGCTGGCTCGGCGATCGTAACGCCCTGCCGAGCCCTTTCGACACGGATACCGACAACGACGACCGGATCACGCTGGCCGAGCTGAAGGCGCAGCTCGACAAGACCTTCACCCGGTTCGATCGCGACAAGGACGGGGTTCTGGTGCGCAGCGAATTGCTGACGATCGACGGCACGCGCGGGCTCGGTGGCCCCAACGGTCCGGGCGATCGCGGCCCGCGCGGCAGGCCGCCGCGCCAATGACCGGGGGCGATGCAACGCCGGGATCCCCGCGCTACAAAATGGCGATCTTCGATTTCGACGGGACGTTGGCGGACAGTGGCGACTGGTTCCTGTCGATCGCCGACGATGTCGCCGAACGCTTCCGCTTCCGCCGGGTGCCGCAGCAAGAGATTGAAAGCCTGCGCGGCCACACCACGCGCGAGGTGATCCGCTATCTCGGCATTCCGCGCTGGAAACTGCCGATCATCGCGCGCCATCTGCACAAAAGGCTGGCGAGCGAGACGCACAAGATCGCGCTGTTTGAGGGCGTCGAGCCGATGCTCGAAGCGCTTCAGGCGGCAGGCGTGCGGCTTGCGCTGGTCACGTCGAACGCGGAGGACAATGCGCGCGCGATCCTGGGGCCCGAGATTGTCGCGCGCTTCGAACAGATCGAATGCGGCGCATCGCTGTTCGGCAAAGCGCCGCGCTATCGCCGCGTGCTGCGCCGCGCCAAGCTCGCCGCCGCTGACGTGCTGTCGATCGGCGATGAAACCCGCGACATCACCGCCGCGCGCAAGGTCGGGATCGACGCAGGCGCGGTGATGTGGGGCTATGCCCGCCGCGATGCACTGACCGCGCTGGCGCCCGCCGTGACGTTCGAGGCGCCCGGCGACGTGGTGACGGCGGTGCTGGGGCCGACGGGCTGAGCCAATGGGCCAGGGCCATCACCACCATGACCACGGGCACGGGCACAATAACGGGCACAGCCACGCGCATGGGCACGCGCATGGGCACGGCGACGCTACCGATTTCGGGCGGGCGTTCGCGCTCGGGGTCGCGCTCAATCTGGGCTTTGTCGGGATCGAGCTGGTGTTCGGTCTGCTGGCCGACTCAGTCGCGCTGCTGGCAGACGCCGGGCACAATCTGTCCGACGTACTCGGGCTGATGGTCGCCTGGGGTGGCGCCGCGCTTGCCCGCCGCCCTGCATCGCCGCGCTTCACTTATGGGCTGCGCAAGACGACGATCCTGGCCGCGCTCGCCAATGCGCTGTTCCTGCTGTTCGCGTGCGGCGGCATCGCCTGGGAAGCCGCGCGCCGCTTTGCCGAGCCGCCGCATGTCTCGGGCGGGCTCGTGATGGCCGTCGCCGCCGTCGGGATTGCCGTGAACGCCGCAACCGCATGGCTGTTCGCGAGCGGGCGTCACGGCGACATCAATGTCCGCGCGGCCTATCTCCACATGCTGAGCGACGCCGCCGTGTCGGCAGCGGTAGTAGTCGCGGGCGGCCTGGTGCTGCTCACCGGCTGGGCGTGGATTGACCCCGCCACCAGCTTGGTCGTGGTCGCGGTGATCCTGTGGGGGACTTGGGGTTTGCTGCGCGATTCGGTGAACATGGCGCTCGATGGCGTGCCGACATCGGTCGACGCCAAGGCGGTCGATGCGATGCTGCGCGGCCTTCACGGCGTCGATCGGCTCAACGATCTGCATATCTGGCCGATCAGCACCACCGAAGTCGCGCTGACGGTGCGGCTGGTAATGCCCGGCGGACATCCAGGCGACACCTTCCTCCACGATGTCGCGCACCGGCTGCGGCATGATTTCCGGGTCGATCATGCGACGATCCAGATCGACCTCGACGGTGCCAATCCCTGCCTGCTCCACGGCGCGCCGGCATGAGCGCGCGCTTCGCCTTCACCATCGCCGCCACCGACGGCAAGGCGCGCACCGGCTTGATTGAGATGCAGCGCGGCACGATCCGCACGCCCGCCTTCATGCCGGTGGGGACCGCCGCCACGGTCAAGGCAATGAAGCCGCAGGATGTGCGAAGCGGCGGCGCCGACATCATCCTTGGCAATACCTATCATCTGATGCTCCGCCCGAGCGCCGAGCGGGTGGCGCGGTTGGGCGGCCTGCACGGCTTCATGGGCTGGGACCGACCGATCCTGACCGACAGCGGTGGCTATCAGGTGATGAGTCTGGCCGACCTGACGACACGCTCGGAAGAGGGCGTGACGTTCAAGAGCCACCTCGACGGCACGCGGCACACGCTCAGCCCCGAACGCTCGATCGAAATCCAGCGGTTGCTCGATTCCGACATCATCATGGCGTTCGACGAATTGGTGCCGACGACGGCGACGCGCGATGTCCAGCATGCCGCGATGGCGCGGTCGATGCGCTGGGCCAAGCGATCACGCGACGCTTTTGACGCGGGCGGGGAGCATGCGACACGCGCGGCAATCTTCGGCATTCAGCAGGGCGCGCTCGACCAGACAATGCGCCACGAATCGGCGCAAGCGCTGATCGACATCGGCTTCGATGGCTATGCGGTCGGCGGGCTCGCGGTCGGCGAAGGGCAGGAAGCGATGTTCGGCTGCCTCGACTTCGCTCCGGGCCAGCTCCCCGCCGACAAGCCACGCTATCTGATGGGCGTCGGCAAGCCCGACGATATCGTCGGCGCGGTCGAGCGCGGCATCGACATGTTCGATTGCGTGCTGCCGACGCGCTCGGGTCGCACCGGCCAGGCGTTCACGCGGCACGGACCGATCAATATCCGCAACGCCAAATTCGCCGAGGATAAGGGGCCGATCGACCCGACCTGCGCTTGCCCTGTGTGTGCGACATGGAGCCGCGCCTATCTCCACCATCTGGTCCGCGTCGGCGAAATCCTCGGCGCGATGCTGATGACTGAGCATAATTTGTTCTTTTATCAGGCGCTGATGGCCGATTTGCGTGCCGCGATTGCCGAGCGACGGCTCAAGAGCTTTGCTGATGCGTTCAGAGTGGCTTATGCCCATAAACAGTAGAGGAGTAGCCCGATGAGCGATCAACCCAAGGATATGAACGAGATCGAAGCCGCCGCGCACGCCGCCAAGCGCGTCGCCGCCGCCGCCGACGAGACCGAAGCCAAGGCCGAAAAGAGCTGGCCGGTATCGGCCATTGCGATCGGCGTCGGGGTCGGGTCCGCCGCGCTTGCCGCCGCGCTGCTCTACGCGAACAGCAGCCGCAAGAAGGGCTGATCGAACCGATCGCCGGCCGCGCCCGATTGGGCGGGGTCGCTGGTCGCGGTGCATCGGCGATTGACACGGGCAACACAGGCGCGCCACCTTCGCGTCCTTCCTTGATCGTGGAGAATCCCTTGATGCGTCTCGTTCGTGTTGCCCTGTTGCTGGGCGTCGCTGCTTTGCCCCTCGCTGCGACCGCAGCCCCGAAGAAGCCAGCCGCCCGCCCCGCCGCCACGAAGCCCGTCAGCGCGCCGATCAAGCCGATCGCCTATACCGAACGCACGCTCGCCAATGGCCTGCGCGTCTATGCGATCCGCGACACTTCGACGCCCAATGTCTCGGTGCAGGTCTGGTATGATGTCGGGTCGAAGGACGACCCCAAGGGGCGATCGGGCTTCGCGCACATGTTCGAACATCTGATGTTCAAGGCAACGCGCAATCTCGTGTCCGAACAATTCGACCGGCTGACCGAGGATGTCGGCGGCGATAACAATGCGTCGACCAACGACGATTACACCGAATATCACGAGAATGTTCCGGCGAACCACCTCCAGCGGCTGCTCTTCGCCGAGGCTGACCGCATGTCGAGCCTGGTGGTCGAACCCAAGAGCTTCGCGTCCGAACGCGATGTGGTGAAGGAGGAGCTGCGCCAGAACACCAATGCACGGCCCTATGGCAAGCTGTTCTCGCAATATTTCCCGGCGATTTCCTACACGCGGCACCCCTATGCGCGCGGCACGATCGGCAGCCTCGACGACCTTCAGAGCGCGCAGATCGACGATGTGCGGGCGTTCCATGCGACCTATTACCGGCCCGACAATGCTGTGCTGGTGGTGGCGGGCAATTTCGACGCGAAGCAACTCGATGCCTGGGTCGACCAATATTTCGCGCCGATCAAGCGCCCGACCACGCCGATCCCGCGCGTGACGGTCGTCGAGCCTGAGCGGACGAAGGCGACGCGCTATGTCGTGCACGAAGCCAATACGCCGCTGCCCGCGGTGATGATCAGCTACCCGATTCCCGCTGACAGCCATCCCGACAACCCGGCGCTGACCGTGCTCAACGCGATCCTGTCGCAGGGGGAGAGCTCGCGGCTGTACGAGACGCTCGTCTACCGCGATCAGCTCGCGCAGGCCGCCGAGACCTATCTCGACAGCAAGCAAGGCCCCGGCAATCTCGCGGTCTTTGCAATCATGGCAAGCGGCAAGAAAGTCGCCGACGGCGAAGCGGCATTGCGCCGCGAGATCGCCCGAGTCCGGAACGCACCGGTTTCCGCCGCCGAACTGGCCGAAGCCAAGAACGAGATCCTCACCAGCGTATTGCAATCGCGCGAAACCGCCGAGGGCAAGGGGCGCTCGATTGCCGCGGCCGTCATCATCGACCGCGATCCACGCGCCGCCGACCGGCAGCTTGCTGCGCTCGCGCAAGTGACCGCTGCCGATGTCCAGCGGGTCGCAAACAAATATCTGCGCGATCAGCGCGCCGCGACGATCCACTATCTGCCCGAAGACCCGTCCGACAAATCGCCGCAGAATGATCGGATCGAAGTCTCCGACAGCGTCGTGGTCAAGGTGCTGACGGCACCGGGCAAGGTCGAGATCGTCTCCCCCGCCAGCGATGCCGAGCGCGTGGCACTGCCGCCGACGGCGGCACCGATCGCCGCGAGCGCGCCCGTCACCAACGACTTCAAGCTCGCCAATGGCCTGCGCGTTGTCGTGGTCGAAAAGCACGACTTGCCGCTGCTGACGGCATTGCTCGTCGCGCCCGGCGGCGGGGCAATCGACCCCGCCAATCGCGCCGGCCTCGGCAGCCTCACCGCCGATCTGATGACCAAGGGCACCAAGACACGCTCCGCGACCGAAATCGCGCGGCAGATCGAAACGCTCGGCGGCTCGATCTCGAGCGACGCGAGCTTTGATGGCGCGACCGTTGCGGTGACGGTGAAGGCCGATCAGGCCGCCCCGGCGCTTGGGATCCTCGCCGATGTGGCGCGGAACCCTGTGTTTGCGCCCGAAGAAATCGAACGCGCCCGCGCGCAGACGATCGACGGCGTGCAGGTCGCGATCAAGAACCCCAGCCAGCTCGCCGCACTGGTGGCGGCGCGCGCGGCGCTGGGAAGCGCCTCCTATGGCCATCCGCTATCGGGCACGCCTCAGTCGCTCAAGGCGATCACCCAGGCCGATGTTCGGGCAGCCTATGCGCGCACCTGGGCCCCCGGGCAGGCGACATTGGTGCTGGTCGGCGACGTGACGCCGACGGCCGCCAAGGCACTGGCCGACGCCAAATTCGGCGATTGGCGCGGCAATACGGCGGCGGCGACCACGGGTGCGCGCCCAGCCTACCCCAAACCACGCGTCATCGTCGTCGACATGCCGGGTGCAGGCCAAGCAGGGGTCGTCGTCGCGCGGCCGGGCATCGCGCGCCGCGACGCCCAATACTACCCCGTCTCCGTCGCCAACACGGTGCTGGGCGGCGGTTTTTCGTCGCGATTGAACCAGGAAATCCGCATCAAGCGTGGCCTCGCTTATGGCGCGGGCAGCGGCATGCAAGCCGGCCGCGAACCCGGCACAATCGCCGCGCGCACGTCGACCAAGAATCCCTCAGCGCCTGAAACCGTGTCGATCATCCTTGCCGAAATGAAGCGGCTCGGCGCCGAACCGGTGAGCCTGGCCGAACTCGACACGCGCAAGGCGGTACTGGTCGGCAATTTCGGCCGCGCGACCGACACCACCGGGTCGATCGCCAGCACTGTCAGCAGCTATGTCGTGCAGGACCTGCCGCTGAGCGAGCTGGGCGAATATACCAAACGGGTTGCGGCCGTTGATCCGGCAGCGGTGCAAGCAGCGGCCGCCAAGCTGCTCGACCCCGGCGCCGCGAGCATCGTGGTGGTCGGCGACGCGAAGCTGTTCATCGACGAATTGCGCAAGAGCTATCCCGATCTCGAGCTGATCAATGCTGACAAGCTCGACCTGAATTCGCCAACGCTGAAATAAGATCGAAGGTTTCATTAACCATAAATCGTCCCGCCCATGGACGCGGTAAACTTAGGGCTTCCCTAAGTGTTCGTGATTGATATGCGCGATCTTTGACGCACTATCGAATTGAAACGGACGATTGCGTGAGTCGGGTAGCGGGCATGTCGCGGGCGCAGCTGTTGCTGGTCGCCTTGATCGTCGCGATGGCGGCGGTGTCGGCGCGCGCGGCGATGATCGTCGTTTCCGTTGCGCAACAGCGCGCCGCGCCGCCCGCGCCGCCCAAAGGCTATGACGCGGGCGACCATTTCCCCGGTGCGGCGTTGCTCTATGCCAGCGACCTGTCGCTGCCCACCGCCGCCACCGACGCGAGCCTGGCCGCGCCCGCCAGCGGGACCACCGGCACCGCGCCGCTGCCGACGCTGCCGATCCCGTCGACCTATGTTGCGTCGCCCACGCTCGACGGCACGATCCACCCTGCCCGGCCCTTCGTAATGACGCGGGCGAGCGGCAGCGATTACGGGCGCGCGCTCAATTGCCTGGCGACCGCGATCTATTATGAAGCGGCGAGCGAGCCCGATGCGGGCCAGCGCGCGGTGGCGCAAGTCATCCTCAACCGCGTGCGCCATCCCGCCTTTCCCGGCACAGTGTGCGGCGTCGTCTACCAGGGATCGGAAAAGTCGGGCTGCCAGTTCAGCTACGCCTGCGACGGCGCGATGGCGCGGGTGCCGTCGCGCAGCGGCTGGGCGCGCGCGCTGCACAATGCCGGGCTGATGCTGGCGGGGACGGTCGAGGGCCAAGTCGGCACCGCGACGCATTACCACACCTATGCCGTCACCCCGCGCTGGAACCGGCAGATGGTGATGACGGCGGTGATCGGCGCACATTTTTTCCACCGCTGGCAAGGTTATTGGGGCACGCCCGCGTCGCTCAGCGTGCCCTATCGCGGTGGCGAGCCGCTGCCGGGGCCGCATGCCCGCATCACGCCGCTCGCACCGCCGGTGACGACCGCGTCTGCGTTGGGCGCGGCGCCCCCTGCAGCGACACCCGCCAGCGCGATCCAGCCCGCTTATGTCGACCGCAGCATCGCCCGCGCACTTGCTCCGGCGCGCACCGACACTTTGCCCGACAGCCAGATCCTCGACAAATGGAAAGACAGCGGCAAGCCGCTGCGCTGACGCCTACTTCGCTTTCGGGCTGACTTGAATCGATAACCGTCTTGCTACTCCTCCCCCGCCAGGGGGAGGTGGCGCCGAAGGCGACGGAGGGGGAGGTCAGCGA
>CAYUYZ010000041.1:0-28277 GCA_964449575.1 uncultured Stakelama sp.
CGCCGGCGATGACCGACTTCATCTTCATGGTGAAGGATTCGAGCTACATGTTCGTCACCGGCCCCGATGTGGTGAAGACGGTGACCAATGAAGTCGTGACGCAGGAAGAGCTCGGCGGCGCGATCACCCACACCACCAAGTCGGGCGTCGCCGATGTCGCGTTCGACAATGACATCGACGCGCTGCTCGCCGCACGCGATTTCATCGATTTCCTCCCCGCCTCCAACCGCGAAGGCGTGCCCGAGCGGCCGACCGCCGATCCGTGGGACCGGCTCGAGGACAGCCTCGACACGCTGATCCCGGCGAGCGCCAACCAGCCGTACGACATGCACGAATTGATCCGGAAGATGGTCGACGAGGGCGATTTTTTCGAGGTGCAACCGGCGCATGCGGGCAATATCATCGTCGGTTTCGGGCGGATCGAGGGGCGCACGATCGGCGTGGTCGCCAACCAGCCGATGGTGCTGGCGGGCGTGCTCGACATCAACTCGGCGAAGAAGGCGGCGCGGTTCGTGCGCTTCTGCGACGCGTTCGAGATTCCGATCGTGACGCTGGTCGACGTCCCCGGCTTCCTGCCCGGCACCGCGCAGGAACTGAACGGCATCATCAAGCACGGCGCCAAGCTGCTGTTCGCTTATGCTGAAGCGACGGTGCCCAAGATCACGGTGATCACGCGCAAAGCCTATGGCGGGGCCTATGACGTGATGGCGTCGAAGCATCTGCGCGGCGATCTGAACTATGCCTGGCCGACCGCGGAAATCGCAGTGATGGGCGCAAAAGGCGCGGTCGAGATCATCTTCCGCGGCAAGACGCCCGAGGAGATTGCCGAGCGAACGGCGGAATATGAGGCGCGCTTCGCGAACCCGTTCGTGGCGGCGAGCAAGGGCTTTATCGACGAGGTGATCCAGCCGCATTCGACCCGGCGGCGGGTGGCGCTAGGGTTGCGCAAGCTGCGCGGGAAGGTGCTGGAGAACCCGTGGAAGAAGCATGATAATATTCCGCTTTAAGTTCGCCTTCGCTGCGACGACCGCCTTACTTGCTTCGGCTTGTGGGCAACCCGCGAGCACCGACTCGTCGTATTCGGGCGACGGTGAAAATGAACTCATGAGTCCGATTCTGCCCCCAACGAACGAAGGCGAACCCTTCACCGTAGAGTCAGATCCGAGGGCAAACTACCGTCTCCTCAGATGGATTCGGATGCGGAACGGAAACATTGAAGCGTTAACACGACGCGACGGCCCTTCGGGAACCAGCTTCGCCCGGCGAGAGATCGACTGCCGCACCCGACTCTTTCGATATCTTGGCGAAGGCGACGCGCTCGACGATGCGCTCAAGGATAGTAAAAACATCGGCGAGATGACAGATTTGGTCTCTGGCTCGATTGCGGACGTTACAGTCACGGTAACCTGCGCACGGGCAACGAAATGATGTTCACCCGCCCCAATTGTGTCGTGGTCGCGACGCCAACTCTTGCAAACTCTGTTGGCAAACATTACAATGACATTGTAATGCCAAGGAGCCTGCCATGCAGACCGAGCGTGTGACCTTTCTAATGACCCGTGAGCGAAAAGCACGGGTGGCGACCAAAGCCGCTGCGCGAGGCATTTCGATGGGCGAGTATCTTCGGCAACGGATCGAAGATGAGGAGGATGAGCTTTCGCCCGAGCAAGAGGCCGAGCTTTCGGAACTGGTGCGACAGGCCAATATCGCAATCCCAGAAATGGCCGACATGCTTGATCAAATGACCGAAACGCTTCGCAAAACGAACGCCGAGATCGACAAGACGCTCCGCGAGGCGGGGCTACGCAATTGAGCAGCCTGAGTGACGCTTTCGCCGCGCTGAAGAATATCGCCCTGCTGCATGAACGGGTTGCCAATCTGCGCACGGATGTCGAGGGCTTGAACCGCAATGTCGGTGGTTTGCGCGACTACGCCGTTTCGATCGACAAGCGTTTGTCGCGCCTGGAAGGGTTTATTGACGGCGCTGCGGCGGCCTCTGGAAAGCAACTGCGGTTGCCGGAAATCGAAGAATGAAACTCGGCCGCCTCAACCATATCGGCGTCGCGACGCCCTCCATCGAAGCGTCGATCGCGCTCTACCGCGATATCCTCGGCGCAACGAAGATCCACGATCCCTTCGACCTGCCCGCGCAAGGCGTGAAGGTCTGCTTCGTCGACACGCCCAACACCCAGATCGAGCTGATCGAGCCGCTCGGCGAAGCATCGCCGATCCACGGTTTCCTCGCCAAGAATCCGGCGGGGGGGCAGCATCATGTCTGCTACGAGGTCCCCGACATTCACGAAGCCAAGGCATGGTTCGAAGCGAAGGGCGCGAAAGTGCTCGGCGAGCCGCGAATCGGGGCGCACGGCACGCCGATCTTCTTCGTTCACCCCAAGGATATGGGCGGCGTGCTGACCGAGATCATGGAGACGCCGAAAGCGCCCCACGCATAGCTTTTGGTCGCTGAAACGGATAATGTCACGTCATGAACAAGCCGTCATTGCCCCCTGCTGCGGTCGATAGCGCCATTGGCCCGGTCGACCAGAATGGCGAGCAAGTCTGGTCGGCGGCGGAGGCGGCGGCGATTGAGCTGCTTAAAGTCGATCCCCACTACCAGGCTGCCATCGACGAAGGGCTCGCCGATTTCGCAGCCGGGCGCGTCCTGACGCATGAACAAGTGATGGCCGCGTCGGCCGAGCGTCGGCGTCGCTGGCGAGCCGAACACGGTTTGTGAAACTGCGCTGGTCGCGGCGCGCAAACGCCGACCTCGAACGACTGTGGCATTTCGTCGCCGACTTCAGCCCCGACCGCGCGGACCTGATCGAGGCGACGCTGCATCGTCGTATCGATCAATTGCTGACCTTCCCGAAAATTGGTCGCATTGTCCGGGCGCCGGATGTCCGTGCATTATCGCTGCCTGACATCCAATATGTCGTGACTTATAGCATCGTCGAAGACGAGGTGCGGATAATCGGAATCCGACACACCCGTGAACAAAGGGAGAGGCCATGACCTACGAAATGATCCGTACCGAGCGCGTCGGGGACGTGCTCGTCCTCACGCTCAACCGGCCTGAGCGACTCAACGCTGCCCCACCGCAGATGTTCGAGGAAATCGGCCATGCGATCGAGAATCTCGACGGCGCGCGCGCGGTCTTGATCACGGGCGAGGGGCGCGCCTTTTGTTCGGGTGCCGACCTTGCCGGGCGCGATCAGGCGCAGGTGTCGCCGGCCGAGCGCGCGAAGAATTCGCTGACTAACAGCTACAACCCGACGATGCTGAAAATCGCGCACGCGTGGGTGCCGATCGTCAGCGCGGTGAATGGTCCCGCCGCCGGCATCGGGTGCAGCCTCGCGCTCGCAGCCGATTTCTGCATCGCGGGCGAGAGCGGCTATTTCCTCCAAGCCTTCGTCAATATCGGGCTGGTGCCCGATGGTGGGGCATCGTGGATGCTCGCGCGGCTGGTGGGCAAGGCGCGTGCGACCGAGATGATGCTGCTCGGCGAGCGCATCCATGGGCCAAAGGCCGCCGAATGGGGGCTGATCCATAAATGCGTGCCCGATGTGGTGCTGATGGAAGAAGCCATGGCGCTGGCGACGCGGCTTGCGGCGGGGCCGACGGTCGCGCTCGGGCTGATGCGGCAGGGCTTGGCCGCCGCGCTTGAGAGCGAATATGCGGCGGCGATGGCGGGCGAGGCCGAGCGCCAGTCGATCGCCGGGCAGACCGAGGACGCCCGCGAAGGCGCGATCAGCTTCCTCCAGAAGCGCAAGGCCCAGTTCAAGGGGGCATGAGCCTCCCAACCACCGTTCGTCCCGGGCGAAGTCGAGGGACGGGCGCCAAGCGGTGCGCGCGGTGTCTCGACTTCGCTCGACACGAACGGCTA
Organism: uncultured Stakelama sp.; assembly: GCA_964449575.1. Taxonomy (GTDB): domain Bacteria; phylum Pseudomonadota; class Alphaproteobacteria; order Sphingomonadales; family Sphingomonadaceae; genus Sphingomonas. The sequence goes on from CAYUYZ010000041.1 coordinate 3,884, forward strand.
GGAAGTGGGCATGACCGACGCACCATCTACGGGTCCCACCCTTGCTGATTGGGAAGCCCTTGCCGCCAAGGAAGTGAAGGGCGCCGATCTCGCCTGGCGCACGCCCGAGGGGATTGCCGTCAAGCCGCTCTACACGGCAGCCGATGTCCGCGACGATCCGGGCCTGCCCGGCTTCGCGCCGTTCACGCGCGGCGTACGCGCGTCGATGTATGCCGGGCGCGCCTGGACGATCCGGCAATATGCGGGGTTCTCGACTGCTGAGGCATCCAATGCCTTCTACCGCCGCAATCTGGCCGCCGGGCAGAAGGGGCTGAGCGTCGCCTTCGATCTGGCGACGCACCGCGGCTACGACTCCGACCATCCGCGGGTCACCGGCGATGTCGGCAAGGCAGGCGTCGCGATCGACAGCGTCGAGGATATGAAGATCCTGTTCGACGGCATCCCACTCGATCAGATGTCGGTGTCGATGACGATGAACGGTGCGGTGATCCCGATTCTCGCCTTCTTCATCGTCGCGGGCGAGGAGCAGGGGGTCCCGCAGGCCAAGCTCGACGGCACGATCCAGAACGACATCCTCAAGGAGTTCATGGTCCGCAACACCTATATCTACCCGCCCGCGCCGAGCATGCGGATCATTGCGGACATCATTGCCTACACTTCGGCCAAAATGCCGAAATTCAACAGCATTTCGATCAGCGGCTATCATATGCAGGAAGCCGGCGCGACGCAGGTGCAGGAGCTGGCCTTCACGATTGCCGACGGGCGGGAATATGCCAAGGCAGCGATGGCGGCGGGGATGGACATTGATGCCTTTGCCGGGCGGCTGAGCTTCTTTTTCGCGATCGGCATGAACTTCTTCATGGAAGTGGCAAAGCTGCGCGCGGCGCGCACGCTCTGGCACCGCGTGATGACGGGCCTCGGCGCGAAGGACGAACGCAGCAAGATGCTGCGCACGCATTGCCAGACTTCCGGCGTGTCATTGCAGGAGCAGGACCCGTACAACAACGTCATCCGCACGACGGTAGAGGCGCTGGCGGCGGCGCTGGGGGGCACACAGTCGCTCCACACCAATGCGCTCGATGAAGCGATCGCGCTGCCGACCGATTTCTCGGCGCGGATCGCGCGCAACACGCAGATCGTGCTGCAGGAAGAAACCGGCATCACCAAGGTCGTCGATCCGCTCGGCGGCAGCTACTATGTCGAGGCGCTGACGAGCGAGCTGGTCGACCGCGCCTGGGAGATCATCGAGCGCGTCGAGGCTGAAGGCGGCATGGCGAAGGCGGTCGCGGCAGGCTGGCCCAAGGCAATGATCGAGGAAGCCGCGACCGCGCGCCAGGCGCGGGTCGATCGCGGCGAGGATGTGATCGTCGGCGTCAACAAATATCGCCTCGCCGAACAGGACCCGATCGAGATCCTCGACATCGACAATGTCGCGGTGCGCGAAGGCCAGATCGCCCGGATCGCGCGGGTGAAGGCGGCGCGCGACGAAGCGGCGTGCCGGGCGGCGCTCGATGCGCTTCGGGACGGCGCGCGGCACGCCGACAATCTCCTCGCGCTCGCCGTGGATGCTGCCCGCGCTCGCGCGACGCTCGGCGAAATTTCCGCCGCGATGGAGGATGTGTTCGGCCGCCACGCGACCGTGCCGACGCCGGTCAGCGGCGTGTACGGCGGCGCCTATGCCGATGATGCGCGCTGGGACCAGCTCCGCGACGGCGTCACCGCGACCGAGCGGCGGCTGGGCCGTCGCCCCCGCATGCTCGTCGCCAAAATGGGGCAGGACGGGCATGATCGCGGCGCCAATCTGGTGAGCAGCATGTTCGGCGATCTGGGCTTTGACATCGTGCCGGGGCCATTGTTCCAGACGCCGCAGGAAGCCGCCGCGCTGGCGGTCGAGAGCGATGTCGATGTGGTCGGCGCGTCGAGCCTCGCAGCGGGGCACAAGTCGCTGATCCCGGAGCTGATCGGCCATCTGAAGGACGCTGGCCGCGCCGACATCAAGGTGATCGCGGGCGGCGTGATCCCCGCGCAGGATTATGATTTCCTGCGCGAGGCGGGCGTGCAGGCGATTTTCGGGCCGGGCACCAATCTGATCGCGGCGGGGGCGGAAGTGCTGCGGCTGCTAGGGCATAATATGCCGCCCGAAGGTGCGGACGTGCAGGAGGCTCCGGAATGAAATCAATCGAAACCATTTCCCCGTTCGTGTCGAGCGAAGTCGAGACACAGGCACGGGGCGAGTCGCTTGCGGCCCGTCCCTCGACTACGCTCGGGACGAACGGTGAGCGTAGCGCGAGTGCAATCCGCACCAACTGGACCCGCGCCGAAATCGCCGCGCTGTTCGACTTGCCCTTCGACGAACTGATGTTCCGCGCGCAGACCGTCCACCGCGCGCACCATGCGGCAGGCGAAGTGCAGCTGTGCACCTTGCTGTCGGTCAAGACCGGCGGCTGCCCCGAGGATTGCGGCTATTGCTCGCAAAGTGCCTCCGCCGACACCGGGCTCAAGGCCGAAAAGCTGATGGATGTGGACACCGTGCTCGCCGCCGCTGCCGAAGCCAAGGCGAGCGGATCGCAGCGTTTCTGCATGGGCGCGGCGTGGCGCAACCCCAAGGACCGCGATCTCGATGCGGTGGTCCAGATGGTCGAGGGCGTCAAGGCAATGGGGCTGGAGACCTGCATGACGCTGGGCATGCTCGAAGCGCATCAGGCCGAGCGGCTGGCCGAGGCGGGGCTCGATTATTACAACCACAATATCGACACGTCGCCGGAGAATTACGGCAACATCATCTCGACGCGGACCTTCGAGGATCGGCTCGATACGCTCGAGCATGTCCGCGCGGCGGGGATCAATGTGTGCTGCGGCGGCATCGTCGGCATGGGTGAGACGCGCGAAGATCGGGTCGGCTTCGTCCATGCGCTCGCGACCTTGCCGCGCCATCCCGAAAGTGTGCCGGTCAACGCGCTGGTGCCGGTGAAGGGCACGGTACTCGGCAACATGCTCGCCGACACGCCGCTGGCGAAGATCGACGATATCGAATTCGTGCGCACCGTCGCCGTCGCGCGGATCACGATGCCGATGAGCATGGTGCGGCTGTCGGCGGGGCGTGAGAGCATGTCTGAGGCGACGCAGGCTTTGTGCTTCATGGCGGGCGCGAATTCGATCTTCACCGGCGACAAGCTGCTGACGACGGGCAACCGCGGCGACAGCGCCGACGGGGCGATGTTCGCGAAGTTGGGGCTGCGGCCGATGGCGGGAGAGGAGCCGATGCGGGTGGTGGCGGCCTGATCGTTGATATGCCTGCCCCCTCTGCTATGGTAGAATAGAACGAGTAGAAAGGTACCATAAGAATGGGCGCGCAGATGAATATCAAGAGCGACGAAGCCCATGCGCTCGCTACCGAGATTGCGGGACATACAGGCCAGAGCTTGACTCAGGTCGTGCTTGAAGCGCTGCGCGCGCGTCAGCGTGAAATCACGAAGGACCAGAAGGTCGAGGAGATCATGGCGTTTTGCCGCAGGACCGCCGCCATGATGAGTCCAGAACTCCGCGCACTGGACATCGACGACTACCTCTACGACGAGAACGGCCTCCCGAAATGATTGTCGACAGCTCGGCAATTGTCGCGATCGTCCGGTCCGAGCCTGAGGCCAAGCGGTTCGTTGAGAAGATAGTCGGCTGCCGCGATGTCGTCATCTCGGCTGGAAATTATCTCGAGACGGCGATCGTGATCGACAAGGATCGCGATCCCGTATTGAGCGCGCGGGTGGAGACTACGCTGAACATGCTCGGGGTGGAAATCGCTCCCGTTACCGCTGCTCAGGCCCGCATCGCCCGCCAAGCTTACCGCGATTTCGGCAAGGGCAGCGGGCACAAGGCGCAGCTGAATTATGGCGACTGCTTCGCCTACGCGCTGGCGATGGACCGCGGCGCGCCATTGCTGTTCAAGGGCGAGGATTTTGTCCATGCGGGCGTCGCGAGGGCGGGTTGACGTATCCAAACCACCATCGTCACCCCGGACTTGTTCCGGGGTCCACGTCGCCACCCGCCACACCGTCGCTTGTTGCGCGGTGGGCCCCCGAACAAGTCCGGGGTGACGGGCTAGAAGACCGCACTAGCGGGGGCGGAAGAATGACGCTTTCTGTCGATGGAATATGGACTTTGAATGAATTGCAGCAGCAAGTGCCAGCGCCGCCTGAAGGCGTGCTTTCCAGAGAAGATATAGGTAAAGGAACTCCACTGCAGCTGATCGAGCTAATCGACTACGCCGTGGTGTGGGGAGTCAGCGACGATGGCTATCGATGGGACTTAGTCACAGGAGCCTCAAAACTGGCTCGATGGAATCTGCAGCAGATTGTTCACCGGTATGACGATCTCCTCGAAGCTTGGTTAGCTGGCCCTGAAGCTGAAAGTGAGGCGCTCTCAGATGCCTACATAGCATTTTCCGCAATGCGCATGGCCTCAGACGAGGTCTCGGCTCAAGAAGCTGATGATCGATCTCATTGATGGAAAGACGAATGCTCAAAAAAATCCTCGTCGCCAATCGTGGTGAAATTGCCTGTCGCGTGTTCCGTACCGCCAAGCGGATGGGCCTCGAAACCGTCGCGGTTTATTCCGACGCTGATGCGCGCTCGCCGCATGTGCTGATGGCGGACGAAGCGATCCGCCTCGGGCCGGCACCGGCGGCGGAATCCTATCTCAAGGCGGACCTCATCCTCGCCGCCGCCAAGGAAACCGGCGCGGACTGCATCCACCCCGGCTATGGCTTCCTGTCCGAGCGCGAGAGTTTTGCACGCGCCTGCGCCGATGCGGGGATTGCGTTTGTCGGCCCGCCGCCGGGCGCGATTGCGGCGATGGGCGACAAGATTGAATCGAAGAAGCTCGCCAAGGCCGCAGGCGTCAATGTCGTCCCCGGTTTCCTCGGGGAGATCGCCGATACCGAGGAAGCGGTGAAGATCGCCAAGGACATCGGCTTCCCCGTCATGATGAAGGCGAGCGCAGGCGGCGGCGGCAAGGGCATGCGGCTGGCGTATAGCGAGCAGGACGTGCGCGAGGGCTTTGAGGCGACCAAGCGCGAGGGGCTGGCGTCGTTCGGCGACGACCGCGTCTTCATCGAAAAATTCATCGAAAGCCCGCGCCATATCGAAATTCAGGTGCTCGGCGATCAGCAGGGCAATATCGTCTACCTCAACGAGCGCGAATGCAGCATCCAGCGCCGCCACCAGAAGGTCGTCGAGGAAGCGCCGTCGCCGTTCGTCACGCCCAAGATGCGCCAAGCCATGGGCGAGCAAGCGGTCGCGCTTGCGCGGGCGGTGGGGTATTTCAGCGCGGGGACGGTCGAGCTGATCGTTTCGGGCGCGGATACGACCGGCGAGGGTTTCTACTTCCTCGAAATGAACACCCGGCTCCAGGTCGAGCATCCGGTGACCGAGGCGATTACAGGCATCGATCTGGTCGAGCAGATGATCCGCGTCGCAGCGGGCGAGAAGCTGCCCTTTACCCAGGCCGATATCGGCATCAATGGCTGGGCGATCGAGAACCGGGTGTACGCCGAAGACCCGTATCGCGGCTTCCTGCCGAGCATCGGGCGGTTGGTGCGGTATAGCCCGCCGGAGAGTGTCGGGACGCCCTACCAAACCCCGTCGGTCGACAGGAACGCGGGAACTGACGCGGTGGTTGGGTCACGGCTGTTCCCACCCCCCGACCCCCTCCCGCAAGCGGGAGGGGGAGAAGCCCCTTACACCCGCGTCGACGATGGCGTGATCGAAGGCGGCGAAGTCAGCATCTTCTATGATCCGATGATCGCCAAGCTGATCACTTGGGCGCCGACCCGGATTGGCGCGATCGATGCGCAGATTGCAGCACTCGACGCGTTCGAGATCAGCGGGCCGGGGCATAACATCGATTTCCTGTCGGCGATCATGCAGCATCCGCGCTTCCGGTCGGGCAACATCACCACCGGCTTCATCGCCGAGGAATATCCCGAGGGCTTCCACGGCGCGCCCGCCTCGCCCGAACTGATCCGCGCGCTCGCGGCCGTCGCTGCCTTTGTCGCCACCGCCGAGGCCGACCGCGCGCGCCGCGTCGATGGCCAGCTTGGCCAGCGGCTGCTCCCGCCTGCCGATTGGGTGGTGCGGATCGGCGGTACCGATCATGATGTCGAACTCGCCGAGGACGAGATCAGCGTCGACGGCGAGCTGCTCGATCTGGAAATCGCCTATACCCCCGGCGACCGGCTGATCGAAGCGACGCTCTATGACAGCGCCGACGAGGAAGTCGTCGTCGACCGGCTGATCGTCCGCCTCGCCAAGGCGCCGTCGGGCTATGTGCTGACGACCCGCGGCGCCAGCCACCGTGCCCGCGTGCTACCGGCCTATGCCGCGCCCTATGCCGCGCATTTGATTGAGAAAATCCCGCCCGATCTGTCGCGCTTTTTGCTGTGTCCGATGCCAGGATTGCTGATGCGGCTCGATGTCGGCGAGGGCGACAAGGTCGAGATCGGCCAGCCGCTGGCGGTGGTCGAGGCGATGAAGATGGAAAACATCCTGCGCGCCGAAAAATCCGGGACGATCAAGGTGGTCAGTGCAAAGCCGGGCGATAGCCTGGCGGTCGATGCGATTATTCTCGAGATCGATTAGGGCATATGATTGGGCGTTGACGCCAGACTATGTCTGTTGGATGAAGCTCTTACAGCGGCTTGCCGCCGTGTGAGCATGACGCTGAATAGAAGGAATGCGGGATGAGGAAGTTGTGGCCGGTGGCTGTTGTTGCGACCGCCGTCTTGGGCGGGTGCGCATCGACCGAAAAGGTGCTGAGCAAAGCGCCCACTGAGGTGTTTCGTTCGGAGAAGAGCGTTCAGGAAGTGGCTTTTTGCCTAGCGAACAAGAACAATACAGCCGCGCTCGAAAAGCCCGATGGGTCGCGGGTGGTCTTGATCAAGAACGGCTATGGCGGCGTCTCGCTCGCCTTTTCGATCTTTCCTGACGGCACGGGGAGCCGCATCGAGTACCGCAAGGAATTTGGCACAATTGGCGGCATCTGGAAGCAGTGCGTTGGACTGAAAGAAGCCAGCTAATTGATCGATCTGACGGTCGATTCGCCGCCCTCTAAAATGGTCCCGCCGCCTGCAACCGTGTGCGTGCCGCGTGTGGAGGCGGCGGGTCACCTGAGAAATATCCAACGAAAGTAATTGCCTGGCTTCGCGACTTCCAGATTTTGTAACATTGGGTATGCCTGAGACTGTCATTGGCGCAATCGTGAAGAGTCGATCACCCAAACGAAATGGTGACGGACAAAAACAAATCACCGTAGACGTTGCGCGCGCCACAGGGCATTAGAAGACACTATGTGGCGTTCTCACCGATTAACAGTCCCCGGTTTTGCATTGCTGCTTGCATCGTGCGCCGTGGGGCCGAATTACCGCCCCCCTGAGACCAAGGTGTTGGCCGTTCCCCCGGGCTACACGACCCAGGCACCCAATGGTGCCGTGCCCGATCTTCAGCGCTGGTGGGTCAATTTCAACGATCCGCAGCTCGATTCGATCGTCGATCTGGCGCTCAAGGACAATCTCGACATTGCCCAGGCAGTGTCGCGCTTGCGTCAGGCACGCGAATCGCTGATCCAGTCGCGCGCGTCATTGTTCCCGACGGTGAATGCCAACGGCAGCTATTCGCGCAACATCAATATTCGCGGGCGCACTTTCGGCCAGATTACCAACGCCGGTATCGTCAACGAGAATTACGCTTTGTCGGGCGACGTGTCCTATACTGCCGACATCTTCGGCGGTGTACGGCGCGGGGTCGAAGCGGGGCGCGCGAGCTACGAATCGAGCGGCTATAATCTTGCGCAGGTGCAGGCCACGATCGCTTCGGAAGTCGCGCGCAACTACATCCTCGCAAGGGCAGCACAGGCGGGCGTGTCGATTGCGCGCGGCAGTCTGGCGATCCAGCAGGACAATCTGGAGATTGCGGGCTTTCGCGTGCAGGCAGGCCTGGTGTCCTCGCTCGATGCCGAACAGGCGCGCGCGCAGCGGGCACAAACGGCGGCCAATGTGCCGAGCCTCGAACAGCAATATGAACAGGCGACCAATCGGCTCGGCGTGCTCACGGGCCAAGCGCCGGGCGCGTTGAAGGCGCAGCTCGCCGCGACCGCGCCGATTCCGCAGGGGCCGGGCGCCGTGCCAGTTGGCCTGCCCGCCGATGTCATCCGTCTGCGTCCCGATGTCCGCGCCGCCGAGCGCACTCTGGCGGCGGCGACCGCGCAAATCGGCGTCGCCAAGGCCAATCTTTTGCCGCAGCTCACGTTGGCGGGCAGCATCAGCAGCAACGCGACGTCGATCAACGCGCTGACCGACATCATCACGGGCCGCGTGTTCGGCCAGCTTGCGCAAACCATCTTCGATGCCGGACGTGGCCGATCGGTCGTCCGGGCGCGGCGCGCGCAGGCCGAGGAAGCGTTTGCGGCGTATAAAGCGAGCGTGCTCGGCGCGCTTGAGGATGTCGAAAATGCGCTGACCGCGCTGGCGACCGCGCAGGCCCGCCAGCGCGAGTTCGAGATCGCGGCCGATGCCTCCAGCAATGCCGCGATTCTGGCGCGCAGCCAGTACCGCGCGGGGCTGACCGACATCACCACGCTCAACAATACCGAAGTGTCGCTGCTGTCGGCGCAGAGCGGGCTCAACACCGCGCGGTCGGATCAGGCACAGGCGCTGGTGCAACTCTATCTCGCGCTCGGCGGCGGCTGGAATGCCAGCGCTCCGCCGCCGACCGCCGAACCCTTGAAGGCGGGGGACGGCCAGCCCGGCCCCCGTGCGACCCAGTAGCAGGACCCTAAATGGCAGACGCATCCGCATCCGATCTCAACGACTTTCTCGGCGTTCGCCCGGTCCCGGCGTGGCGCCGCTGGGGCAAATGGGTGCTGGTCGCGATCGGCGTGGTGCTGCTGATCCTGCTCGTGATGAGCTTCTTCCGGCCTGCCCCCAAGGCAAGCTATGCGACCGACGTCGCGCAAAAGGGGACGCTGACCGTCACCGTGTCGGCGACGGGCAAGCTCGCGCCGACGAACCGGGTCGATGTCGGCTCCGAAGTGTCGGGGCTGGTGTCGAAGGTGCTTGTCGACGTCAATGATCATGTCGTGAAGGGGCAGCCGATTGCGCTGATCGACCCGTCGCGCTTCCGTGATTCGGTGAACCAGAGCCAGGCGCAGCTCGCGTCGCAGCAAGCCGCCGTCGCGCAGGCGCAGGCAACGCTCTCCCAGTCGAGCGCGCAGTTGAAGCGGCTTGAGGAAGTCAGTCGCTTGTCGGGCGGGCGGGTGCCGGCCAAGACCGAGATGGAGCAAGCGATCGCCGATCGTGACCGCGCGATTGCCAATGTCCGTGCGGCACAGGCCAATGTCGCCGCCGCCCGCGCGACCTTGTCGTCGAACGAGTATAACTTCGTCCGCGCGGTGATCCGTTCGCCCGTGAACGGCGTCGTGCTCGCGCGGCAAGTTGAGCCGGGGCAGACCGTCGCGGCGTCGTTCAACACGCCGACTCTGTTCGTGATCGCTGAAGATCTGACGCGGATGAAGCTCGAAGTGTCGATCGACGAAGCCGATGTCGGCGAAGTGCGCGCAGGGCAAAAGGCAAGCTTTACCGTCGATGCCTTCCCGGGCGAGACCTTCCCGGCGGATATCACCCGCGTCAATCTCGGCTCGAACCTGTCGGCGCAATCGACGACCACCACCAGCACGGCGACGACCAACCAGGTCGTCAGCTATTCGGCGACGCTGGCGGTGTCGAACCCCGATATCCAGCTGCGGCCCGGCATGACCGCGACGGCCGAGATTACGACGACGCAGAAGACCAATGTCCTGCTGGTGCCGAACGGCGCGTTGCGCTTCCGCCCGACGACGCCCGCAGCCGGATCGCAAGGCGGCGTCGCCAGCGTGTTCGGCCCGCCGCGCCTCAACCGGGGTGGGCCGCGCACCGCCAATGCCGGGCGCGGCGCGACTCAGACGCTTTATGTCCTGGACGCCGATGGCAACATCAAACCTGTCGAGGTCCGCACCGGTGACACCAATGGCACGCTCACCGAAATTACCGGCGGCGATCTGAAACCGGGGCAGAAGGTGGTGACGGGCGAATTGTCGGCTGCTGCTGCTGCGAAGCCTGCGGTTACGGTCGGGACAACGCGTGTCCGGTAACGACGAAGCCCGCGCTGATGTGGCGCTGTTGCACGATGACACGCCGGCCAATCCGCAGGCGCTGATCTCGATGCGCGGCGTCATCAAAACCTATGGCGTCGGCCCGACCGCCTTTCAGGCGCTGAAGGGCGTCGATCTCGACATCTTGCCGGGCGATTTCGTCGCGGTAATGGGGCCGTCGGGGTCGGGCAAGTCGACCACGATGAACATCCTCGGCTGCCTTGATGTGCCGACGCGCGGGACGTTCGTGTTCAAAGGGCACCATGTCGAGACGCTCGGGCGCGACGAACGCGCGCTGCTGCGGCGCAAATATCTCGGCTTCGTGTTTCAGGGCTTCAATCTGCTCGCGCGCACGACGGCGCTCGAAAATGTCGAACTGCCGCTGCTCTACCGCGGCGATTCGAGCAAGGCACGGCGCAAGACGGCGATGGCCGCGCTCGACAAGGTCGGGTTGGCACCCTGGTGGGATCATACGCCTGCCGAGCTTTCGGGCGGACAGCAGCAGCGCGTGGCGATCGCGCGCGCGCTCGTCACCAATCCCGATGTGCTGCTCGCCGACGAGCCGACCGGGAACCTCGATTCCGAACGCTCGCTCGAAATCATGGAATTGCTGACCGACCTCAACAAATCGATCGGCATCACCGTGCTGATGGTCACGCACGAAGCCGATATGGCCGCATTCGCCAATACGATCATCCATTTCAAGGATGGCCTCGTTGAACGGATCGAGACCGGCATGCGCAAAACCGGGTCGACCGGCGCGAGAGCGCACTGATGTTCTTCACGACGATCAGCCTCGCGATCCGGTCGATTGCACGGCACAAGCTGCGCTCGTTCCTGACGACGCTTGGCATCATCATCGGCGTGGCGGCGGTGGTGACGATGGTCACGCTCGGCAAGGCGACGACGGCGGCGGTGCAGGCGTCGATCTCGTCGCTTGGCACCAACATTCTTCAGGTGCGCCCCGGCGCCGGCTTTGGCCGTGGTGGCGGCGGCCCGCGCCCTTCGGATTTCAAGATCGAGGATGTCGACGCGGTGCGCAAGCAGATCGCCGGCATCAACGCGGTCGCCGAGGAAGCCCAGACGACAGTCACGGTGATCTATGAAGGCGCCAACTGGTCGACCACGGTCAACGGCACCACCAACGACTTCTTCCGCGTCAATCCCTGGCCGCTGACGGCGGGGCGCGAATTCTCCCCGCAGGAACTCTCCGCAGGCAAATCGGTGTGCATCCTCGGCAGTACGGTCAAGACAAACCTGTACCGTGAGGCCGACCCGATCGGCACGCAGATGCGGATTTCGGGCATCAGCTGCGAAGTGATCGGCGTGCTCACGGCCAAGGGGCAGGCGGGCTTCGGCAGTGATCAGGACGATCTGGTGGTCATGCCGATCAAGGCAGTGCAGCGGCGCATCACCGGCAATCGCGATATCCGCGTAATGCTGGTGGGCGTGAATGCCGATTATTCGACTGCGCAGGTGCAGGCGTCGATCACCGCTCTGCTCCGCGAACGCCGCAACATCACCAAGGGCAAGGACGACGACTTCTTCATCTTCGACACCAAGCAATTCACCGATACGCTGACCAAGACGACATCGCTACTGACCGGCATAGTCTCCGCCGTGGCGGCGATCAGCCTGATCGTCGGCGGCATCGGCATCATGAACATCATGCTGGTCTCAGTGACCGAACGCACGCGCGAGATTGGTATCCGTCTCGCGATCGGCGCGGTCGCGCGCGAAGTGCTGATGCAGTTCCTGATCGAAGCGATTGCGCTGTCGTGCATTGGCGGGGTGATTGGCATCGTCGTGGCCCAGCTGGTGATTCTGGGATTGGTGCCGCTGCTCAAGGTGGCCTGGCTGTTCGACTTGCAGATCAACATCGTCGCCTTTGCGATTTCGGCGATCATCGGGGTGGTGTTCGGTTTCTTCCCGGCGCGGCGGGCGGCGAGCCTAAACCCGATCGACGCGCTGCGGCACGAATAGAGCCGCTTTTCCGGGTGATACCCCCGTCTATCGACCCGTTCGTTTCGAGCGAAGTCGAGAAACAGGCCCCAAGCGGCGCGCAAACGTTTCTCGACTTCGCTCGAAACGAGCGGATGGGTCTTAATTCAATCCAAAATCATCCTGCACAAGGTAGCCGCGCTCAAACCAGCGCGCGCAGCCTTTCCAAATCCTCGGGCGTGTCGATGTCGATCAGCTCGGCGGGGCTGGTGATGATATGGCGGCCGCCCCGGATCAGCGCGCGACCACCTTCGTCGCCGACACTGGCAGCAAGTGCGGCGAATTGTCCGGCGGCGAACAGCGCGGGTGGCGAGGGGCGCGTGCCGTCGCTCGACGCGACCACATCGTCGGGGCCGTCGGCTGCATCGAGCAGCCGAAATATCTGCGCGGCGGTGACGCGCGGCATATCGGCCAGCGCGAAGACCACGGCGGCGACGCCCGCTGCTTGTGCCGCCGCCACGCCGAGGCGGACCGACCCCGACAGCCCGGTTTCAGGGGCCGGATTGGCGATCACGTCATAGCCGTGCGCTGCGAAATCGAGCGCCGTTCCTGAGGTGATCGCAACCCGGCCGGCAAAGGGCACGTCCTCCAGCGCGGTCACGACATGCAGCGCAAGCGGACGACCGAGAAACTCGACCGCGAGCTTGTCGGTATCCCCGAAGCGCACCGATCGCCCGGCCGCCAGCAGCACCAGCAAGGTGCGATCAGGGGCGATCATGCCACCTTGGCGTTGAACGCCGCGATCATCGCGGCGGCGATCGACAGCGCGATTTCGGCGGGGCCGACCGCGCCGATGTCGAGGCCGACGGGGGCATCGATCCGTTCAAGCGCGGCTTGGGACAGTCCCGCTGTCGCCAGCCGCTCGCGCCGCGCGGCGTGGCTGCGGCGGGATCCAAGCGAGCCGATATAGCTGGCGGGGCTGGCGAGCGCAGCGGCAAGGGCGGGGTCGTCGATCTTGATGTCGTGGCTGAGCGTGACGATTGCGGTGGCTGGATCGGGCCGCAGCGCGGCGATGGCCTCGTCCGGCCAGCGATCGTCGAGCGTCACGCCGGGAAAGCGTTCCGCGGTCAGGAAGCGCGCGCGGGGATCGATGACGGTGACCGCAATGCCCAGCTCGCGCGCCAGCCCGGCCAGCGCCTGCGCGATCTGCACCGCGCCGATGATCAGCAAGCGGCGCGGCGGATCATAACGATTGATGAAGGCACCCTCGCGCTCGCCGATCATCGACTGGCCGGTGGTGGTGTCGGTGGCGATGCTCAGCCGCGCGCCCGAAGCCCGCGCCTCGGCAATGGCATCGAACAAGGCGGGCGCGAACCCCGCGTCGTTCACCGGCTGGACGAGCACGTCGATCTCGCCACCACAGGGCAGCCCGACTTCCCAAGCGGCGGCATCGGCGACGCCGTAATGTTTGAGTTGGGCAGGCGCGCCCGCGATCACGTCGGCAGCGGTCGCAAGGATGTCGCTTTCGACGCAGCCGCCCGAGACCGAGCCTTCGAAGCGGCCATCCTCGTGCACGATCATGTGGCTGCCGCGCGGGCGCGGCGCCGATCCCCAGGTGCTGACCACGGTAGCAAGCGCGAGCCGCGCGCCTTGCCACTGCGCGGCGGCGGTAAGGACGGAATCGTTATCGGCCATGCGTCATACCGGCGGCAGCCCGGGCAAAATCTGGTCGAGCGTCATCGGCCAGTCGCGCACGCGCACGCCACACGCGTTGTACACCGCATTGGTCACCGCCGCCCCCAGCCCCGAAATGCCGAGCTCGCCCAAGCCCTTCGCACCGACGGGGCTCGCATGCTCGTCGATTTCCTCGACGAACCAGGCCTCGATCTGCGGCACATCGGCATTCACCGGGATGTGATATTCGGCGAGGTCGCGGTTGACGTAGGCGCCGGTGCGCGGGTCGAGGATTGCGGCTTCGTGGAGCGCGTAGCCAAGGCCCCAGATCATCCCGCCGATCGCTTGGCTGCGCGCGGTCTTGGCGTTCAGGATGCGCCCGCAATCGAACACGCCGAGCAAGCGGCGGACACGCACTTCGCCTGTCACCGCATGCACCGCGACTTCGGCGAATTGCGCGCCATAGGTGCCCTGGCTGAAGCTGCGGCTGTTGGTGCCGGGGTGGATCGCGCCGATCGCCTCGATCGGCCTCTCGCCAACCAACTCGCTGAGCGGTACCTGGCGGTTGCCTGCGACGGCATAACCGTCCTTGAGCGTCATATCCTCAGGGTTCGCGCCCATCCGCAGCGCCAGTTCGGCGACGATATCCTCGCAGGCGATCATCACCGACGATCCGCTCGATGCCGCCCCGAACGAGCCGCCCGATCCGGCGCCGTCTGGATGATCCGAATCGCCGAGTGCCACGCGGATGCGCTCGATCGGCAGGCCCAGCGATTCGCCCGCGATCTGCGCGAGGATGGTGTAGGTGCCGGTGCCGATGTCGGTCATATCGGTTTCGATTTCGGCCACGCCTGCGGGCGTCAGCCGCACCCGCGCGAAACTGTCGGCGAGGAAGTTCACGCGCGCGGCGGTCGCCATGCCGAGCCCGATCAGCCATTCGCCCTCGCGTCGCTGGCCCGGTGTCGCGATGCGCTGGTCCCAACCAAAGCGCCGCGCGCCTTCGTCGTAGCAATCGATCAGGCGGCGGGTGGAGAAGGGTTTGCCGCTGGTCGGGTCGACGCTCGGTTCATTGACCTTGCGGAAGTCGATCGGGTCCATGCCGAGTTGCTCGGCCATTTCGTCCATCGCGGCTTCGAGCGCCATCATCCCGACCGCTTCGCCCGGCGCGCGCACCGCACCCGCCGCCGTCACATTGATCTTGACGATCTTGGTGGTGAAGCTGCGCGCGGGCGCCGCATAGAGCGACAGCGCGCCGAGGGCGACGGGTTCGAAGAAATTCAGCCCCGTCTTCTGGCTGGTAATGCTGTCCTGCGCCATGGCAGTCAGCTTGCCGTCCGGTCCGGCGGCGAGACGGATTCGCTGGTGCGTGTCGGCGCGGCCATAAATCGAATGGAACAGCTGCTGCCGGGTCAGCGCGACTTTCACCGGCCGACCGACTTTCTGGGCAGCAATTGCCGCCAGCACCGTCTCCGGCCCGCCGATTTTCCCGCCGAAGCCGCCGCCGATATAGGGCGAGAGGACATGGATATTCTCGACCGGGATACCGAGCGAATTGGCGAGCACCGGCGTGAAGCCGCGCATGATCTGGATCGAGCCGTAGAGCGTCAGCCTGTCGCCATCCCATTCGGCGATCGCCGCGTGCGGCTCCATCGCGGCATGCACTTGATAGGGCGTGGAGTAAGTAACATCGAGCGTCACCTCAGCGGCCTCGAGGGCGGCATCGACATCGCCGATCACGATATTGGGCAGCATCGCGCCCTTGTGCGGGTCTTGCGCGCCCGCCTGATTGGCGAGCGTGTCGAATTGGCCCTTCACCTGGACATAATCGACGCTCACTGCTTGTGCGGCTGCGCGCGCGGCTTCGAAGCTGTCGGCGACGACGAGGCCGATGATCTGGCCATAGCTTTCGAGCGTACCGTCGTTGCGCGGGTGCTGGGTCGCGCGGATGATGTGCGATTCGCTGGGCAAGCGCGGGTCGTCGGTGATGACGGCGAGCACGCCGGGCATCGCTTCGGCGGCCTTGGTGTCGATCGACCGCACCGCACCGACCGCGACTGTGGCGGTGATCGCATAGCCATAGGCCATCTTGCCCTGCGGCACATGTTCGGCGGCGTAGAGTGCGGCGCCCGTCACCTTGGCGACGCCGTCGATCCGGTCGATCCCCTTGCCGAGCAGCCCCTGCACGCTGCGTGACAGCGCCGAGGGGCCGAAATCGGCGTCCATCGTGTATTCGGTCATCGCGTTGCCTCCGTCAGATCGCGCAGCGCCGCGATCAGCGTGCGCCGGACGAGCGGAATCTTGAAATCATTATGCCCTTGCCCCCGCGCATCGTTGAGCAGCGCATCCGCAGCAGCCTCGAAGCTTGCGGTTGATGCCGGTTGACCGACCAGCGCTGCCTCCACCGCCGCATCGCGCCACGGCACCGGGGCGAGCCCACCGAAGGCGAGCCGGGCTGAGGTGATCGTGCCGTCCTCGACCGCGATCACCGCCGCCACTGAGACGACCGCGAACGCGTAGGACGCCCGGTCGCGGACCTTGCGGTAAAGCTGCGTGCCCGCCGGGGGTGCAGGCAATTCGATGTGGGTGATCAGCACGCCGGGTTCGAGGCTGGTCTCGACCTGCGGCGTGTCGCCGGGCAAGCGGTAGAGATCGGTGAGCGCAATCCGCCGCCGGTCGCCGCCGGGCTGGAGCGTCACCACCACGGCGTCGAGCGCGCGCATCGCCACCGCCATGTCGCTCGGGTGCGTGGCGATGCAATGCTCGCTCGTGCCCAGGATCGCGTGGATGCGGTTGAACCCGCCCTGCGCATTGCAGCCCGATCCGGGCGCGCGCTTGTTGCAGGGGGCTGCCGTGTCATAGAAATAATAACAGCGCGTCCGCTGGAGCAGATTGCCCCCCGTCGTCGCCTTGTTGCGCAGTTGCGCCGACGCCCCCGACAGCAGCGCGCGGCTGAGCATCGGGTAGTGCTGGCGGATCAGCGGGTGCGCGGCGAGATCGCTGTTGGGCACCAGCGCGCCGATCCGCACGCCGCCATCGTGCTCCTCGACCTGCGCGAGATCGAGGCGGCTGATGTCGACGAGCGAGTCGGGCGCCTCGATCTGGAGCTTCATCAAGTCGAGCAAATTGGTGCCGCCCGCGATGAACTTGGCGCCGTCACCTATCGCGGCAACGGCGCCTTCGGGGCTGGCGGCGCGGGCATAGCTGAACGTCTTCATGCCCCGGCCACCTCGCGGATCGCATCGACGATGTTCGGGTAAGCCGAACAGCGGCAGAGATTGCCGCTCATCCGCTCCGAAATCTCGGCGTCGGTCAGCTCGAAGCTGTGGAGCGACTCGCTTACATGGCTCGGCATGTCCGCCTTGATCTCCTCCAGCATGCCGACCGCCGACATGATCTGCCCCGGCGTGCAATAGCCGCACTGAAAGCCGTCATGCTTCACAAACGCCGCCTGCATCGGGTGGAGCGTGTCGCCATCGGCGAGGCCCTCGATCGTGGTGATCGTGTCGCCTTCATGCATCACCGCGAGCGTCAGGCAGGCATTGATCCGCCGTCCGCCCACCAGCACGGTGCACGCCCCGCACTGGCCGTGATCGCACCCCTTTTTGGTGCCGCTCAGCCCCAGATGATCGCGCAGCAGATCCAGCAGCGAAGTGCGGATATCGGGCTCGGCTTCATAAGCCGTGCCATTGATCGTGAAGTGCATGCGCGGGGCCCCTTTGCCTGAAGACATGCGATCGGAAGGACCCTAAAGGTGGGGCACCAAAGCGCGGAGGGCAAGCCATGCGGATGTTTTTTGCAACAATCGGGGCACTGGTCGCCGCGCTGGTGCTGGGGCAGAGTGCGGCGATGTCGTCACCGCCGCCATCACCGTCCCCGATTGTCATCGCGCATCGCGGCGCCAGCGGGCTGCGGCCCGAACATACGCTGGCCGCCTATGCGCTGGCGATCGAGCAAGGCGCCGATTTCATCGAGCCCGATCTGGTGCTGACCAAGGACAATGTCTTCGTCGCGCGCCACGAAAACGACATCACCGGCACCACCGATGTCGCGGCGCACCCCGAATTCGCGGCGCGCAAAGTCACCAAGCTGATCGACGGCGAGTCGCACACCGGCTGGTTTACCGAGGATTTCACGCTTGCCGAGCTGAAGACGCTGCGCGCGAAGGAACGGCTGCCGCAATTGCGCCCCGGCAATGCCACGTTCGACGGCCAGTTCGAGGTGCCGACGCTGGCGGAAGTGATCGCGCTCGCGAAGAAGCACGGCGTCGGCATCTACCCCGAAACCAAGCACCCCAGCTATTTCGCGTCGATCGGCCACCCGATGGAAGCGCTGTTGGTCGCGCAGTTGAAGGCGGCGGGCTGGGATTCGGCCACTGCGCCGGTGTTCGTCCAGTCGTTCGAGGTCAATAACCTCAAGGCGCTGCACAAGCTGACCCGCGTGCGGCTGATCCAGTTGATGGACGGCGCGGGCGGCCCGGTCGACAAGGCCGCGCCCAGCTATGCCGCAATGGCGACACCCGAAGGGCTGAAGGCGATTGCGGCTTATGCTTATGGCATTGGCCCGAACAAGAATATGATCTGGAAAGGTGAGGGGCCACAGACATCGCTGGTGGCCGACGCGCATGCGGCGGGGCTGAAGCTCCACCCTTGGACTTTCCGCGCCGAAAACGCCTTCTTGCCCGCTGGTCTGCGGGTCGGCACCGATCCGGCGGCGCACGGTCGCATCGAAGAGGAAATCCGCACCTATATCGGTTTTGGCGTCGACGGCTTCTTCACCGATTTTCCGGCGATCGGGGTCGCCGCGCGCATACCGCCGCGACGCTGAGACGGCTGGCGGTCCGGGCGCTGCCGTTGCCCGTCGACCCAGGCCTCGCCAAGGGCCTGGCCTGCGGCGCGATGCGTGCGCGACCTCGATCGCTGCGGTCAGCTCAGTCGCCAGGATGTTTCGACGGCGTTCCGCTCCAAACGGCATGCGGCATTTTTGCCGCGCTGATGCCGGTGATCAGCCGGGCGCCGCGATCGAAGGTGACATAGCTCCATATCCACTGCGCGCCGACGATCAGGCGGCTGCGAAAATCGGTGAGGTAAAAGATGTGCGCAGTCGACCAGACGAACCACGCCGGCCAACCGCTCAACCGGGTCCAGCCGAAATCGGCCACCGCACGCCGCCTGCCGATCGTCGCAAGATTCCCGTAATTCTTATAGGCAAACGGCCCCGGATGCTTCGTCCCTTTGACTGATGCGGCGATCACGCGCGCGACATGCTCGCCTTGTTGCTTGGCGGCGGGGGCGACGCCGGGCACCGGGCGCCCGTCCTTGTCGGCGACCGATGCGGTGTCGCCGATCACATAGACCCCGGGCCGGTCCGCGACCTGCATATCGGACGCAACGATCACGCGGCCCGCGCGGTCAGCCTCGACCCCCAGCCATTTGGCGGCGGGAGAGGCTTGCACGCCGGCGCCCCAAATGATCGCGGCGGCGGCAACGCGCTCATCGCCGACCATCACGGCGTCGGCCTCGATATCGGTTACACGACCGTTGAGTCGCACCTCGACGCCCAATTGCTCGAGCGCGATCAGGGCCTTGGCCGACAGCTCCTCGGGGAACGCGCCGAGCAGGCGCGGCCCCGCCTCGACGAGCATCACCCGGATGCACTGCCGGCTGATATAGCGAAAATCCATGTCGGCGGTGTGGCGGGTCAATTCGGCGATCGCGCCGGCCATTTCGACGCCGGTTGGGCCGCCGCCGATAACAACGAACGTTAGCTGCTGACTTCGCGTTTCGGGCATCTGCTGGCGCTCGGTTTCGGCGCGCTCCATCGCGACCAGGATACGCGCCCGCACCTGAATCGCATCGTCAATCGTCTTGATGCCGGGCGCGAATTCGGCCCAGTGATCCTGCCCGAAATAGCTGTGGGTCGCGCCAGTGGCGATGATCAAGGCGTCATAGTCGAGCGTTGTGCCGCTTTCGAGCGCGATCGTGCGCGTGGCACTATCGACCCCTGTCACCGTGTCGAGCAACACGCGCGTGTTGCGGTAGCGGCGCACGATCGCGCGGATCGGCGCTGCGATCTCCGCCGGGCTGAGGCCAGCGGTCGCGACTTGATAGAGCAGCGGTTGAAACAGATGATGGTTCTGGCGATCGACAAGCGTCACTTGGGCATCAAGCCGCCGGAGGCCGCGCGCGGCGGCGAGTCCACCAAAACCCGCGCCGATGATGACAATATGCGGTTGGTTAGCGTCGGCCATGCAGGCAAAGGTAGCAGCTTGTCGGCGAGATGGGCAAAAATTTGTGCGGCGCAACCAAGTTTTGTGCCACCCGATCGGCCCAATCCTGCCACCGCTTTGCTTGGCGGCTGCCATTTTCCCTGAGCGCCATGCGTGATATGATACACCGATGGCCACCGACACGCATGTTCTGACTCGCCCGCCCGAGGGCGCTGGTCCCGATTGGACGATCCCGCAGGGGTGGGAAAGCTATTCGGCGGAAGAGCATGCGATCTGGGACACGCTCTATGTCCGGCAGGTGGCGTTGCTGCCGGGGCGCGCCTCTTCAGCCTATCTCGCCGGGCTCGATGCGCTTAAACTCTCCGAAGCGGGTATTCCGAATTTCGAGGAATTGTCGCAGCGGCTGATGAAGCTGACCGGGTGGCAAGTCGTTGCGGTGCCGGGGCTGGTGCCCGACGACGTATTCTTCGATCATATGGCCAATCGCCGCTTCGTCGCGGGCAATTTCATTCGCCGCGCCGATCAACTCGACTATCTCGAAGAACCCGATGTATTCCACGACGTGTTCGGCCATGTGCCGATGCTCGCCGATCCGGTATTCGCCGATTATCTCGCGGCTTATGGGCGGGGTGGGCAGCGCGCGCTTCGGCTGGGTGGCGAGAAATACCTCAAATATCTGTCGCGACTCTATTGGTACACGGTCGAATTCGGGCTGGTCGAGGAAGCAGGGGCGCTGCGCATCTATGGCTCGGGCATCGTCTCGTCGGCGGCGGAAAGCGTGTTCGCGCTCGACGATCCCAGCCCCAATCGGATTGGCTTCGGGCTGGAACGGGTGATGCGCACCGAGTACCGGATCGACGATTTCCAGCAGAATTATTTCGTCATTCCCTCGTTCGACGAACTGCTGCGGGTGACGGTCGAAACCGATTTCGCCCCCATTTATGCGGCGGTCGAGGCGGCTGACACGATCCGCATCGCCGAAATCGTCGAGGGCGATCGCGTCTTCACCGCTGGCACACAGGCCTATGCAGCCGCCCGCGCCCAAGCCACGCTCGTCTGAGCCCCGCTCCCACCGCTCCCACCGCTCGGCATCGCCAGAGCCGCGTTCCTATAGCCCGCGCAGGCGAAAATCGGGGCGCTTGCGCAAGCGCAGGATCGTCCAGTCGCCCAGAATCAATCGTTCGGCGACGCGGCAACCCTGACAGCGATAGGCGGCGGCAACGGCGTCGGCCTGCCGGGTCAGCAATCCCGCGAGCACAATCTGTGCGCCGGGCGCGGCAATTGCGGTGAAATTGCCCGCCATCTCGATCAACGGCGCGGCGAGGATATTGGCGATCACCAGATCATAGGGCGCACGGTCGAGCACCAGCGGCGACGCGACGCCATTGGCGACCCCCAGCGCGAGCCGACCGCGCGCGAGGCCGGTCGGCACGCCGTTGACCTCGGCATTTTCGGCGCTGACCTCGATCGAGACGGGGTCAATGTCGGTCGCGGTTGCAAAGGCGCGCGGCCACAGATGCAGCGCGGCGAACGCCAGCAACCCAGTCCCGGTGCCAAGGTCGATCAGATTGTCGACGCGCACGCCCCGGCGCCGGATCGCGTCGAGCATCATCAGGCAGCCTGTGGTGGTTTCGTGATGCCCGGTGCCGAACGCGCGGCTCGCTTCGATCAAATACGCGCGCACATCGGGCGGCACCGCATCGGCATAGGCACTGGTGTGGACGAAAAAGCGGCCCGCGCGCACCGGGGTCAGATCGGCCTGGCTCAGCGTGATCCAGTCGGCATCGGGGATCAGCACTGGCTTGGCCGCGACCTTTGCCGAGGAGGGGATGAGCGCACGGACCGCCGCAAGCGCACCGGCGCTCGGCTTGCCCTCGAAATAGGCATCGAGCCGCCAGCGCTCGGCATCGTCCTCGACTTCTTCGGTTGTCATCAACACCGGCGGCGGATCGATCCCCAGATCGGCCATCTCGGCATCAATCGCCTCCGCCTCCGCGCGCGTGCAGGGCAGGGAGAGCTTCCAGCTAGCGGACATCAGTTGATCGCAATCGGATGGGTGGCGGTCACTTTGAGCGTCGCCAATTCGACAAAATGAATGGAGAGGCGCTGCCGATCGCGCACGATCAGCGCGACATGATCCTTATCGGGCATCGAAACTGAATCGAACCCGTCGACCTCGGGTAAGACGGTTGCTTGTTGGCCCGTGGCGAGCACGCCCAATATCACTTCTTCGTGAAGGGTGTTGTCAGCCCGATCGACGGAGAGATAATAGCAACAGACCGTGGCATCTTCCCGATCTTCCGAAAGGAAATCGAAAGCCTCGATTCTGCGGCTATTGTTCGGCAGCAGCCGCCGACTCTTGCCCGTAATGGTATCGAGCAGCAGCACGTTGCGGAGATCGCCCTTCTCGGAATCGTAGGAAGCGCTGCCGCCATAACGTTGACCATTTGTTGCAAAGATCGCGATTTTCATCAGCGAGGTGCCCGGCACTTTCTCGACGCTGCCAATCTCGAACACCTGCTTGGTTGCGCCAGCTTGCACGACCGCCGTCGGCTCATGTCGGCGAAAGTTACCGGAAATCATGACGACGATCGCTATGACTGCCAGGCAGCCAAGCACACCGATTGCCGCCATCAGGCGGATGGTCCATTTGGCAAACGCGCTTTGGGCGACGGGTTCTTTAGCGGACATAGCTGGCGCCATTCACGTCAAGCACGCTGCCGGTCATCGACGGCGGCGCCTCCAGCGCGCAGAAACGGGCGGCGACGGCCACTTCCTCCGGCGCCGCGACGCGGCCAAGCGGGATGTCGGCGAGCAATTTGTCGCCGCCGCGGCTCGCGAGATAATCCTCGGCCATGCCGGTCATCGTGAAGCCCGGGCAGATCGCAAACGCCAGGATGCCGTCGCGGGCATAGCCGCGCGCGATGCTCTTGGTCATTGCGACCATCCCGGCTTTCGATGCCGCATAATGCCAATGATCGGGCGAGTCGCCGCGATAGGCGGCACGGCTGGCGATGTTGACGATCCGCCCACCCGATTGGCGTGCGCGCCAATGCAGCACCGCACGGCGGCACAGTTCGGCCGATGCCGCCAGGTTGATCTGCATCGTGCGCGCCCAATCGGCAGCCCAAACCGCGTCGTCGCGGTCGATTGGATTGGCTTCGAACACGCCCGCGTTGTTGATCAGCACGTCGATCCGCCCGTCGAGCGTATCGAGCGCAGCGTCCCAGAGATGCGCGGGCGCTGCCGGATCGGCGAAATCCGCGGCAATGCCGCTCGCGGTACCGTGGCCGACGAGCCGGACATTGGCTTGGTCAAGTGCGACGGCGATGGCGGCGCCGATGCCACGGCTGCTGCCGGTCAGAAGAACATGGATCATACCGCGACTTAAGCGCGGAGACGCCCCAGATGTAAAGTCGACGCGCTCGGAAGGACGATCAAGCGGCGCGGCGTTGGACGTCGGCGATCAGGTCGACGATCATGGGTTTGACCTTGGTGACATGGTCGATGATCTGTTGCGGCATGGCATCGCTATAGGCGACGAATTTTTCCATCACCGGGCTCGCCTTGTCCGCGCCGACGTCGTTGATATGCGCGTCGACCTTACGCCGCGCCTCGACCCATTTCGTGCGAAACTGGCCGATCTGTTCGACCATCAGCTCGTCGATCGGCGTGACCGACTGGAGGGGGTGCATCGGCACGTCGCCCATGATCCGCTGCGTCGCGCGATCGGTCGGCAAATAGACGAGGTTCCACGCGTCATACGGCCGTAACCGCATCACGCGGATCAGCCATTGCCCCAAGTCGCTGTTGAACACGGGTTCGGCGAGAATGAAGAAAGGGCGGATCGCATTATGGCCGTGCCGCGCGAGCAGATCGGCCTCGATCTTGCGGCGACGCTGATCCTGCTCATCGAGCGATTCCCGCACCGCGCGATCAACGTCGACGGGCTCGGGAAGCACATTGGTCGGATCGTCGAGCGCGAAACCCATGTCGCGCAGCATCGCGCCGTGCGGGCCGGCAAAGGTCGCTTCGCCGAAGATACGGCGCTTGCCGTCCGAATCGCGGGGCGGCGTCGGTATCGTCGGCCTTGCGCCGAAGGGAGTCGTTCGTTTGCCAAAAGCCATGCGCTGCATCCGCAAGTTGTCGCGCCAAACGTATCGCGCAGAATCGCCAAGATATTGCTAATGCGCGCCTTTCAACCTGCCGACGGCGTCAATTTAGTCGGCAATCTTGGCGATGAAGTCCCCCGCCGTTACGCTGAGCTCGTCGAGCTGGAGATGCAGTTTCGCAAAGCCGTGGCCGACCCGGTCGATCTCGTCGGCGACGCTTTCGGTGCCGTTGCGGATCGCGTCGATCGTCCGCGCCGAATTACCG
>CAYUYZ010000042.1:0-25425 GCA_964449575.1 uncultured Stakelama sp.
CACGGCGTGCTGGCCGAGGATTTCTCGCTCTATCTCCACCACCCGACCGTCACTGATCCGTCGATGGCGCCGGTGGGGCATTCGACCTTCTATGCGCTCGCGCCGGTGCCACATCAGGGCAAATTCCCGGTCGACTGGGCCGAGATTGGCCCGATCCTCGAAAAGCGCATCCTCGATGAAATCGGCAAGCGGCTGATCCCTGACATTCACGACCGCATCGTCACCAAATTCCATTACGCACCGAGCGATTTCAGCGCCGACCTGAACGCGCATCTGGGCAGCGCCTTCAGCCTTGAGCCCACCCTGCTGCAATCGGCCTATTTCCGCGTCCACAACCGCGACGACCATATCCCGAATCTCTATTTCGTCGGGGCGGGCACGCATCCGGGCGCCGGGATCCCGGGCGTGGTGGGCAGCGCCAAGGCGACGGCCAAGCTGATGCTGGACGAGGGTCGGTGAAACGCCTCGCCGTCTATTGCGGCTCGGCCTCGCCTGCTGACCCGGTCTATATCGAGTCGGCACGCGCCGTCGGCCGGTCGTTCGCCGAGCGCGGGATCGGGCTGGTCTATGGCGGCGGGCGGCTCGGGCTGATGGGGGCGGTCGCCGATGCCGCGCTCGAGGCGGGCGGCGAGGTGATCGGCATCATCCCGCAGGCGCTGGTCGATGCTGAAGTCGCCCATCGCGGGCTGACCGAACTCCATGTCTGCCGCACGATGCACGAGCGCAAGCAGGCGTTCACCGACCTGTCCGACGGCTTCGTCACCTTGCCCGGCGGCACCGGCACGATGGATGAATTGTGGGAAGCGCTGAGCTGGGCGCAGCTCGGCTATCACGCCAAGCCGGTCGGCGTGCTCAATGTCGCGGGCTTTTATGATGGGCTGGTCGCTTTTGCCGCGAAAATGGGCGAGGTCGGGTTCATTCGCCCGCAGCATCAGGGGCTGATGATCGTTGATACGAGTTTGGACGGTCTGCTCGACAAAATGGCCCATGCCGCGCCGATCACGACGATCCAGCAGATTGGCGCCCGCGACCTGTGACGCGCGGCGACGTCGTCGAGGCAGCCCGTGTGTCGATCGCGCGCGGATCGCGCAGCTTTGCGGCGGCCAGCAAGCTGTTCGACAAGCCGACGCGCGAACGGGCGTGGCTGCTCTACAGCTGGTGCCGCGCGTGCGATGACATCGCCGACGGGCAGGATCATGGCCATGGGATGACCGTGGTCGACGACCCAATGGCCCGGCTTGCGCGACTGAGCGTGCTCACTGAGCTCGCGCTGGCGGGCGAGCCGACCGGCGAACCGCCGTTCGAAGCGCTGCGCCTCGTCGTGGCCGAAACCGGCCTGCCGCATGGCTTTGCGCGCGATCACATCGCCGGGTTTGCGCTCGACGCCGAGGGCTGGCGGCCCAAGACCGAGGATGATCTGCTGCGATACTGCTATCATGTCGCGGGCGTCGTCGGCTGCATGATGGCGGTGGTGATGGGCGTCGACCCTCACGATGAGGCAACGCTCGACCGCGCGTGCGACCTGGGGTTGGCGTTTCAGCTCGCCAACATCGCCCGCGACATCGACGAGGATGCAAGCGTCGGGCGCTGCTATCTGCCGACCGATTGGCTGGTGGAGAAAGCTATTCCCGTCGCCGAGCTGATGACTCCTACGCATCGGCCTGCGCTGACCGAACTCGTCGCGCGACTGACGACGCGCGCCGCCGCGTTCGAGGAAAGCGCGCGCGTGGGCACGCCGGCACTTGGCTTTCGCTCGGCCTGGGCGGTGCTGGCGGCGGCCAAAATCTATGGCGATATCGGGCGCAAAGTTGCCGCGCGCGGGGGGCATGCGTGGGACAAGCGCGTGACGACATCAGCGACCGAGAAAATCGGCGCGATCCTGCTTGCCGGACGGCAGGCGGGCAGCCGTACCGCGCGCTATCCCGGGGGTCCGGGCGGCGGCTGGGCGCGCCCGCGCCAACGCCCCTAACGCCGCGTCAACCGAGTCTCGTCCGCTTTCGGTGAGGTTTCGAACGCTATGACGATTCAACGATTTTAGTGAGGATCGACTCGGCGTGACAATGGCTGCGTTCCCGACAAAACTGCGTGTACCGCGCGGCGCGGCAGTGGTGGCGGTGCGCCCCACCGTGCTCGCCGCGCTGTTGCGGCGGCGCGCGGTGGCGGCAGCGGCGGGCCTCGACGACCTCGAAGCGATGCTGCGCGACCAGATTTTGGGATCGCTGCCCACGCAAACCGGATCAGCCAGTGGCGACCGGCCCGCGATCCGCGCGCAAGGCCAGACACCGGCGCCAAGTGTCGAGCGCAAAAAGCCGGTTGAGCGCAGCGGCGGCATTGGATGGGGCTGGGGCAGTGCCACGCCCCGGGCGCATCATCCGTCGTCGCCGGGAGACACGGCACGCGGTCGCGAGCGCGGACTGACGCTTTTCTCGACTTAGGACCGGATGCCCCCCTTTTGACCCGTTCGTTTCGAGCGCAGTCGAGAAACAAGCCCCAAGCGCTCCGCCAGGTGTCTCGACCTCGCCCGACATAAACGGGGAGGGAGCGGATCAACGCCCCGCGCACGGTGCTTTCGCCAAGGCTTCAGCCATCCTACATGGGGGGTAGATGCCGCCGATTGATCCCCCCAAAGCCAAAACCGCCGAGCCGCCCTTGTGGCCGATGCTGCGGCGGTTCCTGCCCTATTTATGGCCCAAGGATCAGCCCGCGCTGCGGGTGCGGATCGTGCTGTCGCTGCTGCTGATCATCGCGTCGAAGCTGGTGCAGGTTTATGGCGCGCCCTATGCGCTGCAAGGCATCGTCAATGATATGGCGAAGGGTGATCGCGGCGCGACCACGCTGATCCTGGCGCTGGTGGTTGGGTACGCAGCGGCGCGGTTCGGCAGCGTATTGTTCGACAATTTGCGCAATGCGGTGTTCGAGCGCGTCGGGCAGGATGCAACGCGGCGGCTGGCAGCGACGGTGTTCCGCCACCTGCATATGCTGAGCTTGCGCTTCCACCTCGAACGCCGGACGGGCGCGGTCACCAAGGTGGTCGAGCGCGGGACCAAGAGCATCGACACCATGCTCTATTTCCTGCTGTTCAACATCGCGCCGACGGTGCTCGAGCTGGTGCTGGTGCTCCAGATCTTCGGCTCGACCTTTGGCGCGTGGCTGGTGATCGGCACATTGGTGATGGTCGGCGTCTACATTGCCTTCACCCGCATCGTCACCGATTGGCGCAATGCACTGCGTGCGCAGATGAACGATCTCGACACCGGTGCGGTCGCGCATGCCGTTGATTCGCTGCTCAATTTCGAAACGGTCAAATATTTCGGCGCCGAAGAGCGCGAGGCGATCCGCTACGACAAAGCCATGGCGGCCTATGCAACGGCGGCGGTCAAGAACCAGAATTCGCTGGCGTGGCTCAACATCGGGCAATCGCTGATCACCAATTTGATGATGGCAGGCGGGATGGGGCTGGTCGTCTGGGGTTGGTCGCAGGGGCAGTTCAACGCCGGCAATGTCGTGCTCGTATCGACCCTGCTCGCGCAGCTGTTCCGCCCGCTCGATCTGCTCGGCATGGTCTATCGCACGATCCGGCAGGGCGTGGTCGACATGGCGGCGATGTTCGACCTGATCGACGCGCCCGCCGAAGTGGTTGATGCGCCCGACGCGCGCGATCTGGTGGTGAGCGCAGGGCATGTTCGCTTCGAAAATGTCGTGTTCGATTACGACCCCGAGCGGCGCATCCTGAAGGGCATCGACCTCGACATACCGGCGGGGGGCACGCTCGCGATCGTCGGGCCGTCGGGCGCGGGCAAGTCGACGCTCGCGCGGCTGCTCTATCGGTTCTACGATCTGACCAGCGGGCGGATCACGATCGACGGGCAGGATATTGCCAAGGTCACGCAGGCGAGCTTACGCGCCGCGATCGGCATCGTCCCGCAGGACACGGTGCTGTTCAACGACACGATCGCGTATAACATCGCCTATGGCCGTGAGGGCGCGACCCAGACCGAGATCGAGGGCGCGGCGCGGGGCGCGGCCATTGCGGACTTCATCGCCGCGCAGCCCGGCGGCTATGACGCGCGCGTCGGCGAGCGTGGGCTGAAGCTGTCAGGCGGCGAGAAGCAGCGCGTGGCAATTGCCCGCACCCTCCTCAAGAACCCGCCGATCCTGATCCTCGATGAAGCGACCAGCGCGCTCGACAGCCGCACCGAAGGAGAGATTCAGGCGACGTTGGAAGCGATTTCGAAGCGCCAGACGACCATCGTGATCGCGCACCGCCTGTCGACGGTGGTCAATGCCGACGAGATCGTCGTGCTCGACGCGGGCCAGGTGCGCGAGCGCGGGACGCATACCGCGCTGCTGCGAAAAGGCGGGCTCTATGCCGAAATGTGGAACCGCCAGGCGCAGGAACGCGCGGAGGAAACGCTGGCGGCGGAATAGGCTATTTGCACGTCAGCTCGATCTTGCGATTGGGATTGTCGTAGAGGATGCGCGAACAATCGAAAAGTTGATCGCTCCCGACGCGGATCGCCGCCCATTTTCTGAATTTCTTGCGCGCCTTGACGACAACATCGACCGCGTCGCCGTCCCAATGCGGCGCATCCGCGTCGTCGATCGTAAGGACACTCCCCCAATCATGGACGCGGACATTCATCATTGGGATGGAGAGCGCGCCGATCATGAGCGGTTTGTCGAGCACCAGCGTCCGTACCGGTCGTTTGAAGTTCCAAGCAATCACGATCGGACGCGCAGGGCCTTGGAGCTTGCCGCCATTTTCAGACGCGATGAATTTTGCGGCATTGGCGGTGGCAAAGGTCTCGCGCTCGCGCAGGTCGAATCGGACTTCAACGATTTCCTTGCCGACGCGCAGTTCCGCATAGCTGAAGTCATAGAGCGAAAACGGATCGCGCCGCATGGGGAGGCTAATGGTGGTTTCGTCTTCAATCGGGCGCGAAAGCACGAATTCGATCGGGATGGCGAAGCCGCCGGGCCCGATCTCACAATCTGCGTCGTTGAGAAAATCACTATTCCCTAGATCGACCCAACGTTGGCTCATGGTTTTGCCAAAGACTACCTCAACCAGAGCAATGTCGAAGTGTTCGAAAACCCCGCCAAAGTCGCGGCGCCGGGGCACACGCTCGGTCGTCATTTGAGCACGCTGCGCAAAACTGGCGTTGCAGGTTATCTGCGCTTGCGCGCCGGGGTCGATTCGCAGCTTGCCGTCGACCCCATTGGCTTTGAACGGCACCACGGTGCCCGGTCGGATCCGCCAGGGACGCCCGGTATCTTCGGCAGCGCGCGCGCCGATTGCGAGCGGTGCGGCAGTTAGCAAGAGGATTGTTGCTGAAGCGTGCCAAGTCATTGATTGCCCTACCGTTACGTCACGTGAGTGAAGCATCCGGTTGCGGACAAGGCAAGGTTCGATCAGCTCAGATCGTAGGTGTTCAGGCGCAACTCAACCGGATAACCTTCGCCCGCTTGTCGAACACGATCGACGAACAGCCCGCGAGCGCATCACGGCCGATGATCAGCACGTCGCGGCGTTTGCCGCCGCCTTTGGCGGTGACCACCACTTCATCCGGATCGGCATCCGCATCGGCGATGCCCGCGACCGAGCCGCTGTCGCCGATCCGCACCGGCACGCTGTCGAAGCGGAGCGGCCCGATCGCGAGCGGCCGCGCAAGCTTGAGCGTGCGGATTGGGCGATCAATGCCGAACGCGACTTCAGCCTTGCCGGTTGCGCCGACCAACTGCCCGCCATAATCGGCGGCAATCGCACTGCCCGCGCCCGCCGTCGCCAAGGTCTGCGCGTGCTGCGGATCGAACAGGATGTTGACCTCGCGCCCGGCGACCGTGATCCGGCTGTACGTCGGCTGAAACAGGCGCTGCACCAGCGGCAAGGTGGCGACGCGCTCGCCGGGGCGCGGACTGCGGAGCTCGAAGCGAATCACCTCGGCAGGGAGTCCGCCGGGGCCAACCGCGCCGTCGCCCTGCGGTTCATAACGGCGATCGAACCACACGACGCGGCGGCGAAAGCTCATCGTGCCGAAATCGAGCCGGGTGACGCTCGATTTGCCGTTCACCTTGACCGGGCCGACCTTGACCGCAAAGCCGAACCAGCCGCCCTTCAGCCCGATCCGGTCAGCGAAATCGGGGTTGAGCGTGGGTGCGGCGGGTGCCCAAGGGGTGATGCGGATGCGCGCTGACGTCCCGCCGACGGTTGTGTTGACGAGCCCGTCACCGCGCACCACCAGCGGGGTCGTCGGTTTGGCGGCGCCCATCAGCAGGCAGAGCGCGGCGGACGCCATGACGATCGGCAACGGTCGCTTCGGCATCAATCTTCTCCTGAAAAGCACGCCGTCGCATATCAGCCGCGCGTCATGGCCAAAGCAAGGCAGCTTAGCCCGGAGACGCTGCCGAACCCGCGAGCAACCCGCCGTCGATGTCGAATTCGCTGCCGGTGACATAGGTCGCTTCGTCACTGGCGAGGAATAGCGCCATGGCGGCGACTTCGTCGGGCAGGCCGAAGCGTTTGAGCGGCGTATCCTTGACCAGCGCCGCCATTTTGTCGGCGCGGTCGGCGCCGTCGCCGATCATCCCCTCCCATATCTCGGTCAGGATCGCCGCCGGATGGACCGAATTGCAGCGGATGTTGAGCCCCTGCTG
The DNA here is from genome assembly GCA_964449575.1 of uncultured Stakelama sp. Classification (GTDB taxonomy): domain Bacteria; phylum Pseudomonadota; class Alphaproteobacteria; order Sphingomonadales; family Sphingomonadaceae; genus Sphingomonas. The sequence goes on from CAYUYZ010000042.1 coordinate 6,655, forward strand.
TGCGCACCACAAAGCCACGGTCTTGCTATGGTTGCGCACCGCCGCTTTCGACGAGGCATAGGCCGCCGCCCCCGGTATCCCGACCAATCCCGAGCGCGACGAGATGTTGATGATCGACCCCGATCGCTGCGGGCGCATCGCGCGGATCGCATAGCGGCACCCGAGCATCGTCCCGTCGAGATTGACGCGGTGGACGGCGTGCCATTCGGCAAGGCTGACATGTTCGGGGTCGTGCCGCCCGCTGTCGGGACCAAGCCCGGTGATCCCGGCATTGTTGACGAGCACATCGAGCCGCGCATCGCGATCGAGCAGATCGGCGATCACCGCTTCCCAATCGCCTTCGTCCCCGACATCGAGCGGCGCAAAGCGCGTCGTGCCGCCGATATCATTGGCGAGCGCGGCGCCTGCTTCGCCGTCGATGTTGGTGATCCAGACGGTCGCGCCCTCAGCCACGAAGGCGCGCACGATCGCTGCCCCGATCCCGCGGGCCGCGCCCGTCACCAGCGCGACCTTGCCGTGCAGGCGACCCGGATGGCTAATCGTGTCGGTCATGGTCGATGCTCCCTTGCGGCGATGGGCGCTTCGCCGGTAGCGCGTCGCTCATGCCCTCAACGCGCGAGATCCTGCAACAGACCTTTGGCTTTCCCGATTTCCGTGGCGTTCAGCGCGCGGTGGTCGACCGGGTGATGGCGGGCGAGAATACGCTGGCGGTGATGCCGACGGGGGCGGGCAAGTCTTTGTGCTATCAGCTGCCGGCGGTCGCGCTGCCGGGGACCTGCGTGGTGGTGTCGCCGCTGATTGCGCTGATGCACGACCAGCTCCGCGCCGCCGAAGCCGTCGGCATCCGCGCGGCCACGCTTACGTCGGTCGATACAAACCAGGCCGAAACGGTCGCGCGGTTCCGCGCAGGCGAGCTCGACTTGCTCTATGTCGCGCCCGAGCGGGCCTCGAACGACTCGTTCCGCAATTTGCTGAGCCAGTCGACGCTCAGCCTGTTCGCGATCGACGAAGCGCATTGCGTCAGCGAATGGGGGCATGATTTCCGTCCCGATTACCGGCTGTTGCGGCCATTGCTCGACCGGTTCGAAGGCGTGCCCCGGCTCGCGCTGACCGCGACCGCCGACGCGCATACCCGCGCCGACATTCTCGACCAGCTCGGCATTCCCGCCGACGGGCTGGTGATCGCCGGGTTCGACCGGCCCAACATCCGGTACACGATCACGCCCCGCGATAGTGTCGGCGCGCAGCTCGCCGCGCTTGCGCGCGCGGTGCCGGGGCCGGGCATCGTCTATACCACGACGCGCGCGGGCACCGAGCGGCTGGCGGCGCAGCTCGTGAAGACCGGGCGACCGACGCGCGCCTATCACGCCGGGCTCGACCCGGCGGTACGCGCGCGCAACCAGGCCGATTTCGTCGCATCCGAAGACATGGTGATGTGCGCGACGATCGCGTTCGGCATGGGCATCGACAAGCCCGACGTCCGCTTCGTCGCCCACGCCGGGCTGCCGAAATCGGTCGAGGCCTATTATCAGGAAACGGGCCGCGCGGGCCGCGACGGCGATCCGGCGCAGGCGCATCTGTTCTGGGGTGCCGAGGATTGGGCGCAGGCGTGGCGCCGCGTCGGCGAAGTCGAGCCCGAGCGGCAGGCGGCGGCGCGCGCGCAATTGAACGCGCTGCAAGGGCTGATCGAAACGCCGGGGTGCCGCCGCGCGGTGCTGTTGCGCCATTTCGGCGAGTCGCCGCCCGAGACTTGCGGCAATTGCGACAATTGCCTGTCGCAACCGGTGCTGTTCGACGCGACCGAGCTGGCGCGGAAATTCCTGTCGGCGGTGTATCGCACCGGGCAGAGCTTTGGGTTGGGGCATATCGAGAAAGTGCTCACCGGCGCGACCGATGAGCGCGTGGCGAAGATGGGGCATGACCAGCTCAGCGTGTTCGGCATCGTTAGCGGCGACGACGCCAAGCTGATCAAGCCACTGTCGCGCGCGCTGCAAGCACGCGGGCTGCTGACGCCGACCGAGCATGGCGGGCTGCAACTCGGCGGCCGGGCGCGCGCGGTGCTGAAAGGCGAGGAATCGGTGCAGATCGTCGCGCCGCCCCCGCCGCGCGGCCGCACCCGCGGGCGGGCTGAAGCGATGCCCGACGATCCGCTGTTCGATGCTCTCCGCACCAAGCGCCGCGAACTGGCCCAGGCGGGCAATGTCCCGCCCTATGTGATCTTCCACGATTCGGTGCTGCGCGAGATGGCGAGCCTGAAGCCCACCAGCCGCGCCGCGCTCGCGCAGATCAGCGGCATCGGCGCGCGCAAAATGGAAGCTTATGGCGACGCCTTCTTGTCGGTGATCCGCGAAGCGGGCTAGGCTGCGTCCCATGATCATTCCGCTCGACCAACATTTCGCTGTCGCCCCGCAGATCACTGCTGCCGACGTGACCGACATCGCCCGCGCCGGGTACAAGGGCATCATCAACAACCGCCCCGAAGGCGAGGAGCCCGACCAGCCCGAAGGCGACGCGATCCGCCGCGTCGCTGAGACATTGGGGCTGCGCTATGCCGAGATTCCGGTGACGCATGCCGGATTCGCGCATCCACAGCTCGACGCGATGACCGCCGCGATGGCCGACGGCCCGGTGCTCGCCTTTTGCCGATCGGGGACGCGCAGTTGCATGCTCTGGGCACTCGCCAGCGCCAAGGCGGGGGCGGAGCCCGCCGAGCTGTTCAAAAAGGCAGCATCGGCGGGTTACGACCTGTCACCGGTCGCGGGGATGATGCAGGCACTCGCAGGCGGGCACTGAGATGTGGCTCCAGCTCGGCGGGTCGCTGGTTGCGGTGCTCGCGCTGGCGGGGCTGACCTGGCTGCTTAGGCTCGGGCGCACGCCCCCGATTGCCGATCCCGATTTCGCCGCGCGCGAGGCCGAGGCGATGCTGTCGGGTTTTGACGCGCGCGAGGCGATCGTCGCTGCCGATGGCGAGACTGCGCTGATCCATGGGCGCGATGGCAGCGTCGCCGTCCTCAAGCGCCACGGCGCGCATTTCGTCGCGCGCCGGGTGCCTGCCGACGCCGTGCATGAGACACCCGAGGGCTGGCAGGTCGACACCGGCGAAACGCTGTTCGGCCCCGTCTTGGTTCGACGCTGACACTGGTGTAAGCAAGCTCGCATGGCGCTTCCCAACCCCACCGATCTTGCCGTCCCCGGCTTTGTCGCGCTGGTGCTGATCGAAATGGTGGCGGTCAAGCTGACCCATCCGGAACGCTATGAACCGCGCGACACGCTGACGTCGCTCGGTCTCGGGCTGGGGAGTGTCGTTTCGGGCGTGATCTTCGGCGGGCTGCTCGGCGGTTTTGCGCTGGCGGTGTGGCAATACCGGCTCTTCGATATCGGCTGGCAGTGGTATTGGTTTGTCATCGCTTTCGTCGCCGATGATTTCTTCTATTACCTCGTCCACCGCGCCGGGCACCGCATCCGCTGGCTATGGGCGAGCCATGTCATCCACCATTCGAGCCAGCATTATAACCTGTCGACGGCGCTGCGGCAGACATGGACCGGCGCGTTGTCGATGGGCATATTGATCAAGCTGCCGCTGTTCCTGGTCGGCTTCCACCCGGCGATGCTGGCGTTCGTCGGCGGGATCAACCTGATCTACCAATTCTGGATCCATACCGAAGCGATCGACAAGATGCCGCGCTGGTTCGAGGCGGTGATGAACACGCCGAGCCACCACCGCGTCCACCACGCGACCAACCCGCGCTATCTCGACAAGAATTACGCGGGCGTCTTCATCGTCTGGGACAAATGGCTCGGCACCTTCGAGCCCGAGCGCGCCGACGAGCCACCGCGCTATGGGATCGTCAAGAATCTGGGCAGCTTCAACCTGTTCTGGTCGGCGTTCCACGAATGGGTCGGCATCGCCAAGGATGTGTGGGCGGCGCCGACGCTGAAGGCCAAGCTCGGCTATATGGTCATGCCGCCCGGCTGGAGCCACGACGGCAGCCGCGATACATCCGAAATCATCAAGGCACGCTGGCTACAGCGGCAACAAGTGGGGAGTGGTGCGTGGAAGAAACCGACATCGTCGTCATCGGCGGCGGATCCGGCGGGAGCGCGGTCGCCAGTCGCCTGAGCGAAGGCGGCAAATATCAGGTCACCTTGCTCGAAGCGGGCGGCAACAACACCGGCTATCGCACGCGCATCCCGGGGATGATCCCGTTCCAGACGCCCGCGACCAACTGGGCCTTCGAGACCGTGCCGCAGGTCGGGCTCAACGGACGTCGTGGATACCAGCCGCGCGGCAAGGGCCTCGGCGGCTCATCGGCGATCAACGCGATGGTCTATATCCGCGGCAATGCCTGGGATTACGACAATTGGGCGGCGATGGGCTGCGACGGGTGGCGCTATGACGAGGTGCTGCCCTATTTCAAGCGCGCCGAAGCCAATGTGCGCGGCGGCGACGATTATCACGGCGACAGCGGACCGCTGCACGTCAGCGAGCAGGTGTCGCCCAATCCCGGCACGATGGCGTTTATCGAGGCGGGGGCGAACCTCCAGATTCCGCGCAACGACGATTTCAACGGCGCGCGGCAAGACGGGATCGGCCTTTATCAAGTGACGCAAAAGGGTGGCGAGCGCTGGAGCGCGTCGCGCGGCTATATCGAGCCGCACCGCGACCGTGCCAATCTGCGGATCGAAACCGGGGTGACGGTTGAACGCGTGCTGTTCGACGAAGGTCGCGCCTGGGGTGTTGCTTATCTTCAGGGCGGCGAGGCCAAGGAGTTGAAGGCACGCCGCGCGGTGGTGCTGGCGGGCGGTGTGTTCGGCACGCCGCAAGTGTTGATGCTGTCCGGCATCGGCCCGGCCGCGCATCTCGCCGAGCATGGCATCCCCGTGCGGATCGATCGCGGGGAGGTCGGCGGCAATTTGCAGGATCACCTCGATTATGTCGCGTCCTACGAATGCGATGACACGCGCTTCCTGGGCCAGACGCTGACCGGGCAGATCAATGGCCTGAAATCCTTTTGGCAATGGTTCACCAAACGCAGCGGCGCGATGACATCGCCCTATGCCGAAGGCGGTGCGTTCCTGAAGGTCGATCCCGACTCGCCCTGCGCCGATGTCCAGCTCCATTTCGTGATTGCCGCGCTTGAGGATCACGGCCGCACCAAAGTGAAAGCGCATGGCTTTTCGGGCCATGTCTGCGTGCTGCGGCCCGAGAGCAAGGGCACCGTCCGCCTTGCGTCAACCGATGCGCGCGCGGCGCCGTTGATCGATCCGGCCTTCCTCACCGACCCACGCGACATCGCTCTGATGAAAAAGGGCATCAAGGCGATGTACCGCATTCTCGAATCGCCGCCACTCTCCGATTACAATGGGCGTGATCGCAACCCCATTGACCTCAACGACGATGACGCGCTCGACCGGCTGATCCGCGCGCGATCGGACACGATTTATCACCCGGTCGGCACCGCACGGATGGGGTCGGACGAGGGCGCTGTCTGCGACCCGAAGTTACGCGTGCGCGGCGTCGAGGGGCTCTACATTGCCGACGCCTCGATCATGCCCAAGCTCGTCAGCGGCAACACCAATGCGCCGTCGATCATGATCGGCGAACGCTGCGCCGATTTCGTCCGCACAGACTTGGGCTGAGCCCGGGGGTTTCGCCCCGCCGCTAAAGCGCTTAGGCGGGGGCGATGGCAAAGACCAACTGGCGGCGTATCGGCCTTGTGGCCACCATCCTGTTCGTGCCGGGCGGTTTCCTGCTCGGCGCGTCGATGGCCGCGCGGCGGATGCGCAAGGATGCGCCTGAGCCTCAAGCGCCCGAAGCGCCGCCCTCAGACGGTGAACCTCCGGCACTTAGCTAGAGGATGATGACTTTACCTTGACCCGTTCGTTTCGAGCGAAGTCGAGAAACAGGCCCAGGGCGGTGCGCCAGCGTTTCTCGATGTCTCGACTTCGCTCGACAGAGCCTTTGCTCGAAACAAGCGGACGGGTGGTGATTCAGTCCAAAAACCATCCCGCTCAAAAAAAGGGCCGGTGACTTTCGCCACCGGCCAGTGCGTCCGCAGGAGGAACCTCGGTTGGGCCGCGTCGCACCCCCGTGCGCGCGGCCCGATCTCGTCAATAATTATAGGCGCGCTCGCCATGTTCGTTGATGTCGAGCCCTTCGGCCTCGACTTCAGCCGACGGGCGCAGGCCAATCGTGTATTTGAGCGCCAGGAACAGCACCGCGCTGACCGCACCTGACCAGATCAGCGTGATGCCGACCGCTTGTGCCTGGACCAAAAGCTGCGCGACCATGTCGTAACTGTCGAGAACGGCGGGCGTTACTTTATAGTTGAAGAAGCCCTGCCCACCGAGCTTTGGATCGGCGCAGATTGCCGTGCCCAGCGCGCCGACGATGCCGCCGACGCAGTGCACGCCGAACACATCGAGCGAGTCGTCGTACTTCAGCGCGCGCTTGACCGTGGTCACGAACACGAAGCAGACCCCCGACGCGACGAAACCGAGTATGATCGACGTCATCGGCGCGGCGTAACCGCTGGCCGGCGTAATCGCGACCAGCCCGGCGACGGCACCGGTTGCAGCCCCGAGCAGCGACGGCTTCTTGTGCACAAATTGCTCGATCACGGCCCAGGCAACCGCCGCCGCTGCTGTCGCGACATAGGTGTTGATGAAGGCAACCGTCGTAACCCCATTGGCTTCGAGGTTAGAGCCGGCATTGAAGCCGAACCAGCCGACCCACAGCAGCGACGCGCCGATCATCGTCATCGTCAGCGAATGCGGCGGCATCGGATCCTTGTTATAGCCGACGCGCGGCCCGATGATGAGGCAGCCGACAAGGCCTGCAATCCCGGCATTGATGTGGACCACCGTGCCGCCCGCGAAATCGAGCGCACCCTTGCCCCACAGATAGCCGGTGTCGGTCGGATTGGCGGGGAGGAAATCCGGGCCTGCCCAATACCAGACCATGTGTGCGATCGGGAAATAGGCAAGCGTGAGCCAGGCGACGACGAAGATCATCAGCGGCGTGAACTTCACGCGCTCGGCAAAGGCGCCGACGATCAGCGCGGGCGTGATGCACGCAAAGGTCATCTGGAAGATGACGAACGCATATTCGGGCAAGTACACGCCGTTCGAGAAAGTCGCGGCGAGCGTGGTTGCATCGACGCCCTTCAGCATCACCTTGGACAGGCCGCCAATGAACGGCGCGGTCGCACCGCTGCCCGCCGTAAAGGCAAGGCTATAGCCCCAGCACACCCAGACGAGGCTGGCGACCGAGACGATCATCAACACCTGCATCAGGATGCTGAGCATGTTCTTGGTGCGCACCAGCCCGCCATAGAAAAGCGCGAGTCCCGGCACCGACATCATCAGCACCAGCACCGACGAAATCAGCATCCACGTCGTGTCGCCCTTGTTGACCATCGCCGCTGTGGGCTGGAACGGCGCCGCCGGCGCCTGGGCAAGGGCCGGGACGGCATAGGCGAGCCCCAGCACCGCAATGCCCGCTGCCGCCATCTTCAAATTCTTGGTCATAATCCCCCTCACAGCCCCAATCACAGTGCGGTCTCGTCGGTTTCGCCAGTGCGGATGCGCACAGCGGAATCGATATCGAGGATGAAAATCTTGCCGTCGCCGATGGCCCCGGTCTGCGCCGCTGCCTGGATCGTTTCGGCGACGCGCGGCGCGAGATCAGCACTGCACGCGATCTCGATCTTGATCTTCGGCACCATCGACGTGGTGTATTCGGCGCCGCGATAGATTTCGGTCTGGCCCTTCTGCCGCCCAAAGCCGCGCACTTCGGTGACGGTCATGCCCGCCGCCCCAATCGCGGTGAGCGCTTCGCGCACCTCGTCGAGCTTGAAGGGTTTGATAATCGCGATGACGAGCTTCACACTGATCCCCCGGCTATTGCCACGGAAGATCACTACGCAAACACCGTGCCAAACGTAATTTTACGTTAATCTGTGTGAATCGGCGTTAGGATCATGTCGCGGCGCGGTGGATTTTTGTGCAGTTGCGAAGAGCTGCCTGTTTTTTGGGCAGGCTAGCCCTGCGCCGCCGCGACAATCGCGCGGGCATCGGCAAGGTCGCTGTCGTCGACCATCACCCGCACCGGGATGAAATATTGGCTGCCGTCGGCGATGCTCGCGCCTTCGTCAAACGCGACGGCGGGGATTCCTTGGGCGTCAAGCGCGCCGATCAGGATATTGGCTTCGTTCTTCGAGAAGCGTCCGAGTTCAGCCAGCGGCACCGGGTCAGGCGTCCCAAGCAGGCATTACTGTCTGCACTGTCACCGGCAGGCCATCGATGCTGGTCGTCCGCTCGGCAATCCGCGCGAGGCGCTCGGCGGGGTCCTGTTGCGCGTGATATTTGAACAAGGTCTTGCGCTCAGCCGCGAACGTCATGCGCGGCACGCCCCAGCCGCAGCTTTCCTGCACGCTATCGACCGCGATGTCGAAGATTTGCCGCGCGCCGGGCAGGCGTGGGAACTGGCTGGCTAGAGAGACGTACTCTGGCGTCCCGGCCACCACCGCCTGCCCGCGCCCGTAAAGCCGCAGGATCAGCGCGGGATTGTCGAACGCGCAGAACATGATCGTGATGCGGCCATCGGCGGCAAGATGCGCATGCGTCTCATTCCCCGATCCGCCGAGATCGAGATAGGCTACGCGGTTGTCGCCCAGCACGCGAAACGCATCCATCCCCTTGGGACTGAGGTTGATCCGCGCGCCCTCGGCAGCGGTCGCGACGAAGAAGATCGGCTGGCGCGCGATGAAGGCGCGGTGATCGTCGTTCAGTCCGTCGAAAAACTCCATTGCCCCACCTCGCCGTTCAACGCAGATGCCTCAAAGCGCGGTCCCGCCCACCGTCAGCCCGTCGACCAGCAGGGTTGGTTGCCCCACGCCTGCGGGGACGCTCTGGCCGCCCTTGCCGCACATGCCGACGCCTTCGTCGAGCGCGAAGTCGTCGCCGATGCCGATCACGCGGGTGAGCACGCTCGGGCCGTCGCCGATCAGCGTCGCGCCCTTGATTGGCGCACCGATGCGGCCATTCTCGACGAGATAGGCCTCGGTGCAGCTGAACACGAATTTGCCCGAGACGATGTCGACCTGCCCGCCGCCGAAGCTCTTGGCGAAGATGCCCTTTTTCACACGGCCCAGCAACTCGGCGGGGTTGTCGCGCCCGCCGCGCATGAAGGTGTTGGTCATGCGCGGCATCGGGGCATGGGCGAAGCTCTCCCGCCTGCCGTTGCCCGTTGGCGCGACACCCATCAGCCGCGCGTTGAGCCGGTCCTGAATATAGCCCTTTAGAATGCCGTCCTCGATCAGGATATTTTCCTGCGTCGGCGTACCTTCATCGTCGATCGACAGCGATCCGCGTCGGTCGTTGAGCGACCCGTCATCGACCACCGTCACGCCGGGCGCGGCGACGCGCTCGCCGATGCGGCCTGAAAAGGCGCTGGTGCCCTTGCGGTTGAAGTCACCCTCCAGCCCATGGCCGATCGCTTCGTGCAGCAGAATGCCGGGCCAGCCGGGGCCGAGCAGCACCGTCATTTCGCCCGCCGGGGCATCGACCGCGTCGAGATTGACCAATGCCTGCGCCAGCGCTTCGTCGATCGCGCGGCTCCAGACCTCGGGCGAGGTGACCTGATCATAGAGATAGCGCCCGCCGAGCCCGAACGTCCCCGTCTCGCGCCGGCCGTTCTGCTCGACGACGATCGAGACGTTGAGGCGCACGAGCGGGCGGATATCGGTCGCGACGAAGCCGTCGGCGCGGACGATTTCGACCACGGTCCACGATCCCGACAGCGACACCGATACCTGGGCGACGCGCGGATCGCGCGCGCGCGCGGCGGCGTCGATCGTCTGGCACAGGTTCACCTTGTCGGCGAAGGGCATCAGATCGAGCGGATCAGCGCCGGTGTAGAGGTGGCGATTGGTGCCCTGGGGCGGCGACGCCTTGGGACCGGTCGCGGGATCGATCAGCGCCATCGTCTCAGCGGCGCGCTTGATCGCCGCCCCGCTCAGCTCGCTCGAATGCGCGAACGCCGTCGTCTCGCCCGACACGGCGCGCAGGCCAAAACCGGCGTGCGAATCATAGCTGGCGGTCTTCAGCCGTCCGTCGTCGAAGCCGAACGCCTCGGCTTTGCGATATTGGAGGTAAAGCTCGCCGTCATCGGCATGCGCCAGCGCCTGCGCGGTCAGCGCTTGCGCTTCGGCGGGGTCGAGCGTGGCGGTATAAAGGAACGCGCGGGGGTCTGTCGGGCTGGTCATGCCCGGCAATATAGGGCGATCAGGCGGCGGCGCCAGCCACCCCGTCGGTATCCGCCGGGCCGCCGATCAGCACGAAGCGCCGGTCGCAATAGCCGCAATCGACGAAGCCGCGCTCGTCGATCTCCAGAAACACGCGCGGATGGCCGAGCGCGGCGGGAATCCCGGCATGCGCGCCGTCGCAGGCAACACGGGGTGCGGCAACGCGCGTGGTTTCAGGTGGCGGGATCATGGCGCTCGCGATAGCAATGCCGGGGAACCACAGCAACACAGGATCGCGCGCATGGCATCGAAGACTCTCACGCTGATGCTCGCAGGCCTGGCGGTGACGGTGGCGTCAAGCTCAGTTGCGCAAACCGCACCGGAGGCGGTGACGCTGACGTCGATCCGCGCGGGCATGGCGGGAAACTGGAAGGGCCAGCTCGAATATCGCGACTATCAAGCCGATCGCTGGTTCGGCTTGCCGGTTCAGGTGCGGATCGAGATCATGCGCGATGGGCTGACGCTGATCCGCCACGCCGATTTCGATGATGGGCCGAAGGCCGGCATCGTCACGATCACCACCGCCGCGCTGCTCGATCCCGCCACCGGGCGCGAGCAGAGCGTGAGCTTCCGCAAGGGAAGCGACGCCGAACTCGACACCGCGACCATGCGCTTGACGCGGGCCGAGGCCGCCGATCGCTGGACGATCGAGGAAGTGCAGGATGGTCGCGATGACGACCGCCCGGCGCGCATTCGCGAGACCACCAAGCGCGACGGCGCGACGATGGTAACGCTGAAGGAAGTCGATTTCCTCGACGACAAGACCGAGACGTGGCTGACGCGCAATCGCATCACACTGACGCGGGAGTAGAGCCTCAATGTCCGACACGCCCTCGATCGGCGCTTTCGCGATCGTGCCGAGCAACGACTTGCCCAAGGCAATTCCCTTTTGGGAGCGGCTGGGCTTCGCGCGCACCGGTGGGTCGCACGAATATATCATCATGACCGGCTGGGGGTGCGAAGTGCATCTCATCCAGGCCGGGAGCGGCCCGTGGCGGGTGCCAGCTGACCATAATCCGTTCGGCGTCTTCATCCGCACGCCCGATGTCGATGCGATCGCGGCGCGGGTCGACGATCTGATCATCCGCCCCGGCGGCGTGCTGCGCCACCGCGAATGGGGGCTGTACGAAGTCGGCATTGCCGGACCCGATGGCCTGCTGATCCGCATCGGCTGGCCGTCGTCGCTGATGGAGCGATAGCCGGGCGCCGAAAATATTTGGCGGCGCTGCTTTCGCGGCTTAAGCGGCAAGGATGACCGACGCCGCCATTTCGATCGACCGCTTGTCCAAAACCTATGCGGGCGGCAAGCGCGCGCTCGACGACGTGAGCTTCGACGTGCCTCGCGGCCAAATTTTCGGGCTGCTTGGGCCCAATGGCGCGGGCAAGTCGACGCTGATCAATATCCTCGCGGGCCTCGTCAACAAGACCAGCGGCAGTGCGGCGATCTGGGGCTTCGACATCGACGCGCACCCGCGCAATGCCAAGGCATCGATCGGCATCGTCAATCAGGAGATACTGTTCGACCCCTTCTTCACGCCCTTCGAGACGCTCGAAATCCAGGCCGGGCTCTACGGCGTGCCCAAGGCCAAGCGGCGATCGATGGAGCTGCTGCGCGCGGTGCATCTGGAGGACAAGGCAAAGGCCTATTCGCGCACGCTGTCGGGCGGCATGAAGCGGCGGCTGATGGTGGCGAAGGCGATGGTCCACACCCCGCCGGTGCTGGTGCTCGACGAGCCGACGGCGGGCGTCGATATCGAACTGCGGCAACAGCTCTGGGCCTATGTCCGCGAATTGAACGCGGGCGGCGTGACGGTGGTGCTGACGACGCATTACCTCGAGGAAGCCGAGCAGCTCTGCGACCGGATCGCGATCATCAACCACGGCAAGCTGATCGCCAACGAACCCACGCGCGAGCTGGTCGGCATGGCCACTGAGAAGCTCGTCGAAGTCACCGTCGACCGCGACGTGACGGCGGCACCGAGTGACGCAGCGTTCTCGAAGATCGAACTGAAGGGCGACCGCGTGCTGTCGATCACCTATCAAAAGGACCGGGTGAACGCGGGCCAAGTGCTCGCGGCGGTGCAGGCCAATGGCTACGGCATCGTCGACGTCTCGACGCGGGAAGCCGATCTGGAGGATGTGTTTCTCAACCTGACCCGGGCGAGCAACGCATGATTGTCGTTACGCTCGCTGTGACGTTTGCGTTGATTCTTGTTGTGGTGATTGCGCCCATCCTATTGGTAGTTTCGTTGCCGCTATGGATTTTCGACTTCGACACGCTCACCCACCATTATTTTTCGAACTCGCCAAGCCTGACACGCGGCCTGCTTAAGGTAGTTGGATTTGCGTTGAGTTCGACGGGCTTATGGCTGCTGTGGGCATTTGTCTTTGTAGACCTGACGCGAGATTGGGCGCGATGACCACCCACACCACCGACGTCCTCATCATCGGCTCGGGTGCCGCGGGCCTCACTGCTGCGCTCAACCTGGCCGATCAGTTCAAGGTCACCGTGCTCGCCAAGGGCCGCCTCAACGAAGGGTCGACCGCCTGGGCGCAGGGCGGGATCGCGGCGGTGCTGGAGGAAGGCGATACCTTCGACAGCCATATCGAGGACACGATGATCGCGGGCGCGGGCCTGAACGACCGCAAGACCGTCGAGTTCGTGGTCGAAGGCGCGCCGCGCGCGATTGCCCGGCTCGTTGAGCTGGGCGTGCCGTTCAACATGGACGGCAACGGGCTGCATCTGACGCGCGAGGGCGGGCATAGCCACCGCCGCATCGTCCATGTCGCCGACGCGACCGGCTGGGCGGTGCAGGAAGCGCTGCAACATGCCGCCGAAATTCACCCCAACATCACGCTTGTCCCCGATATGGTCGCGATCGATCTGGCGACCGGCAAGCATGAGGAACGCTATTCGGGGTCGGGCCATGTCTGGGGCGTCTATGCCGTCAACCGCGCGACCGGCCGCGTCGAGCTGTTCACCGCGCGCGCGACTTTGCTCGCGACCGGCGGTGCGGGGCGGACCTATCTTTATTCGACGGCACCGCGCGGTGCGACCGGCGACGGGATTGCGATGGCGTGGCGGGCAGGCGCGCGCGTCGCGAACATGGAATTCATGCAATTCCACCCGACCTGCCTCTATAATCTCGACGTCAAGAATTTCCTGATTACCGAAGCGGTGCGCGGCGAAGGCGGGCATTTGCTGCTGCCTGAAAGCGGCTATCGCTTCATGCCCGATTTCGATCCGCGCGCCGAATTGGCGCCGCGCGACATCGTGGCGCGCGCGATCGACCATGAGATCAAGCGGCTCGGGCTCGATTATGTCCATCTAGACATCAGCCATAAGGGGCCGGAGTTCGTCCGCGAGCATTTTCCGACGATCTATGAAAAGCTGCTTGGGCTTGGCATCGACATGACGGTCGATCCGATCCCGGTGGTGCCCGCGCAGCATTATACCTGCGGCGGGATCGTGGTCGATCTCGATGGGCGCACCGACTTGCCGGGGCTTTATGCGGCGGGCGAGTGCTCCGAAAGCGGGCTCCACGGCGCCAATCGGCTCGCGTCCAATTCGCTGCTCGAATGTTTCGTGATCGGCGAGAGCGCCGCCCAGCACATCGCCGCGCATTGGGACGATCTGCCACCGCCGCCGCCGATCCGCGCGTGGGACGAAAGCCGCGTCGCCGACAGCGATGAGGAAGTCGTGATCAAGCAGAACTGGACCGAAATCCGCCGCTTCATGTGGAATTATGTCGGCATCGTGCGCACCACCAAGCGGCTCGAACGCGCGCAGCACCGTATCCGCATGCTGACCGAGGAGGTCGCCGATTACTACGGCCATTTCCGCGTGACGCCCGATCTGATCGAGCTGCGCAACCTGCTCCAGACCGCCGATCTGATCGTGCGGTGCGCGCTCGCCCGCAAGGAAAGCCGGGGGCTGCACTATACGCTCGACTATCCCGAGCTGCTGCCCAACGCCATCGACACGGTATTGATCCCTTAATCGCGCGCCCATTTTGGCGATTCGTCGCTTAAATGGGGCATCTGGGCGCTTCACGCGGCCTGGGGTGATACCCCGGAAACCCTATGCCGGTCATGACATCGTGCAGCATGACCGCCATCGCCTTGAATCGACACCAGAACCCGACCCTGCCACATTTTCGTGCGCTGATGGGCGCGGCGGTGGCATTCGTGATTCTCGCCGGGTGCCAGTCTACCGAGCTGCCGCGCGTCGCGGTGGCTGCCGCGCCGGTTCCTGTCCCGAGCGCGACCATTGTGCCTCCAAAGGCTCCGTCAAAGCCGCTGCCGCCCCCGGCCCCGGCAGCGCTGATTGCGAGCGTCAATGAGCTGGCGCGCGGCTTTGATGGCAAGGTCGGGATTGCAGTGCGCAGCATCGACCGCGACTGGCAGGTCGCGGCCAATGGCGATCTGCCGCTGCCCCAGCAAAGCGTGAGCAAGCTGTGGGTGGCGATGGCGGTGCTCGATGCGCGCGATCAGGGGCGGTTGACGCTCGACGATCCGGTGACGGTGACGCGCGAGGATTTGACGCTGTTCCACCAGCCGATCGCGGCAATGGTGAAGGGCGATGGCTATAAGACCACCGTCAGCGAATTGCTCCAGCGCGCGCTGACGCAGAGCGACAACACCGCCAACGACCGGCTGCTGCGCTTTGTCGGCGGGCCCGATGCGGTGCGCGATTTCGTCCGCCGCAAGCAGCTCGGCACGATCCGCTTCGGCCCCGGCGAACGCTTGCTCCAGAGCCAGACCGCCGGGCTGCAATGGCAATCGGGCTTCGCCACCGGCAACAGCTTTATCCGGGCGCGCGCGCAACTGCCGATTGAAACGCGGGTGAAGGCGTTTGATGCCTATATCGCCGATCCGCCCGATGGCGCCGCGCCGGTCGCGATTGCGGGGGCACTGGCGAAGCTGAAGCGCGGGACGCTGCTGTCGCCCAGCTCGACGCAATATCTGATCAGCACGATGGAATCGTCGAAGACGGGCCGCCAGCGGCTGCGCGGTGCGGTGCCCGAGGGTTGGAGCTTCGGCCACAAGACCGGCACCGGCCAGGATCTGGCGGGCCGCACGGCGGGTTATAATGACGTCGGCATTTTGGTCGCGCCCGACGGGCGGTCCTATGCCATCGCGGTGATGATCGGCGACACCCCGCGCCCGGTCGCCGAGCGTCAGGCGCTGATGCAGTCGGTGGTGGCAGCGGTGGTGGCGAACCACTCGTAAATCCGGCAGAGAGCGCGAAGGCTAGGGTTTGACTCGCGCCCGAACTCCGTTCGTGTCGAGCGGAGTCGAGACACACTGGGCGCGGCTTGTGGCCTGTTTCTCGACTTCGCTCGAAACAAGCGGGTCGGGGTAGAGATTCTGGTCCGAGAGGTTCGAGCGCAAGCACCGGGATGCCTTGAACGCGCATGCGGCCCAAGCTGCGCGCATGGAACACGACACTATCGCAGTTGGCCGCACCGAAGACTGGGGCGCCATCGCCAGCGCGCTCGATGCGCAGGGCTGGGCCGTGCTTCCCACACTGATCTCGCCCGAGCAGGCGCGCGCCACTGCCGCGCTTTTCGACGAGGACGCGCGCTTCCGCAGCCGCATCGTGATGGCGCGCCACGGCTTTGGGCGCGGGCATTATGGCTATTTTGCGCACCCGTTGCCGCCGCTGGTCGCGCGGTTACGAAACGACCTCTATCCCCCACTCGCCGACATCGCCAATCGCTGGCAGGCGCGGATGGGTAGCGACGCGCGCTTTCCCGATACCCATGCGGATTACCTCGCGCGCTGCCATGCTGCCGGCCAGACGCGCCCGACCCCGCTGCTGCTGCGCTATGGCCCCGGTGACTATAATTGCCTGCATCAGGACCTGTACGGCGCGCACGCCTTTCCCCTGCAAGTCGCGATCTTGCTGTCGCAGCCCGGTGCGGACTTCACCGGCGGCGATTTCGTGCTGACCGAGCAGCGCCCGCGCATGCAATCGCGGGTCGATGTCGTCCCGCTCGTGCAAGGCGATGCGGTGGTGTTCGCGGTCAACCAGCGCCCGGTGCGCGGCACACGCGGCGAGTATCGCGTGACGATGCGGCACGGCGTGGCGACGGTGCGCAGCGGCCAAAGACACACGCTCGGCATCATCTTTCACGACGCCACCTGAGCGCACTAAACGCGAAATAGTTGGTACGGCGCAACTGTTGGGCTATCCCTTGGCGCATGCCCCATCTCTATCTGGTCGACGGCTCCGGCTATATTTTCCGCGCCTATCACCGGCTGCCGCCGCTCACCAACAAGCATGGCGAGCCGGTCGGCGCGGTCTATGGCTATACGGCGATGCTGTGGAAGCTCGTTGACGAGCTGCACAAGGCCGATGGCCCGACGCATATGGCAGTGGTGCTCGACAAGGGCAGCCATACGTTCCGCAACGATCTGTACGACAAGTATAAAGCGCAGCGTCCGCCCGCGCCCGAGGATCTGGTCCCGCAATTTCCGATGATCCGCGACGCGACGCGCGCGTTCAGTCTGCCGTGCATCGAGGAAGCGGGGCTCGAAGCCGATGACATCATCGCGAGCTATGCCAAGGCGGCACTGGCGCAGGGCTGGTCAGTGACGATTGTGTCGTCCGACAAGGATTTGATGCAGCTGATCGAGCCGGGACTCGACCTGTACGACACGATGAACAACCGGCGGCTGGGCGCGGAGCATGTCGTCGAGAAGTTCGGCGTCGGGCCGGAGCGGTTGGGCGATGTGCTCGCGCTGATGGGCGATAGCGTCGATAATGTGCCTGGTGTGCCCGGGGTTGGCCCAAAGACCGCGTCGAAGCTCATCCTCGAACATGGCGATCTCGAAGCCGTGCTCGCCGCCGCGCCCACGATGAAGGCGGGTAAGCTGCGCGACAATCTGATCGACCATGCCGAGATGGCGCGGTTGAGCCGCGTATTGGTGACGCTGAAGGATGATGCGCCGCTCGCCGATCCGCTCGACTCGCTCGAACTCAAGGGGATCCCTGACGCGCCGCTCCGCGCATTCTTGGAGCATCATGGCTTTCGCTCGCTGCTGGCGAAGCTGTCGGCCGTCGCCGATACGTCGGTCGCGGCGCCCAAGGCGGTCGAGCAGGAGGAAGACCCAGCCTGCCAGCACGACGATTATGAAACCGTGGTCGTTGAAGCTGCGCTCGATCGCTGGATTTCTGAGGCGCGGCATCAGGGCTGGGTCGCGGTCGATACCGAGACCACGGGCATCGACGCGACGCAGGCCGATCTGGTGGGGGTCAGCCTGGCGCTTTCGCCCAATCGCGCCTGTTACGTGCCCGTCGCGCATGGCGGGACCGACATGTTCGCCGAAAAGCCCGATCAGATCGACAAGGCAGTCGTGATCGCCAAGCTCAAGCCGCTGCTCGAAGACGCGAGCGTGCTCAAGATCGGCCATAACCTGAAATATGACATGATCATTCTCGGGCGGCTCGGTATCGACATCACGCCGTTTGACGACACGATCCTGATGAGCTTCGATCTCGATGCCGGGCTGCATGGGCACGGTATGGATGAACTGGCGACGACGCATTTGTCGCACCAGTGCATCGCGTTCAAGGATGTGGTCGGCACCGGCAAAAGCCAGCGCGGGTTCGCCGAGATCGATCTCAAAACCGCGACCCGCTACGCCGCCGAGGACGCTGATGTGACCTTGCGGCTGTGGCGGCGCTTCAAGCCGCGCCTCGCCGCCGAAGGCGCGACCCGCGTCTACGAGATGGTCGATCGCCCGCTCGCGCCCGTCATCGCGCAGATGGAACGCCACGGCATCAAGGTCGATCGCGATCGGCTGGCGCAGCTTTCGGGCGAATTTGCTGGCCAAATGGCGACACTCGAAACCGAGATCCACGGCCTCGCTGGTGGCCCGTTCACGATTGGATCGCCGAAACAGCTCGGCGATGTGCTGTTCGAGCGGATGGGCATCAAGGGCGGGCGCAAGGGCAAGTCGGGGGTTTATTCGACCGACGTGACCGAACTGGAAAAGATCGCCGCCGACAAGAATTCGCCCGGCGCCGTGATCGCCGCGCGCGTGCTCGACTGGCGGCAATTGTCGAAGCTGAAATCGACCTATACCGATGCGCTGCAGGCGCAGATCAACCCGCTGACGGGGCGCGTCCACACCAGCTATTCGCTCACCGGCGCGCAGACCGGGCGGCTGTCGTCGACCGACCCGAACCTCCAGAACATCCCGATCCGCACCGAAATCGGTCGCCAGATTCGCGATGCCTTTGTGGCGGAGCCCGGCAATGTCCTACTCGCTGCCGATTACTCGCAGATCGAACTGCGGCTCGCCGCGCATATGGCCGATGTGCCCGCGCTGCGCGATGCCTTCGCGAGCGGCGCCGACATTCACAGCATGACCGCGCAGGAATTGTTCGGCGAGGTCAACCGCGACACGCGCGGGCGCGCCAAGACGATCAACTTCGCGATTCTCTATGGCATCA
>CAYUYZ010000043.1:0-24947 GCA_964449575.1 uncultured Stakelama sp.
ATCCTCGTCATTGGCGCTGGCCCGATCGTCATCGGCCAGGCGTGCGAGTTTGATTACTCCGGCGTGCAGGCGATCAAGGCCTTGCGTGAGGAGGGCTATCGCATCGTCCTTGTCAATTCGAACCCCGCGACGATCATGACCGATCCTGAGCTCGCCGACGCGACCTATGTCGAGCCGATCACGCCCGAGATCGTCGCCAAGATCATTGCGAAGGAACGCCCCGACGCAGTGCTCCCCACGATGGGCGGCCAGACCGCGCTCAACACGGCGCTCGCGCTCTATAACGACGGCACGCTCGCCAAATACGGCGTGCAAATGATCGGCGCCGACGCCGAGGCGATCGACAAGGCCGAGGACCGGCTGAAGTTCAAGGACGCGATGACCAAGATCGGGCTCGAATCCGCCCGCTCGGCCATCGCGCACAATATGGCCGAGGCGCTAGCGGGGCTCGAGCGCACCGGGCTGCCCGCGATCATCCGCCCGAGCTTCACGCTCGGCGGCACCGGCGGCGGCATTGCGTACAACCGCGAGGAATTTGAGGAAATCGTGCGCAAAGGCCTCGATGCCTCGCCGACCACCGAAGTGCTGATCGAGGAATCGCTGCTCGGCTGGAAGGAGTATGAAATGGAAGTCGTCCGCGACAAGGCGGACAATGCCATCATCATTTGCTCGATTGAAAACATCGACCCGATGGGCGTCCACACCGGCGATTCGATCACCGTCGCGCCCGCGCTGACGCTGACCGACAAGGAATATCAGATCATGCGCAACGCGAGCATCGCGTGCCTGCGCGAGATCGGCGTCGAGACCGGTGGATCGAACGTGCAGTTCGCGGTCAATCCCAAGGACGGCCGCCTGATCGTCATCGAGATGAACCCGCGCGTGTCGCGCTCGTCGGCGCTCGCGTCGAAGGCAACGGGCTTCCCGATCGCCAAGGTCGCGGCCAAGCTCGCGGTCGGCTATACGCTCGATGAGATCATGAACGACATTACGGGCGCCACGCCCGCGTCGTTCGAGCCGACGATCGACTATGTCGTCACCAAGATCCCGCGCTTCGCGTTCGAAAAGTTCAAGGGCGCCGAGCCGATCCTGTCGACCGCGATGAAATCGGTCGGCGAAGTGATGGCGATCGGCCGCAACATCCATGAGTCGCTGCAAAAGGCGCTGCGCGGGCTGGAGACGGGGCTGTCAGGGTTCAACCAGGTCGACGCGCTGGTGGGCGCGCCGCGTGCCGAGATCGAGGCAGCGCTCGCCCGCGCGACGCCCGACCGGCTGCTGATCGCGGCGCAAGCTTTGCGCGAAGGGATGACCGTCGCCGAAATCCACGCGATCGCCAAATACGACCCGTGGTTCCTCGAACGCATCGCCGAGATCGTCGCGGCCGAGAATGACGTGATCGCGAACGGCCTGCCACGCGACGCAGCGGGCATGCGCCGGCTGAAGTCGATGGGCTTTGCCGATAAGCGGCTCGCCTGGCTCGCGCTCAAATCGGCGGGGCTGCGCGCGGGCTCCGAACGCGGGATCGCGCGCGGATCGGGGCTGATCCGCGATGCGGTGGTCGCGATGACCGGCGGCATTACCGAAGGCGAAGTGCGCGCGCTGCGGCACAAACTCGGCGTGCGCCCCGTCTTCAAGCGCATCGACACCTGCGCCGCCGAATTCGACGCCAAGACGCCGTACATGTATTCGACCTATGAAGCCCCCAGCTTTGGCGCGCCCGAATGCGAAAGCGCGCCGACCGACCGCAAAAAGATCGTCATCCTTGGTGGCGGGCCGAACCGGATCGGGCAGGGGATCGAGTTCGACTATTGCTGCTGCCACGCCTGCTTCGCGCTGGCGGACGCGGGCTATGAGACGATCATGGTCAACTGCAATCCGGAAACGGTGTCGACCGATTACGACACCTCCGACCGGCTCTATTTCGAGCCGCTCACGGCCGAGGACGTGCTCGAAATCCTCCACGTCGAGCAGCAAAACGGCACACTCGTCGGCGTGATCGTCCAGTTCGGCGGGCAGACGCCGCTCAACCTGGCGCAGGCGCTCGAGGATGCGGGTATCCCGATCCTCGGCACCAGCCCCGATGCGATCGATCTGGCCGAAGACCGCGAGCGCTTTGCCGCGCTCATCAACAAGCTGGGTCTCCGCCAGCCGCTCAACGGCATCGCCCGCAGCCGCGACGAGGCAATCGCGGTCGCCGCGCGCATTGGCTATCCGGTGCTGATGCGGCCCAGTTACGTGCTCGGCGGGCGCGCGATGGAGATCGTCGACTCGCCGCTCCAGCTCGACGATTACATCCAGACCGCCGTGCAGGTATCGGGCGACTCGCCGGTACTGATCGACCAATATCTGCGCGACGCGATCGAAGTCGATGTCGACGCGATCAGCGACGGCGTCGATGTCGTGGTCGCGGGCGTGCTCCAGCATATCGAGGAAGCCGGCGTCCATTCGGGCGACAGCGCCTGCTCGATACCGCCCTATTCGCTGAGCAGTGACGTGATCGCCGAAATCGAGCGCGAGACCAAGGCGCTGGCGAAAGCGCTGTCGGTCAAGGGACTGATGAACATCCAGTTCGCGGTCAAGGATGGCCTCGTCTACCTGATCGAAGTCAACCCGCGCGCCAGCCGCACGGTGCCGTTCGTGGCAAAAGCCATCGGCGTGCCCGTCGCCAAGATCGCCGCGCGCGTGATGGCGGGCGAAAAGCTCGCCGATCTGCCGCCGGTCGATCGCCACATCGCTTATTATGCCGTCAAAGAAGCGGTGTTCCCGTTCAACCGCTTCCCCGGCATCGATCCGGTGCTGTCGCCCGAAATGAAGTCGACCGGCGAAGTCATGGGGATCGATCCCGATTTCTCGCTCGCCTTTGCCAAGGCGCAGCTCGGCGCCGGGACCGTGCTGCCAAGCAAGGGCGCAGTGTTCATCAGCGTCAAGGACAGCGACAAACCGGTCGTGCTGCCCGCCGCGCGCACGCTCGCCGATCTCGGCTTCACGATCGTCGCGACCGGCGGCACCGCGACCTACCTCGCCGAGCATGGCGTACCGATCGAACGCGTCAACAAGGTCGCGCAAGGTCGCCCGCACATCGTCGACCGAATCAAGGACGGCAAGATCGACCTGATTTTCAACACGACCGAAGGCTGGCAGTCGCTGAAGGACTCGCAGCCGATTCGCGCGTCGGCGCTGAGTCAGAAGATCCCGTACTTCACCACCGCATCGGCGAGCGTGGAGGCGGCGCGGGCAATCGCCGCGCTGGGTCAGCAGGCGCTTGAAGTACGACCGCTGCAATCCTATTATCATCGTTCGCACAGCTGATCCCCGACATAAGTATATGACGTGCGGGCGGGTCCGGTGGGGGGCTCGCTTGGGGCAAGTGATTTATTGAAGGACGTGTTGTGATGGCGACGGTCGAAAAAATGCCGATGCTCGCAGAAGGCTATGAGAAGCTTTCCACCGAACTCAAACGCCTGCGCGCCGAACGCCCGCTGATCGTCGACGCGATCGAGGAAGCGCGCGCGCACGGCGATTTGTCGGAAAATGCCGAATATCACGCCGCCAAGGAGCGTCAGGGCCAGATCGAAGCGTCGATCAGCGATATCGAGGACAAGCTCAGCCGCGCGCAGATCATCGATCCGACCGATCTGTCGGGCGACAAGGTGGTGTTCGGCGCGACGGTCACGCTGCTCGACGAAGACGAAAAGCCGATCAAATATCAGATCGTCGGTCAGACCGAAGCCGATGCGAACGCGGGCCGGATTTCGTATAATTCGCCGCTCGGTCGCGCGCTGATCGGCCGCAAGGTCGACGATGAAGTCGAAGTGACGGTGCCGTCCGGCGATCGTTATTACCTCGTCTCGAAGATCGAGTTCATTTGAACCAAGCGCATTGGCCCGGTGCGCGGCGATCCGCGCTGGAGGCGTTGCCCGCGACCACGCTGCTGACGGGGGTTACCTGTGCGGCGTGGCTGGTGGTTACGTTGTTTGGCGCGGACGGCGTGGTGGCGCTTGCGGCCGGGTTCATTCCGGCGACAGTGCTGAACCCGGTCAGCCCGCCGCCTGGCATTTTCCTGCTGCCCTTCTGGATCACGCCGCTCACCGCGACTCTGGTGCACGGCAGCGTGCTGCACCTCGTGCTCAACATGGTGATGCTGGTGATCTGCGGTCGGTTGCTCGAGCGCACGATCGGGTCTTGGGGCGTCGTCGTGCTCTATGCGGTTGGCGCTTATTTGGCAGCCGTCGGGCAATGGGCGCTGGGACCGAGTTCGGTCGTGCCGATGATCGGGGCGAGCGGTGCGATTTCGGCGCTGGTCGGCGCCTATGCGCTGCTGTTCGCCAACCAGCCCGTGCCCACGATCGGCCCGATCCCGCCCAGCGTGGTGCGCGTCGCCTGGCTGCTGGCCGCCTGGGTCGCGATCCAGCTCTTGATCGGTCTGGCGACGAGCATCGATGGGCCGCTCATCTTGACGGGGGCGCAAATCGGCGGCTTTGTGGCAGGCCTCGCGCTGGCGCGACCGCTGCTGCTGTGGCGTTACCGCAAGGCTTGAGTCAGGCGCCGATCAACGCCTGTTAGCTTTACACCCCCCGTTCGTTTCGAGCGAAGTCGAGAAACAGGCCACGGGCGGTGCGCTTGGCGCCTGTGTCTCGACTTCGCTCGACAGCGCCTTCGCTCGACACAAACGGGTGGGAAGTGAGCTTATCTCGTAGTTATCGAGTTTAAGCCGCCGATCCCGGCGCTAGCAAATCGGGCTCAAGCAAGCGGTGCAAATGCACCACCACGAACTTCATCTCGGCATCGTCGACCGTACGCTGCGCCGCCGCCCGCCACGCCTTTTCGGCCTCGGCATAATTAGGGAACACACCGACGATCTCGATCGAGTCGAGATCGTCGAATTCAAGCGTACGCGGATCGCGCACGCGACCGCCGAAGACGAGGTGGAGTTTGCTCATGTCGGCGTCATAGAATCGGTTTCGCGGCGCTCCTAGCCCTTTTCGGATATCACGCGCCCTGACTGGCCTATGTCAGCCAGCGGGGCGGATGGGCGGGCCTCAATCGAAGAAGCTGAAGTTGATCGGGGTCAGCGGCCCGCCGGGCTGGTGGCCCATCTGGCCGCGCACGCGCGGATCGAAGCTGACGTGCGTCACGCTGCGACCGCTCTCCCAGATCATCTGGTCGATCTTGATCCGGCCCGCCTTCATTTCGGCCGCGATTGCGCGGCTCGTCTCGAGGCTGGAAAGCCCCGCGACGCGGATGTCTGCCGCAAGCCCCATCGGGTGGGCGCTGGTCGGCGTCCCACCGACCAGCTTGTTGATTTTGGGATTGCGATAGGCGCTTGTCACGACAATCGAGCGTCCCCCCAGCGCCGCACGGATCTGCTCGAGCCCGGGCGCAAGGCGCTGCTTCATATTCTCCAGATGCTCGGGCTTTGGCGTGTTTTCAATGCCAAGGGCGTCCGCCTTGCTGCTGACCAACAATTCTTCGAGCGTGAAATGTTCAGAGAGCTGCATTGCGATCCCTTCCACATGTCCAGATGCCTATCGATAAGCCACTAGACTATATCCTAGTTTCGCAAGTGTTTCAATCAGATGCTGTCGGGATTGGGTGGCGTGTCGGTCTTGGGGTTCGCTTCGGCTTCACGCGCTCGTGCAGCCTTGGCAGCCGCGTCGCCGGCGCTCTTGGCGGCATCGACGACCGAGCCGAACAGCTTCTTGATCTGGTCGCGCGCCGCGTCGCGGCTGATGCCAGCGGCGGCGAGTTCGGCAAGGCCCGCGTCGCGCGCTGCCTTGGCCGCGAAGCCCGCACCCTGGGTGATCCGCTTGCCGACGGGCTTGAGCAATTCACCTTCGCGCGCGCTCTTGGGGATCAGCGCCCCGGCGAGCACGCCCACCGCGAGTCCGCCGACGAGCACCGACAGCGGATTGCCCTCGATCGTATCGGCGGTCCGGCGGGCAGTGCGCGCGGCGGTTTCGCGCACGCTCTCAATTGCCTGACCCGGCAGCGCGGCAATGCTGCCGAGGGTCGAATCATGGTCGATCTGGGACTTGGGGTCAGTCATCGGGGGTCTCCGGGGCAGGGGGCGGGGTGGGCGCGGCCGCAGGGGCAGCGGTGAACAGGTCGGCGATCCGGTGGCGGCCGAATAGCGCGACGACGGCAGCGGCAACGGCGAGCAACGGGCCGGGGTTGCGTTTCGCGGCCTCGACGGCGGCGCGACCGAATTCGATGCCGGTCTCGCGAATCTCCTCAAGTGCCTCGCGGGCGAGCGCGCGGGGCGTGATGCGCGACTGAAGCGTCACCAGCGTTTGGGTCAAGGCGTCGCGGGCAGCGCGCGCCTTGGCTTCGGCCTCGATCAATTCGTCGCGCGTGCTCACGGCTTGTCCTCAATCTCGGTCGCCTTGCGCAGCTTGACCAGCGCAAACTGGACCAGCACGGCGGCAACCACCAAGGCGCCGCCGACGACCGCTGCCGTCGCGCCCACGGCGCCCAGCGGCTGCCGCAGGATGACGATCAGCCCGACCAGCAGCGCGATGATCGCCGATTGCGCGAGCAGGAACGCTGTCAGCAGGCTGATCACTGCCATGCGCGCGCCGGTCAATCGGTCGAACAATGTCGCGCGGTAGAGCTTGAGCTCGGCCCGCACGAAGCGTTCGGCATGGTCGATCAGCCGCGCAAACAGCGCGGCGATGCTTTCTTCCTCGGGCTCGGCTGGCGGTACCGCCAGCTCGGGATCAGGCGTCGACAGAATCGTCTGGCCCCGACTTGGCTTCGTCGGCCTTGGCCTCGCCACCGTCCATTCCGGCCTTCACCAGCCGCGCAACCACAAAGCCGACCGCAGCGGCGATGCCGATCGCGACCGCCGGCGACTTGCGGACAAAGCCCTGCACATCGGCGACCAGGTCGTCGATTTCCTTGGCCTTCAGGCTTTCGGAAAAATTGGCGATTCCGTCGGCGGCGCTGCGGGCATATTGGCCGTAATTCTCGCCCAGCTTCTGGTCGACGGTATCGGCGGCGGTGCCCATCAGGCGCGATACTTCATCAAGCGCATCGCCCGCGCGTGCCTTGCCATCGCTGGCGAGATCGCGCGCCTTGTCGGCGGCTTGCTTGGCGAAATTGGTGGCGCCGTCCTTGAACGAAGTGCCCGCCTCATGCGCGGCGTCGGCAGTTTCTTCCGCTGCCGTGGTCACCAGCGCGCCGGTCGATGCTGCGGCATCGTTGATGCTGGCGGCGGCATCGTCAGCCGCCTTGTTGATCTCGTCGGTCATGTCGCAAAATTCCTTTTTCCCGATAATTTTCAACAACGCCCCGTACAACGCACCGTTCCCGCGCGAAGCCGAATTGCCCAAGCCCGGTGAAGGCGATAGAGCGCCCGCGCCGACCAAAGGCCCAAAGGCCCGATCCGTCCGCTAAAGTAGGGAGATCATATCATGACCGCAATCATCGACATCCACGCGCGCACGATTGTCGACAGCCGCGGCAACCCGACGGTTGAGGTAGATGTGATGCTGGAGGACGGCAGCTTCGGTCGTGCCGCAGTCCCCTCGGGTGCGTCAACCGGCGCGCATGAAGCGGTCGAGCGGCGCGACGGCGACAAGGATCGCTGGCACGGCAAGGGCGTGCAAGGCGCGGTCGACGCCGTCAACGCCGATATCGCCGAAGCCGTGCTCGGCCTCGATGCCGAGGATCAGGGCGAGATCGACGGCGTGATGATCGAACTCGACGGCACCGATAACAAGTCCCGGCTCGGTGCGAACGCGATTCTCGGCGTCAGCCTCGCGGTCGCCAAGGCCGCCGCCGATTCGCGCGGGCTGCCGCTCTATCGCTATGTCGGTGGCGTCAGCGCCCATGTGCTGCCGGTGCCGATGATGAACATCATCAACGGCGGCGAGCATGCCGATAATCCGATTGATTTTCAGGAATTTATGATCGTGCCAGTCGGCGCTGATTCGCTGTTCGATGCGGTTCGCTGCGGCTCGGAGATTTTCCACACGCTCAAGAAAGCGCTGCACGAGCAGGGGCTGGCGACCGCCGTCGGTGACGAAGGCGGCTTCGCGCCCAATCTCGCGTCGACCAGCGATGCGCTCGATTTCATCATGAAAGCGGTCGAAAAGGCCGGCTACCGCCCCGGTGAGGATGTGATGCTCGCGCTCGACTGCGCCGCGACCGAGTTCTTCAAGGACGGCGCCTATCACATCAGCGGCGAGGGCAAGATACTCAGCCCCGGCGAGATGGCAGAATATCTCGCCGATCTGACCCGCCGCTACCCGATCTTCTCGATCGAAGACGGGATGAGCGAGGATGATTTCGACGGCTGGAAGATTCTCACCGATCTGATCGGCGATGGCGTCCAGTTGGTCGGCGACGATCTGTTCGTCACCAACCCGATGCGCCTCGCCGACGGCATTGACACCGGCCTCGCCAATTCGCTCCTCGTGAAGGTCAACCAGATCGGCACGCTCACCGAAACATTGGCTGCCGTGTCGATGGCGCACCGTGCAGGCTATACCGCGGTCATGTCGCACCGTTCGGGCGAGACCGAGGACTCGACGATCGCCGACCTCGCGGTCGCGACCAATTGCGGGCAGATCAAGACCGGCAGCCTTGCGCGCAGCGACCGGCTGGCGAAGTACAACCAGCTCATCCGCATCGAGGAGGAACTGGGCGACGTCGCGCGCTACGCCGGGCTGTCGATCCTGCGCTGACCCGCCTGATCGGCGCAGATGCGATAAAGCGTTGCGCCAAGCGCGGTTGCCGCTTGACCGCCGAGTCGTGCCCGGGCAGAATCGACAACATGGACAGTCGATCGACCTTTGCGAACATCCTGCGCCGCGCGGCCGCCCCTGCGCTCGCGCTGATCGCGATGGCGTTTTTCGGCGGCTATGCGATCATCGGGTCGAATGGCGTCCTCGCGTACGGCGATTACAAGCGCCAGCTAGTGAAGCAGGAAGCGCTGTTCGCGCAGCTCGACAAAAAGCGCGCCGTCATCAAGAATCGCGTCGACCTGCTCGATCCGAACAAGGCCAACCCCGACATGGTCGATGAAGTCACGCGTCAGAAGCTCAACGTCGTCCATCCCGACGAATTGGTGATGCCACAACGTTGATCGCGCGCATCGCGTTCAGGTGATTGCACTCGCCCGCGAACTGGGCTTATAGCCCGTGCGCACTCCCCAGGCGAAAGAGGTCCACCCGACCGTGGCAAAAACCCCCGCGCGCAGCCGCAAAAGCGAACCGCTCCCCGTTAATCGCGAGCGCCCAAATGAACCGGAACGGTTCGTTGCGACCAAGGAGCAATTGCTCGATTTCTACAAGCAAATGCTGCTGATTCGCCGCTTTGAGGAAAAGGCGGGGCAGCTCTACGGCCTCGGCCTGATCGGCGGCTTCTGCCATTTGTACATCGGCCAGGAAGCCGTCGCGGTGGGCTTGCAGTCGGCGCTGACCGACAAGGACAGCGTCATCACCGGCTACCGTGATCACGGCCATATGCTGCTCTGCGGCATCCCGCCCAAGGACGTGATGGCCGAGCTGACCGGCCGCGCCGCCGGCATCTCGAAGGGCAAGGGCGGCTCGATGCACATGTTCAGCGTCGAGCATAAATTCTACGGCGGTCACGGCATCGTCGGCGCGCAGGTGTCGCTCGGCACCGGCCTCGGCTTCGCGCACAAATACTCGGGCGATGGCGGCGTCTGCCTTGCCTATTTCGGCGATGGCGCGTCGAACCAGGGCCAGGTCTACGAAAGCTTCAACATGGCTGAGCTGTGGAAGCTGCCGGTCATCTACGTCATCGAAAATAACCAATATGCGATGGGCACCAGCGTCAATCGTTCATCGGCCGAAGACCAGCTGTTCCGGCGCGGCGAATCGTTCCGCATCCCCGGCATCCAGGTCGACGGCATGGACGTGCTCGCGTGCCGTGGCGCGGCCGAGGAGGCGCTCGCCTGGGTGCGCAGCGGCAAGGGGCCCATCATCCTCGAGATGAAGACCTATCGCTATCGCGGCCATTCGATGTCCGACCCCGCCAAATATCGCAGCCGCGACGAAGTGCAGGCGGTGCGCGACAAGTCCGATCCGATCGACCACGCCAAGAAGGAACTCGAAGCCTTTGGCATCACCGAAGCCGAGCTGAAGGTGATCGAGCAGGAAATCCGCAAGATCGTCGCCGAAGCCGCCGATTTCGCCGAGACCACCCCTGAGCCCGCCGCGGCCGAACTTTATACCGACGTGCTGGTGGAGACCTATTGAGATGGCCGTCGACCTGAAAATGCCCGCGCTTTCGCCGACGATGGAGGAAGGCACGCTCGCCAAATGGCTCGTCAAGGAAGGCGATGTCGTCAAATCGGGCGACATCCTTGCCGAGATCGAAACCGACAAGGCGACGATGGAATTCGAAGCCGTCGACGAAGGGACGATTGCGCAGATCCTCGTCGCGGCGGGCACCGACAATGTGAAGGTCGGCACCGTCATCGCCACGATTGCGAGCGAGGATGAAGACGCGGTACCGGCGCCCGCGCCCGCACCAGAACCCGCAATCGCTGCCACACCGGTCGCCGCTGCGCCGCAAGCGGCCGCCACCAGCGGTGCGCAACCTGCGAGCAAGCCTGCGACGCTCGCCGATCCCGAAATCCCGGCGGGCACCGAAATGGTCAAGACCACCGTCCGCGAAGCCTTGCGCGATGCGATGGCCGAGGAAATGCGCCGCGACCCCCGCGTGTTCGTGATGGGCGAAGAAGTCGCGCAATATCAGGGCGCGTATAAGGTCACCCAGGGCCTGCTCGACGAATTCGGCGACAAGCGCGTCATCGACACGCCGATCACCGAATATGGTTTTGCCGGCGTCGGCACGGGGGCGGCGATGGGCGGTCTGCGTCCGATCGTCGAGTTCATGACCTTCAACTTCGCGATGCAGGCGATCGATCACATCGTCAATTCGGCGGCCAAGACCAATTACATGTCGGGCGGCCAGATGCGTTGCCCGATCGTGTTTCGCGGCCCCAATGGCGCCGCCAGCCGCGTCGGCGCGCAGCACAGCCAGAATTACGCGCCCTGGTATGCCAGCGTCCCCGGCCTGATCGTCATCGCGCCTTATGACGCCGCCGATGCCAAGGGGCTGATGAAGGCCGCGATCCGCAGCGAAGATCCGGTCGTCTTCCTCGAGAATGAACTGCTTTATGGCCGCAGCTTCGACGTGCCCAAGCTCGACGACCATGTCCTGCCGATCGGCAAGGCGCGGATCATGCGGGCGGGCAAGGATGTGACGATCGTCAGCTATTCGATCGGCGTCGGACTCGCGCTCGAAGCCGCCGAGACCTTGGCAGGCGAGGGGATCGATGCCGAAGTCATCGACCTGCGCACGCTGCGTCCGCTCGACAAGCGCGCGGTGCTCGACAGCCTTGCCAAGACCAACCGGATGGTGGTGGTCGAGGAAGGCTGGCCGACCTGCTCGATCGCGTCGGAAATCATTGCGATCGCGATGGAGGAAGGCTTTGACGATCTCGACGCGCCGGTGCTGCGCGTCGCCAACGAAGACGTGCCGCTGCCCTATGCCGCCAATCTCGAAAAGCTCGCGCTGATCGACGCCACGCGGGTGGTGAGCGCGGTCAAGAAGGTCTGCTACCGGGGCTGAGCCGCCCGCTCAGGCCGCGTAGATGTTGCAGGTCGATCGCGTTGCGGCCGGGTTCGGGTTGTAAATCTGGCGCAAGTCACGGTTGTCGCGGATGATGTAAGACGAGGTGAACCGTATCTGCGTCGCGCCGAGAAAATAGCCGCTCACCAGCGGTTGATAGTCATAGTTGACCTCAACGAACATCAGCCCCGACCCCGCTGGCGCTGAAATCAGCGACCCGGGATCGCCGACACCGGCAGCTTCGGTCCTCCCGGCATTGCCGACGGTCGCGTCCGTTCCGGCGGTCGTTGTCGTCGGATAACGTGAGTCATACCCCGCGCCGCTGCGCAGGCCGATGCAACGCTGCCAGTGCACGCGTTGGACCGGTGCCGCGTCATAGGTTTGCTGAACATTTTCGACGCTCGATACGATGATCCGCCCGAACGTCGTCAGCCGGATACCGCGACCCTGATAGCGCGCGGCCTGCAGCACGTCATTCATGTCGACTTCGCGCAATTGCTGCGTCGTCAGCGTCGCATCGGTGCCCACGCGCGAGGCATTGTCGGAGAGCGTCAGCGCAATCTGGTTCACGCGCATGTTGACGAGCGCGTAGTTGGTCAGCTCCATGCTATAGAGCGCGAAGCCCGCAATGAACGGCAGCGTCACCGCGAATTCGACCATCGCGACGCCACTGGTATTGCGGCGAAGCTGGCGGAGGAGGGGCAGAACGCGCTTCATGTGCACACCGTCACGGCCGTCGTCGTCGATTGCGTTGAATAGGGCTGGTTCTTCAGCAGCGTGGTCGCGCTGATCGTTTGCGATCCCCCGAAGCCCGGCACAAACGCCCAGATCGGGAACAGGCGGGGATAGGTAACCGTCATCGTGTAGAGCACGACCGCATTGGCGCCGCCCTGGCCGTTCGTGCCCGGATCGCTATCCCAAGTGCCATTGGCATTCATGTCAGTGAAGCATTCGCCCGGATTGCGCACGCCATTGCCATTGGTGTCCGTGAATGGCTCGGGCGCGACTTCGGTGAAGCTGTCATAGTTGCGGCGCGTCGAACTGAATGTCGCCGAGCGTGCCAATTGCCGGACCGAGGTCTGCACTTTGGCATCGATCGTCGAACCATTGGTTGCGCCGCCTTCGATACCCGAATCGCGGCCTGCCTTTTGCACCGCGCCGTTGAGCACGCTCTGCAGATAGGCTTGGTACAACACATCGCCCAGGCCCATCCACAGGCACAGCATCACGGGCGCGATCAGGCCGAATTCGGTGATCGCATTGCCGCGATTGTCGCGGCACAGGCGGCGCAGCGACGCGATCATTGCGACACCCGCAGCCGCGCCACGCGCTGGGCGATCGACTGGAACTGGGTGTTCAGATCGCTGCCGCTGGTCGACGACAGCGACTGCTGGGGGTTGCTGGCGCATTGCTGAAGCTCCGTGGTGGCGGCAAGGCCGAGTGCCACGGTCCAGATGCTGATGTTCATCGACTTGGCCTTGGCGCAGAGCGCCAGGAAGCGTGCATTGTGATAATCGGTTTGGCTGGCGAAGGTGCCGCCGGTGGCGCGCCGGTCGAAATATTCGACGCCATATTGGCCATAGATCGTCACATTGGGCGCCATGGCGCCGTCGGTCAGGAAGACGATGACCCGGTTCGGCGGATTGCGCCCGGGCCATGCCGCCGTGTCATTGGCAAAGATGCCGTTGGGCGAAATCATCCGGACGCCCCAGGTCATGCCTGTGTCGTGATAGGTGCCGCCGATCGGGCGGAAATCGGGTGCGTTGACGTAATTGGTCACGTCGGTCAGCGACATCGTCGCCAGCCGCCGAACGGGCTTGCCACAGCTGAACCACCCGGCCCGCAACAGCTGGTCGGTGTTATACCGGGCATAGGACAGGCCGATCGCGATGCTGTTGGTGTCGCCGTTCGACGTCGTCGTGCCGGTGCTGGTGTAGCCATAGGTGCCGCCGGTGTAGTTGCGGCCATAGATGATTTCGGGCCACGCCGGACGCCAGCGGGTCGCGTCGTTGGTGGGGACCAGATCGGGATCGAGGTCGGGGGGCAGGTTATTGATGTCGAAGCTCGCCGACGCCGTCGTGTCGCGCTCTTCAATGCAGCCTTGCCAGCTCGCGGTCCCGGTATCGACCCGCGTCGGATCGTCGACCGACGCATTGGTCAGGAAGCTGCTGACATTATGGGATGTCGGGCCATAGGTCCATCTCGGGCCATAGACGCGCGCCGTCACGACACAGGTCCCACCGCTGCCGCTTGACCAGCTCACGGTCGATTCGGTCGCTTGCTGCGTGGACGTGTTATAGGTCAGCGCCGTCGCGGGATTGCGCGGGAGGATCAAGGCATTGCACTGGGCCGAGGTTCGGCCGGTGAATGTCGTGTTGGTGGCGGAGATCTGATAGTCGGCGGTCACCTGGCGCGATTGATAGGTCCAGTTGGTCGTCGCATTGCCGGCGCCGCCGACCATGAATTGCGGGTTGATCGACTGGATTGCCTTCCCGGCATTGACGACCGAGGTGTAGGTGACGAAGCCATAGCGGATGTTGGTGCCCGGCTGAACATTCGCCGCCATCGTGTTGTAGAAGCTGATCACGGCGGTGCGCAGCGCCGAAATGCGAGATCCCGAGCGTTCGTTCACATAATAGCCGAAGGATCCCGGATAGCCCGCGACGCTATCGTTGACGCTGCCCGATCCTGCGCCGAGCGCCGAATCTGCGGGGCGGGTATAGGCCGACGTGCCCTGGCTGCCGACCGTCGACGAGCAGGTGGCGTTGTCTTCGCTCGGCAGGCACGCCATCGATCCGGTGGTGTCGAGCACGAACATGATGTCGGTATCGGCCAGATCGTAGCGCGCCTCGCACGTGACGTTGATCGTTTGCGATCCCGGAACCGAGACCGAGGGATGGATGATGTTAAAGAGGCGGGTCAGCGTCATCGGCACCACGGCCGATGCGGTGGCGGAGACGCGATTATTCGCCGTCTTGGCCGGGATGAAGCTGATGCTGGTCGTCTGGAGCCAGCCGGCCTTGAAATTATTGTTGAAGAAATTGGTCGCCTGCGTGCTGGCATTGGCCTCGAGCGTCGTGCTCGCGCTGTCGACCATGAAGCGGCGCCCGGCGAGCACGCCCGAATCGCACGCCTGTTGCAGCCGCGCCTTGACGAGGTACAGCCGCGCGGTGTCGACGGTTGATCCGGCAAGGACAACCGTAACGAAGATGATGAGCACCGACATCGCCAGCACATTGCCGCGTTGATCCCGCGCCATGCGGTTGAGCAATTGCATCACGCCCCGGCGCGAGTTGCCGCTATCGGTCATACCGTTTTTCAGCCCAAACAAGGTTCTTCGATCGTCGCGTTACTGCGCCTGTGGTTGCATTGGCTTAAGCAAGGCTGGTTAACATCGCGCTTACCTCGCTATGGGACGCGCATGAGCCCCGCCTTGCCGCCGCCCACCGACCCCGAAGTCGCGCTGTCGCTCAGCTATGCGCCACCTACGCGCCGTGCGGGGCTGACGGCGCTCTGGGCGCTCGATGCGCAGCTCGGCGCGACCTTGCGGCAAGCCAAGGACCCGATGGTCGCGCGGCTGCGGCTGACCTGGTGGTATGAAGCCCTGCTGCGACTCGACACCGCGCCGCCGCCCGCCCAGCCGCTGCTCGCGGCGCTTGCCGCGCAGGTGCTGCCGGATGGCGTGAGCGGGCAGGCACTCGCGGCGATGACCGATGGCTGGGAAGCGCTGCTGGTGCCCGATCCGCTGAGCGACGCCGATCTGCTCGCCTATGCGGGCGGGCGCGGTGCGCTCTTCGTGTTGGCGGGGACGCTGCTCGGCGCGCAGGCCGCTCCGCTCGCCGCGGCGGGGCAGGGCTGGGCGCTGGTCGATCTCGCCGCGCATGTCCGCGATCCCGAAACGGCGCTGCGCGCGCGGGCGCTGGCCGCGCCCTTGCTCGCCGAAGCCCTGGCCCCGCGCTGGCGCTCGCAAGCCCGCCCGCTCGGCGCCATCGCCGTGCTCGCCGAGCGCGACCTGCGCCGCGCCGACCGCGAGCCAAGAGGCGCCCCCGGCCGCGTGCTGCGCATGCTCAAGCATCGGATAACCGGGCGTTAGTCTTCCGCTCGACGCGCCGCTCGGCTAGAAAGAGAAGGGCAAGGGGAGGCACGCGATGTGGCGATATCTGGCAGGCGGATTGGCGGCATTGCTGCTCGCAAGCGCCGGACTATTCTGGTTCACCTCGGGTTCGGCCAATCGCGGCGTCCAGCGCGTCTTGCCCGCCTTCCCGCAGACCGCCGAGGATCCCGGCAGCCTGCCCGATAGCGTCCCCGAAGCCGATCCCAAGACGCGCGAGCAGAAACGCTTCGGCCGCGTCGACAAGGACAAGGACGGCAGCGTCACCCGCGACGAATATCTGATGCCGCGCAAGAAGGCGTTCGCCAAGCTCGACACCAATGGCGATGGCAAGCTCGACTTCGACGAATGGGCGATCAAGGCGACCACCAAATTCGCCGGCGCCGACAAGGACAAGTCAGGCGCGCTGACCCCGGCCGAATTCGCGACGACGGCGGTGGTGCGCAAAGCACGGCCCAAGGCGAAATGCGCGTGCCCGCCGGTGGCTGCGGCGCCGGCGGGTGCAGACGACGAGAATTAAGCGCATGACCGATCACCTCCGTTCGTCCCGAGCGAAGTCGAGGGGCGGGCCACACGCGACTCGCCCCGGGCCCGTGTCTCGACTTCGCTCGACACGAACGGGGGAGCTTAGGATTGCTCTCTTTCGACCCTCAACCCCCCAACCACCCCGCCAGCGCCTCTCTCGCCCGCGCCGTATACAGCAACTTCCGATCCGCCTTCTTCGTCCGCCCCTCAATCGGCGGCATCAGCCCGAAATTGACGTTCATCGGCTGATAGGTTTCAGCCTCCGCCGCCCCCGTAATGTGGTGGAGCAATGCCCCCAAAGCCGTCTCGACCGGCGGCGGCGTCAGCACTTCGCCGCGCAACTCCGCCGCCGCGAAGCGCCCCGCGAGCAGGCCGATGGCGGCGCTCTCGACATAGCCCTCGCACCCGGTGATCTGCCCGGCGAAGCGAATCCCCGGCCGCGCCTTCAGTCGCAACGTCGGATCGAGCAGCTCGGGCGAGCGGATAAAGGTATTGCGGTGCAAGCCCCCCAGCCGCGCGAATTCGGCATTTTCCAGCCCGGGAATCGTGCGGAACAGCCGCACTTGCTCGGCATGCTTCAGCTTGGTCTGGAAGCCGACGATGTTCCAGAGCGTGCCCGAGGCATTATCCTGCCGCAGTTGCACCACCGCATAGGGCCAGCGCCCGGTCTTCGGATCGTCGAGCCCCACCGGCTTCATCGGCCCATAGCGCAGCGTATCGACCCCGCGCGCGGCCATCACTTCGATCGGCATGCAGCCTTCGAAATAGGGGACGTTCTCCCACTCCTTATACTCGGTCTTCTCGCCGTCGATCAGCCCGGCGTGGAACGCCAGATACTGGTCCTTGGTCATCGGGCAGTTGATGTAATCCTTGGTCTCGGTCTTGTCCCAGCGCGACTGCATCCACGCGACCGACATATCGATGCTATCGTGGTGGACGATCGGGGCGATCGCATCGAAGAAGGCGAGCGCATCCTTGCCGGTCTCGGCGCCAATCGCCTCGGCGAGGCCGGGCGCGGTGAGCGGCCCGGTGGCGATGATCGCGGGGCCGTCAGGGAGGGTGTCGACGCGCTCGCGCACGATCGTGATGTTGGGATGCGCGGAGAGTGCTGCCGTCACCCCGTCCGAAAACCGATCGCGATCGACCGCCAGCGCCGATCCTGCCGGGACTTTATGGACATCGCCCTCGCGCATGATCAGCGACCCCAGCGCGCGCATCTCGGCATGGAGCAACCCGACCGCGTTGCGCTCGGCATCATCCGAGCGGAAGCTGTTCGAACAGACGAGCTCGGCGAGCCCATCGGTGTGGTGGGCGGGCGTGGTGCTGCCCGAACCGCGCATTTCGGACAGCTTCACGGCGAGTCCGGCCTCGGCGAGCTGCCAAGCGGCCTCCGAACCGGCCAGCCCGCCGCCGATGATGTGGATGTCGTGGGTCATGGTTGGCTCATAATGATTAGCGCGCGATAGGCAAAGTTCCGCCCAAGCTTGGCGCACTGTCGATCATCCTGACGCGTGACGCAGCGCAAAATCGCTACTCACGCGGCTGAGGAGCGCGCACACGGCGCCCGTAAAGCTGAAGGCGATCGCTCCGCCTTGCGCGGCCAAGTTGTCGGACCCGAGCGCAAGCCATGCCGACACGCCGGCGGCCAGCCCGCCGACGATCGCCCAGACGATCGGCAATTGCATGCCTTCATTGTCCTCGCTGAGCCAGGTCATCACCTTGGTACCGATCCAGATTGGTAGGAAGCCTAGAATCAAGCCGACGATCGAGGCTACCGCGCCCA
This sequence comes from uncultured Stakelama sp., assembly GCA_964449575.1. Lineage (GTDB taxonomy): Bacteria > Pseudomonadota > Alphaproteobacteria > Sphingomonadales > Sphingomonadaceae > Sphingomonas. Next base: position 18,027 of record CAYUYZ010000043.1, read on the forward strand.
GCGCAATTAACTGAAAGGGCAGTGCGATCAGCTCCTGCGTCATCATCGGCGACCAAGTCGCTGTGGGTTCCGATGCCCAAAAGGCGATTGCGAGCCCGAGCAGAAAAACTGGCCCTGCCGCAAGGCTTGCAGGGATGAGCGTCGGCGACGTCGAGTAAGCCCGCATATCAGTCTCCATCTTATTGGGTCGACGCCAACTGCTGCGACTGGATCATGCCGCCGCCGCGCGACCGTCCATCCACGCGTTCACCTTCCGCCCGAATTGCGCGACGGCGCCCATGTTGAAGAAGTGCATCAGCCCGATCACGACCACGGCAAGGCCGACTTTGCTGCTGAGGAACCGGATCGCCCCGGTGATCGTCTCCGGCTCCGCGCCCAGACTGAGCGTCAGCGTGATGAAGCCGATATTGACGAGGTAGAAGCCGACCACGAGCAGATGGTTGGTCGATTTCGCGAGCACGTCATTCTGGCCGAAGCATTGCTCCAGAAAGACGATGCCGTTGCGCGACAGCGTGCGCGCGACCCAGATGGTGATGGCGATCGTGATGATCAGATACAGCGCATAGACAGTCTCAACCATGATCGATTCCTTTGCTTTTCAAGTGGACAGTGTTGATTTCAGTGCGCCAGCCGGGCGCGTGCTGGACCGAAGAGCCGAGGCTCCGGCACCACCAGCGCATTGCCCCGTGCAAAGTCTGGCGTCGCCGCCGCGATCCGCTGCGCCAGAATCCCCAGCCGCCGCACCGGCACGCCGGGGAACAGATGGTGCTCCAGATGCAGCAGCATGTTGTAGCTCAGCAGGTTAATGAGCGGCGCTCGTTGGGTGCGGGCAATTTCGCCCGGTGCGCAATCGTGGTGGGTAATCCACACCGCGAAGAAGGCCGTCAGGCACTGCGCAACGATCATCGCGGCGAGGTGATAGAGCAGAAACGGCGCGCCGATCATCAGCGCGGTCGCCGCGACCAGCAGATTGAGCGCGAGATCGATGCGCATCCGCCGACGCAAAGCCGCGCCGCCCTGCTGCCACGCCGCCCGGTGCATCCGCAGCGGGAACAGCGGGCCATGCGCGATCACTTGCGCCGCCGTCATCCGCCCGCAGGCGCCCTCCAGATCATCGGGCGTGCCGATGTGCCGGTGATGCTGCAAATGGTTGAACGCGACTGCATTGTTGGAGCCCAGCATCAGTGCGCTCAGGCCGTGCAGCACGACGCGGTGACCACGCGCGCGAAACCCGAGATTGCCGTGGATCGCTTCATGATTGAGCCGCAGCGCCGTCAGGAAGAACATAAACGACGCCGGGATGGCGATGAACCACAGCCCCTGCGCGGCGCCCCACCAGCTCGCGGCCAGCCAGGGCAGGGGATGACAGCATTCGATCACGCCGTCATGCCAGTGCATCGGCGCCAAGTCGCGCCATTTGATCGCGGCCCGTTCGGCCTTGGTGAGCGCGGTGTGGTGATTGCTCATGCTGATCTTCCTTTCTATCATTACTGGAATTTCAGAAATAAATGGGCGTGCAAAAGTTGATCGAATTGACCCCCTAGGCCTGCTTCTTTCCCCCCGGAATGAACCGCGCGACTCGGCTGCCCAGTTTCATCAGCGTGACCAAGGTGGGCTTGGGCAGCGTGCGGACCTGCTCGTACCAATTGGCAAGCGTCGCGATGAATTCGTGCATCCGCGTCACCCGCTCGCGTAACTGGGCGGGCGCGGTCGGATCGGCTTTCAGTCGCTCGGTCAGTTCCGCGAGCAGTTCGATCGTTGGGTCGATCTCGCGGCGTTTGCGTTCGGCGGAAATGCGCATCAGCATTTCCCAAAGGTCGGTCTCGGCGACGAAATGGTCGCGCCGGTCGCCCTCGACATGGACGCGGCGGACGATCGCGTAGGACTGCAATTCCTTCAGCCCGGTCGACACATTCGACCGCGCGAGGCCAAGCGTTTCGACGATCGTCTCGGCATCGAGCGGTCGGTCCGACAGATAGAGCAACGCATGGACCTGCGCGACCGATCGGTTGACGCCCCAATAGGTCCCCATCTCCCCCCAATGGAGGATGAAGGCCTTGGCGTCGGGATGGTCGAGGATACCCATATCGATTCTTTCTGTTAAAACAGAAATATCGGAATGAAGTGGCGCGGTCAAGCCAGGGATGACGACGCCGACGCCTTTGCGTTCCCGGTTGGGGGGAGGGGGGATGACATCAACCCCCTTCCTCACCCCGGCCCTGTGCCCGGGGCCACTGTGGTCCTTGATACCGAAGCCGCGGCAGTGGGGGGGGCGGCCAATGTTCCGTATTTGTTCTTTACCCTCAATGCCGATTCTGCTATTGAGCAGGGGAAGGAGGATCGACGCACGATGCACGCGAGCGCACCAGTACCAGTGGCTTTTCCCGCCACCGCTGCGCCCCTCACCCCGCGCTACCCCCCTATGGATGGTCATAACCTTTGTAACCTTTCAGCGCCCGAACCGGCGCTTCCCCCGGCCCGGCAATTCAGGCAGGGAAGGGCGGATATGCAGTTTCGCTGGCTTTTCTGGATCGCGGTCGCGGCGGGCGCGAGTTATTTTCCCGCGACCTGGGTATTGTCCGATGGCGCTGCGCTCACCGCGTGGAAAGGCCTTGGCGTCGGGCTGCTCGCGCTGTGGGCGGCGCTCAATGCGCGTTCGGCCAGCGGCTGGGTGATTGCCGCGGTGCTCGCCTTCGGCGCGACCGGCGATGTGTTGCTCGATGCGATGGGGCTGACGGTGGGGGCGGTCGCATTCCTCGCCGGGCATCTGCTCGCGGCGGGTTTCTATTGGGCGTGGCGGCGGGAGGATTTGCGCGCGAGCGCACCGATCGCGGTGGGGCGGCTGGTGCTGATCCCCGCCATCGCCTGGTTCCTCCCCGCTGACCGCGCGGCCGCGCCGGGGATCGCGCTTTACGCGAGCGGGCTCGCGCTGATGGCGGCGGCGGCGTGGGTCAGCCGTTTCCCGCGCTTGCTGGTGTCGCGCGGCGCGCTGTTCTTCGCGGTGTCGGACTTGCTGATCTTCGCGCGCATGGGGCCGCTCGCGCACTCGGCCGCGCCCGATCTGCTGGTGTGGCCGCTCTATTTCGGCGGGCAGGCGATGATTGCGTGGGGCGTGGTTGCGTATTTGCGGCGAGGGGCGGGGACGGGTTAGCGCGTGCCTAATCTCAACCTACACCGTTCCACACCGTTTGTTTCGAGCGAAGTCGAGAAACAGGCCACAGGCGATGTCCCTCTTGGCTTGTTTCTCGACTACGCTCGAAACGAGCGGGTCAGGTTGAAAAGTGGGTATCAGTCCCCCTCAGCCAAAATCGCCTCGATGCTCGCGCGCAGCGAATCGCGGGTCTGGTACAGCCAATTGCCCGATCCGCGGCCCTTGGGCTCTTCCCATTTCTCGGTGATTTCGACGGCGAGCTGATGCGGATCGACGGCAAGCCCCGCCGCGCGCTTGGCGGCAATCGCGTCCTTGATTTCGGTGCGGAGGATGGCGTCGATATCCATGAATTTCAGTCTCCTTGGGGTGCACTTTATGCCCCGATTCGGCAGTGCAGGGAATATGTCCCAGAGACTATGGCTGCGACGATTGCCGCGCTCATCCCGCGACCGGCAGTTTCACTTGCCCGGCCTCATCGCGCTCGAGCGGGCTGTACGCGAACACCGCCGCCAGCGGCAGCGCGGCATAGAGATGCGGGAAAAGCTGCCCGCCGCGCGACGCCTCCCACTTCACCGCTTCGCCCATCGCGTCGAGATCGACGGCGGCGACCCACAGATCGCTTTGCCCCGCGAAATGCTTGTCGACGGTCTCGGTCAACTGCGCCTGCGTCGACAGATGGATATAGCCATCGGCCACGTCGATCGGCGCGCCCGCAAAGACCGCGTCGCGCTCCAGCATCGCCATCTGATCGGCGGTCAGCACTTTGTAAGCGGTCGGCGTTTGCATGCGTTACCCAATCTTGGTAATTTGGCGGCGGAGGTATGCGACCATGCGCAACACGTCAATCGCACTCAGCGATCACTGGGTGAAGTTCACCGCCGATCTGGTGGCCAGCGGCCGTTACGGCTCGACCAGCGAAGTCGTGCGCGAAGGGCTGCGGCTGGTGGAGGCGCGGCAGCAGCGGATCGCGCAGGTCGGCGCGATGATCGAGGAAGGCGAGGCGAGCGGTTTTGTCGATGATTTCGACTTCGATGCCTATATCGCTAACGTTGAAGCCGAAGGCCCCGACCGCGCCGCATGAAGCAACGCTGGGCGACCAAGGCACTCAGCGATCTCGACGCGATCCGCGATCATTCGCGGCGGAAATGGGGTGCCGCGCAAACAGCGCGCTATCTACGCGCGATCCGTGCCGCCGTTACTGCCGCCGCCAAAGCGCCGATGCAAGCGGCCCCCGCCGATCATTATCGCCCCGGCTATCGCAAGATCACGGTCGGCGCGCATCTGATATTCTTCCGCATCAACGGCGACGCGATCGAAATTGCCCGCGTGCTCCACAGCGCGATGGACGTCGAGCCAAGGCTCGACTGACGATCACTCCGCGTCGGCCGTGGGCTCCGCCACCGCACCATCATCACCGCCGTCATCGCTTTCGCTGATCTTCGCCGCGCTGACGACATGCTCATCCTTGCCGACGTCGAACAGCCGCACGCCCGCCGACGCGCGGCTGATGACGCGCAGCGAATCGAGCGGCATGCGGATCAGCTTGGCCTGATCGGTCACCAGCATCAGCTGATCGTCGCGCGTCGCCGGGAAGCTGGCGACGACGGGGCCATTGCGGCCGATGTTGTCGATGTTGGTGATGCCCTGACCCCCGCGCCCGATGCGGCGATAATCATAGGCCGACGACAGCTTGCCATAGCCATTGGCGCAGACGGTGAGGATGAACTGTTCGCGCGCCTGCAGTTCGGCGAAGCGCTCGGCGTCCATCACCGGATCGCCTTCCTTCTCGGGCTTCCACGGCGCGAACTTCAGATAATCCTCGCGCTCGTCCTGGCTGGTGCCGACGCGGTGCAGCACCGACAGCGAAATCACCGCATCGCCATTCTTCAGCGCGATGCCGCGCACGCCGGTCGAGTTGCGGCTCTGGAATTCGCGCACGTCATCGCCGGCAAAGCGGATCGCCTTGCCGTCGCGCGTCGCCAGCAGCACGTCATCGCCCGCATCGAGCAGTGCCACGCCGATCAGCGTGTCTTCGGAATCGTCGCCGTCGAACTTCATCGCGATCTTGCCGTTCGACGGCACATTTGTGAAGGCATCCATCGAATTGCGGCGGACATTGCCCTTGGCGGTGGCGAACATCACGTGCAGCGCGCCCCATTCAGCCTCATCCTCGGGCAGCGGCAGCACGGTCGAGATTGTCTCACCGTCTGCGAGCGGCAGCAGGTTGACCATTGGCCGCCCGCGCGTCGCCGGGCCGCCTTCGGGCAGCTTCCACACTTTCAGGCGATAGACTTTGCCGTGCGTCGAGAAGAACAGCACGGGGGTGTGGGTGCTGGTGACGAACAAGTTGGTGACGGCATCCTCGTCCTTGGTCGCCATGCCCGAGCGGCCCTTGCCGCCGCGCGCCTGCGCCCGGAAGGTGTCGAGCGGGGTGCGCTTGATATAGCCCTGGAGCGTGACGGTGACGACCATCGCCTCGCGCTCGATCAGATCCTCGTCCTCGATGCCGTCAGCGGCAGCGGCGATCTCGGTCTTGCGCGGGGTGGCGAAAGCGGCGCGGACCTCGGCCAGCTCCTCGCGCATCACCGCGTAGAGCTTCACCCGGTCGGCAAGGATCGCGAGCAGCTCGGTGATCGATTCGGCCAGGGTCTTGAGCTCATCGCCGATTTCGTCGCGCCCCAGCGCGGTGAGGCGGTGAAGCCGCAGTTCGAGGATCGCGCGAACCTGCAGGTCGGACAGCTTGTAGCTGTCGCCCTCGATCTCGGCCTCAACCGCTTCGACGAGGCGGATATAGGGCAGGATCTCCGCCACCGGCCATTCGCGCGCCGCCAGCGAGGCGCGGGCGATCGCGGGATTGGCCGAACCCCGGATGATCCGTACCACTTCGTCCATGTTGGTGACGGCGATCACCAGCCCGAGCAAGATGTGCGCGCGCTCACGGGCCTTGAGCAGCTCGAACTTCGATCGCCGCGTGATCACTTCCTCGCGGAACTTCACGAACGCGTCGATGATGTCGCGCAGCGTCAGCGTCTCAGGGCGCCCGCCGCGGATCGCGAGCATGTTGGCCGGGAAGCTCGATTGCGCAGGCGTATGCCGCCACAATTGGTTGAGCACGACTTCGGGGGTCGCATCGCGCTTCAGGTCGATGACGATGCGTACGCCGTCGCGGTTGGACTCGTCGCGGATATCGCTGATGCCCTCGACCCGCTTTTCCTTGGCGGCCTCGGCGATCTTTTCGACGAGCGCGTTCTTGCCCGACTGATAAGGGATCTCGGTGAGCACGATCGAGCGCTTGTCGCCGCGCGATTCCTCGATCTTGTGGCGCGAGCGGACGATGATCGACCCGCGCCCTTCGGCATAGGCATTGCGGCAACCGCTGCGCCCCAAAATGATCGCGCCCGTCGGGAAATCGGGACCGGGGACGATTTCCATCAGCTCTTCGATCGTCAGCGGATCGCCGCCACCCACCGCGCGGTCGATCGTCGCCAGACACGCATCGATGACTTCGCCGAGATTATGCGGCGGAATGTTGGTCGCCATGCCGACCGCGATGCCACCCGCGCCGTTGACGAGGATGTTGGGGAAGCGGGCGGGGAGGACCGACGGCTCTTCGCGCGATCCGTCATAGTTCGGAATAAAATCGACGGTATCCTTGTCGATGTCGCCGAGCAGCGTCATTGCCGCCTTGGTCAGCCGCGCTTCGGTGTAGCGCATTGAGGCCGGCATATCGGGGTCCATCGACCCGAAATTGCCCTGGCCGTCCATCAGCA
>CAYUYZ010000044.1:0-23674 GCA_964449575.1 uncultured Stakelama sp.
CCGCTTACAGGACTCGAACCTGTGACCCCCGCATTACGAATGCGATGCTCTACCAGCTGAGCTAAAGCGGCGCGCGAGAGGCGCGATGGCCCCGGTTGCGGAGGCGGCGCTTACCACCTCGATCCAGGGCTGACAAGCGGGCGCGCGGAAAAGCGACGTCGCGCGCAACTTCCGCGCATCCCCCGCCCCGGCTTTACCGGTCGTTTACCACAATCGGGCACAACGCATCCGGAATAGCGGGCAATGGCCCAATGGGGATGAGTGCATGGATACGCTTCGCGGGTTCGAAGACGATCGGGTGGACAGCGATCAACAGGACGAGGCCGATATGCGCGTCGACGACAATGCCGATTTCGACATCGGCACCGACGAACGGCGGATGCATGTGCGCGCCTATAACCATTGGGTGTCGCTGCTCGGCGGTCGCGCCTATCCGTCGATCGAGGATCTCGATCCCGAAAATATCGCCGATTTTGGCCCGCATTCGGTGCTGCTCGATTTCACCGGCGGCATCGACAATCCCGCGATCCGTTTTCTGGGTCGGGCTTTGCGTGACGAATGCCAGCTCGATTCGTCGATTACCCATATCAACCAAGTGCCGAGCCGATCGCTGCTCTCGCGGCTGACTGACCATTATCTCCAGATCATCGCCAACCGCGCGCCGATTGGCTTTGAGGCCGAATTCGTCGGCACGCGCGGGTACAACACGCTCTATCGCGGCATTTTGATGCCGTTTTCGTCGGATGAGGACACGATCGACTTCATCTATGGCGTGATCAACTGGAAGGAAATGGTCGACGCCGACACACAAGCAGCACTTGTTGCTGAAGTCGCCGAAGCCGTACGCAGCGCACCGCGCGCCGCCGTCGCTGCGCCTGCCCCGGCCTGGGCCAGCGGCCCGAGCGCGGCGATCGATGACGAGAGCGATGCCTTCGCCGAAGAGGGCGGCGCGGAGCCGGTCGACATGGGCAGCGGACTCGCGCTTGCTGACCAGCTCAGCCTGGCGCAGCAGAGCGCCGCTGCCGTGCGCGCCGCTGACACGCGCAGCCGCGCCGCGCTCTACCGCGCGCTTGGCCGCGCCTATGATTTCTCAACCGCAACCGATGCCGATCCCGATGGCTATGCCGCGCTGCTCGTCGACGCGGGCCTGAGTGTACAGGCGCGCGCGCCGATGACGCCGATCGTCAAGCTGGTGTTCGGCGTCGACTACGACAAGACTCGCGTCACCGAATTTGCCGCGGTGCTGACGCATGCGCGCCGATCGAACGTGCCACTGGGCGCGCTGGGCGATTTCCTCGAAATGGCCGAGGGTGGGATCAAGGGCATTGTCGCCGCTGAACGCGCGCTCAAGCGCCCGTCGGCCCAGCCCGACCGCAGTGCGGTCGCGCGTGCCCGTCTCGCCGAGATGCCGAGCCTTGGCTCAGTGATGCTCGAAGTCGATGCGGTGGTGGGCGAACTGGTCGTGCTCGTCGCGCGCAAGAGCGTGCACGGCGATTTCGAAATTGTCGGCAGCGTCGCGACCAATGATCCGATTACCGAACGCGCGGTCGCCCGCGTCGGCGGCTAAACACGCCACCAAGGCACGCTTTGCGGCGACTTCGATCTTGAGCTAGCGCGCCACGCGGCGCATAGCGGCGGCCATGGGGATCGCCACGCTGAAATCGCTGTCGGACGCACTTGCAGTCCGGCTTGTCGAAGGAGCCCTGCCGGGCGAGCTGGAGGGGTTCGGCGCGGCCGAGCGGACCGAGGCCGCGCGCTTCGTTGCCGCCACCGCCGGGCTGCGGCCGCCCAATACGGCGCGGATGGAACTTGAGACGATCAGCGGCGACGATTCGAACCGCCAGATGCGGCTCGCGATCATCAACGACGACATGCCGTTTCTGGTCGATTCGATTGCCGCGACGATCGGTGCGCACGACATTGCGATCGACCGAATCATCCACCCGGTCCTGCCGATCGAACGCGACGACGACGGCACCTTCAGCAAGGTCGGGTCGGGCACGCCCGAATCGATGATCTATATCGAGATGGAACGCGTCGATGCGCGGCGGCGCAAGGCGCTGCTCGGCGACATTGAGCGGCATCTGGGCAACGTTCGCGCTGCCGTCGCCGACTGGCAGCCGCTGCAGGACGTGATGGCAGCCGATGCCGCGACGCTGACCGGCAGCGGCAATCCTATCGAGCGCGAGGGCGGCGCCTTGCTCGACTGGTTCCTTGAGCGCCATTTCACGCTGCTCGGCCACGAACATTGGCTGCGCGACGCGGGTACGACCGACCGGCTCGGCATTGCCCGCAATGTTCAGGCGGTGCCGATCCTGGCCGATAGCTCGCGCCAGCTCGCGCTCGACTGGTTCGCGGCGGGCAATCCGGCGCCGCTGCTGGTCAAGTCGAACCTGATTTCGAGCGTCCACCGCCATGTGCCGCTCGATCTGGCCATCGTGCCGGTACGCGAGGGCGACGCGTTGATCGGCCTTTCGATCCATGCCGGCCTTTGGACATCGAGCGCGCTGCACGCCCCGCCGCAGGATGTGCCGGTGCTGCGCGCACGGCTGAGCGCGCTGGAAGCAAAATTCGGCTTCGATCCCAAGGGCCATACCGGCAAGGCGCTGAGCCATGCGCTGGGCGCGCTGCCGCATGATCTGGTGACCGCGTTCGAGCAGGGCAGCCTTGAGACGCTCGCGCTGACGGCGATGTCGCTCGCGGATCGGCCGCGCGCCGAGATCGTGCTGGTGCGCTCGACGCTCGGGCGGCACATGTTCGCCTTTGTCTGGCTGCCGCGCGACGATCTGTCGACCGCGCGCCGGATGGCAATCGGGGAAATGCTGGCCGAAGCGTCCAACGGCGCGCTGCTCAACTGGTCGATCGCGCTCGAAGACGGGGTGGTGGCGATGATTCGCTATACCTTTGATTTGCGCGGCGAGGGGCGCATGCCCGATGTCGCGCCGCTCAATCAGCGGCTGGCGCGGATGCTGCGCGGCTGGGCACCCGCGATCGAGGCGGCGTTAGCGGAAATGGCCGATCCGGCGCGCGCGGCCCGGCTCGCGCTGCGCCACGCTAACACTTTCCCGCAAGCCTATCGCGCGATCAGCACCCCTGATGAAGCGGCACGCGATATCCTGCGGCTGGCGACGCTCGAAACGCCCGAGGCGCGATCGGTTCGGCTGTTTCGTGACGCAAGCGGCGTGCGGTTGAAAATCTATCGCTATGGCGGCGCCCTGGCGCTGTCGGACGCCGTGCCGGTGCTCGAGAATTTTGGCTTCCGCGTGATCGAGGAAGTGCCGACCGCGCTCTCCGACGAGGCCGAGGGCTTTGTCCATGATTTCGCGATTCAGGCGGGTCCTGAAGCCGCACCCGGCGCGCTGGAGGGCAATACGGCGGTGCTGGAGGCCGCGATTGCCGATGTGCTTCAAGGGCAGGCCGAAAACGACGCTTTCAACCGGCTGATCGTCGATGCCGGCCTCGCACCGCGCGCGGTGGTGCTGTTTCGCGCCTGGTTCCGCTATCTGCGTCAGGCTGGTTTGGCCTATAGCCTTGTCACGGTGGTCGACGCGATCCGGCGCGCGCCGCATGTCGCCGCCGCGTTGATCGCGCAGTTCGACGCCGCGCATGATCCCAAAAGCAGCGCCGATGTCGCCGCCGCCCGGGCTGCTGTGCTCGACGGCCTCGAAGCGGTCAGCGCGATCGACGACGATCGCATCTTGCGCAGCATCGGTGGGGTCATCGACGCGACCATGCGCACCAATGCCTTTGCGCCAGCCGCCACCGAAGCGCTCGCGTTCAAGCTCGACAGCGCTGTGGTTCCTGGCCTGCCCGCGCCGCTGCCGTGGCGCGAAATCTGGGTCTATAGCCCGCGCGTCGAAGGCATTCACTTGCGCGCCGGGCCGATCGCACGCGGCGGCTTGCGTTGGTCTGACCGGCGCGATGACTTCCGCACCGAGATTCTGGGGCTGATGAAGGCCCAGCGCGTCAAGAATGCGGTGATCGTGCCGACCGGCGCCAAGGGCGGCTTCTATCCCAAGATGCTCCCCAATGCCGCCAATCGCGACGCATGGCTTGCTGAAGGGACCGAGAGCTACCGTATCTTCATCCGCACGTTGCTGTCGGTCACCGACAATATCGTTGATGGCAAGGTTGTGCACCCGGCGGGGGTGCGGATTCACGACGGCGAGGACCCCTATTTCGTCGTTGCCGCCGACAAGGGCACCGCGACCTTCAGCGATGTTGCCAATGCAATTGCGCTCGATCGCGGCTTCTGGCTGGGCGATGCTTTCGCGAGCGGCGGCTCGGTCGGCTATGACCATAAGGCCATGGGCATCACCGCCAAGGGCGCGTGGATCAGCGTCCAGCGCCACTTTGCCGAACGCGGGCTCGATGTGCAGACCGATCCGGTGCGCGTGATCGGTTGCGGTGACATGTCGGGCGATGTGTTCGGCAATGGCATGCTGCTGTCCAACACCATCCGCTTGGTCGCAGCCTTCGATCACCGCCACATCTTTCTCGATCCTGACCCTGATCCCATGGCGAGCTGGGCGGAGCGGGCGCGTTTGTTCTCGCTCGCGCGCTCATCCTGGGCCGATTATGGCAAAGCCCTGATCTCGGCAGGCGGCGGCGTGTTCGCGCGGACCGACAAGAGCATCGAACTGTCGGACGAGATTCGGGCGGCGCTCGGCATCGCCGCGAGCGAACTCGACCCGGTGTCGCTGATCTCGGCAATCCTGAAGAGCCAAGTCGACCTGATCTGGTTCGGCGGTATCGGCACTTACGTAAAGGCGGCAGCCGAAAACAATATTCAGGTCGGCGACCCCGCGAACGACCGACTTCGCGTCAATGCTGAGGAACTGCGCGCGACAGCGATCGGCGAAGGCGCCAATCTGGGTGTGACACAGGCCGCGCGCATTGCCTTTTCCGCGCGCGGCGGCCGCATCAACACCGATTTCATCGACAATTCGGCCGGCGTCGATTGCTCGGACAATGAGGTCAACATCAAGATCGCGCTCAACCGCGAAGTGATCGAAGGGCGGCTGGCGCTCGACGCCCGCAATGATCTGCTGGCGTCGATGACCGAAGATGTCGCGGCGATTGTGCTCGAGGATAACCGGCTCCAGACGCTCGGCCTGTCGATCATGGAGAATGACGGCGCGCAGGGCCTCCCCAGCTATGTCCGGCTGATCGAGATTTTTGAGGGTAGCGGCAAGCTCGATCGCCGGGTCGAAGGGTTGGCGTCGAACGACGATCTGTTGCGCCGTGCGCAGGAGCAGCGCGGGCTGACACGGCCTGAGCTAGCGGTGCTGCTCGCGACCGCCAAGCTTGCGCTGCAGGACGCCATCGAAAGCAGCCCGCTGGCGCATGACGACGCGCTGAAGCCCGATCTTCATGCAGCATTTCCGCCCGCGATGCGGGCCCAGTTCGCGACAGCGATCGATGATCACCGGCTGCGCGGCGAAATCGTCGCAACCAAGCTGGCCAACCGCATCGTCAACCGGATGGGTGTGCTCCACCCGTTCGAGCTCGCCGAAGAAGAAGGCGCGGCGATGGCCGATATCGCGGCGATGTTCGTCGTGGTCGAGCAGCTCTTCGAGCTGCCCGCGCTGTGGGCCGAGATCGAACAGACCGCGATGCCCGAAGCCGCGCGGATCGGGATGTTCGAAGAAGTGGCGGTGGCCACGCGCTCGCATATTGCCGATCTGCTTCGGGTCTGCCGTCCCGGCACCGGACCGGCCGAGGTGCGCGCGCGCATCGGCGACGGCATTGCCGCGCTTTCCCGCAAGACCGACACTTTGCTGCGCGACGAAGCGCGCGCGCAAAGCGATCGCATCGCCCATCGGCTTGAGCTGGTCGGTGCCCCTGCCACCCTCGCGCACAAGGTCGCGCGGATTTTCGAACTCGACGGCGCAGTGGGCCTCGCCGATCTCGGCCAGCGGCTGGGGATCGACGAAATCGTGCTGACCGGCGCTTTCACCACGCTCGGGCAAGCGCTGGGGCTCGACTGGGCGCAGGCCAATGCCGCGCGGATCAATTCGAGCGACCCGTGGGAGCGCTTGCTCATCGCCGGACTCGCGCGCGATTTCCAGCAGATCCGGCTCGATTTCCTCGGGCGGCTGGGCGCCGCCGATCCTTTGCACGCGGTCGAGGCGTGGCTCGCCGACAATGGCGCGCGCGTGCAGCAGTTCCGCGCACTGGTTGATCGCGCGCGGCGGGCGAGCGCGCCCAACGCGGCGATGCTCGCGCAGATCGCCGGGCAGGCGCGGGTGTTGCTCGGGCGTTAGAAGCGGAAACGGATCGTCGCGCGGCCATTGAGCGGCGCGCCGGTCGAGATATTGTTGTCGGTGTGCGCCGTCGGGAAATAGCCCGCGTCGAACAGATTTTCGACATTCACCTGCACTTCGATCGCCTTGGTCAGCTTGTAGTACAGCGCGGCATCGACGCGGGCATAGCCCGGCAAGGTCACGCTGTTCGAAATCGAGGCGAAGCGATCTGAGAAGTAACTGACCGCCGCACCAACCCCGAAACGCTTGGTTACATTGTAGCGCGTGAAAGCCGACACGCTATGCTCGGGCACCAACGCCACTTTGCTCCCCGCCGACGCCGCCGCCGTCGTCTGCGTGATCCGCGCATCCTGATAGCTATAGCCAAAGCTTAGCTGCCAGTCGGGCGTGATCGCCCCGCGCGCTTCGATTTCGACGCCACGGCTGCGCTGCGCGCCCGTCAGCACCGTGGTCCCCGGCACTGGCCCGGCGGCGCGGGTGTTGGTGCGGTCGAGTTGATAGACGTTGGCGGCGATCAACAGCCCGGCGCGGGGTTCCCATTTCGCGCCGATCTCATAATTGTCGAACCGCTCGGGCTGGAGCGCGGCGCTGGTCACGTCGAGCGTCGTAAACTGATCGCCCGATTGCGGCAGGTAGGAGCGGGCATAGCTCGCATAAAGCGACACCGGCTTGACCGGATGCACCACCAGCCCCGCGCGCGGCGACCAGAGCGCGTCGCTGCGCGCGAATAGCTGGCCGGTCAGGCGATTGTTGACACTCAGGTCAAAGCGATCGTGGCGCAGGCCAACGAGCAGCTCAACCGGGCCGAGCTTGATCTGATCCTGGACATAGCCCGCGAAAATCGTCGCGGTACTGGCATTGTCGCGCTGCCCGGTGCCGGGTCGAAAGACGATCGGGGGCACGACAAACGGATCGGCGAGCGCGGCCGTTGCGGTCAGCCGATCCGCGGACGCGCCCGCAACGCCGTCAAAAAAGCCATTGAGCCGCTGTGACGTTGTAAGCTGCCGCCCGAACTCAGCGCCGATCAAGAGGGTGTGCTCAAGCCCGCCAGTGTGCGTGCGCCAGACCAGATCGGTTTGGCTGAGCAGATTTTCGCGCCCGGTGGTGTCCTGATAGGCCTGCACCGGCACGCGGCCACCACCCACCGGGCCGGTGGGGAAGACGTTGCGGTAATATTTGGCGTAATCGCCGTAGAGCAACCGCCCGGTGATGCTGAGCGCGTCCGAAAAGCGGTGCTCGACCGTGGCGCGTGCGACATTGCCGGTGAATTGGGTGCGGTTAATGCCCGCCACCCCGAAGAAAGTGTCGCGAAACCCGGTCAGCGGGCGCCCGTTCAGCGACGGAATCCCGCGATCGGTAACGCGGTCGTCATCGACATATTCATAGGACAAAGTGAATGCCGTGTCGGGTCCGGCGAACCATTTGACGACCGGGTTCAAGGCGGTGACATGCCCGCCATAGACTTGGCGGTGATTGGCGAATTCCTCGCGCACGGCATTGGCGCGCACCGCCACGCTGTCGCTCAGGCGGTAGTTGAGGTCGCCGTCGACATACCAGGCGCCGAAGCTGTCGACCGAGGCGCTTGCGCCGCCAAAGGTGGCGAGCGTCGGCGTCTTGGTGACGCGGTTGATCACCCCGCCGCCACCGCCGCGCCCGAAGGTCAGCGCGTTCGGCCCGCGCAAAATTTCGAGCCGGTCGAGGTTATAGAGCGGGCGGTAGTATTGGACGTCGTCGCGCTGGCCATCGACGAAGAAATCGGCGGTTGAGTTATTGCCGCGCAGCACGATCTGGTCGCGATTGCCCTCGCCCTGCGCGGCAATCGCGCCGGGAACGTAGCGCAGCGCATCGCTGATCGAGCGAAAGGCCTGATCGTCGATCTGCTGGCGCTCGATCGACGTGATCGCCTGCGGCACATCCTTGATCGGCGTCGGGGTACGCGTGGCGGTGCTGGTCTCGGTCGTTGCGTAGCTGCTGCGCTGGCCCGTGACGGTAACATCGACGCGGTCGCCTTCGGGATCAACGGGGGCGGGCGCGGTCGTTGGGCCAGCCATTGCGGGCGCGGGCAACAGCCCGAGAGCGGAGGTCGCGGCAAGCAGGCAAAGAATCTCGGGTCGCATCATGTCCTCCGGTTGACGCCGGGTTATTGCGACTCATTCTCACTGTCAACGCTATTGCGAGTTATTCTCATTATTGGCGGCTACAAACAACCACGTCCGGATCGCGCTCGCGAGATTGGGCGGATCATGGGCGGTGATCCGCAGCGCATCGATCTCGGCCACGAGCGCCGATAGCGGCAGCGCGTGCACGGCAGCAGCGGCTTCGAGCGCGGCCCAGAATACCGGCTCAAGGCTGATCGAGGTCGCATGCCCGGCAATCGTGACCGAGCGCTTGACCGGGCCGGTGAAGCCGCCGGGGGGTGAGGTTAGGCGACCGGTCACCTGCCGTGCTCAGCGAGCTTGGCGCGGATGCGAGTGAGGAGGCGGATCGCCTTCTCGTGGTAGAAGGGCATATGCTCAGGGGTATAGACGGTTAGCGCAGCCAATACCGCAACCTCAGCCTCGTGGAGTTCGGGCAGCGGATCATCACGCCGCGCCGCCATCGCCTCAAACGCTAGCGCAATATTCTCTTGCGTCATCGCCCAATCGGCGGGCATCGCGATTTCGGTGCGCACGGTCAACGAGGCGCGATAGGCGGCAACTGCGTCAGCCAGCAGCGCCAGCCCCGCCGCGCCCCCCGTCCGCTCGCCCTGCGCGCGGAGCGCAGTGCCCAGATTATTCTGCGTCGTCGCCCACTGTGCGGGCATCGCGCTTTCGGTGCGCACGGTCATCGCGGCGCGATAGGCGGCGACGGCGTCAGCCAGCAGCGCCAGCCCCGCTTCACCCCCCGTCCGCGCGCCCTGCGTCTTGAGCGCAATGCCCAGATTATTCTGCGTCGTCGCCCATTGGGCGGGCATCGCGCTTTCGGTGTAGACGGCCAGCGCGGCGCGATAGGCGGCGACGGCATCGGCCAGCAGCACCAACCCCGCCTCGCCCCCCGTCCGCGCGCCCTGCGTCTGGAGCGCATTGCCCAGCCAGATCGACCAGCTTGCAAAGCCCGCGCGATCGGCGGCGCCCTGCAGCCGCGCTTGCATCGCCCGTGCCCGCGTGATCACCGCGTCGAGCGCGCCGCGCGCGCCGAAAATCTCGCCATGGTCCAGCAATTTATCGGTCGCCTGCCAGACGAGGGTATCGGCCGCCGCGCGGTCGAACGGCGCGAGCAGGTTCTCGGCGCGCGTCCATTCGGCATCCGCACTTTGCCAGTCGCCCCGACCGAGCAGCAGCGTCGCCCGGGTTCCCGCGATACCGGCACGCTTGGTAGCCGCCACCTGCTCTTGCTCTGCATAAGCCGATTCCTCGGCGTCCAGCGCCGTCAGCGCCGCCTCATCGTCGCTCGCCGCCAGCGCTTGCTCGACCGCGACCTGCAGCGAGCGGAGCCGATTATCCTCTGCAACCGGTAGGGCTTCGAGTTGGGCCAATGCTTCGGCACGACTGCGGATAAGATAGGCAACCTGGCTAACGATATCCTCTTCGCTCGCTTCAGGCCGGTCCATAAGAGCCGCACGAACGTCTGTCCTGATCTGCGTGAGCTGGACAGCGCCCTCCCCCATCATTGCACCAAGCTGAGCCGCTACCGCTTGGGCAATCTGCTCTGGAAGGGCGCCGACATCCTTCTTGATGTCCGCCACGTCAGCGCGGGTGTCCGCCACGATCGATTTGATCTGCTCAAGATAAAGCCGATTTTCCTCAGTCGCCCGGCCAAGTTCGATCGCGATGTCGAGCGTCAGGAAAGTGGCATAGTCGCGATCATTCTTCGCCGCCCGCAGCGCGCGCTTGATGACATCGCAGGCGAATTGGCGGGCCAGCGATTCAGGCTGACCTTCCTTAGGCGCTTTGAACTCGGGGTCATGATCGCCCAACCGATCCGCAATCTTGCGCGCCGCGATCACCGGATAGCGTTCGTCATCCCGCCCGCTTTCGGTCGCGGTTGCCGCCAGTTCCTCGCGGGTCATCATCACCGTCGGCAACCAGCGCGTCATCGCTGCATCGGCGAGCGTCACCGCGTCGCGCCGCTCCTGCGTGTTCTGCCAATGGTCCCAATCGCGCAGGACCTCCTTTTGCAGCCGCCGGAAAATGTCCGGCTCGTCCAACCCGGGTTTGCGAAGCCCCTCACGGATGCGCACGAACAAGCCCGCGCCACCGATCACTGCGCCCGCCGTCAATCCGGCGTCGAACGGCGCCAGCGCACACGCCCCTACCCCGATACAGATCGCGGTGAGCGGCTCGATGCAGTTGAGCGTCAGTGGCATTCGACCCGCCCCAGCTAAACGCCTTCAGGCTAGCCACATTACTTGATCGGCAAAAGCAAAACTATCGATCGCTATCAAACAACCCGGCCAATTGCTCGATCATCGTGCCGCCCAATTGTTCGGCGTCCATGATCGTCACGGCGCGGCTGTAATAGCGGGTTACGTCATGGCCGATACCGATCGCGCACAACTCAATCGGTGAGCGGGTTTCGATCCAGCCGATGACCTGGCGCAAATGGCGTTCGAGATAGGACCCGCTGTTCACGCTCAGCGTCGAATCATCGACTGGCGCGCCGTCCGAAATCACCATCAGGATCTTGCGGTCCTCGCGCCGCGCCAGCAGTCGGGAATGCGCCCACAGCAACGCCTCGCCGTCGATATTTTCCTTCAGCAGCCCTTCGCGCATCATCAGCCCGAGGTTGGGCTTTGCGCGGCGCCACGGCTCATCGGCCTGTTTGTAGATGATGTGGCGCACATCGTTGAGCCGCCCCGGCTGCGGCGGGCGCCCGGCGGCGAGCCAATTCTCGCGCGCCTGCCCGCCCTTCCACGCGCGCGTGGTGAAGCCGAGAATCTCGGTCTTCACGCCGCAGCGTTCGAGCGTGCGCGCAAGGATGTCGGCGCTGATCGCCGCGATCGAAATCGGCCGCCCGCGCATCGACCCCGAATTGTCGATCAGCAAGGTGACGACGGTGTCCTTGAATTCGGTGTCGCGCTCGATCTTGTACGACAGCGACTGCATCGGGTTGACGATCACCCGGGCCAGCCGCGCGGCGTCGAGTAGCCCCTCGTCCTGGTCGAAATCCCAGCTGCGGCTCTGCTGCGCCATCAGCCGCCGTTGCAGCCGGTTGGCGAGCTTGGTCACCGCGCCCTGCAGATGGACGAGCTGCTGGTCGAGATAGGCACGCAGCCGCGCGAGCTCTTCGGCATCGCACAGCTCGGTCGCGGCGATTTCCTCGTCGAACGCCTGTGTCCAGGTCTTATACTCGAACTGCGGCATGAAATCGTTGAACGGGCGATTGGGCCGCACGGGCATCATCCCGTCCTCGCCTTCGTCGCCGGGTTCGCCATCGGCTTCGTCGAAGCTGTCGTCGCTCTGCTGGCTCGATTCGCCTTCCTGCTGTTCGGAATCGCGACTGTCGCCGCGCTGTTCGACTTCGCCGTCGCCCTGTTCGCCGGCGTCGTCGCTCTCGTCGCCTTCGTCCTGCGTCTGGTCGTCCTGGCCTTCGTCCTCGTTGCCGCCGTCATCGGCGTCGTCGGGCAGCAGATCGCCTTCGACCAGATCGAGGTCTTGCAGCAGCTTCATCGAAAGCTGGGCGAAGGCAGCCTGATTGTCGATCGCCAGCCCCAGCGCATCGAGATCGCCGCCCGCCTTTTCCTCAATCCACTCGCGGACGAGCGCGAGGCCGGCGGCGGCGCCCGCAGGCGAGTCGAGCCCCGTCAGCCGCTCGCGTACAATCAAGCTGACGGCAGTCGACAGCGGCACTTCGTCGGCCGACCGCGCGCGCGTGATCGGGTCGGCGCGCAGCCGCATGCCGAGCGCCGTCTCCAGATTGTCGGTGATCCCCTGATAGCCGCGCGACCCAAGCGCCTCGACCCGCGCGCTTTCGACCGCATCGAACACCGCGCGCGCCACCGCTTCCTGCGGCGCGCCCCTCAGGTGAAGCGCGGCGTCGTGATGCTTGAGCCGCAGCGCAAAGCCATCGGCAAAGCCGCGCGCCTCGGCGACTTGCTCGGGCGGCAGCCCGCGCGCGGGCATCGGCACCTTGATATGCTTGCCCGATTGCGTCGGCGCGTCGGCGGTATAAGCAAGCTCGATCTCGGGCTCATCCGCCAGCGCGCGAGCCGCCCCGCCAAGCACGGTCTTGAAGCGATCGAGGGGGGTTTCGGTGGCCATGCTATGACCCTTTATCGATCAAGCCGCTCGAATGGAAAGTCCAAACGTCGGTTGTCAACGTATCTACCCCAGTGCAGCTTGGCGCGGTGCCGAGTCGACACCCAGCGGCGTGGATAGGAGCGAGACGATGCGCATTCCCGGACTGACAATTTTGGCGGCAGCGATGTTGCTGGCACCGACCGCCGCGCAAGCGCGGATCATCGCCTATTCTGCGACACTCAGCGGGAATTCGGCGTCGGCGCATACCAATTCGACAGCGACTGCCACGGCCGAGATCGAGGTCGATACGGAAGCCAAGACCGTCGCGGTCCGGATGCAAGTAACGGGGATGCCGTTGGCGGCGCTTTGGGACACATTGGTCGCGGCGCCGATTGGCCCCGTCCACCTTCATGAATATGCCGACACCGATTTCGCCGATCCCAACGCGTCGGTGCTCGCCTTTCCGTTGCCTTTCGGGTCGAGCTACACCCCGACGCCGACCGGATTTGCGGTTGATACCGGGCCGCAATCCTATGCCAAAGGAATGGCAACCTTAGGGTCTAAGGCAAGCTTCGAAGCGTTCGTCGCCGCGCTGGATCGCGGCAAGATCGTGCTCAACATTCATACCGATGCGTTCAACGCCGGTGAAATCAGTGGCCCCGTGGTGAAATCGCCCAGTTGATTGCCCACACCGACGCGGAACGGCTTCAACCTGCGCCCAGCTTATCACGGTGCGCGGCGACATCGCGGTCGAGATGTCGCCGTTGATGAAGCCGCGCCACGTCAGATCGGCGGCTCGGACCATATTGCCGACGGTCGCCTTGCCCTGCGGCTGATCATATTCGCCTGACTTGGCGAGCACGGTCTGCGCTTCGACGGCGGCGGGCAGATAGTTGAGCGTCACCACGATGTTCCAGCGGTCCATCTGGCCCTGGTTGATCTGCTGCGTGCCGTGATACAGCCCGCTGGTATCGCCCAAGCCGACCGTATTGGCGGTCGCGAACAGCCGAAATTGCGGAATCGACCGGATCACGCGGTTCTGGTCGAGCGCAAGGTCGATTGCAAAGTTGGTGCGGGGAAGGGGTCGGCTAAGGCACCGGCGCGGTCAGCTCGTCGAGCCGCAGGATGGCCGCCATCCGCCCCGGCTGCGGCACCAGATCGGCGAGGGTGAAGCGATCGAGATGCCGCAAGAACGCGAGCAACGCGCCGCCCAGAATGCCGCGTAGGCCGCACACCGGCGTAACGACACAACTATTGGTCGCGCGGTCGAGACATTCGACGAAGTTGCCCGTCTCCTCCATCGCCCGCACCACGGCGCCGAGATTGATATCGTCCGGCAGCGCGGCGAGCTTCAGCCCGCCGCTGCGCCCGCGTTCGGCGTGCACCAGCCCTAGCTGTGCCAGCCGCTGCACCACTTTCATCAAGTGATTGCGCGAGATGCCATAGCGGTCGGCGATCACCGCAATCGTTACACGCTCGCTGCTGACCGCAAGCGCCATCAGCACGCGCAGCCCATAGTCGGTATGAAGCGTTAGTCTCATAAGATGCATTTAGAATATTGCATTTGAAATGCAATGGCCCTATATCATGCAAGTGATATGCATCTTATAAGGTTTAGCCATGAACGCCGATGTTACCCCGGCCCGCGATAACAAGCACGATGCCGCAGCCCGTGCGGGCATCGACGACGCGCTGATCGACCGGCTGGTCGAGGCATTTTACGCGCGCATCCAAGCTGACGAAGCGCTCGGCCCGATCTTTGCTGCGCGCGTCGCCAACTGGCCGCCGCATCTGGCGCGCATGAAGGATTTCTGGGCCTCGGTTGCGATCGAGGGCGGGCGCTTTCGCGGCAATCCGCTGCTCAAGCATGTTGCGATCCGCGAGATTACGCCTGCGCATTTCGAGCGTTGGCTCGCGCTGTGGCAAACGACTTTGGTCGATCTCGCGCCGACGCCCGAAGCTGAAGCGTTTTTCCAGCTGCGCGCCGAACGCATCGCCAACAGCCTGATGCTCGGCATTTCCATCCACCGCGACGGCGTCTTGCCGGGCGCACAGACGAAGAGGTGAACCATGAAAATCGATGTCAACGCCTTTAACCCCGCCTACACAACCGTGATCGACGCCGCGCCGCCGCCCGAATTGGCGCACCGCAGCCATGAGACGCGCAGTTTCGAAATGCCACGCGGCATCTGGACGGTGATGTTCAGCGCCTATGCCGTGTTTTTCCTCGCCATGCTCGCCGCCACGCGCGGCGACGGCGGCGCGGTATTCGTGATCGTCATTTCGGCGGCTTATGCGGCGATGTATTTCGGCACCGCAACCGTGCTCAAGGCGGTCGGCGATACCACGCCCGCCGCGACCCGCGACTTTGAGACGCTAACCGGGCGACTGAGCTATGGTGCGGGCTTCGCGCAGATTCTGACCGTACCGCTGATGGTCGCGCTGTTCGGCGTCGCCTTTGCCATCATCACCTTGGCGAATGGTTGAGGACGTGGCGGTGCCGTATCGCAGCACGATAGAATTCGACAGTTTGACTGTCCCGGCCGGCTTGCTGCGCGATCACCGCATCAAGGCGGGCTCTTGGGGGCTCCTCCGCGTGACTGCGGGCGCTGTGCTGTATGAAGCGGGCGAGACGTGCTCGAAGAGGCTGACCCAGGGCGAAATCTGGGTCATTCCACCCGAGCTCGTCCACCATGTCACGTTGGAGCCGGGCGCGCGATTTCTTGTCGAGTTTTACGACCACGATCCGTGCGCGTGAGCAGACCTCAATGCTTCCCCACCACGCTTTCGGGAAGGTCCTTGCCGAACACGCGCTGGTAATATTCCGCCACCAGCGCGCGTTCGGCCTCATCGCATTTGTTGAGGAACGACAGCCGGAACGCAAAGCCGACATCGCCGAAGATCAGCGCGTTCTGCGCCCAGCTGATCACCGTGCGCGGGCTCATCACGGTCGAGATGTCGCCGTTGATGAAGCCGCGTCGTGTCAGATCGGCGACGCGGACCATGTTGTCGACGGTCGCCTTGCCCTGAGGCTGATCATATTCGCCTGACTTGGCGAGCACGATCTGCGCTTCGACCGCGGCGGGCAGATAGTTGAGCGTGACGACGATGTTCCAGCGATCCATCTGGCCCTGGTTAATCTGCTGCGTGCCGTGATACAGCCCGCTCGTATCGCCCAGACCCACCGTATTGGCGGTCGCGAACAGCCGGAAATAAGGGTTGGGGCGGATCACGCGGTTCTGATCGAGCAGCGTCAGCTTGCCCTCGGTTTCGAGCACGCGCTGGATCACAAACATCACATCGGGCCGCCCGGCGTCATATTCGTCGAACACCAGCGCCGTCGGCGTCTGGAGTGCCCAGGGGAGCAGGCCTTCGCGAAATTCGGTGATCTGCTGGCCGTCTTTCAGCACAATCGCGTCGCGGCCGATCAAGTCGATGCGGCTGATATGCGCGTCGAGGTTGATGCGGATGCACGGCCATTTCAGCCGCGCCGCCACCTGTTCGATATGCGTCGACTTGCCGGTGCCGTGATAGCCCTGTACCATCACCCGGCGATTATGCGCAAACCCCGCCAGAATCGCGAGCGTCGTGTCGGCATCGAACACATAGGCCGGATCGAGATCGGGCACCCGCTCGTCAGATTCGCTGAACGCGGGGCATTGCATGTCGGTGTCGATGCCGAACAGATCGCGCACGCTGATCATTTTGTCGGGCGCGTCGAGCACGGTGGTCGTGCGGCTGTCGGGCTGGGTGTTCGGAATATCGGTCATGCGAGAATTGCCTTTCGAGTCATCCCCTAGCCGTTGCCACGCGCCCAAGTCGAGATGCGTTCGCACCTGCCCGGTTGTCGGCTATGTTCGCGGGGTCGAGTCGCCGGGCAGGGCGATCGGCCAACCGGGAGGAAAAGCATGACCGATACCGTAACCGACGGCGCGCAGGGTCCCACGACGGGCCTGACCCCGCATCTGCAAATTGGCGATGCCCGCGCGAGCGAAGCGATTGCCTTTTACACCGCCGCTTTTGGCGCGGTGGAGCAGCGGCGCATGGTCGCCGATGACGGCAAGCGGTTGATGCACGCGCATCTGATCATCAATGGCGCCTCGCTGATGCTGCACGACGAATTCCCCGAATATGTCGATCCGGCCGAGGCCGATAGCGGGCCGCCGCGCGGCATCACGCTGCACTTGCAGGTCGACGACGCCGATGCGTGGTTCGCTCGCGCGGTGGCGGCGGGCGCGCGCGTCACCATGCCGCTAAGCGATCAGTTCTGGGGCGATCGCTATGCCCAGGTCGCCGATCCGTTCGGCCATCACTGGTCGATCGGCGCGCCGCTGAAAGGCTGAGCGCGGCGGCGGCATTCGCCCGCGAAAAGTGTCAAAGGTTACGACCATCGCAGGGGGGTCATCTCCTCGCTGAGGCCCGAGTCGCGGGCGGCGCGGGGCGAGGGTGACAGAGGTTTTCCTACATTGGGAGGGGAAGTAATATTTTGGGGTCGGCAATTATTGGGTCGCTTGCTTGATAGCAAATGTTCAATTACTGAACTATTAGACTGACATACTCGTATTGGAAGCATTAGCGGTATCGATCCATATATCACATTCGATGTCGTAGAGGGACTACCTCAAGCAGAGTAGCCCCATTATTTGACGTTATGAAGCACTAGTCCAAATGCACGCTTACATCTGGGTGGTGTCTTTCGGCTCGGTGGCTGGCCGACACCTAAGAACTGTCTATGGTTGATAATGCAACATCAATAGGTGTCTTTATAATATTCGGCGAGATTAAACCACATACAGAATGTAAGATATTTCATGGGCACCATAAAACGCATCTTATCGGAACGGTAGCGCAGGACTGAAAGTGTAGTAAGTAATGCCATATGAACTTCGCTTATCAACGATGCCTCTAGGCCCAATTTCATGCTCATCTTTTCCGCATTGGTAAATTTCAGGAGCAGGAAACTTGGTTTTGCGCAGGTCATTCTTTGTAGGAAGTTTACCTACGGCGTTGCCAACAAATACCGTCGTATGTGCGAGCTCGGACAAATCCTTAGCGGATGAGTGCAGCAGATCACTGCGGGTGTAAGCGGGAATGATGACAAGTGCGATCCTGTCGAAATTTCGCGCGCGATCGGCATTTTCGTTGTGCCGGACGATATAGAAGACCTGATTTATATCGATGGCATCCGAGCAAATCATTACCGCGATAAACCCGATTTTCGACGGATATAGGCGAAAGCCCATGTCATCCGGGACGCGCGCCTCCTCGCCCGCGCGGCGTGCCGGGAATCTCTTTTTGTGAACGATCGGGCCGCTGTGCCGCCGAGATTCAGTTAGAAGTTCGACCTGCGTAAATGGATTGCCCCGTTCGCAGACAAGATTGAAGTCTTGTTCGAAAGGTGCCCCAGGCGAAACAACGCCGACATTATATCGCGTTTCTTTGCAATGCGTTGACCCATAGAAAATGAACGGGACTGCATCGGCCGCGCATTCTGCCATCGAACAAGCTTCGGCCAGCATTGTCCTCGCACTATCTTCAAGTTGGCGGTCGATAATGCGTTCGATCTCCGAGTCAGTTCGACTTGTTCCATTCCAATTCGCCGCCAAGGAGCGTATCTTAACCGGCGGGAGAGCAAACTCTGGATACATCACCGCGTCAGCTCTCGGCTCCGCTTTCAGCGCGATAGCGAGCTTCTCGACAAGGTGTTCACGCATATTCGGCTCGACGTCTGGAGTCTTAGCGACGAGGATGCCCTCCAAGCCTGGCTCCTTATAGGTGAAGTTCTGCTTGTTTCCTGCTTCGTCTTCGACTCCGATTTCTGTCTCGACAAAAGCTAGAGTGTAGCGCTCGGCCCGCTGGTCGTGGCTGAACTGGCTTCTATCATCACGCTCAGAACCGCTCATACGGTAAATGCGCTCCTTGTCGAACAGAAGAAGCGTGCCGTCGACAAGACGATTTACCGCGTCGGCCGGGCCAGTCTCTCGATCAAGGGCACGTAGACGGTCGCCCAGTCGAAACCTAATGCTGTTCTCGATCGTCTCGGTTACCGCAGCTTCCGAGCGCAAGTGCGCGCTCAGTTGTTTCCTGACGCCAGCATTATTCGTGCTCAAGGGAGGCCCCCGCTTATGGCCCGATCAGATTGCGGCGGCTAACATCGTTCCGGACAGAATGCCGATCACATTGCTCGGCGCAGCCCTGAGCGACTTCACGTCGCTCACTGATCTAGCCAATCCTCCCTGATCGAGCGAATTGTTTGCTATCCCGATAAGGGACGCGCATTTTTCTTTCAGGTCAACCCAGTAAATGCCTCGCGTAAAACTAAGATCATCTACGGGTAGAATTTCATTAGTATTTGAACCAAAAGCGTTTTTTAATTCCTTGAGATTTTTCTGCACTGCATAGTCATGTGGAACATCGTTCAACGCACCGCCAAGCAATATCTTTCGATACGCTATTGGAAAATTTTCATCGTTTGTAGACACTGTGAATGATTTGATCCTGAAGACTGTATTTATTCTAATTGGCGCTCTTCCAATTTCTGGCTGATTCTGAACAATGTCCCTGATCACTCGCTTGTAAGTTGGCAAGATTGCCTGGTTAATTTCACCGGCGAGTTTTTCCGTTTGGTCGAAAAAGCTTCGCATATCTTTCGGCGACATTTCTGCAAAGGTTAGTGAGCAGAACTTGAGGCACGCGAAACGGACCCAGATTTTTGAGTGCTGCGGCATCTCGTGCCTCTTATCGTCCCTCCAGACGAAGAGCGGCTCGTCATCGTCTTTTGGTTCCGCTAGCGCCGATGTGGCTTTCGTTTCTTTTTTATTGCACACAGTTACGCAGAACCTCAGGACCAGCTCTGTGTCCTGGGTCTCGTTACGAATGACGAATTCGGTAAAGTCGAACACGGCGCCCAAGCGTGTATCAACGGCGAAGTCTGATAAGCCATCGCTCGCACCGAATTTGTCGACCGACCAGCCTAACCGCTCGACCTTCCTCCTGACAGCGCTTTCAAACTCTTGGCAATGTGCGCTGACTGCCTTTACAGCGGCCTTGGCCGCGTTGGCGCTCAGCAAAAACCGGCGCGCCCCTCGGCCCCGTACGGTCGCAATCGCGGCCACTGCAAACCCAAAGCGCGCGATGGGCGCATAGAGTTTATGCTCTTCGCTCGGCGCCTCCGCCGGCCCCTTTGAAGCTTGTCCTGATTTATTCATCTGATCGGGCGAGCTTTTCTCTTGGGCGGCCAAGAAAGACCTCCTATGCTTATATTAATAACAAGTCGTTCCTATACTAGCCGACATTCAATTGAAACAGGCTGTGCGGTGACCTTCGCTGGAAGGCACATCATCGGTATCGAAATGTCCAAAAGGGCTCCGATTGGCAAGCGACAGTCTCCGGCGCAGTCGCGTACCGACTTACCGACCAAAAGTCTGACGCAAAGCTGACGCGAAGACTGCACACCGGAACCTCCGCCATTCACACCCTTCATCTCGCAAATGCTACCGCTCCCCCTCACACAAACGCCGGCGACTTCCGCAGCGCCTGATACGCCGCGATCACATCCTGCAGCTTCCCCTCAAACCCCCGGTCGCCGCCATTCCGGTCGGGGTGATATTGCCGCACCAGCTCCGAATAGCGGGTCCGCAACGCCCTCCGGTCCGCGTCGGTCCCCAGCCCCAGCACCCGCAAGGCGCGCCGGTCGCCGTCCGATAGCGGCTTCCCGTCTTTCCGCATCGCCCCTTCGCGCATCCGCTCGCGGAACCTTGCGCCGATCGCGTCGAGCGGGTCGGTGAAGTCGGCCCAGGGTGGGGGGCGGTCAGCGCCGGCGGTCGCGAAGGCGCGCGTCTCGCGTTCCCACCCGGCATAGGGGCGCTGCGCCGCGTTGATCTCGTCGGGGGTCATCCCGGCGAAGAAGTTGTAGCGCGCGTTGAATTCGCGGACATGGTCGAGGCACAGCCAGCGATAGGCGGGTGGCGCGTCGCTCCTTGCGCCTTCCTCGGGCGGCGCGCGAAATTCGCCCGGCGCGTCGCAGCCCGGCGTCATGCATTGCCGCCCCGTTCCCTCGACGCGGCCGTGGAAGCGCGCGGCGGGTCGGTCCTTCTTTTCACGCTCGCTGGTCACGCGGCTCCCCGAATCTGCAAAACCGATTATATAGGTCGCATGACCGATCCTGCCACCGGCCCCGTCGCCGCCGAAATCGCCGCGCGCCTCACAGCCGCGCTCACCCCGTCGCATCTCGCCGTCATCAACGACAGCGCCCAGCATATGGGGCATATGGGCGATGACGGATCGGGCGAATCGCACTTCACCATTGTCGTTGAAAGCGCGGCATTCGCGGGGCAATCGCGGCTCGCGCGTCAGCGGCTGGTGAATGCCGCGCTCGGCGATCTGATGGCGGGGACGGTGCATGCGCTGGCGATCAAGGCCCGCGCGCCCGGGGAAGCATGACGCTGACGCCTAGGCCGGCCGCGCGGATCATCCTGCTTGATCCGGCGGGGCGGGTGCTGCTGTTCCGCTTCGACCCCGATGACCGTCCGCCCTTCTGGTGCACCCCCGGCGGTGCGCTCGATCCGGGTGAGGAGTATGCGGTCGCGGCGCGGCGCGAGTTGATCGAGGAGACCGGGCTCGATCTCGATCCGGGGCCGGAGATTGCGCGGCGCTACGTCGAGTTCACGACAATCGAGGGCGTGCCGGTGAGCGCCGACGAACGCTATTTCCTCGTGCGGGCGCCGTCGGACGCGGTCGACACCGGCGGGCATACCGCGCTCGAACAGCGGGTGATGACGCGCTGGCGCTGGTTCACCCCCGAAGAACTCGCCGCGCATGACGAAGCCTATTTCCCCGAAGATTTGCTTGCCCTCGTCGCCACCCATGCCGGAGCCGATGCATGACCGATGACCCTTTCCTGCTGACGATCACCCCGACAACGCATGATCTGGGCGGGTTCAAGGTCCACCGCACGCTGCCCGCGCGGCCGCGCACGATGGTGGGGCCGTTCATCTTCTTCGACCAGATGGGCCCGGCGCATTTGGCGGTCGGGGAGGGCATCGACGTGCGCCCGCACCCGCACATCAATCTGGCGACGGTGACCTATTTGTTCGCAGGCGCAATCGACCACCGCGATTCCCTCGGCAGCCATGTCACGATCGAGCCGGGCGCGGTCAATCTGATGACGGCGGGGCATGGCATCGTCCATTCGGAGCGATCGCCCGCTACCGAACGTGCGGCGGGGCCGGAACTCTCGGGCATCCAGACCTGGCTCGCGCTGCCCGAGGCCGATGAGGAGCGCGACCCGGCGTTTGAGCAAGTGCTGCGCGCGGCGCTGCCGGTGGTCGAGGCAGGCGGGGCGCGAGCGCGGGTGATCATGGGGTCGCTGTGGGGAGCGAGTGCGCCGACGACGACCTATGCCGAGACGATCTATGCCGATATCGATCTGGCGGCGGGCGGGCAGGTGCCGATCGACGCGGGCGCCGATGAGCGCGCGGTGTATCTGGCTTATGGCGAGGCGGGCCTCGACGGCGTGCCGCTCGACCCGCAGACTTTGTATGTGCTGCGACCGGGGATTGCGGCGACCTTGCGCTCGGACGGCGGCGGGCGGGTGATGCTGTGCGGCGGCGAGGCTTTTGCGACGCCGCGCCATGTGTGGTGGAATTTCGTCTCGTCGAGCCGCGACCGGCTCAACCAGGCGAAGGAGGATTGGAAAGCGGGCCGCTTTCCGACGGTGCCGGGGGACGACAAGGAATTCATCCCGATCCCGGAAGTGCCGAAGACGGTCAGTTACCCATAAACCTTGATCTGTCCCACGTTCGTTTCGAGCGCAGGCTCTGTCGAGCGACGCCGAGACATCGAGAAACAGGCCGCAAGCGACGTGCGCGGCATCCGTGTCTCGACTTCGCTCGACACTAACGGGCAGGGATGTGATGAAATGAGCGGCGCTTCGAGCGAGTGGCGCGCCATAACCGGGGAGAGCGCGATGACCGAAGCCTTCAGCCTGACGCGGATCGCGTTGCCGACCGGCGTCGAGCTCGATGTTGCGACCGCGGGCGATCCGGGCGCGCCGGGCATCATCCTGCTGCACGGCTTTCCCGAATCGCACCGGACCTGGCGCCACCAGATCCCCGAGCTGGCGAAAACGCATTTCGTGATCGCGCCCGATCAGCGCGGCTTTGCGCGATCGTCGAAGCCCGAGGGGGTCGCGAATTACAAGTCTGACAAGACGATCGGCGACATGCTCGCGCTGGCGGACCATTACGGGAAGGATCGGTTCACCCTTGTCGGGCATGACTGGGGCGGGGCGATTGCGTGGGCGGCGGCGCTCAACCATCCCGACCGGATTGAGCGGCTGATCATCCTCAACGCGCCGCACCCGCTGATCTTCCAGCGCACCCTGTTCGACGATCCCGATCAGCGCGCGGCGAGCCAATATATCACGGCGTTCCGCGACCCCAGCCTCGAAGCCTATATCGAAACGATCGGGGTCGAGGCCTATTTCGGCAAGACCTTCGTCGGCCATGCTGACCCCGCCGTGATGGCAGTCGAAAAGCCGATCTACCTCGACCAATGGGCGCAGCCCGGCGCGCTGACGGGCATGTTCAACTGGTACCGCGCGAGTTCGCTGATTATCCCAGCGATCGGCGAGGCACCGCCGCGCCCGGCCTATCTCGACGCGCCCTTCGCGCCGCTGAAGATGCCAGTGCTGGTGATCTGGGGCCTGCGCGATACCGCGCTGCGGCCGAGCCAGCTTGAGGGGCTCGAGCCGCTCATACCCGATCTGACGCTGGTGGAGATCGCCGACGCGGGCCATTTCGTGACATGGGAAGCGCCCGAGCGCGTCAACGCGGCCATGCGCGCGTTCCTGGCGTAGGAAATGGTGCCCCACAGGGAACAAAACTGGGCACTCGAATCATTGGATAATTTCCCTGTCTCGCAGCTGAAGTGAGCCGATTGCAGACTGGCGGATTTATGGTGGCAGAAGTCAGGAAGCATCGCATTCTTCAGCCGACCGTTGTGGTCGGAAGACCCAATCCCGGCCACTGGCGGCGTAATCTGCGCGTCTCCGAAGTGGACGTCCGTTAATCCCCTATAATTGGACCTAACGGCGGGTTCAGACGATCAGGTCGAATGTCGAACATTGGGATATAGTATAGGCGCGCCAAGCTGGCCCCAATCACTGGCAGTTAGGCACGGACCATGACC
>CAYUYZ010000045.1:0-22981 GCA_964449575.1 uncultured Stakelama sp.
AGCATCCGCAGCAGGAATTCCTGCAGGTCGACACGACCAACATCCTGTTCATCTGCGGCGGCGCCTTCTCGGGCCTCGAAAAGATCATCGGCGACCGGTTGCAGGGCAAATCGATCGGCTTTGGCGCGCATGTCGCGTCGCCCGAAGAACGGCGCACCGGCGAAACGCTCAAGTCGGTGGAGCCAGAGGATTTGCTCAAGTTCGGGCTGATCCCCGAATTCGTCGGCCGCCTGCCAGTGATCGCGACGCTCGAAGACCTCGACGTGCCCGCGCTCGTCAAGATCCTGACCGAGCCGAAGAACGCGCTCGTCAAGCAGTATCAGAAGCTGTTCGATATGGAGAGCGTCGGGCTGAGCTTTACCGAAGACGCAATGGTGACGGTCGCCAAGAAGGCGATCGATCGCAAGACGGGCGCGCGCGGGCTTCGCTCGATCCTCGAATCGATCCTGCTCGACACGATGTTCGACCTGCCCAGTATGGACGGCGTCGACGAAGTCGTAATCGACAAGGATGTCGCCGACGGCCGCAAGGATCCGGTGCGCGTCTATGCCAAGAAGGAAAAGGCCGGCGACGCGGCCTGAGCCGGGGGTTGGCAGTGCGCCTTCGACCTGCCGCCCCCACCGATCTGGATTCGGTTGCCCGCATTTGGCTCGATGGCTGGCTGTCGACCGGTATCGTCCTGGCATCCCCCCCGACTTATGCTGTACTTCGCCCCAGAATTGCCGATGAGATTGCGGGCGGTTGGGTGGTGACCGTTGCCGAGGTCGACGGCCACGTCGCCGGGTTTGTGGCGATCAGCCCTGAGGCGCGCCAGCTCGAACAGATTTTCGTCGATCCAGCTTTTCAGCGCAGCGGCGTCGGCGCGGCATTGTTTTCGCATGCGCATGCCGCGATGCCCGGTGGGTTTGGGCTCTGGACGCATATCGATAACATGCGGGCGGCAACCTTTTACCGGCTCCACGGCATGAGTTTGGTCGGCCCGGGCATGCATCCGCGCAACGGCCATGGCATCCTGACCTTTGCCATGGCCGCGCTGCCCGCATGACCGCGCGGCTCGCCACTGACAGCGATCGGCGCGCGGTTACGGCGATGCTGTCGCGGGCCTTTGCCGATGATCCCGCGATGTCTTGGATTCTGCCGAACCCGGCGGTGCGCGCGCGCAAGCTGCCCTCGCTGTTCCGGCTGCTCTACGATGAGGACGCGGCGCATGGAGTGCGGTTGATGACTGCCGGTGAGGAGGCAGCGACGCTGTGGCGGTCGCCGGGGCACGCCGAAACGCCGCCGTCGACGATGCTGCGGTCAGCGCTGCCGATGCTCGCGACCTTCGGCTTCGCGCTGGGGCGCGCGCTTGCGGTCGCCAATGCAATCGACGCGCATTTCCCCAAGCACCCCTTTTGGTATCTCCACATCGCCGGGTGCGATCCGGCGCATCAGGGCAAGGGGCTGGGCAAGGCGGCGGTGCAGGCCGGGATCGACCGGATGGGTGGCAGCGGCTTGCCCTTTTATCTTGAAACCGCGACCGAGCGGAACATCGGTTTCTATCAGTGCCTCGGCTTTCGCGTGACCGAGGAATGGCGCGTCGGGCGCGATGGCCCGGTGTTCTGGTCGATGCTCAACGGCTGACGCGGGTCAGCCAGCGCCGATGCACTCGAAGCTGCGCATGTCGTCGCCGCTCGCGCCTTCGCGCCACGCCGCGCGCGCGGTGACCATATCGCCGTGCTGCGCATTGACATAGACGAGCACGATCCGCCGCGATGGCGATTGAAGCTTGGCGGCTTCAAGCTGGTCGAGGCACCCGCTCAAGATATCGGCGCCGAAGCTGTTGTAGAGATAGACGAAGAGGTTGCCGTCTGGCGGCACGTAATCGGCGGCATTGCCCTGCCAGAAGTGCGGGATTTGGGTCGCGCCACCGCGCGCGACGAAGGTTTCGGCGTTGGCGCACGCGATCTGGGTGAGCAGTGGCGAATATTCGACTCCGATCGCCGATACAAAGCCCCTTGCTGCCGCGAGCAAGACGACCCGGCCTTTGCCGCACCCCAAATCGACAAAGCTGAACGCGCTCGGATCAATCCCTGCGCATGCGATCGTTTGGTCGAGCAGATGCGTCCCGCTGGCCTGGTAATGATGGCTCGATTGACGCAGCCATGCTGGATAATCGAGCGCGCTCATGGTCACTTCGCGACTGGTGTCGATGCCCCATTGACGATCGAACGTCGCATCGGCGCGCGCCGCCGCGCGCGCGGCTGGGGTCATCCGGCGAAGCTTCTGCGCCAACGTTTTATAGGCGGCCGCTACGATTTGATCTGCCGAGCGTCCGGCAAAGGCACGGCGCATACGCGAAGATAGCGAGGGCGAAACGCTGGAAGACATGGGATTGGCGGCACCTTGATACTAGCGGTTGGCCAGTCATAGCAGGTGCCTGTTGAGCGACCCTTAACGCACGTCCGTCGCCGATCACGGCGCCCGCTACAGTGTTGCCTCGATCGCGCGCGCGGCCAGATCGGGGTCGGCCGCCTGGGTGATCGGCCGGCCGATGACGATGATCGACGCGCCCGCATCGACTGCCGCGCGCGGGGTCACCACGCGCTTCTGGTCACCGACGGCGGCGTCGGGTGGGCGTACACCGGGCACCACGAAAAATCCCTTGGGCCAGACGGCGCGCACGGCGGCGACTTCCTTGCCCGAGCAAACCACGCCGTCGATGCCCGCTGCCATCGCCAATTGGGCGAGCCGCATCACTTGCGCGCGCGGATCACCGGGCACGCCGACTGATCGCAGATCATCGGCATCGAGGCTGGTGAGCGTCGTGACGGCCACGACCTTGGTCCCCGTCGGCGCGGCGGCCTTGGCGTCCTCCAGCATGGCGCGTCCGCCCGACGCATGCACCGTCAGGATCGCGGGCTCGATCGGGCGCAGCGCCTGCACGGCCTTGGCAACGGTATTGGGGATGTCGTGCAGCTTCAGATCAAGGAAGATCGGCAGGCCAAGCTCGGCCATCTCGCGCACGCCAGCCTGCCCATTGGCGAGGAAAAATTCCAGACCCAGCTTCAGCCCGCCGACGTGATGCCGCACTTTTGTGGCGAGCGCATGCGCCTGCGCCAGCGAGGGGGTGTCCAGGGCAACGTAGATCCGTGTTCTCATGCTTCACTCGGCAGGGCGGTGTGGGAAATGATGGAGGCCGCGGCGCCGTCATCGATCACCAGCGGGGCGGGGGCGGTCGTCGCGGTCGCCATGCCGCGCAGGTCCGCTACCGCCCGCTCCGCCGCCGCAAGCCGGTGGCGCAGCCGCCATTTGACCGCGTGATGGTAAAGGAGCGTCGGGAAGAGCCCGGCGAGGAAGGTAATGATCAGCAGCAGCGGCAAGTTGATTTCGGCGATCAACCCTGCCCACAAATGGATTTGGACCGTTTTCCAATTGCCGAGCGCGAACACCACCACCACCACCGCCAACAGGAACCAGAAAAGCGTTTTCAAGAACTGCATGCTGGTCGGCTCCGCGAGTGTGTTGGGCGACTGTTTAGGCCGCGTTGGCGCAATTGGCCAGTCTCAGCCGATTTCGCGCCGCAACGAATCGATCAGCGACCCGATCATCGTCAGTCGCGGCGCTTCCTCATCAAGGATGGCGATAAAGGCCGCACGCTTGATCTGTGCAACGCGCCCCGGTTTCATCCGCATGCCCGCCGGCAGTGCGGAGACGACGATGTCGATCAACCGGTCGGCGCCGTGCAGCCGCCCCCAGAGATAATCATTCTCGCGATAGGTTCGGCTGAAAAAGGCACCGAAGCTCGCGAACTGAATGCCCTTCAGCGTTGCCTCGGCACCGCCGCTCCGGATTGCGGTCGCGTCGTCGGGCGCAATGCGGTCGACCTTGATCGCGTCAAACTCGTCGAGGCCTTCGCCCTGCAACAGCGGCAAGGTCGCGACGTCGAAATAGGGAAAGCCGAGATAGGCGAGGAGCATTGGCCGCCGGACCTCGCGGTTTGCCGCGCAGAGCGCGGTCGCGAGTCGAACCTCGGTTTCGTCGTCGAGCGTCTTCAGGTCGAGCGAGGCGCCAAGTGCGTCGAGCAGGCCACTCGCATCGCCGCGCAGCGCACGCACGTCCCGGCGCAGCGCCATGTGCGGCTCGGTCCGCTTCGCATCGAGATAGCGCGCGAGCGATTCATAAATGGCGCTGCGCAGGCCGACGATATCGCTTTCGTCATATTTGATTTCGATATCGGTCAGGCGGCGCGCCATCAGCCGCAGCCGCCGGATCCTGAAGCCAATGTCGTAGGAGCGAAGGAACGCAATCGTCTCGGGGCTGGTGCCGCCACTGAAGGTGGGACCCATCATGCCGGAGCCCTGCGTCTTGACGGCGGCGCTGATAAGCCCCTCGATCTGCGCCCAGCGGCGCGGGCCTTGCTCGCCGCCGGCGCTGTAGAGCAGCTGGGTGATCGTCTCGATCACCCCGGCCATTTTCAGGTGGCCATAGGCGGCATAGCCATAGCCCGCCTTGCTTGCCGCCGCGCTTTGCGCACGTTTGCGCCAATTGGCGAGCCGCGCGACGGTCGGGTGATCGAGGAACAGGGTATAGCCGAACAGCGCTTCGACCTGGGCTTCGACTTCGGGGCGGATACCGGCGATGATTTCGGCCATCCGCTCGATCCGCTGCGACCGTTCGGCAATCGCTTCGAGATTGTCGCGGATCGGCTGCTGGCGCGGCAGTTCGGAGATGGCACCGATGATCGTCTGGAAAAAGCCCGGCACCCCGGCCTTCGCCATATCCATTTTGCTGCTCGGCGACGGGTCGATGTAGATGAAGCGCCGGTCGACCTGTCGCCGGGCAGGGCGCTCGCGCAGTGCTTCGATCGCGGGGCGGAAGGGCGCGTTGACGAGCACCGACCCGTCGATCAGCACCGCCTTTTCGGCGGCGCCGACAGCATGGTGGCGGGGGAGCATCTTCTTCAGGAAGGCCTCGCGCTCGGGCCAGGGCAGTGCGCGATCGGCGAGCACCAAGTCGAGTTCGCCCACCGTTACCGGCGGGAAGGCGCCGGGAAAGCTCGATGTCGCGCGCGCGGCAAACGCCAGCTCGCCAATATGCGCAAGGGTGTCTTGCAGAACCCCGTGATCGCTGAACGGAAAGATCAGCCGATGTTCGGTCTCGATCACTTCGCGCGGCGAATGCAGTGCAAGCCGTTCGGGGTGGCCGGTAAAGTCGGTCACGGTCACGAACAGGTCGAGCGGCTGTCCTCTGGGCAGCAACCGGGGACCGCGCGGCGCGGTCGCCATCGCGTCAAACGCGTCGAGCACGAGATTGAGGAAGCGCTTGCCCCCGAACGGCGGCTCGAACCAACGTGAGCGGACGAATTTCGACAGCTTGGCGCGGACTTCGTCGCGCGCGCCGGGTTCGACGAGCTGATCGACCGGATCGCCACTGCGCCGCTGCGCCATCCACGCCAGCGGCAGTGCCCAGACTTTGGAGAAGCTGGTGGCGGGCGCCTGATCGGGATCAAGCAATTCCTCGATATCTGCCGAATCGAGCCACAGGTCGGTCAACGGCTCGAGCGATTGGCCCGTGGCGATGGCTTGCGCGAGGAAAACGCCGTTGATCCCGCCGGCCGATGCCCCCGCGATGATATCGACCAGCACGCGCAGCTTGAGCTGGTGGTCATCCTCAATCTCTTGCAGCAGCGCGCGGTATACGCCCTGCGATCCGCCAGCGGGCGTGCGGCCTTCGTGGAACGCGCAACTCGCGCGCGCGAGCCGCCAGATTTCCTTGGTGATGCCGTGCATATAGACGGCGAGACTGATGCCGCCGTAGCAGACGAGCGCGAGCCGCAGTTCCTTTTCGCGGTTCATGCCGCTCCCTTCAGTCCCTGGCCTCCCCGCCGGTCGCTTCATGCTAGCGGGTCGGTGGGGGCGGGGGAAGGGTGGTGCCGGTTGCAGGAATCGAACCCGCGACCTTCGGTTTACAAAACCGCTGCTCTACCAGCTGAGCTAAACCGGCATCCGCGCTCCAAATGCGTCAGACGACGCCGAAGGTCCAGCCCTCTGTGCGCGCAATTGCGGGCGTCAGCGCGGGCGGTGTCCAAAGATCGGCCAAATCTGCGTGCCGCCTGAGCCAAGCGGCGGTCAGCAGTGCGTCGCTGGCATGATCGTCAATCGCACCAAATCCAGCGACGGGCGCACTGGCAATCACTGGTGTCGCGAGCGCGGCATTCAACTCGGCCACTGTCCGCATCTTGCTCCGTCCGCGCGCCCGCCCGGCGGCGATGGCGGCAAGGCTGGTGTAGATTTCGACCACCACCGATCCGCTGGCAGGCAGGGGGTCGAACGGCCATACCGGCAGTCGGTCGCCCAGCCGGTGGAGCAAGCGCATGCCCGTCAGACTCGACTTGCCGACTTGGGCGGCGCCAACCAGATTGAAGTTGGAATAGGGATTGAGGCCTTGTGCCTGTTGCGCGACTTCGGTGATGCGCAAACGCCCGCGCCCTCCGCCGAATGCAGCGCCTTCGCGACCGCCGTGCCGCCGGAAGTGCGCCGCGGCATCGGGATGGTCGACGAAGCTTGAGGCCGCCAAATGCGGCTCGTCGGCGCACAGCCGCTCAACCAACGCCCAAAGCGCGCGGGCATCGGCGGGGCTCGCGTCCCATCCGGGAAAATAGGCGCCTTGGTCCACAAAGGGCAGCGCTGGACCAAGATCGAAACCGACCAGCGAGTCGTCGGGCAGCGTCAGGGTCAGCCAGTCGAGCACCGCGCTACGTGACCAATAGCGTTCGGGTGGCGGCACCAGTTGTGGCGCCGCGTCCCCCGCCGCGCAGGTCGCAACGGCGATCCCGCGCTGGGTCGCCCCAACCGCGCCCGACCAGTCGATCGCTACGAAATGCCCAAATCGGCTCACGCCTTCTTGCGCGCCTTCGCCTTCGGTTTTGCGGTCGCCTGATCATGCGACAATTCGATCATCGCAAGCACGCGCTCGGGATCGTCGCTGCCATAGCGGACGAGCACCGCGCCCCAGCCTTCATAATGCGGCGTCTGGTGATAGGTCGCCGGATCGGTTTCCTTGAGCATCTCGATCGTGTCGAGGTCGAGGTGGAGGCAGAAGGAATCGGCCTCGCGCCCCGGCGACAGGAACGGGCGAGCGTTGCTTGCGATCTTCGCCGTCGGGCGCCCGTAATAGGACTCGACGAAGGTGTCCGGCAGACGGAGCGCAGCGGCCAAGGCCTCATCCCAGTCGTTCATTTGATGTCTGCCAAAACTTCAGCGGTAAATTTGGAGATGTCGAAACCGTTGCTCGCCGGGTCTTCGCCGCGCCGGACGATGACGATGCCGCGGCTCGGCGCAATCACGACAAATTGCCCGCGATTGCCGTTGGCTGAAAAAGCATCGGCGGGGACGCCGGGCACCTTGTTCATCAGCCAGAAGCTCGCGCCATAGCCAAAGCCGCTCGCGGGCTGCGGGCCGCTCGGCGTGGTGACATAGGTCCGCCAGCCCTCGGGCAGGATGCGTTCGCCGTTCCAGACGCCGTCGTCCAGATACAGCAGCCCGAACCGCGCGAGATCGCGCGCGGTAGTCCAGACCTGGCTCGACGAGATGTAATTGCCCTGCCAGTCGGTCTCGGCGACGGTGTGCTTCATCCCGATCCGGTCGAACAATGCGCGCGCCGGAAAGTCGCGGTGGCGTTCCTCGCTCAGTGCCGCCCGCAGCGTCAGCATCGCCAGCAAGATGTCGTTGTTGGCATAGCGGAAGCGCGTCCCCGGCTTGGCTTCGACCGGCCAATGGACGGTTTCCTCGGTCACCGCAGTACCGCCGAAATAGACCGCATCGGTACGATTACCCGCCGTGTCGCTGTGCAGCCCCGATGCCATGCGCAGCAGATTGTCGAGCGTGATGTGCCGCCGCACGTTGGCGAACGGCTCGGCATCCCATGCGGGAATCCGCACTGGCGCGTCGACGCGGACCCGACCGTCCTTGACCGCGATACCGACCAGCGTGCCGGTGATGCTCTTGGCAACCGACCAGGTGCGTTGCGCGGTAAAGGGGCCGAACCCCTCGGCGTAGCTTTCGGCAATCAGCCGCTTGCCGCGCAGCACCACGACTCCTGTGGTCTTGCCGCCATAGCCGCCTGCCATTGCCTTGCCGACCGCTGGAATGGGGGGATAGGCCATGCGCGGGAGCGAGTCGCCGAGCGGCCAAGGCGCCGGGTCGGCAGGGGCCGGACCGAGCTTGGCGTATACGGCGGTCACGGGCGGCGCGACCGCACCGATCGGCTCGTTGGTGCAGCCGGTGCCGGGATGGAAGACGGCGCGGCGCGGCGGCAGCGCGGGATCGAACGCGACGGTGACGGTACCCGTATGTGCATCGACCTTCGCCTCGAGCGTCGGCACGATCGCATCATATTCGGGATAAATCCCGTTCAGTTCGTCCTTGGCGATCTGCGCTTCGGTGCGGCCGCCGATGAACATCGCGCTGCACGTGATCGCAGCCTTGTATCCGGCCGCAATCGCCAGCGTGTAAGGCGCCGGCGCCTTGGCCTGTTGCGCGGCGAGCGGTGACGCGATCAGCGCCACCCCGAGGATCAAAAGTTCAGCCCTTGGCACCCCGCAATTCCTCCCAATAAGCCAGCCGCTCGGCGATGCGCTTTTCGTGGCCGCGCCCGGTCGGCTGGTAAAAATCCTGCCGCACCATCCCCTCGGGCCAATAGTCGCTGCCCGAAAAACCGGTGTCGGTGTCGTGATCATAGGCATAGCCTTTGCCATAGCCGATGTCCTTCATCAGCTTGGTCGGCGCGTTGAGGATATGCGCCGGCGGCATCAGCGATCCGGTCTCACGCGCCGATTTCCATGCGGCCTTCTGCGCCTTGTAGGCGGCGTTCGATTTGGGCGCGGTCGCGAGATAGAGGCACGCCTGCGCGATCGCCAATTCGCCTTCAGGTGACCCGAGAAAGTCATAGGCGTCCTTGGCCGCAAGGCACTGCACCAGCGCTTGCGGATCGGCGAGGCCAATGTCTTCGCTCGCGAACCGCGTCAAGCGGCGCAGCACATAGAGCGGCTCCTCGCCCGCCGTCAGCATCCGCGCAAGGTAGTAAAGCGCCGCCTGCGGATCGCTCCCCCGCAGCGATTTGTGGAGCGCCGAGATGAGGTTGTAATGCCCCTCGCGATCCTTGTCGTACACCGCGACGCGCCGCTGAAGGAACGCGCCGAGTGCGGCGGGATCGAGTGGTTCGTGCAGGTCGACGGACCACAGGGTTTCGGCCTGGTTGAGCAGGAAGCGGCCGTCGCCATCGGCGGCTGCTATCAGCGCGGCGCGCGCATCGGGCGTAACGGGCAGGGGGCGGCCCTCAATCGCCTCGGCACGGTCGATCAGCTCGGCAAGCGCGGTCGCGTCAAGCCGGTGGAGGATCAGTACCTGTGCGCGGCTGAGCAGCGCGGCGTTGAGTTCGAACGACGGATTTTCGGTGGTCGCGCCGACCAAAGTTACCGTGCCGTCCTCGACATAAGGCAGGAAGCCATCCTGCTGCGCGCGATTGAAGCGGTGGATTTCGTCGACGAACAACAAAGTACGCTTGCCCGCCCGCGCATGGTCGCGGGCCTCGACAAAGGCCTTTTTCAAGTCCGCGACGCCCGAGAACACCGCCGATATCGCGGTGAAGCGCAGCCCGACCGCATCGGCAAGCAACCGCGCGATCGTCGTCTTGCCGGTGCCGGGCGGTCCCCACAGGATCATCGACGATAGCCGTCCGGCCGCCACCATCCGGCCAATCGCGCCTTCAGGGCCGGTCAGGTGCCCCTGACCAACCACCTCACCGAGCGTGCGCGGGCGCAACCGCTCGGCGAGCGGCGCGTCGGCGGGGGGTGGCGTCGGGGCAGGGGGGTCGGCGGGGCCGAAGAGGTCATCCATCCCCGGCAACATAAGCGGCGCTGAAAAATTTGCAGCCCCGCTCTTGCAGATGAGTATCTATGATATATCTTAGTGCCATCATGAACCATAAAGGAAGCAACATGCTTTACGCATTTCGCCACGGGGGCTGCGGCCCCGAAGGCCATCACATGGGCGGTCGCCGCGGCTCGCGCCGTTGGGGCGGCTTCGAAGTCAGTTGGGAAGCCGGCCCCGATACCGTCGGCGCGCGGGTCCGGCGTCGGGTGTTCGACGGCGGCGAACTCCGCCTCGTGCTGTTGAAGTTGATCGCCGATCAGCCGCGCCACGGCTATGACCTGATCCGCGAGATCGAGGAACTGACCGCAGGCGCCTATGCCCCGAGCCCCGGCATCGTCTATCCGACGCTGACCTTGCTCGACGACATGGGCTTGATCGAGGAACAACAGAGCGAAGGCGCCAAGAAGCAGTTCGCCGCGACCGAGGCTGGCCGCGCGCATCTCGCCGAACGCGCCGAGGAAGTGGCGGCGCTGATCGCCCGGCTGACCGAACTCGGCACCGAGCGGACGCGCACCGAAAGCGCGTCAGTCCGCCGCGCGATGGGCAATCTTCGCCATGTGCTGATGCACCAGCTCCGCGCTGGCGACGTCGCGACCGATAAGCTGCACGCGATCGTCGCGCTGATCGACGAAGCCGCGCAGAAGATCGAACGGCTCGACTAATCCCGGTGGCGCGGCGGGGTCAGCGGCCCCGTCGCGCCAGCACGGCCAGATATTTGTCGATCACTTTCTGGTTGATCGCGTCCCAGCCATAGGCGCCCGCCTTGGCTTCGCCCGCCAGCCCGTCGGTATCGGCGAGATCGCGATCCTCGGCATAGGCTTGCAACGCGTCGGCATAGCCGGGGATGTCGCTGGGGTCGACGAGGCGGCCGTTGACGCCGTTTTCGATCAGGCTGGTCGCGCCGGTCGCGTTGGCGGCGACGACGGGCACCGCGCAGGCCATCGCTTCGAGCGTCACGTTGCCGAAGGTCTCGGTGACGCTGGGGTTGAACAGCACATCCATCGACGCGACGGCGCGGCCCAGATCCGTGCCTTCCTGAAAGCCCGCGAACACCGCCGTGGGCACATGGCTAACGAACCAGTCGCGCGCGGGGCCTTCGCCGATCACCATCACCCGGTGCGGTACGCCGCGCCGCATCAGCTCGCCGATGACTGCGGCAAACACGTCGAGTCCCTTTTCGAGCACCAGTCGGCCGAGAAAGCCGACCACGAATTCCTGATCGCCAATGCCCAACTCGCGCCGCCACGCCAGGCTGCGCGCCGAGGGCGTGAAAATCGTGCGATCGACCCCGCGCGACCAGATACCAATGTCATGGTTCATCCGCTGTTCGCGCAGCAGATCGACCATCGATTGCGACGGCGGCAGAATCGCGTCGCAGCGCCGGTAAAAGCGCCGCAACAGCGCGACGGCGGCGGGCTCGAGGAAGCCACCGCCATAATAGCGCAGATAGGTTTCGAAACGCGTATGGACCGACGCGACCACCGGAATGTCGCGCCGCCGCGCCCAGCTTACCGCCCGGTGGCCGAGGATGTCGGGCGCCGAGACATGGACGAGGTTCGGCTTGAACGCATCGAGATCGGCGCGCAGCCGCGCGGGCAGGCCGATTGCCACGCGATATTCGCTGCGCCCAGGGATCGCGAAGGACGGCGCGCTCACCAGATCGCCGGTCGGCTCAAACGCAGGCTTGGCGACGGTGGGCGCATAGACGCGCACGGCCGCGCCCTGTGACAGCAGATAGCCGACCAGCCGATTAAGTGCCTGAGTCGGTCCGTCGCGCACATAATTGTAATTGCCGCTGAACAGCGCGACGCGGAGTTCGGAAGTCATCATCTAGGCGCGCCATAGCGGGGCATTCGCGAAAAGGGAATTGCGCAGCGACCGCTGCGTAATTGACTGGAAACGCGCTGGCGCTAACCTCGCTTCAGGGTTGGCCCGGGGAGGATGGCGTAATGCGCGTTGCAACGATCGCGGCGGCAGCCACACTCCTCTCTGGCGGCACCACGGCCGCCCGCGCGGACATCATCAGCGATTGGTACGAAACCGAGCTGGCGGCGTCGAAGGCCTCCGAAAATCCCGAGTCGAGTTTCGATCCCGAAACGGCGCAGTCCGTCTCCAAGCTGACGCTGGCAATGTTCGAGGCCGCCAATGCGGTCGATCGTCGCTATCAATCCTATCTGAAGCTGCCACCTGCCGCCAAAGGCGCGTCGATCGAGGCAGCGGTTGCGACGGCGGCGCGCGACGTGATGCTCGCCATGCACCCGGGGCAGAAGAGCATGATCGACAATGGCTATGCTGTCGCGATCGCACGCGTGCCCGAGGGAAAGGCCCGCGCCGACGGCATTGCGGCTGGCCAGGCCGCCGCCAAGGCCGCCCTGGCGGCAGGCGGCTTCGACTATTCGCTGCCCCCGGCTGCATATCGGCCGATCGGCGCACCCGGCAAGTTTGTGCCTGTGAATGTACCGATCGACCCGCGCCTGCTCCAGATGCGACCCTGGCTGCTCAAATCGATCGACGAATTTCGGATTGGCCCGCCCGGCCCGCTGACGGGCGCCGAATGGGCGGCTGCCGTCGCGGAGGTTCAGAGCAAGGGCGCGAAGCAAAGCAAGACCCGCACCGAAGCCGAGACGGTCGCCGCACGCTTCTGGGCAGGCTATGCGCTGGCCCCGACACTCCGCCAGATCGCCGATCAACCGGGCCGCAGCATCGTCACCAATGCGCGCATGTATGCGATGGTCGAAGTGGGCGGCGAGGATATGACCCTCGTCACCTTTGAGGCCAAGATGTTCTATGGGTTCTGGCGGCCGCTGAGCGCGATCCGCGGTGCCGGCGATGATGATAATCCGGCGACGTCGCCTGACATCGCCTGGGTGCCATTGCTGCGCACACCGTTCCAGCCCGAATATCCGTGCGGCCACTGTATCTTCGCCGGTTTCCTGGCGGGCGTGCTCGCAGGCGAGGGACCGCCACCCCCAGGTGGCTTGCACTTCACGAGCGATTCGATGCCCGGCGTCGCCATGACAGTCAGCGACTGGCCCGAATTCGAGCTGGCGGTTTCGAATTCGCGGATCAACGGCGGCGTGCATTTCCGCACCACCAATGTCGTCAGCACGCCGGTGGGCGAGGCGCTCGGCAAGGCGGTGCGCGCGCGCTTCGCCCCACCGCTCAACTAGCGCGGATGGCGCGATCGGGCATGGCGGCCGGCGGGAGCGCTTCCTATCTGACAGTCATCCTCGCTCAGGAGCTTCCCCATGATCGATCCCGTCGCCTTTCCGGTCACCACCCGCTGGCCCGCCGCGCACCCCGACCGGCTGCAATATTATGGCGTGCCGACGCCCAATGGCGTCAAGGTGTCGATCATGCTGGAGGAAACCGGGTTGCCTTGTGAGGTGCATCTGGTCGATTTCGCCAAGAACGACCAGAAATCGGCTGAATATCTCGCGCTGAATCCGAATGGCAAGATCCCGGCGATCCTCGATCCGGCCGGGCCAGGCGGCGCACCGCTTGCCTTGTTCGAGAGCGGGGCGATTCTGCTGTACCTCGCCGACAAGACCGGGCTGTTCATGCCGCCGGGTGCTGCCGAGCGCTGGCAGACGATCCAATGGGTGATGTTCCAGATGGGCGGCGTCGGGCCGATGTTCGGCCAGCTCGGCTTCTTCACCAAATTCGCCGGCAAGGATTATGAGGACAACCGCCCGCGCGACCGTTACCTCGACGAAACCAAGCGGTTGCTCGGGGTGATGGACGTAGCGCTCGCGGGGCGCGACTGGTTCATGGGCGATTATTCGATCGCCGATATTTCGATGCTCGGCTGGGTGAATGGGCTGGTCAACTTCTACGGCAATGGCCCACTGGTAGGGTTCGATGACTTCGCCAACGTCAAGGCATGGCTCGCGCGCGGCCTTGAGCGGCCAGCCGTGCAGCGGGGGCTGAAGATCCCGGCGCGGCCCTGATCGAGGCGCAATAGCAAGCCTGTTCCCCTATCGTTCCGTTTCTGCTAGCCCATAGCCATGGCCAAACCCCAGAAACGCTATGTCTGCCAATCGTGCGGTTCGGTGTCGCATCGATGGGCGGGGCAGTGCGCGGATTGCAGCAACTGGAACACGCTGGTCGAGGAGGCATCCGGCCCGGTCACGCCGTTTCAGGCCAAGCATAATCTGCAAGGCGGCGGGCGGACGCTCCAGCTGGTCGGGCTCGACAGCGAGATTGCGCTGCCCGATCGCTTGCCCACCGGCATTGCCGAACTCGACCGTGCGCTGGGCGGCGGCTTCGTCGAAGGGTCGGCAACGCTGATCGGCGGCGATCCGGGGATCGGCAAGTCGACGCTGCTGCTTCAGGCCGCCGCCCGGCTCGCGCTCGCCGGGCATAGCGTTGCCTATGTCTCGGGCGAGGAAGCCGCCGATCAGGTGCGGCTCCGCGCGC
Organism: uncultured Stakelama sp.; assembly: GCA_964449575.1. Taxonomy (GTDB): domain Bacteria; phylum Pseudomonadota; class Alphaproteobacteria; order Sphingomonadales; family Sphingomonadaceae; genus Sphingomonas. The sequence continues at coordinate 14,334 of CAYUYZ010000045.1, forward strand.
GGCGCCTGGGGCTGGGCAATGCGCCGGTGATGCTGGCCGCTGCGACATCGACACGCGACATCCTGACGACGCTCGGCATGGGCACGCCACCCCGCCTGCTCGTGATCGATTCGATTCAGACGATGCATTCGGACCTGATCGAAGGCGCGCCCGGCACCGTCAGCCAGGTCCGCGCGTCGGCGCAGGAACTGATCCGCTTCGCCAAGGAACGCGGCACGGCCGTGGTGCTCGTCGGCCACGTCACCAAGGACGGCAGCATCGCGGGACCCCGCGTGCTCGAACATATGGTCGACACCGTGCTCAGCTTCGAAGGCGAGCGCAGCCACCAATATCGCATCCTGCGCGCGATCAAGAACCGCTTTGGCGGCACTGACGAGATTGGCGTTTTCGCGATGGTCGAGGAGGGCTTGAGCGAAGTCGCCAATCCCTCCGCGCTGTTCCTGACGCAACGCGACGAGGGCGTCAGCGGCACCACCGTGTTCCCCGCGCTCGAAGGCACGCGGCCAGTGCTCGTTGAAATCCAGGCGCTCGTCGTGCGGCTCGCCAGCGGCGCCACCCCGCGCCGCGCGGTGGTGGGGTGGGACAGCGGGCGGCTGGCGATGATCCTCGCGGTGCTCGAAGCACGCTGCGGGCTCAGCTTTTCGTCGAGCGAAGTCTATCTCAACATCGCGGGCGGCTACCGTGTGCAGGACCCCGCGGCCGATCTCGCGGTGGCGGCAGCCTTGATTTCGGCGCTCAGCGAACGACCCGTCCCGGTCGGAGCGGTCGCTTTTGGCGAAGTCGCGCTGTCGGGGGAGATCCGCCCCGTTGCGCACGCCGGGCTCCGGCTGAAGGAATCGGGTAAGCTCGGCTTCGAACGTGCGATGCTGCCTGCTGCCTCGGCGTCAGAAAAATCGTCGCTCAAGCTCGCGGGGTTCAAGTCGCTGGCCAGCTTCGTTGACCATATGCTCGGGCGTGGCTAGCGATCAGCCAACGCGCTGGCGCTAAGGAACACGGATTTCATGGGATTGACCGCTCTCGACATCATCGTGCTCGTGCTCGTGCTCGGCGGCGCGGTGCAGGGCGCGATCAAGGGCTTTGTCACCGAAGTGCTGTCGCTGGTGGCGTGGCTGTTCGTCGTGCTGGCGCTGCGCGTGCTGCACGAGCCGTTGACGAACCTGTTGTCGGCCAAGATCGCGACCTATGGTGGTGCCACAGTGCTGTCGTTCGTGCTCATCGCGGGCGTGACCTATCTCGGCGGGCGCTGGGTGGCGAACGCGATCGGGAAGCGCACGCGCACCTCGATTATCGGCCCGGTCGATCGCGCGCTTGGGTTTGGCTTTGGCGGGCTGAAGGGGTTGGTGTTCGCGAGCCTTGTCTTCCTGTTGATCGTGCTCGTCATCGACACCACTTATGGCGGGGCAAAGCAGCGCCCCGAATGGATCACCAAATCGCGCACCTATCCGCTGCTCAAGGTCACGAGCGCGGGGATCGCCGATTTCGTCGATCGGCGGCGGCGCGGGGCGGCGATGTTCGGCAATGACGCGACTGCGGTCGATAATGAAAGCGAGTCGAATCCGTGAGTGCGCCGCTCTACAACCAGCAGATCCTCCGCCTCGCTGCGAGCACGCCCGCGACCCGGCTGAGCGCGCCGATGGCAAGTGTCGAAAAGCGCTCGCCGGTGTGCGGCAGCCGGGTGACCGTAGACGTCGATGTCGACCGCGACGGACGTGTCGCAGCGATCGGAATGTTGGTGCGGGCCTGCGCGCTGGGGCAGGCAAGCGCAACGCTGATGGCCGCTGAGGCCGTCGGCAAAACGCCCGCAGAGCTTGCCGCCGCCCGCGATGCACTATCCTCGTGGTTGTCAGGGGCAGGCACGATACCCGACTGGCCGGGGATCGACATTTTTATCCCAGCACTGCCGCACAGCGCGCGCCACGCCTCGATTCGGCTCGCCTTCGAAGCGGTGGCTGAGGCCGCCGCCATTGCCAGCGCCAACGCGCAAGCCGCCGCATGAGCGAATCGGCACTGCGCGACGGCGTCGTCCTGCTGGGCTTCGCGCTCGTTTTCGTGCTGCTCTTCCGGCGCCTCGGCCTTGGTGCGACGCTGGCGTTCCTCGTCGCCGGCGCCGTCGTCGGCCCGCAGGCGCTGGGCCTCGTCGGCAATGTCGAGCAGAAGCGCGGGATTGCCGAGCTGGGCATCACCTTGCTGCTGTTTCTCGTCGGGCTTGAACTCAGCCCGTCGCGGCTGTGGCGGATGCGGCAGGATATTTTCGGGCTCGGCCTGCTCCAGGTCGGGCTATGCGCGATGGCGCTGACCGGGGTGATCTGGGGCATCGCGAGCTTCTCGCCAACCGCAGCTCTCGCGGTTGCGCTACCGCTCGCGCTGTCGTCGACCGCGCAGGTGCTGCCGATGCTGCAATCGGCGGGGCGCCTGCGCACCCCGTTCGGTGAGCGCGCCTTTTCGATCCTGTTGTTTCAGGATCTGTCGATCGTCCCGCTGATCACGATCATCGCCGCGCTGTCACGTGCGCCTGCGCCGCCGGGAGCGACGCCGGGGTGGTTGCTCGCGATCTACACCATCCTCGCGGTCGGCGGGTTGGTGGCAGCCGGACGCTTCGTCTTGCGACCGATGTTCCGGCTGATCGGCAATCTCGGCGAGCGCGAGATGTTCATTTTCGCCGCGCTTTTCACGGTGATTTCGGCCGCTGCGGTTATGGAGTGGCTCGGGCTCTCGACCGCGCTCGGGGCGTTTATCGCCGGCGTGATGCTCGCCGACAGCCCCTATCGCCACGAACTCGAAGCCGATGTCGATCCGTTCCGTTCGATCCTGCTCGGGCTGTTTTTCCTGAGCGTCGGGATGCTGCTCGATCTGCACGCGATTGCTGCGCGGCCGGTGTTCGTGATCGGCATGGCGGCGGCGCTGATCGCCACCAAGACGGTGATCATCACCGGCATCGGCATGATCTTTCGCATGGGCTGGCGCCAAGCGCTCGGGCTTGGCCTGTTGCTGAGCCAGGGCGGCGAGTTCGGCTTTGTGCTGTTCGCGCAGGCGCAAGGCGCGCTGCTGATCGCGCCCGAAGCGGCGAGCTTGTTCGGCGCGATTGTCACGCTGTCGATGGCGACCACGCCGTTCCTGATGGCCTTCACCAAGCGCTTCCGCACTGCCCCCGAGCGGACTTCGGAAGGGATGGAAGAACCCCGCGCCGACGGGGCGAGCGCGCTCGTCATCGGCTATGGCCGCTTTGGCCAGACGGTCGCGCAGATGTTAAGCGCGCAGAAGATTACCGTCACCTTGGTCGACCGCGACATCGAGATGATCGAGACCGCCGGCAGTTTCGGCATGAAAGTCTATTATGGTGACGGCACGCGGATGGATTTGCTGCGTCAAGCAGGTGCGGCTGACGCGCAAGTGATCGCCTTTTGCACCGATGGCGACCAGCTCGACCGGGAATTCCTCGAAGCCGTGCATGTCGCCTTCCCCGATGCCGCGATTTTCGCGCGCGCCTTTGATCGCCGCAGCCTGATCAAGATGGATGGTGCGCCGATCGTCGGCACGGTGCGCGAAGTCTTCGAGTCAGCGATCGTGATGGCCCGCGACGCGATGGCCAATCTGGGCGTCGACAGCGAAATGATCACCCGTACCGAGGACGAATATCGCCGCCGCGATGCCTCCCGCCTCCGTGCCCAGGCCGACAAGGGCGATCTGCATGCCGAGGCCGACCAGATGTTCACCCACAAGACGATTGCCGATGCGATCGAACAGGAAAGCAGCCCGGGATGAATTGGTTGGTGATCGCTGCTGCCTTGTCGGGTGCGCTTGCTGTGGGCGCTGGTGCGTTTGGCGCCCACGGTGCCAGCGGGCAGGCCGCCGAGTGGCTCAAGACCGGCGGGCAATATCAGCTCGTCCACGCCGTCGCCGCGCTGGTGGCGGCGCAGATGGGTGCGCGCGGGGCTGGGTGGTGTTTCGTCGCGGGCGGTGCGCTGTTCGCGGGGACGCTCTATCTGATGGCGCTGGGGCTGCCCAAATGGCTGGGCGCGATCACGCCGCTGGGCGGTGTGTTGCTGATCGTCGGCTGGCTGTGGCTCACCTGGAGCGCCACGCGCGGCTAAAGCCCCACCGCGCGGCATTTGTCCGAGCAATAGACCACCGCGTCCCAGTCGCGCGCCCATTTCTTGCGCCATAGGAACGGGCGTCCACACACCGGGCAGGTCTTGCTCGGCAGGTCGCGCTTGGCGACACCGTTCGGCATCAGCGCGGCTGATCGTCGAGGAAAGCCGCGACATCGGCGAGATCGACCGAGCGGTCGAGGTAAGTCTCGCCGATACCGCGTGCGAGCAGGAAGGGCAGGGTGCCGCCGTCCATCTTCTTGTCGTGCCGCATATGCTCCACCAGCGTCGTCCCCGACGCGGTGATCCCCGCCGCCGCCAGCCCATCGGGCAGTTCGACCGCGCGCAGGTGCGCCGCGACCCGTGCGGCATCCTCGGGCGCGCACAGCCCGCGCCGTGCGGAATAGGCAAAGGCCAGCGCCATTCCGGCGGCGACGCCTTCGCCGTGGAGCAGTCGATCCGAAAAGCCCGTCTCGGCCTCGAGCGCATGGCCGAAGGTATGGCCAAGATTGAGCAGCGCGCGCGTCCCGCTCTTTTCATGCTCATCGGCAGCGACGATCCGCGCCTTGGCCGCCACGGCATGCTCGATGGCATGGGTCCGTGCGGCGAGATCGCCCGCCAGCAATGCGGCGCCATTCGCTTCGCACCACACGAAGAAATCCGCGTCGTCGATCAGGCCGTACTTCACGACTTCGGCATAGCCCGCGCGCAGTTCGCGCGGCGGCAAAGTGTCGAGCGTCGTTGGATCGATCAGCACCAGCGCGGGCTGGTGGAAGGCGCCGATCAAGTTCTTGCCCGCCCGCGCGTTGATCGCGGTCTTGCCGCCGACCGACGAATCGACTTGGGCGAGCAGGGTGGTCGGGATTTGCACGAAACCGCAGCCGCGCTTCAGGATCGCGCAGGCAAAGCCGACCAGATCCCCGGTCACCCCGCCGCCGAGCGCAATCACATGATCGCCACGCTCGACCCCGAAATCGAGCAGTCCTTCGCATAGCTGCTCAAGCATTGCCCAGCTCTTGGTGCTTTCGCCCGAGGGCAAGACGATCGATTCGCTGCGCACGCCCGCTGCGGCAAGCGCATCGCGGAGCACCGCCAGATGCGGCGCGACCTGTGCATCACTGACGATCACCATGGCGCGCCCGCGCGCCAAGGGAGCAAGCCGTGCCGCGCTCCCCGCCAGCAGTCCCGCCTCGATCACCACCGGATAGCGGCGCGCGCCGAGCTCAACCCAGACGTCACTCATGCGTCGATCGCCTCCAAAATCGCGCGCACCGTGGCGTCGTGCGGCGCCTGATGGCTCGAAACGCGCACCGGCGCCATTGCGTAGATCGGGTTCCGCACCGCGGCGAGCTCCTGCAACACCTTCGCCGCGTCGCGCCCGCGCAGCAGCGGGCGGGTGTCGCGCCGCTTGACCCGCTCTGCCAGCACAGCGGGATCAGCATCGAGCCACACCGCAATCGCTTCGGCCAGAATCAGCGCGCGCGTCTCCTGGTTGATGAACGCCCCGCCGCCGGTCGCGATCACCTTGGGCGTGCCGTCGATCAGCCGCGCAATCACGCGCCGTTCGCCGTCGCGGAAATAGCCTTCGCCGAACCGGTCGAAAATCTCGGTGATCGTCATCCCTGCTGCCGCTTCGATCTCGACATCGGCGTCGACAAAGGGCAGCCGCAGCCGTTGCGCGAGCCGTCGACCCACCGTCGACTTGCCCGCGCCCATCAGTCCGATCAGCACGATCGGCTTGCCGTGCCAGCGTTTTTGCGCCCCGCCATCTTCTAACATTATGACAGGGGCTATACAGCGTCGTTGCCGCTCGGCAAAAGGCCAGCGCACTTCGTCATTGGGTATTGGTTCATGTCTCGGCTGCTTATCGCCCTCGTCGTCGTCATTCTCGTGATCGGGGGTGGCTTGGTCGCGCTCGCCGGTCGCAACAGCGAACGGCCGCAGACGCGCGTCGAAAAGGTCGTGCCGCTTGCGTCGCTCCAGCAATAAGGCTGTTGTCGGCGGCGTCGTGCTCGCGTTGGTCGCGGGGGCGGCGATTGCGCAGGAACGGCCCGAATCGATTCTGCCGCCCGGCTTCAACGAAACTACCCCGCCGCCGCCGGTCGATCGCGCGCCGCCGCGCGCGCAGCCCAATCCGGTCGCGCCCGGTCCCACGCCGCTCACGCCGCCGCTGTCGCCGGACGAGAGCGCTGAACTGACTGACAATAGTCTGGCCGATGAGACGGCGGGCACGCCGCCGCCGGTCGATCCGGCGGCGCTCGCGAGCTATGAGCTGCCCAGCTACGCGCGCCGCTCGCTCGACCGGGTCGGGATCATCGGTGCGGCGGACGGTGGCCTGCCCGCCAATGGCTTCGGCGCGACCCAAGGGCGTTTCCTCGAAATTCTGATGGGGCGGCTCAACGCACCGCTGCCGTCGCGCTGGCTGTCGATTGCGCTGCGGCGTACGCTTGCGTCGCAGCTCGACACACCGGCGGGCGTCAATGGCGCCGATTTTGCTGCCGAGCGCGCGTGGCTGCTGGTGCGGATGGGCGAATCGCAAGTCGCGCGGGCCGTGGTGCAGGCGGTCGACCCCGATAACTTCACCCCGAAGCTGCGCGAAGCAGCGATGCAGGCGGCGCTTGCGACCGGTGACCCTGGTCTCGTCTGCCCGGTGGCCGATGGCGCGCTGGCGGGGCCACATGACCGCGCCTGGGTGCTGATGAAGGCGATGTGCGTGGGCCTGTCGGGCGTCGCCGGGGAGGGCGGCCGCCAGATCGATGCGGCGCGCAAACAGGGTGTCGCGCGTGGCATCGATCTGCTGCTCGCCGACAAGGTGGTGGGCACCAGCAGCAAGCGCCGCGCCGTCACGATCGAATGGGATTCGGTGTCGCAGCTCACCGTCTGGCGTTATGGCCTCGCGACCGCGACCGGCACCGAAATTCCCGAACCCTTGTTCGCCACCGTGGCACCGCGCGTGCAATTCTGGCGCGCGCAGGCGCCGATGCTTGACGCGCGCGCACGGGCGGGCGCCGCCGAGCTTGCCACCGCGCAAGGCGTGCTGTCGAGCACCGCGCTGATCGACCTGTTCGGCGAAATCGACGAGGCCGAGGAAGGCAGCTCGGCCGAAGCTGGCGTCGCGCGTGACTTGCGCAGCGCCTATAGCGAGAATGATCGCGCCCAACGGATCGCGGCGATGACGCGGCTGTGGGATGAGCCGCGCGGCGCGCGTGGCCAATATGCCCGGTTGATCCTGACCTCGCAGGCCGTCGGTGCGCTGCCCGCGGCGAGCGACGCCGAAGCCGATCGGCTGATCGCATCGATGCTGTCGGCGGGGATCGAAGGCCGCGCGGCGCGCTGGCGCTCGCTGGTCAGCACCGGTGGCGACGGCTGGGCAATGCTGACGCTGACCGATCGCTTTGGCGGCACGCTCGGGCGCGGCGACGTGCGGCGCTATGGCGGCGGCGCGCACGGCGACACCCAGCGCAAGCGCCAGATGTTTTTTGCGGCGCTTGCGGGCCTCGGGCGAGTCGATCCGTCAGCGATGGAATCGCTCGCGGGCGATCTCGGCGTCGACCTGACCCGCGACAATAGCTGGACGCGCGCGATTGATCGCGCGGCAGGGCGCGGCGAGCCTGCCACCGTCGTGCTGCTGGCGGCGGTGGGGATGCAGACGGCGAATTGGCACGGGGTCTCTGCCGATGCGCTCTACCGGATCATCGCGGCGTTTCACCGGGTCGGGCTCGATGCCGAGGCGCGGATGATCGCGGTTGAGGCGCTGACCCGGCTTTGAGCCAGCCCGCGGCCGGTGATCGCGCGCTGATCGGGCGTTTCCTTGAAATGATGGCAGCGCAGGCGGGCGCGGCGCGCAATACCGTTGCGGCCTATGAAAGCGATTTGCGCTTGGCATCCGAAGCCTTGAACGGGGCCCTCGCACAGGCCGACGCAGCGGCACTGGCCCGACTCGGCGATGGCTGGGCCGATCTGTCCCGATCGAGCGTCGCGCGCAAATCGGCGGCGCTGCGGCGCTTCTTTGCCTTCCTTGCCGAAGAAGGCTTTCGCAGCGATGATCCCGGCGCAGCACTGCCCCGGCCGGGTGCGGCCCGCGCGCTGCCCAAATCGCTCGATCGCGGCGATGTCGATCGGTTGTTCGCGGCCATCGCCGCGCGGCTCGATCGCGTGCCGCCCGATCCGCTCGACCTTCGCCTCGCGGCCTTGGTCGAGCTGCTCTATGGGTCAGGCCTGCGCGCGAGCGAGCTGATGACGCTGCCGTTCGCCGCCGTCGCGCCTGATCGCCCCTATCTCATCCTCAAAGGCAAGGGCGGGCGCGAACGGCTGGTGCCGATTTCGGATCGCGCGCGCGCCGCTGTCACCGCGTGGCGGGCGACGCTGCCGCCGCGCACGGCGTGGCTTTTCCCGAGCGGCGCGAGCCACCTCAGCCGGATACGTCTGTACCAGTTGCTCAAGAGCCTCGCCGCCGAAGCCGGTATTCCGCCCGATCGCGTCAGCCCGCACGTGCTCCGCCACGCCTTCGCCACGCATCTGCTCGAAGGCGGCGCCGATCTCCGCGCGCTCCAGCTGATG
>CAYUYZ010000046.1:0-20863 GCA_964449575.1 uncultured Stakelama sp.
CGCGCGGCGGCGACGCTCCAGAGCGGCTATATCTACACCTATGCCTTTGTCATGCTGATCGGCCTTACCGCGCTGGTCACCTGGGCGATTGCGAGCTGATTGGGATCATGAACAGCCTTCCCCTCCTTTCGATCATGCTCGCCGTGCCCGCTGCGGCTGCGGTTGGCTGCCTGTTCCTGAGTGCCAATGGCGCGCGCTGGCTGGCGCTCATCGCGACGCTGGTCGATTTCGTGCTCGGCGTCGTGCTCTGGGCCAATTTCGACATTGGCGGGCCGCAGTGGCAGTTCGTCGAGCGCGCCGATGCGATTTTCGGGCCCTTTGGCTGGGCACTCGGCATTGATGGCTTTGCGCTGATGCTGATCATGCTCAGCGTGTTCCTGATGCCGATCTGCATTGGCGCGAGCTGGGAGTCGGTCACCACCCGCGTGCCCGAGTACATGGCGGCGTTCCTGTTCACCGAAGTGCTGATGATCGGCACCTTTGCAGCCCAAGATCTGTTCCTGTTCTACGTCTTCTTCGAAGGCGGGCTGATCCCGATGTTCCTGATCATCGGCATCTGGGGCGGCGCGAACCGGGTGTATGCGAGCTACAAATTCTTCCTCTACACGCTGCTCGGCTCGCTGCTGATGCTGATCGCGATGCTGTATATGGTGCAGCAGGCGGGGACGTCGGACATCCCGACGCTCCTGAATTACAATTTCCCGCGCGGTGTGCAGACGTGGCTGTGGCTGGCGTTCTTCGCGTCGTTTGCGGTCAAGATGCCGATGTGGCCGGTCCACACCTGGCTGCCCGACGCGCACGTGCAGGCGCCGACGGCAGGGTCGGTGATCCTCGCGGGGGTGCTGCTCAAGCTCGGCGGGTACGGGTTCCTGCGGTTTTCGGTGCCGATGTTCCCCGAAGCTTCGGCGAGCCTGACCTGGCTGATCCTTGCGCTGTCGGCGATTGCCGTCATCTACACCTCGCTGGTGGCGCTGGTGCAGTCGGACATGAAGAAGCTGATCGCCTATTCCTCGGTCGCGCATATGGCGATCGTGACGATCGGGCTGTTCGCGTTCAACCAGCAAGGCATCGAAGGCGCGATGATCGTGATGCTCAGCCACGGGCTGGTGTCGGGCGCGTTGTTCCTTTGCGTCGGCATCATCTACGACCGGCTGCACACGCGCGAGATCAGCCGCTATGGTGGCCTCGCGATCAACATGCCGCGTTATGCGATCTTTTTCCTGCTGTTCACCATGGCCTCGGTCGGCTTGCCAGGAACGAGCGGATTCGTCGGCGAGTTCCTGAGCCTCGCGGGTGTCTATCAGGTGTCCACGGTCGCGACCTTCCTCTGCACGACAGGTATCATCCTGGGCGCGGCGTATATGCTCTACCTCTACCGCCGGATCGCGTTCGGCGAGATCGTGCACGACGATGTGCGGATCATGCCCGACCTGAGCATGCGCGAAGTCGCGCTGCTGCTGCCGATTGGGCTCGCGGTGCTGTGGATGGGGGTTTATCCCGAAAGCTTCCTCGCGCCGATGCGGAAAGACGCCAAGACGTTGGTCGCCCGCGTCTCGCGCGCGCAGCCCGCCGGGGATTCGCTGCCGACGCCCGGCGCGCCGCCGGTGACCGCAACCGCGCATGCGGAGGCGCATTGAGATGGAACTCACCAATAATCTGCTGATGACGTTGCCCGAGATCGTGCTGTCGATCGGCGCGCTGGTGCTGATGATGGCGGCGGCCTGGGGCGGCAGCGCGCGGGCGATCGGCTGGACGGCGGTCGCGGTGCTGATCGGGGCGAGCATATCGCTGATCGGTCCGGCGACGACCGGCGGCGACGCCTTTGGCGGGCTGTACAAGGCAGATGCCTTTGCGAGCTTCGCCAAGGTGCTGATCTATGGCGCGGCAGCAGTGGCAATCCTGATGGCGCCGAGCTTTTTCGAACGCACCTCCGGCGATGCGATGCGGCCCGAATATCCGGTGCTGATCCTGCTCTCGACCGTCGGCATGGGGATGATGGTCTCGGCGGGCGATTTGCTGACGCTCTATGTCGGCCTCGAGTTGCAGAGCCTTGCCGCCTATGTCCTCGCGAGCATGATGCGCCGCGATCTGCGCTCGGCCGAGGCTGGCCTCAAATATTTCGTGCTGGGCGCGCTGGCGAGCGGCATCCTGCTCTACGGCATCAGCCTGGTGTACGGCTTCAGCGGCACGACGATGTTCGATGCGGTGGCAACCGCCTACACCGGCGCGCATTCGAAGGGTTTGCTGTTCGGGCTGGTGTTCGTGTTTGCGGGCCTCGCGTTCAAGATGAGCGCGGTGCCGTTCCACATGTGGACCCCCGATGTGTACGAAGGCGCGCCGACGCCGGTCACTGCCTTCTTCGGCTCGGCGCCCAAGGTCGCGGCGCTGTTGCTCGCGGTGCGGGTGGCGATCGAAGCGATGGGTCCGGCGACCTTCGAATGGCGCCAGATCGTGGTGTTCGCGTCGCTCGCCTCGATCGTGCTCGGCGCGGTGGGGGCGATCGGTCAGACCAACATCAAGCGGCTGTTGGCGTATAGCTCGATCAACAACGTCGGCTTTGCGCTGGTCGGCCTCGCAGCGGGTACCGAGCAGGGCGTGTCGGCGGTGCTGATCTATATGGCGATCTATGTCGTCATGACGCTCGGCAGCTTTCTGATCGTGCTGCAGATGAAGGATCACGAAGGCCAGTCGATCGAGAGCATCGCCAGCCTGTCGGGCATGTCGCGCACGCGCCCCGGTCTGGCCTTTGCGCTCGCGGTGATGATGTTCTCGCTGGCGGGCATCCCGCCGCTGTTCGGCTTTTACGCCAAGTTCGTGGTGTTCTGGGCCGCGGTGCAGGCGGGGCTGTTCGTCTATGCGTCGATCGGCATCGCGCTGTCGGCGGTGGGCGCCTATTATTATCTGCGCATCGTCAAGACGATGTATTTCGACGAACCCGCTGCGGCCTTCGCGCCGGTGAACGACCGCGTGGAGGGTGGGCTGATCGTCGCGTCGACCGTCTTCCTGTCGCCGCTCGGCTATTTCCTGATCCCGGCGCTCGGGCTGTGGAGCGCGGTGGCGGCAAAGGCGCTGTTCTGACGGCGACGATCCGGACCATTGCCGAAACCGGTTCGACCAATGCCGATCTGATCGCGCTGGCGACAAGTGGCATCGGCGAAGGTTTCTGGCTCCGCGCCGAACAGCAGACCGGCGGTCGCGGGCGGCAGGGCCGGGTGTGGCAGTCGCCGCCGGGCAATTTCTATGGATCGACCTTGGTACGGCTGCGGGCGAGCGACCCGGCGCCAGCGACGCTGGCGCTGGTGGCAGCAGTGGCGCTGGAGGAAGCGGTGCGCGTCCATGCGCCCGAGGCGGCGCTGGCGATCAAATGGCCCAACGACTTGCTGCTCGGCGGCGCCAAGCTCGCGGGCATCCTGCTCGAACGCGCGGGCGATGCGGTGGTGGTGGGGATCGGCGTCAACCTCGCGCATCATCCCGACGACCTGGATCGCCCGGTGACGAGTCTGGCCGCGCATGGCTCTGCGCCCGATGCTGCTGGCTTTGCCGAGACGCTCGCCGAATTGTTCGAGCGCTGGCTCGCGCGCTGGCGCGGCGAGGGGCTCGCGCCCATCCGCGATCGCTGGACCGCGCGCGCGCATCCGGCAGGGACCGCGCTCGCCGCCAACCTACCCGATGGCCAGCGGGTCGAGGGGCTGTTCGATCGGCTTGATGAGGGCGGCGCGCTGATCCTGCGCTTGGCGGACGGCAGCGTCCGTGCCATTCACGCGGCCGATGTGTTTTTGATATAGACATGCCGTTCACCGACCGTTCGTCCCGAGCGAAGTCGAGGGACGGGCCACAAGCGACCAGCCCGGCGCACGTGTCTCGACTTCGCTCGACACGAACGGCGGCGAGAAGAGGAAAGAGTTGTCATGCTGCTCGCGATCGATGTCGGCAATACCAATGTCGTCTTCGCGGTGATCGACGCGGGGCGCATCCGCACGCGCTGGCGGATCGCGACTGACGCGCGGCGCACGGCGGATGAATATGCTGTGTGGCTCAACCAGTTGATGCAACTCGAAGACATCGACCGCAAAGCCGTAACCGATGTGATCATCGCCACCGTCGTTCCGCGCGCGACGCATAACTTGCAGGTATTGAGCGAGAAATATTTCGGCACCACCGCGCTGATCGCGGGCCAGCCGCCGGTCGCCTGGGGCTTTGAGATCGACGTCAAGGAGCCAAGCTCGCTCGGCGCCGACCGCGCGGTCAATATCGTCGCGGCGCACGCTTTGCACGAAGGCGATCTGATCGTCGTCGACTTTGGCACCGCGACCAAGTTTGAAGTCATCGACTTCACCGGCGCGTATAAGGGCGGGATCATCGCGCCGGGAATCAACCTGTCGCTCGACGCGCTGGTGACGGCGGCTGCCAAGCTGCCGCGCATCGCGATCGAGGCACCGACCGACACCAGCGTGATCGGCCGCGATACCGTCAGCCAGATGCATATCGGCATTTACTGGGGCTATGTCGGCATGATCGAAGGGCTGGTGGCGCGGCTGAAGGCCGAGATTGGCCGCCCCGCGAAGGTGATCGCGACCGGCGGTCTCGCGGTGTTGTTCGAGAAGCACACTGGCGTGTTCGATGCGATCGAACCCGACCTGACCATTCAAGGGCTGGCGATGATGTGGGATCGCGCCCATATAAGCCGCTAGGACGCTTCCCAAGCGACCGCCCCATTCATAAGGCGCGCGCCTTCTCGCGCATCGTCGCTGCTATCTCGCGGCGCATTCAAACCAGAAAGACAAAGACTTAAGTGACTCCAGGAAATGAACTGATTTTCGTCGCCCTCGGCGGCTCGGGGGAGATTGGCATGAACGTCAATCTCTATGGCTGCCAGGGCAAGTGGATCATGGTCGACTGCGGCATTACCTTTGCCGACCCGGCCTATCCGGGCATCGACCTGATCCTGCCCGATCTCGCCTTTATCGAGGAGCGCGGCGACGATCTGCTCGGCATCGTGCTGACGCACGGGCATGAGGATCATATCGGCGCGCTGCCCTATCTCGCTGAGGATCTGGGCGTACCGCTGTTCGCCTCGCCCTTCACCGCCGGGTTGATCGCGGGCAAGCTTGAGGAAGAGGGCAATGCCGCGCGAATCGAGCTGAACGTCATCGAGCCGGGCGAGGAATTCGCGCTCGGGCCGTTTGGCCTGCGCTTCGTGCCGGTCGCGCACTCGATTCCCGAAGGCGCCGCGCTGTTGATCGAGACGCCCTTTGGCCGCGTGTTCCACACCGGCGACTGGAAGCTCGACGAGACGCCGGTGATCGGCAATCCGGCTGACCCCGAGGTGATCAAGGCGATTGGCGACAAGGGCGTGCTCGCTTTGGTGTGCGATTCGACCAATGTGTTCAATCCCGAAGCCTCGGGCTCCGAAGCGAGTGTGCGCGAAGGGTTGCGCGATGTCGTCAGCGCCGCGAAGGGGCGGGTGCTCGTCACCACCTTTGCGTCGAATGCGGCGCGGCTCAAGACGCTCGCAGATGTCGCGACCGATACTGGGCGGACGCTGTGCGTCGCGGGGCGCTCGCTCGACCGGATCATGAAGGTGGCGCGCGCGACCGGCTATCTGAAGGATTTCCCCGCCACCGTCGATTTCGACGAAGCGATGCGGCTGCCCGCGAACAAGGTGCTGATCGTCGCGACTGGCGGGCAGGGCGAGGAACGCGCCGCGCTGGGGCGGATCGCGGGGGGCAACCACCAGATCAGTCTGGGGCAGGGCGACACGGTGATCTTCTCGTCGAAACAGATCCCCGGCAACGAAGTCGCGATCGGCAAGATCCAGAACCAGCTTGCCGCCAAGGGCGTGCTGATGGTCACCGATCGGCAAGCGCATGTCCATGTCTCGGGCCATCCGGGGCGCCCGGAGCTGGCCACGATGTACGGCTGGGTGCGCCCGCAAGTGCTGGTGCCCGTCCACGGCGAGATGCGGCATCTGATGGAGCAGGCGCGCTTTGGCCTTTCGCAGGGCATTCCCGGCGCGGTCGTGCAGACCGACGGCGACATCATCCGGCTCGCGCCCGGCACGCCCGCCAAGATCGGCAATGCGCCGGTCGGGCGGCTGGTGCTCGACGGCGACGTGATCCTGCCCGCCGATGGCGCGACGATCAACGAGCGGCGCAAGCTCGCGGTCAACGGCCAGATTTCGGTCGCGGTGGCGATCCAGCGCGGCAAGCTGATCGGCGATCCGCAAATTCGCCTCCAGGGGATTCCGGTCGAGGAAGACCGTGAGCCTTTCCTCGACGAAGCCGTCGATGCTGCTGCCAAGGCGGTGCGCGAGGGCGGGCGCGACCGCGACAAGCTGCGCGAAAGCGTGCGGCTGGCGGTGCGCCGCGTCGCCGGTCGCTGGACCGGCAAGAAGCCGATCGTCGATGTGCTGCTGATCGAGGCGTGAGGCAATGCAACTCAGCTCGTTGATCGCGATCTACGCGCTCTTCTGGGCGTTTTCGATCTTCCTTGTCCTGCCCTTTGGCGTGCGCACCGCCGATGAGGCAGGCGTCGCCAAGGTGCCGGGGCAAGCCGAAAGCGCGCCCGCGGTGTTCAAGCCGTGGCGCACGGTGATCCGCATCACGATCGTTGCCAGCGTGCTGTTCACGCTGTTCCTGCTCAACGCCCATTATGGCTGGGTGACGGCAGAATCGCTCGACTTCTTCGGCGGGATGAAGCCGGTCGAATAAGGCGTTTGCGCGTTCTTGCGGCAAACAAGTAAATTCGATCACAGACATCAGAAGCCATCGTTTCGTGGCTGCAACGCCTTGGCCTATGGTTGCGTCAGGGCTTCAGCGCGAGTCGCGCTCGCGAGCCCCAACCTTGATTGGAGAGACGATGGACGCCGAAACCACGTGCCCCGTGCCGCACGAACGCCCCGACCGCGCCAAGATTTGGGGCATGTCGAACCGCGATTGGTGGCCCAACCAGCTTCATTTGGGCATGCTCAGCCAGCATTCGTCGAAGTCGGACCCGATGGGCGCCGAATTCAACTATGCCGAGGAATTCAAGACGCTCGATCTCGACGCCGTCGTCGCCGATCTGCACGCGTTGATGACCGATTCGCAGCCCTGGTGGCCTGCGGACTATGGCCATTACGGCCCATTCTTCATCCGCATGGCGTGGCATAGCGCCGGCACCTATCGCATCGCCGACGGGCGCGGCGGGGCGGGCTCGGGCACGCAGCGTTTCGCGCCGCTCAACAGCTGGCCGGATAACGGCAATCTCGACAAGGCGCGCCGCCTGCTGTGGCCGATCAAGCAGAAATATGGCCGCAAGCTGAGCTGGGCTGATCTGATGATCCTCGCGGGCAATGTCGCGCTCGAATCGATGGGCTTCAAGACTTTTGGCTTCGCGGGCGGCCGCGCCGATGTGTGGGAACCCGAAGAGGACATTTACTGGGGTCCCGAGGGCAAGTGGCTCGACGATCAGCGCTATTCGGGCGAGCGCGACCTCGCCAACCCGCTCGGCGCGGTGCAGATGGGCCTCATCTACGTCAATCCCGAAGGCCCCAACGGCAAGCCCGATCCGGTTGGCTCGGGCCGCGATATCCGCGAAACCTTTGCGCGGATGGCGATGAATGATGAGGAAACCGTCGCGCTCACCGCTGGCGGCCATACCTTCGGCAAGGCGCATGGGGCGGGTGACCCCAGCGTCTATGTCGGACCAGAGCCCGAGGGTGCCAATATCGACGAAATGGGCCTCGGCTGGCGCAACACCATGGGCAGCGGCAGCGGCGTCGACACGATCACCAGCGGCATCGAAGGCGCATGGACGCCGACGCCGATCACCTGGGACAACAGCTATTTCGACACGCTGTTCGGCAATGAGTGGGTGCTGACCAAGAGCCCCGCCGGTGCCCAGCAATGGACGCCGTCGAACCCCGAAGCGCAGGGCACCGTGCCCGATGCGCATGATCCGTCGCGCCGCCATGCGCCGATGATGACGACCGCCGACATGGCGATGCGGATGGACCCGGCCTATGAGCCGATCTCGCGTCGCTTCCAGGCCAATCCCGACGAGTTCGCCGATGCCTTTGCCCGCGCGTGGTTCAAGCTGACCCACCGCGACATGGGGCCGCGTGCGCGCTACCTCGGCAAGCTGGTGCCTGCCGAAGTGCTAATCTGGCAGGATCCGGTGCCTGCGGTCGATCATCCGCTGATCGACGATGCCGATGTCGCGGCGCTGAAGGCGCAACTGCTCGGCTCGGGGCTGACGAGCGCGCAGCTGGTGCGGACGGCGTGGGCTTCGGCCTCGACCTTCCGGGGCAGCGACATGCGTGGCGGTGCCAATGGCGCACGCATCCGGCTGGCGCCACAGAAGGACTGGGCGGTCAATGATCCGGCCGAGCTGGCGAGCGTGCTCAGCGTGCTCGACGGCATCAAGGCCGCGTTCGACGGCGCAGCGGCGGGCGGCAAGACGGTGTCGCTGGCCGATCTGATCGTGCTTGGCGGCACGGCAGCGGTCGAGGATGCGGCGAAGAAGGCCGGGTACGACATCACCGTGCCATTCACGCCTGGCCGCACCGACGCGACGCAGGAGCAGACCGACGCGCACAGCTTCGCCCCGCTTGAGCCAATTGCTGATGGCTTCCGCAACTGGGCGCGCGACGATCATCCGCTCTCGCTCGAAGCACTGCTTGTGGACCGCGCGCAGTTGCTGACCTTGACCGCGCCCGAAATGACGGTGCTGGTTGGCGGGTTGCGTGTGCTCGGCGCCAATGCCGGTGGGTCGACGCAGGGCGTGTTGACCAATCGCGTCGGCACGTTGTCGAACGACTATTTCGTCAATCTGCTCGACATCGGCACCAAGTGGCAGGCCGTTGGCGGCGATGACGAAGCGTTCGAGGGCCATGATCGCGCGACAGGTGCGCTCAAATGGACCGGCACGCGCGCCGATCTGGTGTTCGGCTCGAACTCGGTGCTGCGCGCGGTCGCCGAAGTCTATGGGTGCAGCGATGGCGAGGCGAAGTTCGTCCACGACTTCGTTGCGGCCTGGACCAAGGTGATGAACCTCGATCGGTTCGATCTGAACTGATCGGGCGATAGCGTGAGCCAATGACGGGGCGGCGTGCCGGGGGAACCTGGTGCGCCGCCTCTTCGATTCGGGGCACCTGCGTATTTCGCTTTGACAAGCGCGCGCCACCCGCGAGACTGGGCGGTAAAGATCAATAGGGGAGGCCATCATGAACCGATTTCTGGCGCATACCGGCGCGCATTATCCGATCGTGCAGGCGCCTATGGGCTGGATCGCGCGGTCGGCGCTCGCCTCTGCCGTCTGCAACGCGGGCGGGCTGGGAATTATCGAGACATCCTCAGGCGAGACCGACGCGTGTCAGGCCGAAATCGTGAAGATGAAGGACCTGACGTCGGCGCCCTTCGGCGTAAACCTGCCGATCCGTTTCCTGAAGGATGATGCGATGCTGCATTTCATCTGCGGATCAGGGGTGAAATTCGTCACCACTTCGGCAGGCAGTCCAGCGAAGTTTATTGCGCCGCTGAAGGAGGCGGGAATCACCGTCTATCACGCGGTGCCGACGGTCGATGCGGCGATGAAATGCGTCGCGGCGGGGATCGACGGGCTGGTGGTCGAAGGATCAGAGGGCGGCGGCTTCAAAAATCCTGAGGAAGTGTCGACGCTCGTGCTGCTCCAGGCGATCCGGCGCGTGACCGACGTGCCGTTGGTCGCGGCCGGCGGGATTTGCGATGGCAAGGGCATGGCGGCTGCCTTCGCGCTGGGGGCGGAAGGCGTGCAAATGGGCACGCGCTTCGTCTCGGCCGCCGAAAGCCCGGTGCATCATAACTACAAACAGGCGATCATCGACGCGAAGGAGACCGGCACGTACGTGCTCAACCAGAAATCGACACCGTGCATCCGTGCGCTCAAGACGCAGCGGACGGCGGCGATCCACGAAGCGGGGCTGATGCCGGCTGACACGTTCGCGCGGTTGCAGGAGCTGTATTTCGGCGGCGATATGGAGGCGGCGGTGGGCCTCGCGGGCCAGACGTCGGGGCTGATCGACGAAGTGAAGCCGGTCAAGGCGATCATCGACGAGACGATCACGGAGTTCCACACAATCTGCGCGCGGATGGGTGCGATGGCGACGCCGGGGGCGTTTGGCTGACCAAGCCGCAGGCCCAAAACACATTGACGAAAAAAGGCCCGGGCGACGGCAGCGAACCGCCGCCGCCCGGGAGGGGGCTCAAAACTTGACGCGTGCGCCCATGGTGAAGGCGCGACCGATCGGATCATAAATCGTCGGGAAGGTATTGCCGCTGTTGAACGCAGTGCCACCGACACCGCTACCGACGTTCGGCGGCTGACGGTCGAACAGATTGTCGATCGTCAGCGTGAACTCAAGGTTCTTGATCGGCATCACGCGCACCGCCAGATCGAACGTGTCATAGTCACCGATCTGCTGGAAGGCCGGCAGCACCGTGGCTGGGTTCGGTCCGCCCGGCTGGGGCGTCGACACCGGCTGGATCGCTGCCGCCAGGAATGGCTCAAGCCGAACCGCGCTGACATGCGTCCACAGCAGCGACACGTCGAACAGTTCGCGGCTATAGGTCAGGCGACCGTTCGAGCGGAACTTGGCCCGCGGATTGGTGCAGCCATTGGCGCTGTAATAGCCGGTGCAATCGCGGTTGATCGCATTCGGCGTGGCTTGGAAGTTGTAATAGTCCAGCAGCGTGCCGTTGTAGCTGACGGTCACCGTGCCGCTATCCTTGATACCTATGTCCTCCAGCAGCACCCGCTGCGTGATGCCGAAATCGATACCCGCCGTCTGAATGACGCCGAGGTTCGAGAAGGTCAGGATCACGCCCGGCGTTTCGCCCGCGCCGTTCAAGCTGCCCGTCAACGGATTGCGACGGATCAGCGCGCAGAACGCGTTGTTGGCAAAGGTCGGGTTGAGCGCTGCCGAATAGCAGCCGTTCAGGATATCGGCCTGCGCCGGCTGGGTGATCGCGTTATTGACCCGGATATTGAAGTAATCGACCGTCAGCGACAGACCCTTGACGAAGCGCGGTGTGAACACGCCACCGACCGTGAAGGTCGTCGCGCGTTCGACGTTCAGCGTGTTGTTGCCCGCCGTCGTCACGTTGATCTGGCCCGATGTCGGGGCCGGAATCTGGCCGATCGTCGCGGCGGGAGCACCGGTCGCGACGCACAGCGCGGCGAGGCCGGCGGCCACGCCAGTGCCCTGGCACGGATCGACCGTCAGATTGCCCAAGCCCTGCACCGCCGACTGGAACAGTTCCTGGATGTTCGGCGAGCGCACGGCCTTTTGGTACATGCCGCGGAACTTGAAGCCGGCGAACGGCTCATAGGTGCCGCCCGCCTTCCACGTCGTGCTCGCGCCCGTGGTCGAATAGTTCGAGAAGCGAATACCACCTTCGAGCGTCAGCTTGTAGATGAACGGCTCGTCTTCGACGAGCGGGACCACCAATTCGCCAAAGCCTTCCGCCACGTCATAAGCGCCGCTATCGGGCGGGGTGCGCGCGCCGGTGCCGAGCACTTCGCCCTGAATCTGCGAGGGCGCATCGGGCTGGCTGGCCGCGCTGATATCGCGATATTCGCCACCGATCGAGAAGGCGATCGGGTGTGACGCGAAGGGCGACGTCAGCCCGAACAGATCGCCCGAAATGCTACCGGTGAACACCGCCAATTGCGTCTTGCGGTTGATCAGCGCGTCGAGATCGATGAAGTTGAGCTGATCCTGCGTGATGCTGCCATTGGGGCCGAACAGGTTGATCGGCACGCAGCCATTGCTGGTGTCAGCGCAGCGGAGCGTGCCATTGGCGGCTCCACCGACAACGCGGAACGCCCGCAATGCCTGCTGCACGCGGCTGAACGAACCCCAGTTCTGGCGGATCTGATTTTGCGTGGTTTCGCCATATTGGGCCGAGAAATCATATTTGATGTTCGACGTGATCTGGCCACGAATACCGGCCTGGATCTGGAACACCTGGCTGGTGATCGGGTTGCCGCGTGGGCCATATTCGGTGAAGCGGCGCTGGGCGATCACGGGCGTTTCGATATAGCCAGCGGTGCCCGGCCCGCCCTGGGCAGCGGCGGCGGCGTCGCAATTGGCCTGCGTGATCGAGCGCGCGACGCACAGCTGGTTGCGAATACCAGCCGGCAAATAGGGGTTGTTCAGCGCGAGCTGATAGGTGTTGCCGAACGTGCCCGACGGCGCGAGTTGAAGCCGGACTTCGTTCCGGTTGAAAAAGGCGCTGGCATAGAGCTCGGCATGCTCGTTGATCTCGTACCGGCCCGCCGAATAGATGTTGATGCGGTTGAGCGGCGTCTGGAAATAGGTGCCGTTATTGGTGTTATAGGTGTCGTTCGCCGTCGCCGCCTGCAACAGGCCGGTGGTCGGGTTGACGACCGCGCCAAAGGTGCTCGCGGGCAGGCCGAGCTGTCCATTGGTGGGTGACGCGAAGATCGTAACTTGTGCCGCCGTCGCACCCGCGAACAGGCCATTGGCCGAGCTCACGGGGAACAGGCTGATGTCGCGCTGCGTGTGAAAGAGCGGCGACGCGTCGGTATAGTCGATGCCGAGCACGACATTGCCGCGATTGTCGTCAAAATTGGCGCCGACGAGCAGGTTGGCACGGAACCGCTCGGCCCCGCCGCGTTCGACGGCGCGGTAATTTGCCGACAATTCAAGGCCGGAGAAATTGCGCTTGGTGATGAAGTTCACCACGCCCGCCACGGCGTCTGCGCCATAGACCGACGAAGCGCCGCCGGTGACGATATCGACGCGGTCGATCAGCCCGATCGGGATGACGTTGGTATCGGTCAGACCGTCGAGGCCGAAGGG
Source organism: uncultured Stakelama sp. (assembly GCA_964449575.1). Taxonomy (GTDB): domain Bacteria; phylum Pseudomonadota; class Alphaproteobacteria; order Sphingomonadales; family Sphingomonadaceae; genus Sphingomonas. The sequence goes on from CAYUYZ010000046.1 coordinate 12,845, forward strand.
CACGACGCGGCGGCTGTCGAGCAGCACCAAGGTGCGGTTGGTGCCGATACCGCGCAGGTCGATCGTGGCCGACCCGTCCGACCCGTTGTTGACGCCGGGGCCGATCGCCGGGCGCACCGACGGCAAGTCGCGCAGGAGTTCTTCAGCGGTGCCGGGCTGGCGATAGCTGATTTCAGCCGGACCAACGACGGTGACCGGGCTGGCCAATTCGAGATCGGGACGGGCGATGCGCGATCCGGTGACAACAACGTCTTCGGCGTCGGCAGCGACTTCAGCGCTTCCCGGGGCCGTCTTGTCATCAGCCGGCGCGGTTTGCGCCAGCGCAGGCACCGCAAAGAGGCAAGAGCCTGCCATCAATGTCGAAGTCAACAAACCACGACGCATCGTCTTCATCATCAGTGCTTCTCCCGAATTACCGGAGCGCCCCCTTTGAAGCGTCCTGTCGCGCCCATCGACCGGCCGCTTGGGTCCGAAAACATGGGCAATCAGGGCGAGATTGATTATCACCAATGATGATGACAATATGATTCGTGGGCGGGCCACGAAAATTGGTTCATATCGTTACAAATCTGCAACAGTTGTAGCAGCCGAGTGGGAAAGAGGGCGTGTGAAGATGGCCGTGGTAGGATTGCTCGTTAGCCACCTGCTGATCGCCGCCACGCCCGAAACAAAAATGCCAGAAAATCAAGCTATTGCGCAGGTATTTGCACAATGCCTTGCCATCAAACCCGATGCGGAGCGGCTCGCCTGTCTCGAAAAGGCGGCGCACTTGCTGGTCGATTCAGAGGCCAAGGGGGAGGTTGTCATCGTCGACAAGCCGACCATGGCCAAAACCCGGCGTTCGCTGTTCGGATTAAATTTGCCTGCAATCAAGCTGTTCGGTGCCGGGGATCGTACCGGGTCTGAGCAGCGGAGCGATGTGCTGGAGACGTCAATCGTGGCGGTGCGGGCCGAGCGATATGGGCTTTGGACACTCGACCTGGCCGAGGGTGGGCGCTGGCAGACGACCGAGACTTGGTCCTATGGCCCGACGCCGCGCACGGGCGGCACGGTTCGGCTCGAACGCGGCGCGCTGGGCAGCTATTCGTTGAAAACACCGGGCGCGCGCCGGGTTGCGGCGCGGCGGCTGAACTAAGCGATCAGCGTAGGTTTAGCTGCGCAGCCGTTCAATCGCCTGAGCGAGTGCGACATACAGCTTGCCCATGTCCGACGACAGCAACGTCACGCCCATCGGCGCGCCGTCGCGCTGGGCGAGCACGCCGCGCAGCATGCTTTCGAAGTCGTGGATGTAGCGGTTGACCTGCTCGCGGAAGGCCGGGTCATTTTCGTGCAGCCGCGCGATTTCGCGCACTTCGGTGGCATCGAGCAGGCGCACCGCGCGGCGGGTGAAGACGCCGCGGTCGCCCTTCAGATAGGCCGCCCAAGCGCTGTCAGCGACGTCGGTCGAGAACGCCTTGGCGATGTCGATCGAGGATGAGTTGAGCGCTTCGACAAGGATCGACGAGCGGCGCCCGAAGCCGTCGGTGTCGGCCTTTTCGCGTTCCTCCCGCGCATCCTCGATCCGTGCGTCGACCAGCGCGGTGGTCTCGGCGATCGTCAGCATCTGATCGGCGAGGCGGTTCGACGCGCGCTGGGCGGCGGCCACGGCATCATCGGCGGCGGTGGCGATGGCGCCGAGCTGACGCTCGATTGCATCGCCCATCGCGCGCTGCATCGCTTCGGCACTGGCGCTTTCGATCATCTCGGCGGCTTGAGGGATGACGCCGGCAAGCGTCTCGCGCGCGCGGTCAGCGGCGGTCGCGGCGGTATCGCGCACGCGGATCAGCGCTTCGATGAGCTGGGGTGCTGCCTGTTCGGCGAAATGCTGGGTACGGCCAATCGTTGCGTCGAGCGTCTCGCCGATTGCTTCGGCGCGCTCGCGACCCGTGGCGAGTGCTTCGTTGAGCAGTTTGGAGAGCTGGTCGAGCGTCGCGCGCTGGCCCTGGATCACGCCTGCAATGGCCTCGATCGCGTCGTGCGTGCTTTCGGCAGCGGTCACCAGCGAGAGCAATTCGGGCTTGGCGCCTGCGACGACCGTGCGGGTGGCGGCGATTCGACCCTCAAGCCGGACGAGGGCTTCGGGCAGCGTTTCGTCGATTTCGCGCGCGGCGGCGTCGAGCGAGGTCAGCAGATCCTCGCTGGTGTTGATGACCTTGCGCGCGGTCGCTTCGCCGGTGTTGAGTGCTTCGGTCATCGCATCAGCCGAGCCACCGAGCGCGCTGATCGAGGCCGCGAGCATCTGCGTGCGGTCGATCCCGCGCTTGTGGAAATCGTCGACGCGCGCCTCGACGACCTGGAACTGATGGTCGAGATCGCGCACCAGCGCGTCGCCGGTGGTGCGCTGCTCGCCGAGCCGCACGGCGATCCGGTCGATAACCTGTTCGATCGTGGCAATGCGCCCCGCGAGCGCCTCGACGCTGTCGCGGCTTGCGCGGTCGAGCGCCGATTGGTTCGCTTCAAGCATCGCCAGCATGGCGTCACCCTGTGCCGCGATGCCTTTGCGCGCTTCGTCGACCGCACCGGCGGTGCGGCCCAGCAGGCCGTCAACAGCATCGGACATGGCGCCCGTAACCTGTTCGAGCCTGGCGCTGGCGGTTTCGCTGGTCGCTTCCATCCGGGTGATGTGCGCGGCGAGCTTTTGCGCGGCGGTGCCGGTGACATCGTCGGCAATGCGCCCTTGCTCGGCGAGCGCGGCGAGCTGCGCGCCGAGCGCGGCGGCGCGTTCGCTGGCTTCGAGGCCGGTCGCTTCGAGCGTTTTGGCGATGCTGGCGGTTTCGCCCTGCGCGCGCGGGAGCGAGGCAAGCAGAACGCTGAGCGTGCGTTCGGCGGCGGTCACGGCATCGGTGAGCGTGCGGGCCTGCGCATCGGCGTGGCTGACCTGCTGGGCAATGCCCGACGTCGTCACGGCAAGCCGATCGACCGCGCGGTCGCCGGTCGTCATCAGCATCTCGGCCTGCGCGGCAAGTTGCTGGCCATTGGCTTCGATCCGGCGCGATACGGCAGCGAGGGTGGCGTCGAGCGCGCTCGCTTCGGCGCGCATGGCCTGAGCCGTCGCACCGAAGCGGCGGGCTTCGGTCCGGCTGGTGCGTTGCGCGAGCAGCCAGAGGATGCCGATCAATACCGGCGGCACGCATAGCGCGGCGATGAACTGGACGAGCGCGAGCGGCGCGATACCGGCGCTCAACGATGGCCAGCTCAGCGCGATCATCCCGCCGAGCCAACCGACGACCGCGGCGATGGCGATTGTCGGCCCAAGCCACCGCCAGACGGTGGCGCGCGGGGCTTCGTCCTCGAACTCGATCGGGTCGGGTGCCTGAAGCGGGAGCGGCGCGGGCGGCGCGGTTTCCTCAAGCAGCAGCGCGTCTTCAGCCTCGTCGGGCGTTGCCGCCGTCGGCTTGTCGATCGAGCCGATCCGTAGATCGATGATGCGCGAACCCCCGTTCATCGGGAGTGTTTACCACGATTTGCGCGCGCGCAAAGCCCCCCGCCCGCCGCGGTTGGCAACCCCGCGTTAACGCTTCGCGCGCTAGCGTGCGGACATGGCCTATGATCCCGGAGCAATTGACGCATCGCTCGCCGCCGCGCTGGGTGAAGACTCAGTGCTGATCGCAGAGTTGCGCGCCGCTTTCGTCGAAAGTGCAGCCCGCGCAAGCGCCGGATTGCAGGCTGCGGAAGACGCTGCTGGATGGCGTGCGGCCGCGCTGCGGCTGAAAGGACTGGCCGCGAGCTTCGGCGCGGTGCGGTTGATGGCGATCGCCAGCGAAGCCGCCGAGGCCGTACCGCACGATCCGCGCATTACCGATCGCGTGGCGCGGGCCGTCGCGCGGCTTTGACGCGCGATACCCTTCACAATTCCTAACGCCTTTGCCAAGCCGCGTTCGCACGCCTAAGCGAGGGCGATGCTTGCCGGCCTCCTGTTCGCGATCAATGATGCGGACGATCGCCCCGATACTCTGGTTGCAACCTTGCCCTTCGGCGGGGGTACCTTGCTCGAATTTCAGGCGCGCCTGCTGATCGCGGCGGGAATCAGCCAGATCGCGGTGGTCGTCGCGCGCCTGACGCCCGAGCTGATCGGCGCGATCAACCGGATTGCGCGGCGCGGCATTGCTGTCGATGCCGTGCGATCGGCCGCTGAAGCAGTCGCCAAGCTCCACCCACTCGCGCGTGTCGTCGTGCTGGCCGACGGACTGGTCACCACTGGCGACATTGTCGAAGCCATGACCGGCGAAGGCGGCGACCTGTTGCTGGTGACCACCGATGCTGATGCGGTGCCGGGGCTCGAAAGGGTCGGGCGTGACGCGATCTGGGCGGGGATTGCGCGCGTCCAGCCTGCCCGGCTCACCGATGTCGCGGCGCTGCCCAAGGAATATGATTTCCAGTCGACGCTGCTCCGGGTGTGCGCGCAGGCAGGCGGCGAACATCTATCGCTCCCGGCGGGACGGCGCCGGGGCGGGCATGGGATTGAGCATGATTCGACGCAGTTGCGCGGGCGCAATGATGCGGTTCTTGCGGCCTATGTGTCGAACCGGATCGGCTGGGTCGATCGCTGGCTGATCGCGCCGGTCGCGCGCGCGGCGATGCCGTGGCTGATCAGCCATGCGGTGTCGGGCGGCGGGCTGGCCGGGGGCGGTGGCGCGCTGATGCTGGTCGGGCTGGCGCTGACTGGCTGGGGCTGGACCTTGGCGGGCCTCGCGCTGGTGTTCGGCGCGAGCGTGGCACTCGCGATCGGTGAGGCGCTGGCGTGGATGCGCGATGAAACCGCGCTCGCGCGGGCGCAGCAGGGGATGATCGCGGGCGGCGCAGCGCTTGCCGTGCTGCTGTTCGGCTATGCCGTGGGCGCGGGCGGGGCGGCACCCGCCAGCCTGATCGCGGCGCTCGCGCTGGTCGGGCTCGGTGGTCTCGCCGAGCGCGCCGCCAATGAGCATATCCGCCGTCGCTGGTGGGGGAGCGCCGCTGCCTATCCGCTGCTGCTGCTGCCGTTCGCGGCAATCAGCCAGCCGCTGGCGGGATTGCTGGCGGTGGCGGGTTATGCCGGGGTGACGCTCGGCGCCGCCATTGAGGCATTACGCGAAAAGCCTTAGTCTGGTTTTAACGCAACTTCCCTAGGCGTGAGACATGTCGATCGACCGAGGCGACATGAACGATGGCTTCCCGGCGGATGCCAGCCGACTGCTCGCGCGCGGAGCAGCCGATGACGTGCGCGCCCGTCGCCGGCTCGCCGCAGCGACCGCCGACCTGCACCTGAGCGAGGCCGACCGGCTCGACGATCGCTACCGGTCGGCGCTGCATCACATGATCGAGCGCCTGTGTGCGCTGGTCGAAGGCGATTTGTGCCAGTTTGCCGCGCGATTGCTGGTATCGCGCGGCCTGCCCGAGCCTGCACTGGCGCTCAGCGAGGCGCCGCCGGTGGTTTTTGCGGCATTGCGCGACGCCGGACTGCTCGGCGATCCAGCCTTCATGCGCGCAATGCTGGGGCGAACCGGGCTGGCGCTGCTGGCCGAACGGCTGCCGGTTGCCGCGACAACGGCGGAGCGGCCGAGCTTGCTCGTGCGGCTGGTCGAGCACCGTGATGGCGTGGTCGCAGCCGCTGCATCGGCGTTGATGGCCGCCGATGCGCGCCGCCGCGATGCAATCGATAGGGCGGCACCGCGTAACGATATTGCGGCTGAGCAGCAGCACCAGCTCGTCTGGTGGTCGGCTGGCGCGCTCCACCGGTCGTTTGCTGGAACCAGCGACGACAGCAGCGCCTTCGACCGCGCGCTCACTGAAGCGGCCGAGCGCGCGCTGGCGGTGCATGACGAAGGCGAGCGTGCTGAGGCCGCGGCGATGCGACTCGTCGCGATGCTGGCGCCGCAGCCGAGCGAGCGCGGCGATTTGCTGGGCGAAGCGCTTGCGGATCGGCGGCCGGGGTTGTTCGTCGCACTGCTCGCGCAGGCGATCGGCCTCGGGTTCGATAGCGTGCGCGACGTGCTGATCGACCCCGAAAGCGATCGGCTATGGATCATGCTGCGCGCCGCCGCGCTTGACCGCGAAACGATCGCGCGGCTGGGGCTGGCACTGTGCGAGGCCGCACCGGGTCGCGATGTCGAGGCGTTCGCCGACCAGCTCGACGCGATCATGGCGGTGACTCCCGCCGCCGCCGAAGCAGCCCTCGCGCCACTTTATCGTCATGCCGATTTGCGCGCGGCGCTCGACGTGCTTGGGGCAGGCGCGTGAACCAGATCGATACCGCCTTGCCGGTGATCCATGCCCGCATCGACGCCGCCGGCCATTTGGTTGAGGCCGATGCGCGGCTGCACGCACTCAACGCACGGGCGGGGGGACGGGTCGGCGCACCGCTTGCGGTGCCGCAGCTCGCGACGCTGGTGCGGCTCGCGCAGCGGCTGCGCGTGCTGGTGTCGCGGGCGATCGTCGCGGCCGATGGCGACACCGATCTCGACATGTGGGTGCGCGCCGAACCGCAAGCCGAGGGCGGGGTGCGGCTGACGATCAGCGGTTGGCGCCCGCGCGGCGCGTGGCGGGCCGACGCCAATCCGGTGCAGCGCGAGGTCGATCTGGTGCGCGCGGCGGGCGGCTGGGCGTGGGAAACCGATGCGGCGCTGCGCCTGACGCATGTCGCGAGCGAACTCGGCGCGGGTCAGGGCGTCGATCCGGTCGCGCTGCTGGGTCAGCCGCTAACGCAGCTTTTCAAGCTTGGCGAGGATGAGGCGGGCAGCGTCCCGATCCTGAGCGCACTGGCGATGCGCGCGCGCTTCGACAACCAACCGGCGGCGCTGCGCGCGACCGGCCAGCGTGTGCAGCTGTCGGCGGTGCCCCGGCTCGACGCGAGCGGCGGGTTTGCCGGGCTGACGGGCTCTGCGCTGGTGGTCGAGGCGGACGCAGGCGGGCCGCGCGAACAATCGGTGGCCTTTGCGAGCCGCCTCGACCAGGCGCTGCGCGCGCCGCTCGGGCGGATCATCGCGCATGCCGACAGCATCAACGCGCAGGCCGAAGGGCCGCTGCGGCAGGATTATGTCGATTATGCCGCCGACATCGCGACGGCGGGGCGGCATCTGCTCGGGCTGGTCGACGATCTGGTCGATTTGCAGGCGATCGAGCGCCCCGATTTCGCGATTGCCGCTGAGCCGGTCGATCTCGCTGATATCGCGCGCCGTGCAGCCGGGCTGCTCGCGGTGCGCGCGGCGGCGGGGGACGTCCGGATCGACCGGCCCGCGGTCGACGAAGCACTGCCCGCGATTGGCGAGTTCAAACGTGTGCTCCAGATTCTCGTCAACCTGATCGGCAATGCGGTCCGCTATTCGCCGCCGGGCGGTATGGTGTGGATCCGCGCCGAGCGCGACGGCGACCGCGCGGTGCTGGTCGTCGCCGATCAGGGCAAGGGGATCGCGATCGCCGATCAGACGCGCATTTTCGAAAAATTCGAACGCGTTGACCCGAGCGAACCGGGTGGGAGTGGCCTTGGCCTATATATCGCGCGGCGGCTGGCCCGGGCGATGGGCGGCGACATTACCGTCGACAGCGCGCCGGGGCAGGGGGCGCGGTTTACGTTCAAGCTTCCGACACCTGAGTGAACGCCTAGCGCTTTCCCCGCGCGAACAGCAGCAGGCCGATCCCCGCCACCGCCAGCGAAAGGCCGCGCACCGCCCAGGGCCGCTGGTTGAGCATGAAGCTGCTCGCGGGCCAGTGGATATAGCCCAGTCCCTGGCCAATCCACAGCAGCCCCATCGCCACCATCAGCGCGCCGATGATGGCGAGGGCGCGGCGCATGTCAGCGATCGCTTGCGGGCACGTAATCGCGCTGGACCGGACCGGTGTAGAGCTGGCGGGGGCGGCCGATCTTCTGCTCGGGGTCGGCAATCATTTCGTTCCATTGCGCGACCCAGCCGACGGTGCGGGCGAGCGCGAACAGGGCGGTGAACATCGTTGTCGGGAAGCCGATCGCCGACAGGATGACGCCCGAATAGAAATCGACGTTCGGGA
>CAYUYZ010000047.1:0-16074 GCA_964449575.1 uncultured Stakelama sp.
GTGTCGCGCTCCAGCCGCGCGAGTTTGTGCTGCTGGTCGAATTGATGCGCAACCCCGGCCGGGTGATGACCCGCACCATGTTGCTCGAGCGGGTCTGGGATTTCGACTTCGACCCCAAGACCAACATCGTCGAGACGCATCTGAGTCGGTTGCGCTCAAAGCTCAACGCCGGCTTCGATACCGACCCGATCGAGACGGTGCGCGGCGCCGGCTACATGATCCGGGGCGAGTGTTGAAGCGCCCATGATCAGGCAGTGGTGGCGCGGCACATTCGGGCTCGTCGTACTGGTCGCCTTTGGTTTTGCGCTGGCGACCTCGGCGATCGGTGTCGTGGCGTTCGAGACGACGCACGAGGCGCTCGAGCAGCAGCTCGATCACCGCATCGCCGCCGAGACCCAGGCATTGATCGACGAGGGCGATGACGGCCCGACCGGCATCGCCATGGCGATCCGACGCCGCGAGGCAGCGCACAGCACCGCGAGCCTTTCTTATCGACTGGTGGATGGCGCCGGTCGGGAAGTGGCCGGGTGGCTCGATGCGCGCGTGCCGACCAAGCCGGGTTCTGTCGAACTGCTGCCCTACACCGAGGCTGACGATCGCCGCGTCGCTCAGTCGCTGACAACGATCTTGCCAAGTGGGCACCGACTGCTCGTTGCCGCCGACCGCGCCGTCATCGACGAAATGGATAGAACATTGCTGCGGCTCTTCGCCGGATCCTTCGGCGCGATGCTGCTGCTGGGCATCGCAGCGGCCTGGATCGTTGGCGCCGTAACGCGCGGGCGGCTGGCGCGGATCGATCAGACCGCCTTGGCCATCATCAAGGGCGATCTTGCGCAGCGGGTGCCGGTCACCGGCAGCGGCGATGAGTTCGACGGGGTCGCCGCAACGCTAAACCGCATGCTCGACCGGATCGGCGGGCTGATGGACAATCTGCGCCAGGTGTCAAGCGACGTCGCCCACGACCTCCGGACGCCGCTCACGCGCCTGCACAACCGTCTCGACGAGGCGCTGGCGAGCGACGACCGAGCTGTCCAGCGCGAAGCGATCGAGGCGGCCGCAAGCGAAGCGCGCGACTTGTTGGAAGTCTTCGCCGCGTTGCTGCGGATCGCCGAGGTCGAGGGCATGAGCGCCCGCGCCCATTTCACCGACGTGGCGCTCAGCGCGCTTGTTGCCGACCTCGCCGAGGTTTATCGACCGGCCATGGAGACCAGCGGGCATCGGCTGATAACCGCCATCGCGGCGGGCGTCGGTATCCAGGGCGATCGCCGTTTGCTCCAGCGGCTGCTCAGCAATTTGCTCGACAACGCGATTGCGCACACGCCCGTCGGCACCAAGGTAACGGTCGCGCTCGATCGGATCGGCACCAGCGTGCGGTTGAGCGTCGCCGATGATGGCCCCGGCGTTTCACCGGCAGCCGCCGCGACCCTTTTCCAGCGTTTCACCCGGGCCGACAGCAGCCGTTCGACCAGCGGGCACGGGCTGGGCCTGGCCATGGTCTCGGCGATCGTTGCGGCGCACGGTGGGTCCGTGGCTGTCCAGCCGTCCCCCGGTTTCGCCATCGTGGTCGATATCAACGGCAGATAGCGTTGGTCTAACTGTGTGCACCCTATCTCGGCGCAGTTTGCTTTAGGCTAGCCGTCAACCACACGAGCAAACCATTGATTCACCGAATTGATCTACTGTCAGGTGTTGACCCGGCTCTTCGGAGATGAGCGATGGGGCATTCGTCGATGGATCCTGCCTTCCAAGAGCTTCGCCCGTGGAACGAAGGGCGGGTCATGGGCGCAAAGCGCGCGCTTAAACCACAGCAGGTATGGGCAATCCGTTTCTGGCTCGACCAACATCGCCGCCTGCGCGACCGGGCGCTCTTCGACTTTGCGATCGACAGTAAGCTTCGCGGCTGCGACGTGGTCAAGATACGCATTGGTGACATCGTCGCAGGTGGTCGCATCAGGGATCGTGCTGTCGTGGTGCAGCAGAAGACAAAACGCCCCGTTCAGTTTGAATTGGTGGATCCGGCTCGAAAGACGCTGCTCGCCTGGCTTGAACGTCGTGGCGGCACGATCAACGACTACGTATTCCCTAGCCGGAACGATTACATGGGCCACATGAGCACGCGGCAGTACGCCCGGCTGGTTCGGGAGTGGGTGACCGGGATCGGCCTCCAAGCCGAGGATTACGGCACGCACTCGCTTAGGCGCACCAAGGCGTCGATCATCTACAAGACGACCGGCAATCTACGTGCTGTTCAGATCCTTCTCGGACACGCAAAAATTGAAAGCACCGTCCGGTACCTCGGCGTTGACGTCGAAGATGCACTTGAACTCTCAGAGCGCACGGAAATCTGATCGGGCCGAATCGACCCAATCCCGGCCGCTCAGTGCCGCCCAAACGCTGCCAGAAACTGGACGCTGGTTCATGTTAGCGAACCGGCCGGCTCGGCGAGCCCGGCGACCGATCGGCAACGACTTCGTTGAGGACTATTCTGCCGGTCTGTCTCGAGGAAATGATGGGTCGATGGCAGCCCAGCCGATTTCCCTGAAAGGTCACGCCAACGTGCGCGAATACATCAAATCTGGGCAAAGCCGCCATCGACCGCGATTTCGGCACCCAGCATGTAGCGGGAGCGGTCGCTCGCCAGGAACAGCGCGGCCTCGGCGACGTCCTGCGCCTCGCCGAAGCGACCGAGTGGGATTGCTTGCTGAACGCGTGCGGCAAAGGAAGCGAGTTCATCTGGTCCCATTCCCGTCTTGCCGTGGATCGGCGTGTTCATCGCGCCCGGGCTGACCGCATTTACGCGAATACGCCGATCCAGCAGCTCACGCGACCAGGTGCGCGCCAGCGAGCGGACGGCGGCCTTCGATGCCGAAAGCGCCGACAGGCCTGCGGTCCCGACATCGGCCAGCCACGAGGTGTTGAGGATGATCGACCCACCATCGCGCACCAGCGGCAGCAACGCCTGCACCGTGAAGAACACGCCCTTGACGTTGATATCCATCACCGTGTCAAAGCGGTCCTCGTCCGTCCCGCCAAGCGGTGTCGCGAACGCAACGCCGGCGTTGGCGAAGACGATGTCAAGATGCCCAAAGGTGGTTGCGACCGCCGTGTTGAGCGCCGCAAAGTCTGCCATCGATCGCACATCCAGACGCAACGCAATCGTATCCCCGCCCAATTCCGCATGCGCGGCCGCCAATCGGGCGTCGTCCTGCCCTGTAATGGCGACACGCGCACCGTGCGCCTGAAAAAGTTTGGCGGTGGCGAACCCGATTCCGCTCGTGCCGCCCGTCACCAGCGCCGTCTTGCCCTGTAATTCCATCCTGTCCTCCTGCGATTGCGTGGGCCTCGGCTACGCATTGGCATCGCCGACCGCGAGGCATATGAACGACCGTCACGACGTAGCTTTTCTTTGTGAGGTGCGATGCGGTCCCTGTCGCGATTGAAGGCCCTTCAGGCATTCGAAGCCGCCGCGCGGCATGGCAGTTTCGTGGGCGCGGGTAAGGAGCTCAACGTCACCCCGGCAGCGGTTGGCCAGATGGTGCGCTCGCTCGAGGATTGGCTCGGGTCGCCATTGTTCAAACGGCGCGGGGCGGGTTCGGATCGGCTGGTCGTGCTGGAGGACACGCGGGAGGCGCTTGCCAACTTGCATGTCGGGCTGAACGCACTGGACGAGGCGATGCGTCAGTTGAAGCTGCGCCGAACCAGCGGCGTCGTGACCGTCACCGCGTCGCAGGCGATCGTTGCTAAATGGCTTTTGCCACGCCTTGGCGATTTTGCCGCTCTGTATCCGGATATCGTCGTGCGGCTCGATGTTACCGACCGCATCGTCGACCTGCTCCAAGGGGAGGCCGATATCGGCATTCGGTGTGGCGCGGGAACGTGGCAAGGCCTTGAAGCGACCCACCTGCACGACGAAGAAATCATTGCCGCCTGCGCGCCGTCGCTGTTGCCTGCCGAAGGGAACCCGGACGCGAACTGGCTCTGCGCGCAGACGCTGCTGCACGACACCACGCCGGCCTCGCACGACATATTCCCGGGTTGGGGGGATTGGGCCGAGCTGGTCGGCGCGGCTGATCTGCGCGTCGATCGTGGCCTGCGCATCAACGCATCGTCAGCGATCATCCAGGCGGCGATTGCCGGTCAGGGCGTCGCGCTGGCACGTCGGACACTCGTTGCGCAGGACATTGCCAACGGCCGTCTAGTGCGCGTCTTTGAGGAAAGCCACTTGCCGATCGACTGGGCCTATTTCGCGGTTGCGTCGCCATGGGCGCTGGCACGCGCACCAGTCGTGTTCTTCCGGGACTGGTTGGTCTCCACGTGGCAATGATCGGTCGGTCGGGCAATGATAGGCGAGGCGGCTTTCAGTATCGCTTAGCTGACCGGCGAGCGACCGGGATTGGGTCGTCTCCCGCCTAGCAACTTGGCGGTGGGGTAGACCCAATTGTGGACGATCAAGCCACCGTTGCCGTTTCCCGAAACGGTCGTTCATTCATGATCCAATTTTCGCGCTTGGACTTGGCCGAAAGAGCATGCTCGCCCTTGGCTGCATCGTGCGACTTGGCTTTCGTTGCGCCGCGTTGGTCTCGAATTCCGCTTGGCGACACAGCCGCTGGCGTGAGCCCGGTGCGTTATGATAGACGATCGGTCGCATGAAGCGTTTGCTGATCCTGATCCTGACCATGGTCGTTCTGGCGGCACCGCTCCCGGCGCTTGCGATGAAGACGATGTGCGTCGACCCCATGCCAATGATGGCGGCGATGGATCACGACATGGCAAAGGGCTCGTGCTGCGACGACGAGCATAAGGCCTGCCTCCAGGCCTGCGAGGCAACACTTGCCGTGACATTGGCGGCACCGCTCGGACTGCCTGACTACCGCGCTGTTGAGCCCAGCCTGCTGCCATCCACCAGTCCTTCGCGCATCACGATCGCCAATATCGCCGACGGTCCCGATAGACCTCCTCGACAGATCGTTTGAGCCGCGACCGGCCCGCCTCTTGAGCGGAGCGCCGTGAAGCAACGACATTATGCCCAGGTTTAGATGATCGGGATTGGGGGCAGATAGCCGCCATGTTGCTCGATTGCGTTTAGGCCGGGCTATTGATCAGGACCATGTCTGGGGAGTTTCCGCATGCGCCATTATCTGGTGTTTTCGACAATCATGTTGGCCGGGTCTCCGGCCATGGCTGGGCCGTTGTCCTTTACGGATGCGCTTGCGCGTGCCGACCAGGATGCCCCAAGCATCGCCGCACGCGCCGCGCAAGTTGATGCAACGCGTTCGACCGCGATTGCCGCCGATCGCCTGCCCGACCCCAAGCTGGAAGTGAAGCTCCAGGATTTTCCCTTCACAGGTCCCGACGCGGGCAGGTTCAACAGCGACGATTTCACCATGGGCGTCGTCGGCATCAGCCAGGAAGTCCCCAATATCTCCAAGCGTCGAGCCCGCGCAGCCCGTGCGACCGCTGATATCGGGGCCGCCGATGCCGATGCGGCGGCCGAGCGCCGTCGCGTCCGGATCGCCGCAGGGATGGCCTGGATCGAGTTGTATTACGCCGAGCGGCGGCTGGCGATTCTCGATCTACTGGGACAACGTTTGACCGATCTGGCGACGACTGCACCCGCCCGGTTGGCGAGCGGCAGTGCGCGACCGGCCGACGCTATCGAACCGCAGCGCCTAAAGGCGGAGCTAGCCGATCGCCGCAGCGAGCGCGTCGCCGAGATTGCTGGCGCCCGCGCAAAGCTGAAGCGTTGGACAGGCGACCCCGAGCCGCAAGTGACTGGCCCGCCGCCCGACCTTGCACCCGATGGGGCACGGCTGCGCGCCGGTCTGGCGACGCTCCCCGCGCTTCAAGTGAAGGATGCACTGGTCGGTCAGGCGCGGGCAGACGTCCGTCTCGCCCAAGCAGCGAAGAATCCCGATTGGGAGGTGAGCGGGTCAATCGGCAACCGTGAGCCGCGTTTTGGCAATTTCGTGTCACTAGGCGTCAAGATCGACCTGCCATTGTTTGCAGGCAAACGGCAAAATCCGATTATCGCCGCCAAGACAAGTGAGATGTCACGCGCGCGGCTCGACCGGGATGATGCAGAACGAGAACTTATTGCCGCGCTTGATGGCGATCTTGCCGATCACCGTATGCACCATGAGCGATTTGAACGGGGGCAGACGACGCTATTGCCACTGGCGCGGCAGCGCGCCGAGCTCGATCGTGCCAGCTATGCAGCAGGAAGGATCGACCTTGGCATCGCACTGCAATCGGCGATCGCGTTGGCCGAAACCGAGATCGACCTGCTCGACCGCGAAGCCGATGTCGTGCGCGACGGCGTGCGTATCACACTGACCTATCAGGGAGAGCAGCCGTGAAGATGACATCGCTTCAAGCGTCGCAGCTCGCTGCGGCATTGGCCGGGGTAGCGCTGATCGGTTTCGTGACGGGGCGGTATATCGCCCCATCGGATCATGCGGCGTCATCCAGCACCGCGTCCGGCGGCAAGCAAGCGCTGTATTATTACGACCCGATGTTCCCAAACCAAAAGTTCGACAAGCCCGGCAAATCTCCGTTCATGGACATGGAGCTCGTGCCCAAATTTGCTGACGAAGGTGCGGGCGGTGCTGGCGCAGGTGCAGGCGGACCACCGGCGGTCACGATCAACCCGGCGGCGATGCAAAATCTCGGCGTCCGCATCGTCGCGGCGAAACGCGACAATCTGTCGACCGGGCTCGATGTGACCGGGATCATCGCCTTTAACGAGCGCAATGTCGCGATCGTGCAGGCGCGTGCGCCAGGATTCGTCCAGCGCGGCTACGCCCGCGCACCGGGCGATGTCCTCGCGGCGGGCGCGGCGCTCGCCGATGTGCTCGTTCCCGAATGGGGCGGAGCGCAGCGCGAATTTCTGGCGGTGCAGCGCACGGGCAATGCCGCGCTGACCAGCGCCGCGCGACAGCGGCTGACGCTGCTTGGCATGCCGCCGGGGCTGATCAGCGCGGTGGCGCGCAGCGGGCGGGTCCGCGACGTGACGACGCTGACGACACCGTCGGGCGGGGTCATCGACACGCTCGACGTTCGGCCTGGCATGACGCTGGCGATGGGCCAGCCGCTGGCCCGTGTGGTCGGCCTAGGATCGGTGTGGCTCGATGCCGCCGTGCCTGAAGCGCGGATCGGCGATGTCCGGCCGGGTGCCGCTGTCACCGCTGACCTCACTGCATTTCCGGGCGAACATTTTCCCGGTCGTGTCCAGGCGATCCTGCCGACCGCACAGACCGACAGCCGCACCGTCACCGTCCGGGTCGAATTGCAGAACCGGGGGCTGCGCTTACGCCCCGGCATGTTCGCGCGCGTGGCATTGGGGCAAGGCGACCGCAGCGCGCTGTTGATCCCGACCGAAGCGGTGATCCGCACCGGCAAACGCACCATCGTGATGCTGGCGGCGGGCGATGGCCGCTATCACCCCGCCGAAGTGCAGATCGGGCGCGAAAGCGGCGGCCGCACCGAAATTCTGGCGGGGCTGGCCGAGGGCGAAAAGGTCGTCGCGTCGGGGCAATTTCTGCTCGATTCCGAAGCGAGCCTGACGGGCATTCCGGTCCGTGCGATCGGTGCTGCTCCGGCGGGCGGCGCCAAATGATTGCCGCCGTCATCAGGTGGTCGATCACGCAGCGGCTGTTCGTGCTGATGGCGGCGGTGATGGTTGTGGCAGCGGGCGTCATTGCGGTCAGGTCAACCGCGATCGACGCCCTGCCCGATCTGTCCGACGTGCAGGTCATCATCCGCACCAATTATCCCGGCCAAGCACCGCGCATCGTCGAGAATCAGGTGACCTATCCCTTGGCGACGACGATGCTGTCGGTGCCGGGCGCGCGCGTCGTCCGGGGCTATTCGTTCGTCGGCTACAGCCTGGTCTATGTGCTATTCGAGGATGGAACCGACCTGTATTGGGCGCGCAGCCGCGTGCTGGAGTATTTGAGTCAGGTGCAGACGCAGCTACCGCCGGGTGCCAAGACCGAGCTTGGCCCGGACGCAACCGGGGTCGGCTGGATCTATGAATATGCGCTGGCCGACCGCACCGGCCGCAACGATCTGTCGCAGCTGCGCGGCCTGCAGGACTGGTTCCTGCGCTATGAACTGAAGACGATCCCCGGCGTCAGCGAAGTCGCCGCTGTCGGCGGGATGGTTCGCCAATATCAGGTGGTGCTCGATCCCGATAAACTGATTGCGTATGGCGTGACGCACGAAGCCGTGATCGACGCCATCAAGCGCGGCAATCAGGAAGCCGGTGGCGCGGTGATCGAGCAGGCCGAGGCGGAGTATATCGTCCGCGCAAACGGCTATCTCGCCAATCTCGATGACTTCCGCGCGCTACCAATCAAGACGACGGCAGGCGGCGTGCCCGTCACATTGGCCGATGTCGCGACGGTACAGGTCGGACCCGACATGCGGCGCGGCGTCGCCGAGCTCAACGGCCAAGGCGAAGTGGCCGGGGGGATCATCGTGCTCAGGTCGGGCGCCAATGCTCGCGCGGCGATCAGCGCGGTCAAGGCCAAGCTGGAAACGCTCAAGGCCAGCCTGCCGCCGGGCGTCGAGATCGTGCCGACCTATGACCGTTCGGCGCTTATCGGGCGATCGGTCGACAATCTGACGACCAAACTGATTGAGGAGTTCATCGTCGTCGCGATCGTGTGTGCGCTGTTCCTCTGGCATATGCGCTCGGCACTGGTCGCGGTGGTGACGTTGCCACTGGGCATCCTTGCGGCGTTCATCGTGATGCGGACGCAGGGCATCAACGCCAACATCATGTCGCTGGGCGGCATTGCGATCGCCATCGGTGCGATGGTCGATGCCGCCGTGGTGATGATCGAGAACGCGCACAAGCATCTGGAGCATTGGGCGCGGGACAATCCCGATTCTGAGCTTCGGGGCCCAGCCCGCTGGACGGTGATCGCCGAGGCGGCGGCAGAGGTCGGCCCGGCGCTGTTCCTCAGCTTGATGATCATCGCGCTGTCCTTCATCCCCGTCTTCGCGTTGCAGGGGCAGGAAGGGCGGCTATTCGCGCCGCTTGCCTTCACCAAGACCTATGCGATGGCCGCCGCCGCAATCCTGTCGGTCACACTCGTCCCGGTGCTGATGGGCTACCTGATCCGGGGCCGCATCCCGGCGGAGAGTGCGAACCCGATCAACCGGGTGCTCACCGCAATCTATCGGCCTGCGCTTGACTGGGTTTTGCTGCGCCCGAAGCGGACGCTGGTGATCGCGGGCCTGGTGTTCGCGACCAGCCTGTTCCCGCTGTCGCAGCTTGGCGGCGAGTTCATGCCCCAGATCGACGAGGGCGATCTGCTCTACATGCCCTCCGCACTACCCGGCATTTCGACCGCGAAGGCCGCGCAACTGCTCCAGCAGACCGACCGGTTGATCAAGACGGTGCCCGAGGTGGAAAGCGTGTTCGGAAAGGCGGGTCGCGCCGAAACCGCAACCGACCCCGCGCCGATGGAAATGTTCGAGACGACGATCCGGTTCAAGCCGCGCGACCAGTGGCGAGCGGGGATGACGCCGGACAAGCTGATCGATGCGCTCGATCATGCGGTGAAAGTCCCCGGCCTCGCCAATTTCTGGATACCGCCGATCCGCAACCGGATCGATATGCTCGCCACCGGCATCAAGAGTGCGATCGGGATCAAGGTCGCCGGTGCCGACATCGCCCAGATCGACGCGACCGCCAAGCACATCGAAACCGTCGCCAAGACCGTACCAGACGTCACCTCGGTCCTCGCCGAGCGACTGACCGGCGGCAGATATATCGATGTCGATATCGACCGGTTTGCGGCATCCCGGTTCGGCATGAACATCGCCGACGTCCAGTCGATCGTCTCAAGCGCGATCGGCGGCGAGACAGTGGGGCAAACGGTGGAGGGGCTGGCGCGCTATCCGATCAACGTACGCTATCCGCGCGAGTTGCGCGACAGCGTCGATGCGCTGCGCAACCTGCGCTTCCTGGCCCCCGACGGCCAGCAGGTGACGTTGGGGACGGTCGCTGCGATCACCACCAGCGAAGGTCCGCCAATGTTGCGCAGCGAGAATGGCCGGCCGGTAACGTGGATCTATGTCGATGCACGCGGGCGCGACCTGACCTCGATCGTCGCCGATCTGCAGCGGGTGATTGACCGCGACGTCAAACTGCCGCCGGGGATCAGCGTGAGCTTCACCGGGCAGTTCGAATATCTCGCGCGCGCGCGGGAGCGGTTGACGATAGTGGTTCCGGCGACGCTGCTGATCATCTTCGTCCTGCTCTATGTGACGTTTGAGCGCCTTGACGAGGCATTGCTCGTCATGGCAACGCTGCCCTTCGCGCTGACCGGCGGGTTCTGGCTGCTGTGGCTGCTCGGATACAACCAGTCGGTGGCGACTGCGGTAGGGTTTATTGCGCTGGCGGGCGTGGCGGCGGAATTTGGGGTGGTGATGCTCATCTATCTCAAGCATGCCCTGGCCGATCGCGGCGTCGATCCCTCGCCCGCCGAGGTCGAAGCGGCGGTGCGCGAGGGCGCACTGCTACGCGTGCGGCCCAAGGCGATGACGGTCGCCGTCATCCTTGCTGGCCTTTTTCCCGTGCTGATCGGCACGGGCGCGGGCTCTGAAGTGACCAGCCGGATCGCTGCACCGATGATCGGCGGCATGCTCACAGCACCGCTCCTGTCGATGCTCGTCATCCCCGCTGGCTATCTACTGATGCGGCGGCGTCGCCCACAGCCCGCACCCGCCAACCATGGAGTAACATCATGAAGACCATCGCCATTTTCGCCCCTGCCCTGCTGCTTGCCGGGTGCAGCAGCCCTGCCCCCGCACCCGGGGCGACAGGCAGCCCCGGGGCCGATGCTGCCGCACTTGTAGAGCCGAAGACCGCCACCGGCGAGGGCGCGATTACCGCGATTGACCCAGATACCGGCAAGATCACGCTTGCCCATGGGCCCGTCGCTGAACTGAGCTGGCCGGCGATGACAATGGGGTTCGGTGCCAAACAAGGGCAGCTCGGCGACCTGAAGGTTGGCGACAAGGTCAGGTTCACCTTTCGCTGGGACGGCAAAACCGCCGAAATCGAGTCGATCGACAAGATCTAGCGATTGAAGCCGGCAGCGATTCCAGTTGTCGGTCTCATCATCGCCCATTCGCAGGCACCCGATTGGTCAGCCCAGGCGTTGAACAAGTGAGAGCGCCGCCGCACCCGCGTCTTGCGGTGATCTGACTGACCAGCGACGCGCGTCCGGTCGAGCGAAAGGACAAACGTCACGGTGGACAAACATTGCCGCGCGGCAGCGGATGGTGATCAATTATCCGGAGGCGATAATGATGTACGGAACGCATCCGTCGATGCGCCTGGCACTGCGCGCGATCCCGTGTGTGGAATGGCGGTCGACACGCGCAGCACGGCGCATCGATCGACGCATGATGGTCATTCCTATTATTTCTGCTCAGCCGGATGCCGCGCTAAATTCATTGTTGACCCCAATCGATACCTTGCCGACAAGGCTCCGCCAGCTGCCGCCGTTCCCGAAGGCGCGATCTGGACCTGCCCGATGCACCCGCAGATTCAGCGTCATGGGCCGGGAGCTTGCCCGATCTGCGGGATGGCACTCGAACCCGAAGAACCGTCGCTCAGCGACGCCCCCAATCCAGAGCTGGTCGATTTCACACGGCGGTTCTGGGTATCGGCGGTGCTCGCGGTGCCACTACTTGTCCTCACCATGGGTAGCGAATTACTGGGGTTACGCCTGCTCGAACCACAGATTTCGCCCTGGGTGCAGCTGGCATTGGCCGCGCCGATCGTCCTGTGGGCGGGCGCACCGTTCTTCGCGCGTGGATGGGCCTCGCTCAAATCGCGCCATCTCAACATGTTTACGCTGGTTTCGATCGGCGTTGGTGCAGCGTTCCTTTACAGCCTTGTCGCCACCCTTGCGCCTGGCCTGTTCCCCGATACGTTCAAGATGGCGGGCGTGGTGCCTGTCTATTACGAGGCCGCCGGCGTTGTCGTCGCGCTCGTTCTGCTCGGCCAGGTAATGGAACTTCGCGCGCGTGCCGCGACTGGCAAGGCGATCCGTGCCCTCCTCAATCTCGCGCCGAAAACGGCCCGGCGCATCGCGCAAGATGGCACGGAATCGGAAATACCGCTGACCGAGGTCATCATCGGCGATCACCTGCGCATTCGCCCCGGCGAATCCGTTCCAGTCGACGGCATCGTCGTCGACGGAAAATCATCAGTCGATGAATCGATGTTGACGGGTGAACCTTTGCCGGTCGCGAAAGATAAGACGAGCGCGCTCACCGGCGGCACCGTCAACGGCACCGGTAGCCTCGTTATGGAAGCGCAGGCGGTTGGCAGCGACACGACGCTCGCGCGCATCGTCAAGATGGTTGCCGAGGCGCAGCGCAGCCGTGCGCCGATCCAGGCGGTCGCCGACCGAATCTCGGGATGGTTCGTTCCGCTCGTCATTGTGGTCGCAATCGTGACCTTTGCGGTCTGGAGCTTGGTCGGCCCCGAACCGCGTATTGGGCATGCGCTTCTCAATGCCATCGCCGTGCTCATCATTGCCTGCCCGTGCGCGCTTGGCCTGGCGACCCCGATGTCGATCATGGTCGGCACGGGACGTGGCGCACAGGCTGGCGTACTCATCAAAAGTGCCGAAGCGCTCCAGGGCTTCGAACAGGTCGACACATTGCTGATCGACAAGACCGGTACGCTCACCGAAGGCAAGCCGAAGCTCGTTGGAATAGAGATGGTCGGCGAACTTGCCAAAGACGATCTGCTACGGTTCGTCGCTTCGGTCGAGGCCCGATCCGAGCATCCGCTTGCCCATGCGATCGTGACGGCAGCCGAGGAACGCAATCTGGCGCTGCCTGAACCCGAGGACTTCGAGGTTCAGGTCGGCGCTGGAATCAGTGCCAACGTCGACGGGCACACCGTCGTCGTCGGCAACACCGCGCAAATGCAGCGTATCGGTGTCGATGCTCAGCCGCTCTTCGACGCATCTGAAGCCAAGCGCCGCGAAGGCGCGGGCATCATGCTTGTCGCCATTGACGGCGCGCTGGCGGGCTTCATCGCCGTTGCCGACCCGGTCCGGGCAAACGCCCGCGAGTCAATCGAGGCGCTGCGCAGGCAAGGCCTCCGCGTCATCATGCTGACCGGCGATAATCCAACGACGGCGCAGATCGTGGCGGATGCGGTCGGCGGGCTTGACGGCGTTCATGCGGACCTGAAGCCCGAGGACAAAGCGCGGATCGTCGGCGAGCTGAAGGCCAAGGGCGCGAAGGTCGCGATGGCAGGTGACGGTATCAACGACGCGCCCGCGCTGGCCGCCGCGGACGTTGGCCTTGCGATGGGAACAGGCACTGACGTCGCCATCGAAAGTGCCGGGATCACGCTGACCAAGGGGGACCTCGCTGCGGTCGTCCGCGCGCGTAAGCTGGCGAAAGCAGCGATGGGCAATATCCGCCAGAACCTCTTCTTCTCTTTCCTATTCAACGGGATTGGGGTGCCTGTCGCAGCGGGGGTTCTGTATCCTGCGACTGGGCTGCTGATGTCGCCGATGTTCGCAGGCGCGGCGATGGCGCTGTCGTCGCTGACGGTGGTGGCAAATGCGCTGAGGCTCAATCGAATCCGTCTATAGGTGCGCTGAACGACGGCTTTCGGGGCCAAGCCACCAGCATCTCGCAGTCGAAATTTGGAGGCGTAATAAATCGTTTGCTTCACGGTGCGCGAACAGCTGCTTCCGACAGGTGTAGTCATTCGTCGATGGCGCGGTGAGCGGTCGGGATTCTGCAATTCGATTTTTGATACAGGCGGCGGTCGTGAACCACAATTGCGAACCATTGCTTCACCGGCCTGTTATATTGAGGAGGTTTGACCCGGCTCTTTGGAGATGAGCGATGGGGCATTCGTCGATGGATCCCGCGTTCCATGAAGTTCGTCCCTGGAACGAAGGCCGGGTGCTCGGCGCCAAGCGAGCTCTCAAGCCGCAGCAGGTTTGGGCAATTCGCTTCTGGCTCGATCAGTATTGCCGCCTGCGCGACCGGGCGCTCTTTGACTTCGCCATCGACAGCAAGCTTCGCGGCTGCGACGTCGTCAAGGTGCGCATCGGTGACATCGTCGCTGGCGGGCGCATTAGAGATCGGGCCGTTGTGGTGCAGCAGAAGACCAAACGCCCTGTTCAATTTGAGTTGGGCGAACCAGCCCGAAAAACTCTGCTCGCCTGGCTCGATCGCCGTGGTGGCACACTGAACGATTACGTTTTTCCCAGCCGGAACGACTACATGGGACACATGAGCACGCGGCAATACGCACGGCTGGTCCGTGAGTGGGTAACCGGGATCGGCCTCCAAGCCGAGGATTACGGCACGCACTCTCACAGGCGCACAAAGGTATCGATAATCTACAAGGCCACAGGCAACCTACGTGCCGTTCAGATCCTTCTCGACCATGCCAAGATCGAGAGCACAGTCCGCTACCTCGGCGTTGACGTCGAAGACGCCCTCGAGCTGTCAGAGCGCACGGAAATCTGACCGGGCCGACTCGACCCAAACCTGGTCACTCCCGGCGCAACTTCACTTTCCCAATTCCGGTCACTTGTTCATGTCAGTCGAACGGCCGGTTTCGGTCGTCCGGAGGCGGCCTGAGAATGGCTTGAATTGGGTGGATTCCTGTCTGACAGCTTTGGGGAAGCTCAAAGGCGATAGCTGCCCTTCGATCGCGCTGCGCCGCGACGGAAGCAGTCGACCCGCTGTCGGTCATTCCGAGATCTACCGATAGACGACAGCTTCTGCCAGAAGCAGCCGCCCGGAATTGCGAATTCAACAATTCGCCCGGACGCCCTAATTGCAACCGTTCGGGCGTTCAACAAGCGATCCCTGACAGCGGCCATTCGGTCGTGCGCGACCAGCGCGGCGACGCCCCGGCAATCGCCATCAGGTCGGCTTGATCGGAGGTTCGTGGCAGCTTGGGGTGACCCAATCGGCACGCTCGATAAGCGAGGGCCGGTGCGCAGCTGCTACCTTCGCACGAACGGAGCCATCAAATGTTCGGCATAGCCGCGCGGAAAGTCAGGATCGCCTTCGATGCCGAGTTGTCCTTGGCGGGGTGTCGGTCGGCCGTTGAGAACGAAGGTGCCCAGCAGATGGTCCCATAGTGTCGTAAACAGGCCAAAATTGACATCGCCGTCCTTGGCCGAAGCGATGTGATGGTGGCGGTGCGCTGGTGCGATTGCCCAAATGTACCCAAGCTTGCCGATCTGCATATCCACGTTGGAATGCTGCAACAGAAGCTGGATCGCAACCGCGAACCCGACCAACCAGGCGATCGTTGGACCAAAGCTAAGCACGATCAGCGGAACCGTCGCGGCAGATAGTTCGATCGCTTGATGGATCGGGTGCTTCATCAGCCCATTGAACCCGTAAAGGCGCGGCGCGGCATGGTGGACCGCATGAAGACGCCAAAGCCAAGAATAGCGATGGCTAAAGAAATGGGTGAGCGATATCCCTGCGTCCGCAATGAGGATCGCAAGCAGCAGCTGGATCCAAACTGGCCAGTCATGCGGCCAGAGATTCAGCCCCGGAACGTAGGCCGCGACAAGTGGCAACGCGAATACTGACACGAAAATCGAGATTTCATTGACGACTGCATGCAGGAAATTGGTGACGCTGTCGCCGTGGTCGCGGTTCCACTCCCGCTCATAAGGCAGAAGCTGTTCGGCAGCGAACGAAACAGCGATTGCGAGGAGCAGCAATAGCGGCAAAACCCAACCTGGCGTTCCCCCCTCTATGAGTACGATCGCCGCGCCGACGAAGCCTAGGAAAAATGCAGGGGCGTAACCATAGCGCACAATCGGTCGGATAATTTTCATCAGTGATCTCCTTTGCAGGAGCATATGGCCGCCGTGAGCCGGCTATTCTTGAACAGATCGATTGTCGCCTAAAAGAGCCGAGAGCTGCGCGGAGCGGGGCGTGATGCCGAACATGCGTCGCATCGCTCGCGCAAGATGCGCCTGGTCGGCAAAGCCTCCAGCGACCGCAGCCATCGAGAGTGGTTCGCCCTCGCTTATTGCCCGT
>CAYUYZ010000048.1:0-15107 GCA_964449575.1 uncultured Stakelama sp.
GATCCCGACCAGCGGCGCCGCACCGGCAGCATCCTCAACAAGGGCGAGGCCCGCAACGCGCTCGCCCGCGCCATCTTCTTCAACCGGCTCGGCGAACTGCGCGACCGCACCTTCGAGAACCAGCGCCATCGTGCATCCGGCCTGACCCTCGCCACCGCGGCCGTGACGCTCTGGAATACCGTCTATCTCGACCGCGCCGTCCGTCATCTGCGCGGCAGCGGCGTCGACGTGCCCGACGAACTGCTCGCCCACGTCGCCCCGCTGGGCTGGGAGCATGTCGGCCTGACCGGCGACTATCTTTGGGGCGAGATCGACAAACCCCGTGAACGGTTCAGGCCGCTCCGGCTCCACCAGCAAGGCCGGGACGCTTAGCGTACGTTTTCGACCATCCTCTCACCGGCCCCCATCTGTGCATCGACTTCCTCGGCCCGCTTGCGCTCGGCGTCGAAACGGGCGCGCCGCTCCTCCTCGGCGCGCATTCTCTCGGCGAGTGCCAGTGCCTCGGCCTCGCCGCGGAGCCTGAACAACACGGCCGGGCTTTTGTCCGTCGTCTCGGTCAGCTCCATCGCATAGTCGGGGAGCTGGTCGGCCTCGATCACCCGCCGAAGCATCCGGTTGAACTCCTTGGGCTGGGCATCGCTGCCGGTTTTGTCGCGAAGCACCTCTACCCGGCAAGTCCACCCACCGCGCTGCGTGCCGGCGTGCTTTCGCGCGATACGATAGAGCGCCCGCTCCAACCCTCCGGAGAGTAGGAAATAGTCGGGGTGCATGGTGAGCAGCGACTTCTCGTTGACGATGCCCTCATAGACCCAATCCGAGAGGGTCAGCGTCATGCCGCGCGGCTGCTCCGTTTCGGCGTCGGTGTCGAAGGTCCAGCTGTCGAGCCAGTTGAAGCCAGCCTTCTGCCGGCGCTTCGTCGCGCGGATCGAAGTTGTGATCGAAGTCGTCTGGAGCCGGAGGAGCGCAGCTTGCAGCTCCTGATAGTCCCTGCCCCCTGTGCTGCGCTTGATCGCCCGCAGTAGGTCGTAGGGCGTGGTTGTCAGCGTGCGGGGCAGATCGTTCAGCCCCTGCTGCTTCATGCGGTTGAGCGTGGACGCGGCCCATATCAGGATATCGGCGTCCCAGATCGTGGCCATGCCGTAGTCGGGAATGGCCTGCACGCGCACCCAGGCCTCGCCATCCGGGCTGCGATACTCGATCGGCTTCAGCCGCTTGCGCTTCTGGAGCGAGAAGAACGGGCGCTCCATGACCTCCCGCTGGTCCTTGAGCGGAAGATCGCCGAGCGCCGGAATGAACAGGTCGAACTCGGGATTGGGATCACGCCGCTTGCTCACGGCGCGAACCTGGTGTGTCCCCGCTGGACCAGATACTGGCGCAGCAACCGCTCGGTGATGACGGTAAGGGGCTCCCCGCCCTCCTCGACGCTGAGCTGGCGCAGTGTGCGGTGCATGTCTTCGGGAATGTGGATCAGCACCGGCTTCTTGCCAGGATGGCTGCTGCGCCGGGCAGGTACTGCCGGGGCCGACGTGTCCGCCGCACGCCGCGACCGACGCGGGACGGCAGGCTGCGGCGCGGGAGTTGCATCGGCAACGGGAGCCGGTGCCGGTGCCGGTGCCGGTGCCGGTGCCTCGGGCTCGTCATCGAAGATGCCGGCGAGCGCGGAAGTTTTCTTCGCCATCATCTAACCTCGCTTACTTGCTTAGTCGTAAAGCCGCTTAGTCGCTTAGCCTCATCATAGGCGGCGCGCAACTCGGTCGCCGCCTTGCTGTCCGGGTCCGTCTCGGCCGCCGTTCTGCCGAGCGGCGTGGCCTTGTAGAAATCCTTGCGGAAGTGGAGGCGGCTGTCGAACATCGTCACGCCCTTCGCCGCGAAACCGGCATGGGCCTCCTGCCCCTCCCCGCCCTGATGCGGAACCTGCGTCAGTATAACAGCGAACGGCGTGCCTGCCTGCTGCACCTGCTTGACGGTCTGCAACACCGAATGAACGTCCAGCCCTCGCGGCGCGACAGGGATGATGACGAAATCCGCCTGCTCGGCTGCGAGCATGGCAATGTCCTTGGAGTTCGCCGGCGTGTCGATGATGATGAGGTCGATCTTGCCGCTGCTGCGCCCGCGCGAGACGTGGAGCGGCAGACCGGCAACGCTGCTGTCCTTCACCATCACGTCGTCCTCGTCGCGGCGTTCGGACCAGTAGAGCGCCGATCCCTGGCGATCGTCGGCATCGAGGATAACGACCGACGCCCCCTCCCGCGCCGCCTCGACGGCGAATCCGGTTGAGAGGGTGGTTTTGGATTGCCCGCCCTTTTGCGCGATGACGGCCCATACTTGCATAGCTGCTGCTCCTACTAAGCGGCTAAGCGGCTTATGGAGCTTAGCCGCTTAGTCGTAAAGGGCATTAGTCGCTTAGTCACGTCCGTCCTCAGTTTCGTCGCCGATCAGATCGTGGCGCATCGGGCCATGCCCCCTCAACCGGGCACAAAGGTGCGCCCACTGTCTCCAGCCATTTGCGCGCGGTCCTGACGGTATAGCCGCACGTCGAGCACTCGCATTTCAGCATCCGCGCCGCCTGCTTCCTGGGCCGAGTGGTCGCGCTGCCTGTATCGAGTCTGGCATGGGGGAGGTGACCGACCGCAGCCAAGATCGCCGCTTCACGCGAGAACGGCCGCAAGAGCGGGTAGCCTCGGAAACCGCTGGCTGCTGGAGCCTAAAAGGGCGAAAAGCAGTTTGTCGCTTAACAGCTTATTCGCTTAGTCAATGTCGCAAATATTCTGACTTCCCAGCGTCGCCGCTTCTGCGACAACGCTGGGGCGAGAAGGAACAGCCTTAGTCATCAACAACCGTCAGCTCAGCGCAATGGCACCGATTGCCGCCCCAATCGCCAGCACAACCGGCGTGGCGAGCTTGCTCTTCCACCGGTACATAATCGCCAGCGAGACCGCGAAGATGAGCGCGCTTACGATCAGGTTCGGCGTGCGTGCGCCCGTGGTTCGGGCAAGATCAACAACGGTGACCACAATCAGGCCGACGACGCCGGCCGCCACGCCCGCCAGGAAGAGTTGCAATCGCTTATGTTCGACCACCGCTTCCAGTCGATCGTAGAGCAGGAGCGAGAACGCGAAGGCGGGCAAAAACATGCCAGCGGTCATGGCAAGCGCGCCAGCAAGGCCGCCGCTGATCCAACCCACGAAGGTAGCGAAGATCACGAGGGGGGCTGGCAGGATGCCCGACAGACCCAAGCCATCAAGGAACTGCGCGTCGGTCATCCATCCCCGGCCGACCGTATCGTTGCGGATGAACGGGATGGCGGTGTAGGCTCCGCCGAAGGTCAGGAGTCCACCCTTCAATCCCGCCCAGAACAGCGCGGCGATGGCAGGCGCTGGTTCCTTGGTGCCCGTCATTATTTCGGCACCCCCGGGACTTCCTGCCCAGGTCAGAGCCGCCAGGCCAACGGCAAGCGCGACCACGACCGCGGCGAGCGCGTAGCGCCCGGTTGATCCGAGCGCGTAGGCCGCGCCGGCCGCCGGAAGCACGATCCAGAAGCTGACGCCGGCGAGCGAGGCGGCCGCCGCCGCAATCGCTGCGGCCCAAAGCCACGGGTCGAACAAGATGTGCTCACCGATGCGATGGACCGCGCGGACAATGACGGCGATCACCGCTGCTTGGATGCCCAAGAATGCGGCTCCGAGGAGCGTTCCTTGAATCGGGAGCCGCGTGTACGCCCAGGCAAGCGCGAGCATGAGCACGAGGCCGGGCAACATAAAGCCGAGCCCTGCCAGAAGGCCGCCCAGTCGCCCCTTGGCGCGGATGCCGAGATGGACGCAGAGTTCATGCGCCTCCGGCCCGGGAAGCACCTGCATAACTGCGAGCAGCTTGTTGAATCGGTCGCTGGGTATCCAGCGTTCCTCGTCCACCAGCTCGCGCCGGATCATTGCGATCTGCGCTACGGGGCCGCCGAACGCCATCATGCCGAAGCGCAAGAAGCGCAAGAATAGCGCGGGATAACTTAGCTCTGGCGGCTGGGCTTCATCCAGAGCCGCGCTCGCCGGGGCAGGATGTTCGATGCTCGACATGTCCTGCTCCCCTTATGCGCCGCGTCGCTTGGTGAAATGTGCGTAGAAGCCATCGAGCGCGCCCGACCCTTGGGCAATGCGCTCGTTGTCGCCGTCGGTGCTCGCGCAGATGCCATTGATGAGCGCGGCGATGCCGGCGGTCTCCGGCCTACCGAACTTGTCGTCGGCGATGTCGAGGTCGTGGATGATCTCGGCAAGTGCAACGAGCGCCTGATCGCCGTCGAGCCCCGTCCGATATGTCAGCGTTTCGAAGGTGCAGTGGTCGCCTTCGTGCGTGAACTCCGCGTCCGCCATGTCGAAGCGAAGCTCGCCGGGCTCGGGCTGGTAGTCCTTGCCGTCCACGAACTTGAAGCTGGGGCTCGGGTCGATGAACCGGCGGATAAGCCAGGCCGAGGCGATGCGATCGACATGCACGTGCCGGCGCGTGACCCAAGTGCGGCCTTTCAGCTCCGCCGGCGTCAGCTCCGGCGCTCCCGGCCCGCTCACGTCCGGGTGGCGGCCGGCGCGCCCCTCCGCTTGGGCTATCGCGGCGTCCGCCGCCTGCCGTCCATGCGCGCCGAAGAAGTCGACCGCTGCGATCTCGTCCAGGCGTTTACGCAGGCGGCGGACGTCGGCGGACGACACGTATTCCGCCTTGGCGATCATACGCGCTTCGCGCGCCAACTCCTCGTAATCCGCGTCGCGGGCCGCGTCGAACACGGCGCGAAGCTCCGCATCAACCATCCCCTCAACTAGCCGGGCTTTCAGGATCAACGCCTCGCCACCCCCTGCGGTGATCTCCGCTCTGAGTTCCTCGAAGAGCGCGCGGGTGTCGTCGCGAGCAGGGAGCGCGTGAACGGCATTCTTGAGGGGAGCGGCTCCCATTGCTTGCAAGCGCCGCCAGACCCGCACGCGCAGATAGGCGGGCTTGGCCGGGAGCTGTGGGATCAGGAGCAGCCAGTCACGGGGCTCGGGCGAAGAAGCATCAGCCATGAAGCAACTGTAACATAGCGACGCAACGAACGTACACTTGTATCGTTTGCTTGGGTGGATTAAAAGTTGGGGTGAGGAGACCGCAATGCGAGCTGTTGGATCAGGTGCTGCCGCCATGCTGGCGTGCCTGGCGTGCCCAGCGGCCTCGTCTGCCGCGGCCCAACCTCGCTATGAGACGGTTACGCAGTTCTATCGGACGTGTGTCGACGAGACGAAAAGGAAGGTGAACGGTCGGTGCGAAGCGTATCTCGCTGGTGCCGCCGAGACGCTTTCCGCTTTCGGCAACGGCGGCAGCGAAGCCGGAATCTGCGGCCGGGGCGTCAGATCGGGCGAGCTGAGCCGTATCTTCCCGGCGTGGGCGGTAGAGAACCGTCACGCAGCCAACCTGCCCCGGTTGGCGGGTGTGACGATGGCGCTACGCCAGCGCTTCCCATGCCGACAAACCAATTGAGATCGAGGAGAGAAGCATTGCGTCACTTGTTGCTCCCGCTGGCGATCGCGCTCGCCGCACCGGCCGCCGCCCAGACAAACCCGCAAGCGACACCGCCCGAGGCGCACGGCGACAGGTGGGCGCTCGTGGACAAGAGCCTCGGCCGAGCGGGAACGACGCAGCCCGACGGCGTTCGCCGGTATGGGTTCCCGCGCAGCGATCTTAACGTCCAGCTCGACGGTGTGGCAATCAAGCCGGCGCTTGCCCTCGGCTCCTGGGCGGCGTTCCACCCCATGGGCAATGACGTGATGGTCATGGGTGACCTCGTGCTGACGCATGAGGAGGTAAATCCGGTCATGAGCCGGTTGCTGGCATCCGGCTTCACGATCACCGCGCTCCACAACCATCTGCTTCGTTCCGCGCCCGCGACCATGTACATGCACATCGGCGGCCATGGTGACCCCGTGAAGCTTGCGGCCGCCCTCCGTGAAGCGCTCGCCGCCAGCCGGACACCGATGACGGCACCATCCAGGGATTCGCAACCGCCGTCCGCCGGCGCGGGGTCGTCGCAGCCAATCGCCCTCGACACCGCCGCGCTTGACCGGCTGATGGATGGCAAGGGTAAGCCCAACGGTGGGGTCTATCAGTTCAGCTTTCCCCGCGCGGAGAAGCTGAGCGACGGCGGCATGCCCGCGCCAGCGTCCATGGGCACCGCAACCGCGATCAACTTCCAGCCGACCGGCTCGGGCCGGGCGGCGATCACCGGTGACTTCGTGCTCACCGCCGCCGAGGTCGATCCCGTGCTCCGCGCACTACGCGCGGGGGGCATCGAGGTCACCGCGCTTCACAATCACATGCTGGATGACCAGCCCCGGCTCTTCTTCATGCACTTTTGGGCGAATGACGACGCCCAGAAGCTCGCACGCGGGCTCCGTGCAGCACTGGATAAAACCAATGTGCAACGGAGCTGACCTATGACACGAAACTGGTGGACGGCGCTGTTCGCCGCAGCCGCGCTGGCGCCTACAGGCGCGCTCGCTCAAGACGAAACGCCGAGCGATATGCAGGGTCTGGCGCTGCTCACGAGCTGCCGGGCAGGCGAGTCGGGCTGCGGAGCTTACCTTCAGGGCATCGTTGACATGATGATCGCCCAGCAGAGTGTCTGTAATCCGCCTCGTTATAACCGTCACCGGTTGCGGACCGCCTATGTGCGCTGGGCGGAAGTCAACACGTACTTCCATGACAAGCACATGATGGCGGGCGCGGAGCGCGCGATGAGTGAGACCTGGCCGTGTCCGTCGAACTCACCACGATGACGATACCTAGTGTCACAACCGGTCATTTTTCTGAACAGCCGTGCTCGACCGAGTCAACGGTGGCTTTCAGGCGCCCATCAGCGCGAGCGGAACGACAGAGAATGGATCGCAGCGGCCACGGCTTGTCGCGGAAGTCCTGATTTCTGCAGCGACGAGAAAGCGAGCTGCTTGCGACGGCGGGGCGCTGTCGTAAAAACCTGCTGCAAAAAGGTAGCGTAGGACCACCGAGCTAAGAATCAAAAAGGCCCGCCAGAGGCGGGCCTTGAGGCTCCTTTGACGATGAGGGGGGGCTTGCGCCCGCGTTCTCAAAGCCGGAGATGCCGATATAGCGATGTTGACGGCATCGTCAACTTTCTGCTGACAGGATTCAACGTTGCCCTTCACCCTCGACCAACTCCACGAGTTGCCGATCGTTATCTCCGCTCCCCGCTTCGCAACCTACCTGCAGGCGATGGGCAATGATCGGGAACGAGCACTGGAGATGTACGAGTGGAACCTGGACCTCTCCGCTGCTCTGATCGTCCCGCTGCAGGTCTGCGAGGTCGCGATGCGGAACGGCATCGCGGAAGCAATCGAAGCCGTGCACGGAGCAAACTGGCCGTGGAACAACGGCTTCATCCGCAGCCTTCCGCAACCCAAGCGGCAGACCGACTACAATCCGGCTTCAGACCTGATGCGCTGCGCTGCTCCCAACAACAGGCAAGATTATTGCCGAACTGAAGTTCGCCTTCTGGGAGAAGATTTTTACCGCTGGCCAGGATAGCCGCATCTGGAACGCCCATTTTCGTGCCTGCTTCCCTGGCGCACCGGCCGCGCAAACCATCGCACAATGCCGCGTCGTCGCTCACACCGATTTGCGCATCATACGACGGCTCCGAAACCGGATCGCGCACCATGAGCCGATCTTCACCCGGAATATCGCTGACGATTACCAGCGCATCCACGACATGATCGCCTGGCGTAGCCAGACCGCTGCCGCCTGGATGGACAACAAGCAATCGGTTCTCGCGCTGCTGCCTCGCCGACCATAGCTGCTCGCTCCTCAACGCGGCTTAAAAGCCGCGGTTGATGAGGCGTTGCACCTTCTCCATTTCCCTGGCGGCCCGCATCATTGGACTGTCCTGCAGTTCACGCATCAAACGCACCGTTGGGTTGTTCTGAAGCTCCTCGATGGCGCGCATCGTGGGGCTGTTCCGAAACTCCTCGATCGCTCGCAAGGCCGGGCTTTCCTGGTAGCGACGGGCCGCCTCCTGAGCCGCCCGCATACCCGGGCTGTTCATCATCTCCTGGGCGGCGCGGAAACCTGGCCCCAGCGCCTCCTGCATCTTCCGGTGTGCTTCCACGATGTTGCGGCCCGTGCGGGGCGAGTAGGGCGCGCTCACGCGGTGTGCCGGCATCGATGCGGCTGCACGCCTGGCCTGAGCCTCCACCATATACTCGGCCTTGCCGGCCTTCCACTTCACCTGCAGCCGCCGAATGTTCGACGGCTCGGGCTTATCGAGAGCACGCCGGATCGCGGTCGTTGGCCGAAGCGACGGGTTCGCCACGATCATGTCCGCGACCTTCTTGAGGGTGGGACCGTCGTCCAGGCCGGTGCCAACCGGCCGGCCACGGCTCCGCTTGTTGCTATTCATGGTTCATCCTTTCGTTTGCTGCGCAGCAAGATGACCGCGAAATTGGCAAGTTCAAGCGATAAGAAATCAAGATAAATAGCGAGGATAAATAGGGATGATAATTGGCATGACTGCAGCGACAGCGAGGATAATTCCCAACATTATCCTCGCTGCCGCTACGGTCGGCCGCGCAGACTCTCTCGTGCCTCGCTGAAAACCACCAACCGCTCGGGCTCTGCCGCAAACCAGGCGTAGCTACCCCATGCAAGGCTATCGACCGTCTTCTTGAACGGTCCGGCGCTACGGTCGAGATAGGCGGTCACGAACGCGACATGCTCAGCCGGGAAGCCGGCTTCGGCGACAAGCTCCTCCAGCGCGTCCTTGCGACGCTGACTGATTGGTCCATCGGTCGCGACCACCTCTACGAACACCAGCAGCGGATGCACCGGCCCAAGGTCGACTAGGATCGTGTCGGGCAGGTTCTTGTCGGCCTGGATCGCGAGGCCAATCGATCGCGCTAGCGCATCGTCGCGCGCGACCACCTTGTTCCCGCTCTCGCTGAGGAACACCACGGCAGGGGCGGTGAGAAAGGCGGGCGCAAACACCTCCACCACTGCCTTGGTGATTTCGGAACTCGGCCCCGGCTTCATTCGGCGCGTCTCCCCATTGGGGAAGGTGACAAGCACCTGGTCCGCGCTGGCGCCCGCGCCCTGGCGCACAATCGCCAATCGGGCGAGCGCGCCCTTGTTCAGCGCTTCAGCCTGCCACGTCGCAATGCGAGCCTGCAGCGCCTCGCCGGTGAGGGCAGGATCGAACAATGCGGCAAAGCTCGCCTTCAGAGCGTAGCGCGGCTTGCTCGATGTGGTGGGAAGGTCCGTGCGCTCAATCACGGCACCGATTGCCACCAGCCCCTCGCGCAAGGTCTCGTCGCGGATCGGCTCACGGGTGTTGTCTTGATACCAGCGCCGACCCTCGGTCTGGCTGCCAGTACGTAAGACCCCTGTCGCATAGGCGCTGCGGCTCGCATCATCGACAAGAACCGCCTGCTCGTCGGTCATGCGATAGACGTGCTTGGGACCAAGCATCGTCCCGCTGCCCTCGATCGCGTCGATATAGAGCGCGACGAACACCGTGCTCGCAGCCAGCATCCGGGTCAGATAGGCGCGGTTGGGCGCGCCATCGGGGAAGATCTCCTGCAGGCGGGCGTGAACGTCATCGCGGGTCAGCATCGGCATCATGGCGCAACCTGCCCATAAAGCCGCGCGAGTTCGTCCTCGATCTCGGCACTGCAGGCTCCGCGGCCAACCAGCGCCTCCACCTGTCTCATCGCCGCAGGAGAGGGCAGGGGCAGCGCCTCCATCTCAAACGCCGACACGGCAACGCTACCGTTGATGCAGCGGAAGAGCTGGTCAACGATCCGGCTGTTCAGCACCGCCGCAACCGTCGCTGGCGATACGGCAGGACGTGCGACCGGGCGGACCATGTTCAGATGGTTCTCGACCACCACACCGCCGTGCTGGGCAATGAAGTCAGCCGGCAACTCGGCCGCGATCAGCCGACGTGCCTGCTCCTTGGAGGTGGTGCGCTGAACGAGGACGCACGCCTCCTCGACCAATAGCCAGGCGTCGCCACGCTCGATCTTGAAATAGGGCGCGTGATTGCGCTTCTCGGCTCGGAACGCGAACCGGCCGTCAGCAGACACGGCTTCGGCCCATATGAGCGGATGCACGCCGCGGGCAGAGCGCTGCCGCATCTGGTCCTTATAGCGGTTCCACACCAAGGGACCGGTGGACACGCTGTAGCCCCAATCGGCAAGCCGCGCCGGCATGGCCTCCGCCTTGGCGATCAGGGCACTGTGGCGCGGCTCACGCGGCGCAAGCCAAGGTTGCGATGCGGGGGAGGGGAGCCCGATCGTGCCGTTGCGGATAAGGCGTGCCTCGCGCTCGCTCGTAACCTCGACATAATGGACCTGAGCGCGCCCGGGCTTGGCGCCGCGGCGATAGGCGGCCAGCAACGTCTCCTGCAGCACGTCCTCGAACACGCCGCGACGGGCATGAACGAAGTCGATTGCGGCCGGGGGAGCCTCCTTCGCCATCAGCTCGCGCAGCGCGGAATAGTAATGGCCGGACAGGAAACTGGTGGGGGTGAGATAGGCGATCGTGCCACCCTTCTTGGTCCAGCGCACGGCAATGTCGGTGAAGACGCCATAGAGGTTGGCGTGGCCGTAGAGGCCGCGCGCGAAGCGTTGGCGCTGCGCCGGAGTGAGGGTGACGCGCCCATAGGGCGGGTTACCAATCACCAGGTCAAAGCGGGCGCTAGGCGCCTCCTCCAGCGTGTCGGCTACGCGCACGACAGTCGGCGCGGGGCGACCTGCAGCCGAAGTCACGTCCGCCAGCAACAGCTCGATCGCGTTCTGCCCGAAGCCGGCGGCATATGGGTCCAGCTCCAGCCCGACCAGGCGCGTGCCGATCTGCCGTAGCACGAACGCCGGCTCGGCTTCGGGAAGCGCGGCAATCATCCGTTCGGCTGCAGGCAACAGGAACGCGCCCCCGCCGCTCGCCGGGTCCAGCACGCGAGCGCGGGTCCAGTCGATCCCCTGTTCCTCGGCCATGTCGAGCAAGCGGTTCGCTAGCGCCGGCGGGGTGTAGAACGCCCCCAATGCCCCACGCTCCCGTGCGGCCAGCAAGGTCGTGTAGAGGCCCGTCAGGAAATAGACGGCCTCGGTGATCGGCAGCGGTGCAGCCTCGCGGCCCACCACCTGCGCCAGCTCGGCAACGGCACGGTCGAGCCGGCCATAAGGCTTGGCGAAAGGCGCGCTGAGGCTCGCATGGGGTCGGGCTTCAGCGCTGTAAGTCTCGATTGCGACGCGGGTGAACAGCGCCGCCATGTCGCGACGCTTAGGCTCGGGAAGCGTCTCCGCCCACGCCCGCGCGAGCTGACGCGCGCGGGCTAACTCGTACCGTTGGGCTTCAAGGTCTGCAGGCAGGTCACGCGGAAGGGCCGGGGCAAGGCTCACGCGGCGATCGATCGGTTGCGATAATCGCGCAGGACGCGCTGCACCGTCGATCGCGACACGCGGAAGAGGCTGGCAAGCTGCGCCGGCGAACCCTGGCCGGATTCCGCCTTGGCGATGATCTCGGCCCGCTGCTGGCCGGTGAGGCTCGGACGGCGCCCAAGATGCCGGCCGGCTTTCCGCGCGTGCACCAGCCCGTTCATGGTCCGCTCGCGGATCATGGCGCGCTCGAACTCAGCGAAGGCACCCAAGGTCTGGGTCATAAGCCGGCCTGCTGGCGTCGTCGTGTCCACGGCCTCCGTCATCGATCGGAAGCCAGCACCTGCAGCCGTAATCGCCTCCAGCGTGAACAGAAGATCCCGCAGCGAGCGCGACAACCGATCAAGTTTCCACACCACCAGCACGTCGCCGGGCTTCAACGCACCGATCGCGCGTGCCAGCTCAGGGCGATCGGCCTGGCCACCCGATGCCTCCTCCCGAAACACCGGATCGCATCCCGCCGCGGCGAGCGCGGCGAGTTGGGCATTTAGGTCCTGATGGTCGCCGCGAGACACCCGCGCATAGCCGATTTGCATCGTGGCGTTCTGACACGGGATTCTGACACCTGTAAACCCATGGTGTAAATGATCACGCTAAGTGGCAGCATTCTGATCGCGATATTTGTCAGTTGCCGGGTCCAATCACGAGGCAGTCGCGCGCGGCCTGAACGATGTCGGGCGACACGTCGCTGATGCGATTGAGGGTCATGATCCTTCGCATCTGCGCAAACAGGCGCTCCATGAGCCGAAAGTTACCGCGGGTGATGCGGATGACCGCCGCCTGCGCTTCGATCGCGTCGAGCTGGGCCGGATCGAAGGCGATGCCGAAGTCGCCGGCATGGGTCGCGAGCAGCAAGCGCATCTCGGTCTCGGTGAGCGGCTTGAACTCATGCACGAAACCAATGCGCGAGTAGAATTGCGCGTAGCGGGCAAGGCGCTTTTCCAGGCCCGGCATGCCCATGAGGATCAGTCCAAAGCCTTGGCGATCCGCCATATCGCGGAGATGTTCGAGCGACTTAATGGTCAGGCGGTCGGCCTCATCAGCGATGACGAGGGGGCAGGCAAGGCGGGCGGCATCATGGGTGGCTTCCTCGTGCGAGCCGCTCGCGACCGTCAGCCGCGCATAGCCCATCTTGATCAGGCTGAGGCCCAGCACCGTGTCGATCGTCTTGGGCGTGTTGCTGACCGAGACGGTATAGAAGACGGCACGGCAACGGGCGACCTTTTCGGCAAGGTGCGGCGCAATGGGACGGAGCGCGGCATAGTCCCCCAGGTCGGGGAAGCTGGAAAACTCGCGCGCCGATCGGCTCTTTCCGACGCCCGGTCGGCCGTGACACACACCGATATAGCGGTAGTGCGCGCAGGCTTCGGCGAACTCGACGAACCGGGCATGTTCGCGCGTCGCTAGGAACGGCTGCTCGGCCGGAAACTCAATCGTCAGCGGCGTAGAGCCGGAGGCCTCGATAGGTGGTAGGCCGGGGAGCAGTATCCTCTTGGTCGCCATCGAAGGTCTCCGTGGTGGCGAGCGCCTGTTTGTCGCGCTCCTTTGCGCTGCGCCGCGCCCGCTGGATCGCTCGCAGCGACGGGTGGCCTGCGTGCTCGGGGCTGAGCGCTCGACAGACGAAACGGCCCTGGTGGTAGACATGGATCTCGGTCAGATCGCGGGGATCATAGACCGCCTCGACCTGCTCACCGACGAAGGCGGCAAGCGTGGGCTCGACATAGCGCCTGCCCATCAGGCGGATGCCGTCGCGCAACACCTTGCGAGGCTTCGGCACATGCACGAGCAGCATGTCGAGCTGTTCGAGGCTGTCAGGCATGGCGGGCAGAAATCCGCCCTTTTGCCATCGCGCGATCGGCGGTTCCCCGGTCCCGCCATGCGAACGGCGATGATAGACGGCGCACACGAACGTCTCGAACCGGGCGCGCAGCTCGTCGAGCGTGAGAGCGGGTGCCGACAACGGCTTGCCCACGATCGTGTGCCCAGGCAGGTCCGGCAGGAACATGTCGTTGATGGTGCGGAACAGTCGCTCGATTTTGCCGCGCCCGCGCGGGCGGCCCGGCAGCGAATGGATGAGGCGGATTTTGAGGGCGATGCACGCCTGCTCGATGTGCTCGGAGATGAAATCCGAGCCGTTGTCGACGTAGAGCTGTTCCGGAATGCCGCTGATGATCCACTCGGGATTGGGCTTCCTCCAGATCGCCTGTCGCAAGGCGAGCGCCGTATTGAGGGCGCTTGGTGCGTCGAGGGTGAAGAAATAGCCGGCGATGGCTCGACTATGATCGTCGAGAACGACGGTCAGCCAAGGGCGCACCGGCGTTCCGTCATCGTCGAGCACGAGGATGTCGAGCACAGTATGGTCCGCCTGCCACATCTCGTTCGAGGCTGCGGCTTCGCGCCGATGCACCAGCTCGTGCTCATCACGATAGACGGCCGGATCGTAGGCCACAGCGATCTGGCTTGCCGGTATCGCTCTGACAACACGCGCCACGGTCGAGTAGCTTGGTGATCTATGCCCTTCGGCGACGGCAAGTTCCTGCACCTTTCGGTGAATGGCGGCGACCGGGGGACGCGGACGCTTGATGGCGAGATCGCGGACAAGCGCGACCAGGTGGTCCGGTAGATGCAACCTGCCCCGATCGGCGCGCGAGATGCGCGCGAGGCCGGCGAGGCCTTCTGACCGGTAGCGGGCGAGCCAACGCTGCAATGTTCGTTCGCTCACCGTATCGGTGCGCGCGAGATCGGCGAGTGTGATGCTGTCGGTCAGATGCGGTTCGAGGATGCGATAGCGCTCGATCGCTAGGGGCGAAACGAGCGCCGGATGCGTCACCGCCCGCGGTTCATGCCGGAGGTAAGGAAAACGGAGATTTGCCTGCCCATCGCCATGCGAGTCCGCTCGCGTTGCCAAACCGGCCTGTTCGACGTAAATCTACCCGGTAAAGAAAACTAGGGCAACATAGACCTGCCGATGACGACTTTCTTCCCAAACCGCGCCCGATCGGGGCGCCACCGGCCCTACGCATGAAAATCGGTTACGCCCGCGTATCGACCGCCGAGCAGAACCTGGACCTCCAGCGTGATGCGCTGAAGGCTGCCGGCTGCGAGAAGGTCATCACCGACAAGGCCTCCGGGGCGACTGCCGCTCGCCCTGGATTGGAAAAGGTGAAGGAGCTGCTTCGCGCCGGCGACACACTGGTGGTCTGGCGCCTCGACAGGCTCGGCCGCTCGCTCCGTGATCTGATCGGATGGATGACCTACCTCGACGAGGAAAAGGTCGGGCTGCTGAGCCTGCACGAGGCGATCGACACGACCACCACGTCGGGCAAGCTTACCTTCCACCTGTTCGGGGCATTGGCGGAGTTCGAGCGCAACCTGATCCGCGAGCGGACCCAGGCCGGTCTCACCGCAGCCCGCGCTCGCGGCAAGAAGGGTGGCCGGCCGGCCGCACTCGGCAAGGACAAGCGCGACCTGCCCGTCAGGCTCTACCACGAGAACACGATGCCGATCGCCAAGATTTGCTCGATGCTCGGCATCTCCAAGCCAAAACTCTACGCCTATGTGCGATCGGCCGAGACCAAGCCGGTAGCCGCGTAGCGACGCTCGCCGACAAATAGCGCGATCAGAATGCCGCCACTTAGCGCGAGCGTTTACACC
>CAYUYZ010000049.1:0-14606 GCA_964449575.1 uncultured Stakelama sp.
GGCGTCGCCGATGTGGTGACCAAGTCGGTCGGCACGTCGAACCCCTACAACATGATCCGGGCGACGTTCGAAGCGCTGGTCACGCAGACCAGCCCGAAGGCCGTCGCGCAGCGTCGTGGCAAGAAGATCGCCGACCTGCTCGGTCGTGGCGGCGCCGACAAGGGCGTTGCCGAAGCCGAAGCGCTGGCGATCGTGGAGTAAGCTGACATGGCAACGATCAAGATCACCCAGACGGGTTCGCCCATCCGCCGCACCAGCGACCAGCGCGCGACGCTGATCGGCCTGGGGCTCAACAAGATGCACCGCACCAGCGTGCTCGAGGATAGCCCCGAAGTCCGGGGCATGATCCGCAAGGTGCAGCATATGGTGCAAGTCGAGGGCTAAACCCCTTTCAACGCGCGACAAAAGCGAAAGCGAGTGCAACGACATGAAACTGAACGAACTCCGCGATAACGAAGGTGCCCGCAAAGGCCGGATGCGCGTCGGGCGCGGCATTGGCTCGGGCAAGGGCAAGACTGCTGGCCGCGGCCAGAAGGGCCAGAAGAGCCGCGAAGGCGTGAGCATCGCCGGCTTCGAAGGCGGCCAGATGCCGCTCCACATGCGGCTGCCGAAGCGCGGCTTCAACAACATCTTCGCCAAGGATTATGCCGAGGTGAACCTGGGCGCGATCCAGAAGGCGATCGAATCGGGCAAGCTGGTTGTCGACGGCGTCGTCGATCACGCAGCACTCAAGGCCGCTGGCCTCGCGCGCGGTGGCAAGGACGGCGTCCGTCTGCTCGCCAAGGGTGCACTGACCACCGTGGTCAGCTTCAAGGTTGCGGGCGCGTCGAAGGGCGCGATCGAAGCGGTCGAGAAGCTCGGCGGCGCGGTCGACGTGATCCATGTCGTGCCCGCGGCTGAAAAGGCCGAGGCCAAGAAGTACAGCCAGAGCAGCTACAAGCCCGCTGCCAAGGGCTGAGGCGGAACGATCGAGCGGCGGGGGCAACCCCGCCGTTTCGCGTTCCGGCCACTTTCGCCGCCTGTGGCATTAGACAAGCGGCATGGCACCCCTATATGAGCGATGGCGGTGGGCGAATGCCCGCCAAAATTTCCGGGACGATTGACACCAATGGCATCTGCAGCCGACCGAATGAGTTCCAGCATCAGCCTCGCGAAATTTGCGCAGGCGACCGAGCTTCGCAAGCGCCTGTGGTTCACGATCGGCGCGCTGATCGTCTTCCGGCTGCTGAGCTATGTGCCGCTGCCGGGGATTGATCCGACCGCGCTCGGTCTGCTCAGCGCGCAGACCACGGGTGGCGTGCTCGACCTGTTCAACAATTTCTCGGGCGGTGCGCTCAAGCGCATGAGCCTGATCGCGCTTGGCGTGACGCCCTATATTTCTGCCTCGATCGCGATCCAGCTCGCGACTTCGCTGTCGCCGACGCTCGCCGCGATCAAGAAGGAAGGCGAGAGCGGGCGTAAGCGGCTCAACCAATATACCCGCTATGGCACG
Source organism: uncultured Stakelama sp. (assembly GCA_964449575.1). GTDB lineage: Bacteria > Pseudomonadota > Alphaproteobacteria > Sphingomonadales > Sphingomonadaceae > Sphingomonas. The sequence goes on from CAYUYZ010000049.1 coordinate 1,493, forward strand.
GTCGCGCTGACGATCATCCAGGGCTATTTCATTGCGCAAGGGCTTGAGTCCTTCGGCGCGGCGCAGGGCGTGGCGGCGGTGATCGAGCCGGGCATCATGTTCCGCATCGGCGCGGTGGTGTCGCTGCTCGGCGGCACGATGTTCCTGATGTGGCTGGGCGAGCAGATCACCAGCCGCGGCATCGGCAATGGCATTTCGCTGATCATCATGGCCGGCATCGTCGCGAACCTGCCCTCGACGCTGTTCAACCTCGCGCAGACGGCGCGTCAGGGCGGGGGCAATGTCACCGATTTCACCGTGGTGCTGATCGGGCTCGCGGTGGCCGGGCTGATCCTGTTCATCTGCTTCATGGAACGCGCGCAGCGTCGCATTCTGATCCAATATCCCAAGCGCCAGACGCGCACCGGCATGCAGGCCGATCGCAGCCATTTGCCGCTCAAGATCAACACCGCCGGCGTGATTCCGCCGATCTTCGCGTCGACCTTGCTGACGGTACCGCTGACGATCACCCAGTTCGCGGGCAAGAATGTGTCGGGCGACACGGTGTGGGGCAGCACGATCATCGCGCTCAACCAGTATCTGCAGCATGGATCGCTGCTGTTCATGACGCTTTATGGCTTGGGCATCGTCTTCTTCTCGTTCTTCTACACCGCGATTGTGTTCAATCCGGAGGAAACGGCGGACAATCTGAAGCGCTATGGCGGGTTCATCCCCGGCATCCGCCCGGGCAAGAACACTGAGCTGTATTTCGATTATGTGCTTACGCGCATCACCGTGATCGGTGCGGCCTATCTGACGATCATCTGCCTGCTGCCCGAATATCTGGTGTCGGCGCTGAGCATCCCATTTTATCTGGGCGGCACCAGCCTTCTGATCGTCGTCAATGTGACGATGGACACGGTGACGCAGATCCAGAGCCACTTGCTGGCGCATCAATATGGTGATCTGATCAAGAAAGCGAAGCTGAAGGGCGGCCGACTGCGCTAAGCGTAAGCGGCGAAGAGAGAGGAAGCGGGCTTGAACATCATCTTGCTGGGGCCGCCCGGCGCGGGCAAGGGCACCCAGGCGGGCCGCTTGCAGGCCGAACACGGCATGGTCCAGCTGTCGACGGGCGACATGCTGCGCGAAGCCCGCAAGGCTGAAACGCCGCTCGGCCATCAAGTCGCGGCAGTGATGGATTCGGGCGCGCTGGTGTCGGACGAAATCGTCTCGGCGCTGATCGATGAAAAGCTCGGCTCGCTCGACGGTGCGCAGGGCGTGATCTTCGACGGCTATCCCCGCACGGCGGCGCAGGCGACCGCGCTCGACGCGCTGCTTGCTGATCATGGCCGCTCGCTCAATTATGTGATCGAGCTCGACGTCGATGAAGACGCATTGGTTGAACGGATCGTCGGGCGCTATTCCTGCGCCAAATGCGGCACCAATTATCACGACACGTTCAACACGCCCAAGGTCGCGGGCGTGTGCGATGTCTGCGGCTCGACCGACTTCAAGCGCCGCGCCGACGACAATGCGGAGACGGTGCGCACGCGCATGGCCGAATATCGCGCGAAGACTGCGCCGATCCTGCCGATTTACGACGCGCGCGGGCTGGTACGCCATGTCGACGGCATGGCCGATATCGCGCATGTCAGCGACGCGATCGAGGCGATCCTCGCGCCGGATTGATCGCGCGCAATGCATGCCGCATGTGTTACCGCCAAGAATTGACGTGACGCGGGAATTTTGACGGCAATGACGACGCGCGCGCAGCTGATGGCAGAAATGGATGCGATTGAAGCGGTCGCACGACGGCTCGCGGCGGTTGCGTCGCGCCAAGATGCATCGCGGAAGCAGGATCTGGTTGCTGCCCGCCGCGAGCTCGCGATGCGGATGATGACAGTAATGACGATCGGCCAAGAATATGCGCCGATTCGCCAAAACGAAGCGCTTTATGCCGAGCTTCGGCAACGGCTCAGCGTATTGCGCGCGGCGATTGCCGAGCATCAGGCCCGCTGGTCGGCGGTGGCGATCGACAGCGACGATGTCGCCTATCTCGAATCGTCGGCCACCGTGCAGGCGGCGGGGCGCGCTTTCATGCTCTGGATCCGCTCGATCGTTGAAGCGTCGCCCGCGTAACGGGGATGCTTGGCGCTAGTCGCGAGAATCGCTACGCTCGAGCCATTCGGGGAGGCGATCGCATGCGCTGGCATTTGGCATTTTGGACGTCGATGATCGCGTTGCTGCCGTCGCCAGCCGCCGCTGAAGTTGTTCAGGCCGTCCCCGCCGGGTTTGAGATCACCCAGTCGGTAACGGTCGACAAGCCGATCGGTCAGGTCTGGGCAATGCTCGTCGCGCCGCAAAAATGGTGGGACAAGGAACACACCTACTCGGGCGACAGCGTCAATCTGTACCTCGATCCGCAGGCGACCGGCTGTTTTTGCGAAAAGCTGCCGGGCAAGGGCAGCGTCGAACATGGCCATGTCGTGTATGTCGAGGCCCCGCGCGCGCTGCGGCTGCACAGCGCGCTGGGCCCGTTGCAGATCGAGGGCGCGACCGGTGCGCTGAGTTTCACGCTCGAACCCGAAGGCGAGGGGGCGACGAAGGTGCGGTTGAGCTATGTCGTCGGCGGTTATATTCGCGGCGGGCCTGAAGCACTGGCGCCGCTGGTTGATCGGGTGCTGGGCATCCAGCTCACTCGGCTCAAGACAGCGGCCGAAACAGCCCCGCCGCCGGAGGCCGATGCTAAGCCCACAAAATAGCGGGCTTAGTCGGGCTGTCGGGGCGCTAATTTGCCGCCGACTCGCTTGACACGGTGATTTCGCGGCCCTAGATGGCCCATCTTCCGAAACACCGGGGACCGGCGGCGCATGTTGGCGCGCGCCGGTATCGTGCGTTACTCGGATTGGACGCGATGAGATGGATCGGGTGCAGCCATGCCCCGAACCGTGGAGCAGGAGATCAAATTACATGGCACGTATTGCGGGCGTCAACATCCCGACCAACAAGCGCGTCGTTATTGCGCTGACCTATATCCATGGCATTGGCCCGCACAAGGCCAAGCAGATCACCGAAAAGCTCGGCATCGATACCGCGCGTCGCGTGCAGGACCTGACCGATCAGGAAGTGCTGCAGATCCGCGAGACGATCGACGCCGACCACACCGTCGAGGGCGATCTTCGCCGCGAGACGTCGGTCAACATCAAGCGCCTGATGGACCTCGCCTGCTATCGCGGCTTGCGCCATCGCAAGGGGCTGCCGGTGCGCGGCCAGCGCACGCATACCAACGCGCGCACCCGCAAGGGCAAGGCCAAGCCGATCGCGGGCAAGAAAAAGTAACGAAGCCGTCCATAGCGACTGGTTTCGACTTCTTCTCCGCCGCGAGGCTCGCCTCCAGCAGCACAGCTTTTTGGGATTAGGAATTCGACATGGCACGTGAACCGCAGCGTATCCGCCGCAGGGAACGCAAGAATATCACTTCGGGCGTCGCGCATGTGAACGCCAGCTTCAACAACACGATGATCACGATCACCGATGCCCAGGGCAACGCGATTTCGTGGTCGTCGGCGGGCATGATGGGGTTCAAGGGGTCGCGCAAGTCGACGCCTTATGCCGCGCAGGTCGCCGCCGAGGACGCGGGCCGCAAGGCCGCCGAACACGGCGTGCGCACGCTCGAAGTCGAGGTCAAGGGCCCCGGTTCGGGCCGTGAATCGGCGCTGCGCGCGTTGCAGGCGGTCGGTTTCCAGATCACCTCGATCCGCGACGTTACCTCGATCCCGCACAATGGCGTGCGTCCGTCGAAGCGTCGCCGCGTCTGAATTCGGCGCTCGCGCGCCGGCCCGTTCGGGACCGGCTGCGGCGAGTCCTCCACCCTGCGGCGCTTTCGCCCGGCGCCGCGCTCAACTAGGGGAAGCCTGTGTCCGTCAATGCAAAGAACTGGCAGGAATTGAAGAAGCCGAACGCGCTCGAGCGTAAGCCGAGCGGAGACGGCAAGCGCAAGGCGACCTTCGTCGCCGAACCGCTTGAGCGTGGCTTTGGCCTGACGCTCGGCAATGCGCTGCGCCGCGTGCTGCTCTCGTCGCTCCAAGGCGCGGCGGTCACGTCGATCAAGATCGAAAATGTGCTGCACGAATTCTCGTCGCTCGCGGGCGTTCGCGAAGACGTGACTGACATCGTCCTGAACGTGAAGCAGATCGCGCTGAAGATGCAGGGCGAAGGCCCGAAGCGGCTCCAGCTGTCGGCAACCGGCCCTGGCGAAGTCAAGGCTGGCGATATTGCCGTGTCGGGCGACATCGAAGTGATGAACCCCGAGCTGGTCATTTGCCATCTCGACGATGGCGCGACGCTCAACATGGAACTCACCGCCGATATCGGGAAGGGCTATGTGCCCGCAATCGCCAACCGCCCGGCCGATGCGCCTATCGGCCTGATCCCGATCGACGCTTTGTACTCGCCGGTGCGTCAGGTCAGCTACAAGGTCGAGAACACCCGCGTCGGGCAGGAACTCGATTACGACAAGCTGACGCTGACGATCGAGACCGATGGCACGGTAACGCCTGATGATGCGGTCGCCTATGCGGGGCGCATCTTGCAGGACCAACTCGCGCTGTTCGTCCACTTCGACGAATCGGCGATCGTGCGTTCGGCACCGACCGGCGTTGCGGCACCGGCAGCCGGTGGCGAAGTCGCGGGCGATACCCAGCAGATCAATCGTTACCTGCTCAAGAAGGTCGACGAGCTCGAACTGTCGGTGCGTTCGGCGAACTGCCTGAAGAACGACAACATCATCTACATCGGCGATCTGGTGCAGAAGACCGAAGCCGAGATGCTGCGCACGCCGAACTTCGGCCGCAAGTCGCTCAACGAGATCAAGGAAGTGCTGTCGTCGATGGGGCTGCGCCTCGGGATGGAAATCCCGGGCTGGCCGCCGGAAAACATCGAAGAGATGGCGAAGAAGCTTGAGCAGGAGATTATGGGGTGATCGCAGGCGAATAGCGCAAGCTATTCGCCGCCTCGGCGATCACCTCGGACGGCCTCGCCGCAAGGCGAGGTCCGACGACGCGGCTTTGCCGTGTCGGGCCCCCTCCACCGGCTTCGCCGGTCCTCCTCCCCCGCTTCGCGAGGGAGGATCTAAGGCAAAGGGTGGCGGCCTCTAACAGCCACCTGGTCTGGGGTACCTAATCCGGCCCCTTAACGAACGAAGGACAAATACCATGCGTCATCGCGTTGGCGGTCGTAAACTCTCGCGGACTTCGGCCCACCGCACAGCGCTGTTCCGCAACATGGCGGCAGCGCTCATCAAGCACGAGCAGATCACCACGACCTTGCCCAAGGCCAAGGAACTGCGCCCCTATGTCGAAAAGCTGATCACGCTGGCGAAGAAGGGTGGCCTGTCGAACCGTCGCCTCGCGCACGCCCGGCTGCTCGACGAGACGCAGCTCGCCAAGCTGTTTGACGTGCTGGCGGCGCGTTATGCCGACCGCAACGGCGGCTATACCCGCATCATCAAGACCGGCCCGCGCGCGTCGGATGCATCGGCGATGGCGATCATCGAATTCGTCGATCGCGACGTCGATGCCAAGGGCCAGGATTCGGGTCCGGTGCTCAACGACGACGCCGAGTTTGACGAAGCGGCGTAAACGCCGGTCGATCTCACCTCGAGGGCTTCACAAAGGAGTCGCAGGCGCTAGGCTTGCGGCTCCTTTGCCTTTTGGGGGTCCGTTGACATGCGTTTGAGCCCGTTGTTTTTGCTTGGCCTCCCGATTGCCGCCATGGCGGTTGCCCAACCCCCGGAGACTGGCTTGAAATATCCCGAAACGCGCCGCGTCGATGTCGTCGAGGAGCAATTCGGCGTGAAGGTCGCGGACCCCTATCGCTGGCTCGAAAATGACGTGCGCAAGGACACCGAAGTCCGGGCCTGGGTCGATGCCGAAAATGCGGTGACCAACGGTTATCTGGCAACCTTGCCGTCGCGCGAGTTGTTCAAGGCGCGGATGAAGCAGTTGTTCGATTATGAGCGCTTCGGCGTGCCTGTGAAGCAGGGCGGGCGCTATTTTTATTCGCGTAACAGCGGCCTGCAGAACCAGTCGGTGCTCTACGTCCGCGACAGTTTGAGCGGGCCGGGTCGCGTGCTGATCGACCCCAATGGCTGGGCGAAGGATGGCGCGACGGCGCTTGCCGAATGGCGGCCGTCGCCCGATGGGACGAAGCTGCTCTACACGATTCAGGATGGCGGCACCGACTGGCGGACGATGAAGGTGCTCGACGTCGCGACCGGCGAGACGCTGTCCGACACGATCGAGTGGGTCAAATTCTCCGGCATCGGCTGGATGAAGGATGGATCGGGTTTTTTCTACTCGGCCTTCGATCCACCCGCCGAGGGCGCCAAGTTTCAGGCGCTGAACGAGAACCAGAAAGTCTATTTCCACAAGCTCGGCACGGCGCAATCGGCCGACAGGCTGGTTTACGCGACGCCCGATCACCCCAAATTCGGCCATTCGCCGAGCGTGACCGATGATGGCCGCTGGCTGTTGATCACGACGACGCAAGGCACTGATCGCCGCTATCAGATTACCGCGCTCGATCTGACCAAGGCCAACGCCAAGCCACGCACCGTCATTGCGGGCCTCGAGTATGAATGGGCATTGGCGGGCAATGTCGGCAGCAAATTCTACTTCAAGACCAATAATGGCGCGCCGCTGCTGCGGCTGGTCTCGATCGACGTTGGCGGCGCCAAGCCGGTGGCGGTGGAAGTCATCCCTGAGGACAAGGCGACGCTCGAAAGCGCCAACATCGTCGGCGGGCAGATTTTCGCCGAGTATCTGGCCGATGTGAAGAGCGAAGTCCGCCGTTATTCGTTGAACGGCCAATTGCTCGGCAAGGTGCCGCTGCCGGGGATCGGATCGGTCGGCGGCTTTGGCGGCGAGATTGGCGACAAGGAGACTTTCTACGCCTTCACCAGTTTCGCCACGCCGACGACGATTTTCCATTATGACGTCAAGACCGGCAAATCGACGCCCTGGGCCGCGCCCAAGGTTGCGTTCGATTCGGCGGCGTTCAAGGTCGAGCAGGTCTTCTACCCGTCAAAGGACGGCACCAAGGTGCCGATGTTCATCGTCCGCAAGAAGACCACGACTGGCCCCGCGCCGACGCTGCTTTACGCCTATGGCGGGTTCAACATTCCGACCTTGCCCGGCTTCTCGCCGACGCGCCTCGCGTGGATTGAGGCGGGCGGGGTGCTCGCGGTCGCCAATATCCGCGGCGGTGGCGAATATGGCAGCGCGTGGCACGACGGCGGGCGGCTTCAGAACAAGCAAAATGTGTTCGACGATTTCATCGCGGCGGGCGAATGGCTGAAGGCGAATGGCATCACCGGCAAGGATCAGCTCGCGGTGCAGGGCGGATCGAATGGCGGCCTGCTGGTCGGCGCGGTCGTCAACCAGCGGCCCGATCTGTTTGCAGCAGCCCTGCCGCAGGTCGGCGTGATGGACATGCTGCGCTTCGATCGCTTCACGGCGGGGCGTTATTGGGTCGATGATTATGGCTATCCTTCGAAGGAAGCCGATTTCAAGACGCTCTACGCCTATTCGCCCTACCACAATGTGAAGTCGAACGTGGCTTATCCCGCGATATTGGCGACGACGGCGGACACCGACGACCGCGTGGTGCCGGGGCATACGTTCAAATACACCGCCGCGATCCAGGCCGCCGACCTGGGCACCAAGCCGCGCCTCGTCCGCATCGAAACGCGCGCCGGGCACGGCAGCGGCAAGCCGACCGACAAGGTGATCGAGGAAGCCGCCGATCTCTGGGCGTTCGTGGCCTATTGGACCGGGCTGGAAGTGGCGCCGAGGGTGGGCAACGGCGGCAAGAAGAGTTGAGCGCGAGCGCTTGTCTCTGACCAAGCAAAATCCGTTGCATATCACTATGGCACCCCGCTAAGCTGCTCGCCAGCAAAGGGGATTTTGATGGTTGCGCTTCGGTTGGATACCGTCGTCAAGCGGTTTGGCGACTTTACGGCGGTTAATGACCTGAGCTTTGCGGTCGAACCCGGTGAAGTGTTCGGCTTTCTCGGCGGCAATGGCGCGGGCAAGACCACCTCGCTGCGGATGGTGCTCGACATATTGCGGCCAGACCGGGGTAGCATCGACGTGCTCGGCAAGCCGCCGGGGCGCGGCACCAGCGCGCGGCTGGGCTTCCTGCCTGAGGAGCGCGGGCTGTACCGGTCGATGAGCGCGATCGACACGATCGTCTATTTCGCGCGGCTGAAGGGCATGACCGCAGCCGATGCAAGGCGCGAAGGGCTGGTGCTGCTTGAACGCTTCGGGCTCGGGAATTTTGCCAAGACGACCGTCGACAAGCTGTCGAAGGGGATGGCGCAGAAAGTCCAGCTCGCGACCGCGATCGTCAACAAACCCGATCTCCTGATCCTCGACGAACCCTTTTCGGGGCTCGATCCGGTCAATCAGGGCCTGCTCGAGGACGAGATCGTCGGCGCGGCGAAGGGCGGGGCGGCGGTGGTGTTCTCCACCCATGTCATGCAGCATGCCGAGCGGCTGTGCGACCGGCTGCTGTTCCTCGCGCACGGCCGCAAACAATTCGAAGGCACGCAGGACGGCGCGCGCGCGACGTTGCCGGTGCGGCTGACCTTGGTGGCGCAGCACTCCCCCGCGACGCTGCCGGGAGTCGAGGGCGCGACCGAGACGGGTGCGGTCGGCGATGGCTGGCAAGCGTGGGACGTGCGGCTCGCCCCGGGTGGCAACCCCGCCGACCTGCTGCAACAATGTACGGCACAAGGCTTTGCGCTGCGCGGATTCGAGCAGCACCGCGCGAGCATGCACGACGTCTTTCTCCATATTGTCGGCGGCGCGGAGGCACGGCCATGATCAACCACATCCTGCTGGTCGCCGCGCGCGAGTTTCGCCAGATTGCCGCCACGCGCAGCTTCTGGATCACGCTGCTGATCGTCCCGCTCGCGTTCGCCGCCGGACCGCTGGCGTCGCGGATCACCGGCAAGTCGAATGTCGAAACGGTGATGCTGATCGACCAGTCGGGCGGCACCACGGGGGCGGCGATCAAGCGCCAGATCGAAACCAACGAGCAGCGCTTCGTGCTGATCGCGCTTGCCCGCTACGTCCAGCGCCACGACTTGCAGCGCGCGGCGCCGGGCTCGGTGTGGACCCGCGATGCGCGGTGGTTCGGCGACGCCGATGTCGATGCCTTTGTCGCAGGCGGTGGGCTAAAGGCCGCGCTTGCCGCGATTGCCAAGGTTTCGCCCGACGATGCCAAGGCCTTCGAACCGCCCGAGGCCGACTACAAGATTGTCGAGACGCCTTCCGCCATCGCCACTGCGTCCCCCACAGCCATTGATGGATTGCTGGAGCCATTGCTGCGCCCCGCCGACAAGTCGGGCAAAAAGCCGATCGATTATGTGCTGCTCATCCCGCGCGATTTCGGCACGTCGCCGGTGGTGCGGCTATGGGCGAATGGCCAGCCGCGCGCGTCGTTCGTCGCGTCGCTGCAAGGCGTGCTGACCGGCGACCTGCGCACGCGGTTCCTGCAAGCGAATGGGACGGCGGCGCCCACCGCCGCCGCCGCCAGCGCGATTACGCCCGCGATCAGCGTCACTACGCCGCCCGAAGGCAGCGGGCGCGAGCGCGTGTTCGTCCGGTCGATCCTGCCGCTCGCGAGTGCCTATATCCTGATGATGTCGCTACTGCTGTCGGGCAGCTGGATGCTGCAGGCCGCGATCGAGGAACGCAGCAACAAGCTCATTGAAACCCTGCTCGCCTGTGTGACGCCCAACGAGCTGATGTATGGCAAGCTGATCGGCACCGTCGCGATCGGGCTTGCCATGGTGGTGACCTGGGTCGCGTGCGGGCTGTTCGCGGCCTATGCGACGCAGGGCGACATCGCCGATCTGATCAAGCCCGCGCTTGAGCCGGTGTCGTCGTTCGGCAGCATCGCAACGATCATCTTCTTCTTCGTCGCGGGCTATCTGATGGTGTCGATGATCTTCCTCGTCATCGGCGTGATGAGCGAATCGATGCGCGACGCTCAAGGCTTCCTCACGCCGGTGATGATGCTGATCCTGGTACCGTTCACGCTGCTGCTGCAATCGGTACTGTCGGGCAAGGGCGGGGTGTTTGTCGAGGCGATGACGTGGATTCCGCTCTATGCGCCCTTTGCGGTGCTCGGGCGGCTGGGGTCGGGCATCCCGACGTGGCAAGTGGTCGGGACCGGGGCAGTGCTGGTGCTGTTCATCATCGGCGAGGTCATCCTGCTCGGCCGCGTCTTCCGCGCGAACCTGCTCGGCACCGGCGCGCGCCCGAGTCTCAAAGCGATCATCGCGATGATGCGTCCCGGCGCCTGAGCGGGCTGGCCAGCCGCCGAGGTGCCCGCTATCTGAGCGCATGACCCAGACATCGACAGCGCCCGGCGACTCCATCCTCATCATCGATTTCGGCAGTCAGGTGACCCAGCTCATCGCCCGCCGCGTGCGCGAGGCGGGGGTCTATTCCGAGATCGCGCCGTTCAACACCGCCGCCGATGCCTTTGCGCGGATGCAGCCCAAGGGCGTGATCCTGTCGGGCTCGCCCGCTTCGGTGCTCGAAGCCGACAGCCCGCGCGTGCCGCCAGTGGTGTTCGAAAGCGGCGTGCCGGTGCTCGGCATTTGTTACGGCCAGCAAGTGATGATGGCGCAACTGGGCGGCGAAGTGCTGCTCGGCGATAGCGGCGAATTCGGCCACGCCTTCATTGAGGTGACCGATGGCTGCGGGCTTTTCAACGGACTGTGGGCAGAGGGCGAAACGCACCAGGTGTGGATGAGCCACGGCGACAAGGTGACGCAGCTCGCGCCCGGCTTCCGCCCCGTCGCGCACAGCAGCGGTGCGCCCTTTGCCGTCATCGCCGACGATGCGCGGCATTATTATGCGATGCAGTTCCACCCCGAAGTCGTCCACACCCCCGATGGCGCCAAGCTGATCGCCAATTTCGCGCGCCACGTCTGCGGGCTCACCGGCGAGTGGACGATGGCCGAGTTCCGCCAGACGAAGATCGCCGAGATCCGTGCGCAAGTCGGGCAGGGGCGGGTGATCTGCGGGCTGTCGGGCGGAGTCGATTCAGCGGTCGCCGCCGTGCTGATCCACGAGGCGATCGGATCGCAGCTGACCTGCGTCTTCGTCGACCACGGGCTGATGCGTAGTGGCGAGGCCGATCAGGTCGTGTCGCTGTTTCGCGGGCACTTTAACATCCCGCTGGTGCATGTGAATGCCGAGACGCTGTTCCTGAACGGCCTCGCCGGGCTGACCGACCCCGAGGCCAAGCGCAAATTCATCGGCAAGACCTTCATCGAAGTATTTGAAGACGAAGCAAAGAAGATCGGCGGGGCCGATTTCCTCGCGCAAGGCACGCTCTACCCCGATGTCATCGAAAGCGTCAGCTTCACCGGCGGGCCGAGCGTGACGATCAAGAGCCATCACAATGTCGGCGGCTTGCCCGACCGCATGAATATGCAGCTCGTCGAGCCGTTGCGCGAGCTGTTCAAGGACGAGGTCCGCGCGCTTGGCCGCGAGCTTGGGCTGCCGGATATCTTCGTCGGTCGGCATCCGTTTCCGGGGCCGGGTCTCGCCATCCGCATCCCGGGTGAAGTGACCAAGGAACGCTGCGATATCCTGCGCAAGGCCGACGCGATCTATCTCGAAGAGATCCGCAATGCCGGGTTGTACGATGCGATCTGGCAGGCATTCGCGGTACTGCTGCCGGTGCGCAGCGTCGGCGTGATGGGGGACGGGCGCACCTATGACAATGTGCTGGCACTGCGGGCGGTGACCTCGACCGACGGCATGACCGCGCAGGCATTCGAATTCCCCGGCGGCTTCCTGCCCCGCGTCGCGACGCGGATTGTAAACGAAGTCAAAGGCATCAACCGGGTGACGTATGACTATACGTCGAAGCCGCCCGGCACGATCGAGTGGGAGTGATCGCCCGCCCGCGTTGGCGCGGGATGACTTCAGACTTAACTACCGCCCCTCCGCTTGTTTCGAGCGAAGTCGAGAAACAGGCACCAAGCGCGTCGTCCGTGGCCTGTTTCTCGACTTCGCTCGAAACGAACGGGGCAAGCTAATGTCATCATCCTCTAAAACACCACCACGCTGCGGATGCTTTCGCCTGCGTGCATCAGGTCGAAGCCCTTGTTGATCTCCTCGAGGCTCAGCACATGGGTGATCATCGGGTCGATCTCGATCTTGCCGTTCATGTACCAGTCGACGATCTTGGGCACATCAGTCCGGCCCTTGGCGCCACCAAAGGCCGTGCCGCGCCAGTTGCGGCCGGTGACGAGCTGGAACGGGCGCGTGCTGATTTCCTTGCCCGCCTCCGCCACGCCGATGATGATGCTCGTGCCCCAGCCGCGGTGGCACGTCTCCAGCGCCTGGCGCATCACGGTGGTGTTGCCGGTGCAGTCGAAGGTGTAGTCCGCTCCGCCGTCGGTCAGCGCGATGAGATGCGCGACGAGATCGCCGTCGACGCTCTTCGGGTTGACGAAATGGGTCATGCCGAAGCGCGTGCCCCATTCTTCGCGCGCCGGATTAATGTCGACGCCGACGATCATCCCCGCGCCCGCCAGCCGTGCGCCTTGCAAGACGTTGAGCCCGATGCCGCCCAGCCCGAACACGATCACCGTGTCGCCGACCTGCACTTTGGCGGTGTTGACGACCGCGCCCACGCCGGTCGTCACGCCGCAGCCGACATAGCAGCTCGTCTTGAACGGCGCGTCCTCGCGGATTTTCGCCACCGCGATTTCGGGGAGGACGGTGAAGTTCGAAAAGGTCGAGCAGCCCATGTAATGGAAGATCGGCTGGCCCTTGTGGCTGAACCGCGTCGTCCCATCGGGCATCAGCCCCTTGCCCTGCGTCGCGCGGATCGCGGTGCACAAGTTGGTCTTGCCGCTAAGGCACGACTTACACTGGCGGCATTCGGGGGTGTAGAGCGGGATGACGTGATCGCCCGGCTTGACCGAGGTGACGCCCGCCCCAACCTCGCGCACGATCCCGGCGCCTTCATGCCCGAGCACGCTGGGGAACAGCCCCTCGCTGTCGAGCCCGTCGAGCGTATAGGCATCGGTGTGGCAGATGCC
>CAYUYZ010000050.1:0-12756 GCA_964449575.1 uncultured Stakelama sp.
AGGGCGGCGGCAGGGCGTCTGGCAACGGCTAGCTAGAGGTTGGCTCCCTGAGTAGCATTCGATCGTCATAGTCATTCCCCCAGAAAAACAGGCAAGGCGGGGGTGATTGGGGGCAGCCGATGCCCCCATTAACGCCCCCAAAACTAGGATTTATCTTTCGTCGTTGGCCTGTCGCGGCAGTGGCGCGCGGGACGCCTGCCAGGCGCGAATGTCGCTTTCGTACCAGCCGATTCGCCGCTCGCTCAGGTGACGTTTTTGTGGAAATCGACCTGCCCGATGAAGGCGATTGATTGTCGCTTTACTCAGCGAAACCTCGCGCTCGACATCGACCATGCTCATGAAGCGACCGGTCGGCTTGGCCGGGTCGGCGGTAATGGGGCTGTGGTGGCTCATTGACTGATACTCTGCTGGGTTTCGGCGCACGCGGAAGCAAAGGCACGCGCTCACGGCGGCTCGATAGCGTCGCTGATCATGCGCTCGGCATCGACCAGCGCGGCGTGCGCGCGCCACGCCACCTCGGCGCCGCGACGTATCGCTCGGCATAGCCCGTTGCTGTCGCCCGCATGCTCGCGCGCGACCCGCGCGACGATCGCGTCGATGATCTCGGCCGAGGGATCGAAGGCGATGCTCATGTGCGCAGCACTTTCGCGAGCTGGACCATGCCCTGGGCAGGATAGTCGATCAGGCCGAGCGTGCGCATCGCGCTCAGATCCTTTTCGAAAGTCGAGCTGTTCGGCGATATCTCAAGTTTCTCGGCAAGATCAGCGCGGCTGAGGGCGTCGCGCCGCGTCCAAATCTGACGGATGACGTCCGCGCGTCGCGGCGGCAGTTTGCGCGCAATCAGCGAAAGCAGATCGCCACGCGATGTCGGCGTTGCCGGCGTGGGGCCAAGCGCATCGATCCCTGCCCTGGTCAGCGCAACCAGGCCGCCCCCTGGATAGTCGATGAGCCCGGCCGAACGCATCGCGCTCAGGTCCTTCTCGAAAGTCGAGCTGTTGGGCTTGGTCTCGGCGAGCCAGGCAATTACCGGCCGGGCTGGAGTCGGCGTCTTAAGCAAGGCCGAGGCCGCCACGATAGCACCGAGGATACGCATGCGGCGGGGAGGAAGCGCAACGTCACTCGTTGCCGGAGCGACGCGGATCGTCGCACCGCGCCGGGTCTTCGCGGCCGATGCAAAGGCAGCGACGTCAATTGTCGACGGCAGAGGCGACGCCGCGGCAACGGCCTTCGCCGTGGGCACTTCGTTTAAATCTGCATTGCCGGAATGCAGATTTGCACGGAACTCGCCCGATTGGATCGACCGCACCAAAGCATCGATCGCGGTAAGTCCGGCGCTATAGGCTTCGCACTCGGCATCGACGCCGCGCAGGTGCTCGAGCTCAGCGGCCTGGTCGGCGACGATCGCCTCGAGCTCGGCGATGCGCGTATCGCGCTCGACGAGCGCGGCACCGATCACACTGCCTTTGTCATAGGCATCGAGCGGGTCGGCGGGGATCCTGTCGATCTCGGGGACAGGCACGACCAGCGCCGCGCGCAGCTCGTCGACCAGGCTGCTCGAGATCGCGACCGGCGCGGGGGGCGTGTCGCCATGGCGCGGCGTGCGACTGCTGTCGAACGTGGTATTTGGCGCGAAAGCCACCCGCTCGATGCGCGCGCCGGTCGGGCTCCAGACATAGCCGGTGCCCGTCGGCAAAATCGGCAGCTCGGCTCTGAATGCCTTGTCGTCGATCGTCAGATGCGCGCCGATCGTCTCCGCTGTGCGCTTGATGTCGATGTCGAGTGTCTGTCGCATCGCGACCATCGCCGCGATCGCGCCGCGCACATTGGCGTCGAGGCCCGCCATGCGCGGCGCGGTCAGCAAGAGGTTGATGCCATTGCCGCGGCCCTGTTCGGCCAGCAGCCGGATGGCGTCATAGGCCGGGCCGCCGCCGTTTTGTGGCACCCAGCTTTGCGCCTCGTCGAACACCAGGTGCAGCGCCGTTTCGTTCGCGGCAAAGACCGCTTCGGAGAAGTCGGCGACCCAGCGCTCGCTATCAGGCGCCTTCCACTGACTGAGGTCGAAGATCGCGGGGATATTCTGCTCAACGAATAGCCGGCCGATCACCGCGCCCTGATCGGGTCGCATCGGCACCTGCGCGCGCTTGCCGCCGAAGATGACGAATTCGAGCCCGGGCCCGGAACCGTCGGCCGACAACGTCAACCCCCACAACTTTCCGAGTTTGTCGATCGCGCCGACACGGCGATCGGCCCGGCGCAGCTGCTCGAGCAGCCCGCGCGCGAGATAGGTCTTGCCGCTGCCGGTGGTGCCGACGATTAGCCAGTGCGCCGCCTCGAGCTGATCGACAGTGATCGTCATCGGTCACCTTCCCGGTCGCACCAGAGGTGGGCGATCGCAGCGATCAGGGTGGGGATGCTCGCTATCGCGCCGATAATGATCAGGAGCAGCGCGGTGACGATCATCGCGCGGATCGCGAGGGTTACGATGGCGGCGGTCGTCATGCAGCCATCCCCTGGACGGGGCAGCCACAGCCGATGTCTCCTCGCACGCCGCAGCGAAAGCAGGGATCGCGTGATCCCAAGATGACGGCGGCTGTCGGGGTCGCTTGTTCGGCAGCGTGCGCCTCGCTCGCTGCTTGTGCAAAACGGCGCGGATCGGCGAGGCGCGCGTTGAGCTTGTCGATGGTCGCCTTTTGTGGCCGAGCGGCACGCGCCACTTGGTTAAGGTAAGTTGTCGGCGAACGGTGAAGATCGCGGACGAGATCATGGAGCTGCACACCCGCCTGCTCGGCAGCAGCCTTGAGCGCCGCAATCGCTTTGGCGCCGGAGCAGCCGTGAACCAACCGACCCGTCGTCATGCTGCGACCGTCGCGCCCGCCGGCGCATCGATGTTCGCCCAGACCGGCGTGAAGCGGATCACGATGACGATCGGGTTGACCGCCCAGCTCTGCGCCATCGGCACCCGCGATCCGGCGAGCCCCTTGTCGACGGCGTGCTCGGCGTCCCAATAGCGCCGGAAGGCATCGATCGGCGATGGTGCGACGCCGTGCGCCCGCGCACCGGCAAAGCCGACGGCCCAGCCCTCGACATCGTCATCGCCGACCGGCCAAGAACGATAATAGACGCCCTCGGCCTCGGCCTCCGCGCCGGTGATCGTCTGGAGAGGGCCGGTACGCACCGCGTCGACGCGCAGCCACAGTCGCGAACAGACACGCGGCATCGCGCGCGCGTAGCGCTGCGGGCCGAATTCCGGCATCTTGTCGCCGTCGGCGGCGTACCAGAAACGCGCGGCGCCGCAGGCAATCGCGGTCAGCGGTGCGACCTGGTCGAAGCGCCCCTCCAGATGAAAAGGTTCGCGCACCCAGAGCCGGTCGCCGACGCGGGTCTGGCCGAGCTGGCTTTCGACAAGGCGGCGGATGCTCGATCGGCGGCCATGGGCGATGCCGGCGACGTCGGCGGCCGACAGGGAGAGGGGGCGATCGGTCATGCCGTCACCGTCCCATTAGAGCGACCATCACGCCCCCCCCCCCCGCAACGGGGCTGAAGCCCGGCCGAGCGGCGTCCTTCACCACGTCGCGCTTGAACTCCTCGAAAGCGAAGGCGTGATCGAGGCGGCGGTTTTCCTCGAAGATGTCGCCGACCGCGCGGACGACGTCCTCCACCGTCACGCCGCGTGCGACCCCGTCGACCTTGTCGCGGGCGAAGGCGTTGCGCTTCGCCCGAGCCGGGATCGACGCCGCCATCGCGCCCGAGACGATGTGCTCGAGCAGGAAGTGCTTGTGGTCGACCTCGACGGCTTGGCTCTCGATCCCGACATTGCCGTCGCCGTCGATCCGCGCGCGGATCATGAGCATTACCTGGCGCGCATCGATAATGATCTTCTGCGGATCGTAGAGGCATTCGACCGCCGCGAAGACCAGCGCTTCGAGGCTAGCGGTTTTGGCGACGGGCACACCGGCGAAGGCGCGCTGCAGGATCGTCTCGACGGCGGCCTGGGTCGGCCGCGCGACCGCGATCTTGAAGTCGCAGCGGCCGTCGCGCAGCACCGCCTGGTCGATCGCGTCGGGGCGGTTGGTGGCGAGCAGCACGAACGCGCCCGATTCCTCGATGCCGTCCATTTCGGCGAGAAAGGTCGCGACCTGGCTTTCCTCCCAGCTGGCGACGCGGCGCACGCGGCCGGTGCGATCGGGCAGCAGCACTTCGGCCTCGTCGATGAAAACAAGCAGGGGGTGGCCGTGCCGCTTGCGATAGGCTCGCGCGAACGTGAAGATCGCCTTGATCCGCCCCTCGGTCTCGCCGACGAACATCGACTGGAGATCGGCGGTCGATACCGAGATGAACTCGGTCGTATCGCCGTAGAGCGCCTTCATCTCGGACGCGGCGGCGCGAGCGAACATCGTCTTGCCGCACCCGGGCGGGCCCGACAGCAGCGCGCCCCTCGGCATCTTCATGCCATAAGCTTCGTAGAGTGCCTTGTGCGTCACCGGCGCGCGGATCGCGTCGCGCAGCTGGTCAAGCGCGGCGTCGTTGCCGATGATGTCGTCGAAGGCCTGGGCGGGGGCGGCGATGATCCACTGTTCAATCGGCTTGCGCGCCTTTTGGTACGCGGCGTCACCGGAGTCCTTGCGCTCCTCCGGTGCGCCGGACGACAATCTGATCGTGAGTGCTTCCGCCATGACGCCCCGAAGGACTTCCTCAATCGAAAAGCCGGACCCGCCAAAAGGTGAATTGTTGCGTGGATCGACCCTGCCGCCGCGCGCCGGCGCGCCGAGCGCCGCCGTTTCGGGGTTGCAAAAGGGGCAGGAGGGATCGCCGCAACCGCGCACCTGGTGCTGCCGCTGCTGCTGCGCTTGCGGGCGCGTGATCTTGCCCTTGCCGCGGTGGTTGGGATCATAGGGTGATCCGAATTCTTCCCAGCTCATAAATTCTCCTCGGTCAGTCGGGCGTCGATTGCCTGCAGGTCGGTGATGAAGGCGCGCAGGCCCTTGCGGGTCAGGAAGACGGCGATCGGACTCAGTCCGTTGTCGAGAAACGCTGTGCCGGGCCACAGCGCGAGCATGAGTCCACCCTGTTCGGAGCAGGGCGCCCATTGCAGCGTGAGCCCGGCCTCAAGCGGGATATAAAGGTACTGGTCGTCGGCGTGCCCGGGCACCGGCAGCAGCACCTCGCCATCCTCGTCGATCAACACGGGCCGGTTAATCGGCGGGGGTGCGTGCTGGCCATTGATCTGGTCGGCGAGGCGACCGAGCGCGGCGATGCGCGCAGGGTCGAAGGGGAAGGCGCCGGCGCCGGTCATTGCAGCGCCCCCGGGTCTTGGCGTGCCAGCGGAGGTTTGCCGCTGTTGATGCGATCCGCATCGTCGAGCGCGTTCTGCAGCAGCGCGATCTGCGCTTCGGCCTCCGCGCGGTTCAGCACAACCGTCGCGCCGATCGGGCATTCCCGCTCATTGAAGACCATCGCCGCAAAAGCGCGTCCGTCCTCCATCGTGATCGTGTGAACGGCGCAATCGGTCATGACCGCGCAGGGCTTCATGCCCTGATCATGGGTCATCATTTCCATGACCGGTGGCAAGCGGCGGCTCTGGTCGCGCTTGGTGTCGCCGTTGGCACGCGCGCCCTTCACAGCGCCGCACTCGCGATGCCGCCGAGCGTGCCCGAAGGATCTGCCCTGCGCAGCGGCACCTTGTCCACGACGTGAAGCTCGCCGCGCTCAATCATCGCCAGCGTCTGCTCAAATGTGCGAGTCTCGCTCGCACCGGCTGCAACCGATCGCGCCTGTTCGGGCGTCACCGGCTCGGCGACATCGGGCGAGATCGGCCTCGGCGTCGGCGCCACCCCGATGGCTTTGCCGCGATCGATGACCCGGCGCAGCGCGAGTACCTGACCAGTGGCGCCTTTGAGATAGACCGGGTCGACGCGCGCCATCTCGAGCCATTGCAGCGGTCGCTTGCGCGCTAGCGATCGCTCGACGTCCTCGGCGGTCATGCCCTGCTTGATCATCGCGCAGGCGGAGGACAGGAACATGCCCGGGGCCATGATCGGCACACTGCGAAACGCGCGCGCGACGGCGCTGAGCGCGTCATCGACGATCGCCGCGCCATATGCCTTAATAGCCGTCATGACTGGCCCAATTGTGTTGATTTGCCCAGGGCGCAGCCGATCGCGCGAGCAATCGACGACGACGAGACGCGCCTTGGCGATTATGTCCGCGACAAGCAGCGCCTGCTCGTCGCCGCTCATGATCGCCGATCGCCAGAGATCGATCCGGGTGATCGGCTTGCGCTTGCCGTTCAGGCGACAGAAAAGCTCCGCTTCCTCGGCCTGCGTCAGGCCGTCGATGACGGTGCACGGCGCGTAAAGGATATCGCCGCGAGCCTTTGCCCCCTCCATCCGGTGCTGGCCGTCGATCACGAACATCCGCCCGTCGACGCGCCTCGAGACGACGAGCGGCAGGAACAGCCGCCAGTCGAGTTGCCGCTTGATCTCGGCAATCAGCCGGATGCTGGCCACGGCCGACAGACCGCGCTGGTAGGACATGTCGACCGCAAGTCGCGCGATCGGAATGAGCTCGATCGACGGCGGCGTGCCAACGGCGGGCAGCGGCTGGTCGCCCCCCCCCCGTGGGTTGGTGAGGGCCGTGTTCATTCCGCCGCCTCCTGCGTTTCGGGTGCGTCGACCGTGATCGGCACGCCGCGCGCGACGAGGTCGGCGAGGCTGGCGCCGACGGAAGTGCTTGGGCGCGGCCTGGTGAAATCGAGCGGGGCGAAGGCGAGCAGCGGGTGAACCCAGTGCCGCGCCGCCGTCTTCGCGCCCGAGGCGACGCCGTTGGTGGCCGGGCCGAGCGCGCGGGCGAGGCGATCGGTGAGCTCGGCCGACTTGAGCTTGCCCCAGGCCGCGTGCGTCGCCTTGTCGACGAACTCGGCCGCGATCTCGTGACGCGCCACGCGCGGGATCAGGTCGAGGAATTCGCCGGTGGGAGTCCAGAGCGTGCGCAGCGCATCGGGCGTGCCGCGCGCGAGCTGCCCAAGCGCGTCGTGGATCGGCAGGCCGTGCCCGGGCGCGTTGGCCGAGCGGTCGAGCGCGATGCCGGCGACGACGGCCCCGGCGAGGCGGCGCGTCCTTTCGGGCGCGGTAGTGAAATCGAGAAACGCAAAGACTTCGTCCCGTTCGGTGACGAAGCTTTCCTTGCGCAGATCGTCGAGCGCGTCGCTCCAGACCCGGTGTGCCTCGGTCATCTCGACGTGGCCACGCGCCTTGGCCGCCAAGTCGAAGCCGCCGATCTCACCGCCACGCGCGATGCCGCGTGCGCCGGTAGATGCCGCCGAGCCGTTCCCGATCGCCTGACGCAGGCACGCCCAGATCGCATAATCCTGGCCGAGCGTGCCGCCGCGCTTCGCATCCTCGACGAGCAGCGCGCGGAGCAGCTCGCGACGCACCGATTTGACGATCTCGGTCGAATCGGCCGAAATGCCATATTCCTCGCGCACCGCCGCCAGCGCCTCGCGAGGGGACGGCGCGGTACCAGGCTCGATCGGCCGGAGCGACACGCCGGCGCTTTGCGCCCGTTCGTGCGCGCTGCGCGCCTTGCGGCTCGCCCACCAGAAACCGAGCCTGACCTCGCCACTGTCGACGATCTCGAGCGAAGCGGTGATGTCGCCGTCGGGCAGGATGATGCGGCGGCGTGCTTCGATCGCCGCCAGCTCGGCGGTGGCGGGGTCGTGTTGCGCGTCGAGCGCGGCGATCGCATCGGCGCTGCCCGGGAGCGGCTCGCCGTCGTCGTCGAGGAGGGCGCGAGCCTGATCCTCGAGTTCGGCCTGGAGCGCCGTCAGCTCGGCGACGCGCGCCGCGTCGAAGCCGTCGAGCTCGGCGAGGGTCGGCGTCACCTGCAGCTGGTAATCGAGCCCGCCATATTCGGAGCGGGGCGGCTCGGCGAAGCGGATGTCGCGGCCGATCCGCTTGCGCGCCAGAGCGCGCTCGACCTCGAGCCGGGCATTGGCGAGGCTGCGCAGCAGATCCTCGTCGGTCACCAGCCCGCGCTCTTCGCCGTCGTCGGCGAACAGGTCGAGCTCGTAGCGACCGCCCGCGGCGCGATAGGCATCGGCGCCGACAAAGCGCAGCAGCCGCTGCATCTCGCGCTCGCCGACGCGGAGCAGGCCGCGAATCCGTTCGGGCGTCCGGCTGTAGCTGGGGATCTGCTGGAGCGCGGTCCAAGCCTCGAGCTGGAGCGCGTGGTCTTCGGTCGCGGCGAACGCCTTGGCCTGGGCGAGCGTCAGATCCTCGGCCGCGAAAGCGGCGAAGATCGGCGCGGCGAGGCTGCCGAGGCGGGCGAGCTGGCCAATCTGGCGCGGCGACTGGTCGTAATGCTCGGCGATAACCTCAACCGGCGTCCCCTTGGCGACGAGGTTGGCGATCGCGCGGCAAACTTCGTAGCTGCGCAAAGGCGTCGAGATATTCTCATGCAGCGAGATCTCGATCAGCTCGGCTTCGGGCAGGTCGAGGATCTTCACGTCGATCGCGAAGTCGGCCGCGAGCGCGCCGCGTTCGACGAGGTTGCGGATCGCGCGGTAGCGCCGTCCGCCCGCGAGCACGCCCCAGCGCTTGGGCTTCGAGCCCTTGAACGGGTGGACGATCAGTGGCTTCAGCTGGCCGACCGCGAGGATCGAGGCTTCGAGGGCGGCAGTCTTGTTGTTGTCGGTTTCGTTCTTGCGGACGTTGAGACGCGAAATGCGTAGATCGGCGATCGTCATCTGGCTAATCGTCATGAGCGTTCTCCGGCTGGGCTGTTCGGCCGCGAGCGCCCTTTTCGATTCGGGTGGCGCTGGCTGCCCGCATCGCCGCTGGGGAGTGGCGATGCCTGTTGGGGATCGGGACGGCGCGGGGCGCCGGCGACGGTCGGCGCCCCCAATTTCCGGGATTTCACGGCGGGCGGCTTGATTGCCGGTTCGATCGCCGGTTCGATTGGGGGCGGCAGGTGCAGCTGCTCGCCGTCGTTCGGATAGCGGCGTGCCAGCGCACGGCAGTGCGGGCAGGGGCAGACCGCGAACGGCAGCTCCGGCGACTGCGGCGCCGCTGGGGGGGGGGGGGGAGACGGTCACGACCGTGGCGCTTTCGGTGCGCGGTAAACGTGAGCAGCGCATCCGGCGTCGGACGCGCGGTGCCGCGTCCAGCCGGCGGCCGTGAGCGCCTTCGACAGCGACACGCGACCGGGCAGTTCGCGGGCGAACACGCTCCGCAGTAATTCCTGCAGCTCAACGAGCGTTACCTCGCTCCGGCCGATCAGCACGCAGGTGACGGCGGCACGCAACTCGTCACGGTAGCGGGAGCGCGGGATCATAGTTCCTGCTCCTCGACGAAGCCGATGCGCGTTTCCGGCCACCGCGCCCGCGCGGCCTGCATCGCCAAGGTGCGATCGGCCGCGAGAACGTGCCCGTGCCAATAGGCGTAGCTGCGGGAGCCGACGAACACGTCCCAGCGGCGGTTGACGTCGATCACGTCGCGAACGCGCGGTGTCATGCGTCATCCTCCCCGTGCACCAGGTCGCGATGGCGCGGGAGCCCCTCAGGGAGGACGGCGAGCCCGCATTCGGGGCACGGCACGCGGCGGGCATTCTCTTTGGCCATCGCCGCGGCCGCGCTTTGCGCGCGCTGGAACGCGGCACCGCCAAAGGCCCAGCCCTTCGGGATGGTGTTGGCGGGCATCACTTCATCCCCAGCGCGGCGAGATAGGTTTCGAGCATCATCTCGGCTTCTTCGCGGTGGTGCTTTTCCATCGCGCGCAGGCGGATGACGGCACGCATCGTCTTGGTGTCGTAGCCGTTGCCTTTTGCCTCGGCGTAGACGTCCTTGATGTCGTCGGTGAGCCCGCGCTTTTCTTCCTCAAGCCGCTCGATCCGTTCGATGAACAGGCGGAGCTGGTCGGCGGCGATGTTGGCGCTCATGACAGGGCCTTTCCGAACAGGAGGGACACCCAGGCGAAGGGGCCGGGCCCGCCGATCGCGGCATCGATGCCGATCACCAGCAGCTGGCCGGTGACGAGGCCGGCGGCAACGAACGCCGTGCGGCGCGCCCAGGAGAGCGGGGGTCGGGTGGGTGGCGGCGCGCTGCATGCCTCGCAGGCGCAGGCGGAAAAGCGGCGGCGCGCGCGGACCGGCCGCATGGCGAGCCGGGCAGGGCGGGTGGCGGTCCGTTGGTGGACGGTGGCGTGCTGCCTCATGCCGCCATGCTCCCCGGGCCGTTCGCAGCACGCAGCTTGGTGAAGCCGTTGCCGCGGTCGAGCGGGACGAACGCTGCGAAGCCGTCGAAGCGCTGTGCAGTGACGGGCAGGTTGCCCTTGGCCGGGGCAGCAGGTGCACAGGCCGAGCACAGATCGGCGGCGACCCAGTGGCACGCGGTCTGTTGACCGGGCTCGCCGGCGATGCACGGGTCGAGCTCGCTGCAGGCGCAGCCGGCGCAAAGCCGTGGCGGGGCGATATCGTCGCCGGCCGCCATACCGATAAGGCGCACCCAGACGACGGGATCGAGCCGGAAGCCGCTGCGCAGATTGTCCATGAGGCGCAGAACCGCGCGCACCAGGTCCTCGGTCACCGGCGTCTCGCCACGCTCGACACTGGCGAGCAGCTCGGCGCGGCTGAGCGCCGAGACGGCCGGATCGCTGTCGAGCATCAGCGCGAGATCCTCGAGCTCGATGCCCGCGGCCTCACGCCGCTTTCGCAAATAGGCGCCGGGCGAAAGCGGGTGCTTGGTCTGGTCTGAAATCGTCATTTCAATTCCTTCGGGCAGCAAGAAAGTGTCACCGCCGATGGGGAGTTCGGCGAGGCGCGGATGACGTTGGGGCGTTGAAACTGGGGCGCGAGCGCGCGTCAGCCGGACAGGTCGAGCATCTTTTCCTCCAATATTGCAGGCGCAATGAACGACTTTCGCGTCATCCCGCCACGGGACAGGCGGGACAGAGCCGTCGCCAACCGGCGGATGACGTTACGGCATCCGCCCGCTAGGCGAGCGCCCGTTTGGAGCGGCGACGCTGAACCCGCGCGCGCCATCGCTTCGCTTGCCCGGGAGTGTGGGCCGACGGCGCGCGCGGTACGGCGGCATGCTGCGTGACGATTGCATGACCGACCGATGGGGAATTCAGATGCTCGAAAGGGTGGCAGACGATGGGACTGACGCGCGCGGCGTGAAGCTACAAACCCCGGTCCTGATGGGGTCGCCGCGCGCGCGGATCGGCCGGTCTGCCAGCGGCCGAAGCGGGAAGGGTGGGGGGGCATTCTCATGCACGAAATCCCTCGAGCGCGCCGCGCGCCTCGGGCGCCAGTTCGTCGCGGGGGTAGAGATCGGGGCGCAAGTCGTGGCGGGAGATGCCCGTTGCGGCTTCGACCTTGAGGACGAGTTCGAATGGGCAGCCCTTCGCCTCCTTGAGGCGCCGCGAGATCTGGCTCTGGCTAAGCCCGATCTGTGGCGCAGCCCGCGATTGGTTACCCAGAAGCTCGATCGCGAGCGCAAACACCTCTGCAGGCGTCGAGCAACGTGCAATTCGGTCGGCAAGAGACGGTGCGTTAAGCATGTCGGCGGTTCTATGCGTATGCGCATAGACGAGTCAACCCGAAAACTGGACGTGCAACTTATGCGTAAGCGCATAGGTTCCGCAGCGTGATAGTCGCCGACCGCCTTCGATCGCGGATGGAACTCCGTAAGATCAGCCAAGCCGAACTGGGGCGTCGGCTAGGTATCTCGCAAAGTTCGATAAACCGCGTTGCGAACGGCGACGTGTATGGCTCAAAGCACATTTATCGAATCGCTCGGGAGCTTGGCACGTCGCCGGAATATCTGATGGGCGAAACCGACGACCCCGAGGAAGGGGCAGCACCGCCACCCGAACTCGACTTCACCGATCGCGAATTACTCGAGTCGTTTCACACGTTGGCAGCCGACGATCAGCGCGCGCTACTGCAGATCGTTCGATCGATGGCGGGCAGGGCCAAGCCGCGCACGCTGCATGCGACAACACTGGCATTTCGAGGGGAGGCCGATTGATCCGCGCGATTTCAGTACTGAGCGCCGCGCTGCTGCTGGCCGGGTGCGATAGCGCGCAGCGCATGGTGCAGTCGGCTACCGGCACCGATCCGGCGGCGCGCTGCGCGTCGGCCGAGACTTACGCGGCGCTGAACCAGATCCTTTACAACCGGGTATGGCCGGGGTTTCCGGGGGACAAGCGGCCCAGCTTTCGCAGCGTAGCAGAAGTGAGCACGCGCGTGCACTTTGAGCGGCCGGTCTTGGACGGCGTCGACCCGACCAGTGGCATCGTCCATTGCTCGGCCGACCTCGTCATTCCCGACGCGCTCGTCATGGCCGCAAGCGAGGCCGAGATTCCCGTGCGCTTTCGTCAGCTCGGCGATGCGCTGGTGACGCCGATCAAATATGACATCGTTCGTACGGCCGACACGGCGACCACGATGCTTCGGCTGGACCATGATGCCGACGTCGCGCAATTCGTCCGCGACATGGGGTCTACCAAACAATCGGAGATGTTGCGCCAAATCGCCAAGAGCGAGCGTGATCAGGCCGAACGCAACGCCGCCGAGGCGGCAGCTGCCAACGCGACTGCCGCAGCATCAGAGCCTTCAAAGACCGGTGACGAGGTCGAGCCCATGGATACGCGCGACGAGGCACTTGGCGAAAACCACCTCTGAAGGCGTGCCGCGCGACAGCAGCCACCACATTGGTATCCGCACAGTTTCACGCTATGTTCGCGATCGGGAGGGCAT
>CAYUYZ010000051.1:0-12543 GCA_964449575.1 uncultured Stakelama sp.
GATACCGTCAGCATGTCGATGAACCTGGGCTATCTTGTCGGCACCGCGATTTTCCTGACGGCGTTGATCGCGCTGGTCTGGTGGCAGGTGACGGCGACGCGTTTCCACCCCTTTCTCTACTGGGCGACGATCATCGCATCGACGACCGCGGGAACGACGATGGCGGACTTCGCCACGCGGTCGTTGAGCATCGGCTATACCGGAGGTTCGGCGCTGCTGCTCGGATGCGTGCTGGCGTCCCTGTTCGCTTGGTATCGCACCCTTGGCTCGATCTCGGTCGATACCGTTCGGGGATCCAAGGCGGAGCTGTTCTACTGGCTCACCATCACCTTCTCGCAGACGCTCGGCACGGCACTCGGTGATTGGACAGCGGACACCGGGGGCCTCGGCTATCTGGGTGCAGCGGCGATCTTCGGCGCGATGCTGGCGATACTCGCCGGCCTCTACTTCTTGACGAAGGCAAACCGGGTATTCTTGTTCTGGGCGGCGTTCATCCTGACCCGGCCGCTCGGCGCGGCCGTAGGCGATTTCCTCGATAAGCCGATCGCAAAAGGCGGGCTCGATTTCAGCCGCCCGCTCGCTTCGGCAGTGCTTGCGGCGGCCATCCTGGCCCTCATCCTGATCCTGCCACAACGCGCAGGCCAACATCCTGGTGAGAACAGAGCCGGGTAAATTGAACCGGTTTCTCGCCACGACAAACCGCTATTGAAAGACTGCCTGTGTTCGATCGCCTAATCGAGTTTCTTAACGAAGCCGGCTACCTCGGCATTGCCGTGCTGATGTTTCTTGAAAATGTGTTTCCGCCAATCCCCTCCGAAATCATTATGCCCGCTGCCGGTTTTGGCGCGGGGCAAGGGCGATTGAGTCTGTTCGGCGTGATCGTGGCTGGTACGGGCGGCTCGGTCGCGGGCGCGCTGTTCTGGTATTATGTCGGCAAGTGGATCGGTGCCGATCGGTTGCGGCGCTGGGCGGGGCGGCACGGGCGCTGGCTGACGCTTGCACCACGGGACATCGACCGCGTGGACCGCTGGTTCGATCGACATTCCGGCAAAGCCGTGTTGCTCGGCAGGCTCGTCCCCGCGCTGCGAACGCTGATCTCGGTACCAGCAGGCGTGTTCGGTATGAGCCTACCGCGTTTTCTGCTGTTCACGACGCTTGGAACCGCGCTCTGGACGACACTGTTAGCAGTGGCCGGCTACCTTCTTGAAGGGCAATACCGGATCGTTGCCGCCTACCTGAATCCGATTACCAACATCATCGTCGGGCTGGTGATCGCCGCATATCTCTATCGGGTGGCGACGTGGCGCGCCACCTAAAGTCAAAACCGGAACGGTTGTGACACCTCGGCCGATGCGGGTCGTTCTCGTCTAGGCTTGCCGGGTCAGAAGCCGGCAAGCAAGATGCCTCTCTCCCCATCGGGTTGCGAAAGCGTCCGATATGACCTTCCAGTCGCCGCCTGCGCTGCTCACACCGTGGTTTACCCCCATGCAGGAGCATTGGCACTCCTCGCCCTGGGCCGCCCAACAGGCAGGCGCGCATTTCTCCTGCTCACGGTAGGGCTGGATGATGTAGACAATGCCGAACTTGTCGAGGCAGGCGCGAACCAGCTTGTTGAACCACGCCTGCGGCAGCTCCCAATGCTTTGCCTTTGCATCCCACTCCGGGTTCTTTCGACCGAACGATCCAAGCCAAGGCCGGTTGGTAAGGGCATAGGGCAGCCGCGCCAGCAACGGGTTTCCTGGTCCGCGACGATACAGAACAGGGATCGCGCCCTGATTCCAGATTTGCCGTAGCTGGTCCTCAGTTCCCTCGCTCACGTCTGGTCTGCTGCCCTCGTCTAGGTGAAAGCCTCATCGGCAAGATGAGCCGTTCTCTTAGGCATTGAAAGCCGATGATTATGCCCGCTGCGAAAGCTGTCGATTGAACCGGTCAAATGTATCCTCTTCGTCAACCTCCCAATCAGCATATCCACCTTCAACGTCGTCAAAAACAAGAAGCGAGATGGTCATTTCATAGCGATCGGCGAAGATCGCCATTTCTCTTACGTCGGTTGATGCGCCCCATATCTGTCGATCGAGCATTGCCCCGCGAGTGGCATCAGGGAGGATCAAGGCCGGCTGGGCCGCGAGCGATCCGACCGGCAGCTCCATCCCCTGCGGGAAAAAAATCCGCCTCTTTTTCGCACTCGTGCTTCGCCAGCACCAAAGCACAAATCCATTCGTGGCGACGACGAGGGCAGCACATTTAGGTGTAGGCGCTTGCAAACGTAGCGGCCCCTGCTCGCAAACAGAGAAGTTTTCTGCTCAGATTGACTGACAGCGGGCGGGCCGGGCTGCTCGTGCTAAATGACAATGTGCTCGCCATCATCCGCGCTCGCTCGCAATCGTAGTCGGTCTGCTCACGCTTTCTGCCAATCCGAGGAAGGCGACGACAGACATCAGCCATAGCTGGTGAAATTTACACCGACCAACGTGCCGACAATTAGTGAAACGCCAAGCAGCGCCATGGCCATGAAGCACCGTCGACCCCAACCGACGTTCGCGGCCATCCCGACTGCAACGGGTAGTCCGATCATCCAAGCCAGATTGGCCGGTGACCTAAACGCAGGTGCGTCTGTCACCAACACGCCGACCGTGGATGCGACCGCGATGATGCACACCTGGAGAAGGTATCGATGTCGTGTAACGGCTTGCGATACCATCATATTGGCACCCCGGCTTCGCGGAGCCGCTCGGTCAGTTCGCGGGTATGTTCGGCGTCCAGCGTTCCGGCGAGGAAGGCGCGCACGTCGGATGGCCGGGTGTTGAGCTGGCTGGCGAGCGCCCCGGCGTCGTAGCCGTTGCGGGTCAGCGTGGGTTCGAGGTCGTCGATCGCCCGCGACAGCACCTGCTCGACGATCTCGACCGTGACCGGCTTGGCGGCAAGCCGGAAGCCCTGCTCGAAGGCGAGGGTCAGGTGCATCTCGATCTGGAGCGGGGTGCGCAGACGCTCGGCAATGAGGTCGATCGCATCCTCGTCCATCAGGTCGGCGACCTCGACGCCCTCGGCCGCGCAGACACCGAGCAGCCAGGCGACATAGTCGCGTCGCTCGACACCGATGCCCTCATAGTCGAACGTCGTGGTGCGGTAACCGATCTCCTCCATCTGCGGACGGCGCAAGTCGTTGCGCAGCCGGGGATGGCCGACGAGCAGGACCGACAGCAGCACGCCTGCGTCCGCCACCACCTCCATCAGCCGCTTGAGGCCGGTCAGCGTCTTGTGGTGGAGGTCGTGCGCCTCGTCGACCACCAGCACGACCGGTCGCTTGCCCTTGCGCATGATGTCGCGCAGATCGCGCTCGCGGCGTTCGGCCTGCTTGGGGATCTTCACCTGGGCGCGGTCGCCGGGCAAGAGGTCGTAGAACAGCGCCTCGATCAGCGACGGCAGCGAGGTCCGACGCTTGTCGACCGCGAGCGACTTGGCGACGGCGACCTTGCCGGCCCTGACCAGCTCGTCCTCGATGCGGCGCAGGAGATGCGTCTTGCCCGATCCGACCAGGCCGGAGACGACGATCAGCCGGCCGGTCTGCACCGCTGCGCAGACCTCGCGCACGAGGTTGCGCTGATGCTCTGTCTCGAAGTTGCCGGCACCATGAAACGGGCGGGCGAGCCCGTAGCTGGATTGAACGTCGGCGAGCATCAGCTTGTCCCCCGTCTTGCCTGGAACCGCTCGCGAATGCGGCCGGCGATGATGGTCTTGTCGAGCGTTTCGCCCAGCAGCGCGTCGATGAAGGCGCGGTCCGCCTCGGGCAGCGAGCCGAGCGGTCGCCGCAGCTGGTCGACGATGGCGTGGCGCGCCGCGAGCCCGTTCGGGTATGCCGTCTCCACCACTGGTTCGGGAAAAGGTGTCTGTCGGACCGCGAGCCCTGCGGTCGAGGGCGGCAGCGACGGCAGCGGCCGGTCGCCGCCCGTCACGGTCGCACGGGGCAGACCAAGCTGGTCGGCGAGCCGGACCACCTTGTCGAGCCGCTCCTCGGCACGGCTCTTCTGGTACTTGCGATAGCGGTAGAGCGGCACCGCGCCGCGCGACGGTTCGTAGGGTCCGTGCCGCTTGCCGCCATGTTCCACGAACAACTGCTGGTCGAACAAGCCCCAGAGCAGCGTCACCGTTTCGCCGGCCAGCTGGGGCTCGACCTCGTAGGAAGCACCCTCGACCGAGACGGTCGCGTCGCCGGCGACGGTGCGTCGCTCGGGCTCGCGCGCAAAGGCGCAGAACCGCTCCCAAGAGCACATGGCGCGCACGCCCTCGCCGGGCAAATGCCGAAGCCAGTGTTCGACCCGCGCGTGTGGCTCGGAGCGATGGTCGCCGTTGTTATAGGTGACCAGCGCGCGCCGCATCCACAGATTGGCCTCCGCTTCGTCCTTGGGCTTGTGGAAGTGGTACAGCGTCTCGTGCACTTCCTTGATCGTGCGGAACGGCCGCTCGACCTTGCCCTTGGCGCGGGCCGCGGTGTGCCGGTCGTCAGATTTGGGCGGCAGATGGGTGAGGACGCGCACGCCCAGGCTGCCCATCACGGACTGGAACACCCGCGACCGGCTGACCGGGCCGTTGTCCATGTAGATCGTGACCGGCAGACCTTGGAACGGCAGTTCGGGCTCCGGCTTGGCGGCAAAGGCGTTGAACAGGAAGCGCAGCGCGGACTCGGCGTCTTCGCCATAGACGCTGCGATATTCCTGATAGACCACGCCCGAGCAGTCATCGACGACCGAGAACAACATCAGCGTCGGTTTGCCGCGCCCTTGCTCGATCCAAAGCGGCGCCTCGACCTGCTTGAGGTCGGACGGGCTCATGTCGAAGTGCCACAGCTCGTTCGATCGCCGCGCTTGAAAACGAACGGCCGCGTGCGGACGGGTCACGCGAGTATAATCCAGCCCCGACGAGCGCAGCAGCCGGTCGATGGTAGCCCGCTTCAGCAGGCCGGGCGCGACCTTGACCAAGCCCTCCGGCGTCTCGACGCCGTCCGTTTCGAGGAACTCGATAGCGCGGGCGGTGGAGACGTGCCGGCCCTTCTTGTTGGTCGTCCTGATCTTCAGCGCAGCGACGATCTCGGCGTAGCGCTCCATCTCAGCCTGCGGGGCGACCCGCGTCGCGCCATGATCGGACCGTCGCACCGACTTGGGGCGGTTCAGTTCACGCAGCGCCCGGTACAGGGTCCAGATCGAGATGCCATAAGCCTCGGCGGCGCGGGCGATGATTTCGGTGCGACCGGGGTCGCGTGGGGGCAACAGCGACAATCGTCGGCGAAGGTCGACCAGCGCCTCTCCGGGCGGCCGCTTAGCCCGGTCAGCCATGGGCTGCGGCGGGCTCCTTGGCCGGTGCGCCGCTGCCGCGCTTGCCGGCGTAGCGATAGAGGGTCGCCACCGACACGCCCATGCGCTTGGCGATGTCGCGCACCGGCAATGTCCCCTCCTTCATCATTGCCCGTGCCGCGGTGACGTCGCTCGGGCGCATTACCGATGGGCGGCCACCCTTGCGGCCCTGCCGACGCGCCTCCACCAGCCCGGCGGTGGTCCGCTCCCGGATCAGCGCGCGCTCGAACTGCGCGATAGCGCCGAACACGTGAAAGGTGAGCATGCCCCCCGGTGTAGTCGTGTCGATGCTCTCGGTCAGCGACACCAGCCCGATCTTTTCGCGCTCGAGTTCCTCGGCCGTGGCGATCAGCTTCTTGAGCGAGCGGGCGAGGCGGTCGAGCTTCCACACGACCAGCGTGTCGCCTGCACGCAGCACGTCTTCCAGGATACGCGCCAGTTCGGGCCGGTCATCACGTGCGCCCGATGCCTTTTCGGTGAACACCTTGTCGCAGCCGGCGCGGCGCAGCGCGTCGAGCTGAAGCTCGGGGTTCTGATCGCTGGTGCTGACCCTGGCGTAGCCTACCCGCATGGGCGTCCGATCTTCTCCAAACCCGTGCGCGGCATACCCTTTTGCGAAGTCGGTTTCCAGAACAGTTTTGACAAAGCGCCGCCCGCAGATTTACGTTGCCGGACAGGCAAGGCGATCGGCTCGTCAGAAAGGGTCGTTTTGCAGAACTGCTGAGGAGCAGGGTTCATGCAGGTGCTCGATACGGTGGACTGGGTCGGCGACGGCGACGACACCGACTTCTTCCTAGCGATCGAGCGTACCTTCGATCTTCGCCTACGCTCGAACCTGCCTTGGACGACGTTCGGCGAGGTGAGGACCCATGTCGTCGCGCATGTCGCAGCCCACGGCGGGGGCGGCACGACGTGCGCCACGCAGATGACGTTCTACAGGCTTCGACGTGCGCTCGGGCTTGGGCGGCACGTCGGGCCAGATGCGCCGTTGGCGCCGCTGATCGGCAACAAGCTGCACCAGTCGTTCACCAACCTGGAAGCCGATACCGGCCTCAAGATGCCGGCAACGCGAGCCGGATGGCTTGGGATCGTCGCCACCCTTTGCTTCGCCGTCGCGGTCGCCATCGTCGCCTTCACGACGCTGGCGCCGCCCCTTCGCATCTTCGCTGCTGGAGCGAGCGGATATGCGGGGCTGTGGTTGCGGCACATCGACCGCCGACGACTACCTTGGGGATGTGAAACCATCGGCGATCTGGCCCGCCTCGTCACGGAGCAGAACCGCGGCAGGCTGGCACGTGAGGGCGCGCGCCTCACCACACCCGATATATGGCGGATCATCCAGCAACTGGCTGCCGAGGAAAGCGGGATCGATCCGGATCTGATCGGGCCGGACACGACCTTCTTTCGCCAGAAAGCACGAGCCGCCTGATCGTGAACCGGACGTCAGGTCCAACGTGAACATTCCGCCCCTGATTGCGGAAGGTCGAAAGACCGTCAGCCTGCCGGCAGCCTCGCGATGCGAGTATTCCGGACGCTAACCCTCTCTGCCTTCTGCTTCAGATCTCCCAAAACCCGCGACAGGTTCATCCTGATCGCCAGCCTGGCTAACGGCTCCCAATAGAGCACCGGCTCGACCCGCAAGACATGACGGGCCTCGATATCAAGCCGGGTGTGCCCACTCGGCAAAGAGGTCAGGGTAAAACCCGTGGTACCGGTCTCGAAGTAGCCCTGCACATGGGGTGAGTGGACCCGGCGATATGGGCTCATTTCCTCCATCGCCGGCGGTTGGGTCAGCACCGCGAACGCGAGCCGGCGTCCGGGCATCCACTCGGTTATCCGCTCCCGCGCTGTTCCGGTAGAGAACTCGCCCAAGCGGATCGCGCCGATGCCCTGGCCGAGTAGCTGGCCGCGGATTGGGTAAGCGAGGCCGGCGATCCCCACCAGACCGGGGCGACCAGAGATGGCGCGATCGTCAGTGAGCGCCGCCCATACCGCTCCCGGGGGTGCGGCTATCTCGACGGACCTACTTGCCGCGATCGGCAGCGTGGGCGGCACGGCCGCTTCGAGTGCAAACAGAGCGGGTAGAAGCGCCACGCTCGCTACCGTTCGGCCACCGCCATGAGCCGCATTTGCAACTGCGCGGCCTGCAGCGCCACCAATCAGCGCCGCAATCGCGCCCAGCGGAGCGGCCAGCAGGATGCAGACCAAACCCTCCAGTGCCAGCATCACGAGCGCAACGGTGCCTAGCGCTGCCGCAGCCAACACCAGCCGCGCGGTTGCACCCGCGCTTAGCAGCAGACGACGGTTCGCGAGATAACCGGTGGTGACACCCACCAAGAAGGGCGTGGCGACGAACAGGCTCCATCCGTAGCTGCCTAGGGTTAGCGCCGACACAAGTACGGCCGCGACGATGATGGCTACGCCGGCAAGCACGCCTTGAACCATGTGAGCGATGTTCGCGCCAGGCGCAGGAGCCAAGTCATCCTGCCGTTCGAACTTGGGCAGTAGTGCCAATACCGCCGCGGCCGCTATCTGCACGGCCGGCACTATTGCGGCTGCGGCGAGTGCGTAGCCCGCACCTGACCAACTGGCGCGGCGGAACGATATGAGTGCAAGTCCGCCTGCTGCCGCGAGCGATACCGTAAACGCCAGAGCAGCGTCGCTGGCCGGCAGGCTTGGACTCATGGCCAATCGTCTTAGCGGCAGCAGCCAGAAGCCGACATCAGCTATCAGCGGCGTGCCGCGGGCGGCCATCAGCAACCCGACGACCAGATGCGGTGTCAGCAACAGCAGCGGCGCGGTGAGCGCGTAAGGTGCCGGCGGCATCGTGCCGGAGAAGGAGGGAAACCGGAGGATTGGCATCACGCTCTCCCTGCGGTCACCGCAACGGCGGGCTGCGCTTCATGCCTGTGCTCGGGTGCGACCCTGGTCAGTTTACCCTCGCGTGCGAGGTGCTCGGGGAGTGCGATGTTCCAGGCGAGTCCCGCCTGCTCCAGCAGCAGCACAAAGCCGTATCCCCAATCACTTTGGCCTGGATAGAGGCCAATCCGCGCCGAACCGGGGAAAGCGTGATGGTTGTTGTGCCAAGCCTCGCCCATGGTTGGAATGGCCGCCCAAGGCACATCGTGGGCCTGCACGCCGGCATCGTTCACCAGCCAGCTCTGCGGTCCCGTGCGGTGCGCCAGGTGGCCAACGAACCAATGGCCCGACACCGACAGGGTAACGCGCACACACACGCCCCAGACGACCCAACCCCAGCCCCCCGCCAGAAACAGAAGCGCCGCCACCGGCAACTGCTGGGCCATCCAGGTCGCCTCCAGAAAGCGGTAGAACCCATCGCGTCCCGCGCGTCCCAGATCGAACGAGGGCGGGCACTCCAGCTCCAGGCGGCAATGCATCTGCCACCAGGCGTCGGCTAGCGGCCGGCGACGGTGCGCTAGATAGTCATGGCAATCGGCCTGCCGTTGCGCCCAGTCCCGCAGATCGTGCGTGCGGATCATCCATAGCGGGCCGCTCATGCCGACCAATGTTCCTGCCCAGACCAGCAGCCGCTCCAGCCACAGAGGGCAATCGAAGCTGCGGTGAATTAGCCGACGGTGGAAGCCAACGCTGTGACCCAGCAGGAGCGTGCCACTGGCCAGTAGCAAGCACGCGGCCAGCGCGCCCCAGCTGAAGAGCAGCGGCGCCAGAAGCAACGAGGCAGCGAGCATTGTACCGTTCCAGAGGGAGTGAGCCGGATCCCACCGCACGACACCTGCCACGGGACTGCTACCGGGCAGCTCCACCAGCGAGTTCACCCGGCAGCGTTCGGGATCGAGGGTCATGCCAAGCTCCAAGCGTTTAACTCATAGCTTAAATGCTGTCCTAGCCAGCCGCCCTTGTCAAGTGGTTAGCTTATCGCTTAATCATCGTCCATGCAGAAGGTCTTTGAAGCTTTGGCGTCCACCCCACGCCGCAAAATCCTTGCCTACCTCGCCCACGCGGAACTCAGCGCAGGCGAGATCGCGTCACGGTTCGAGATGTCCAAGCCTGCCGTATCCCAGCACTTGTCGGTGCTGGAGAACGCTGGCCTGGTGACGAGCGAAAAGCGAGGCCAATTCGTGTTCTACCGCTTGGTGGCGGACAACCTCGCCAACACGCTCAACGCGTACGTGCAGGAGGTTTGCCCCGTGTCGCGGCCGCTGAAGGCAGAGAGCGCCAGCCTCGCCCGCGACCGAGTTGCCGCTGCTGGCGAAAAGCGTGAGTAGATCGCTTGGTTTGTAAGCAAGCGCTGCCGATGGCGAGCATATTGTCAGCTAGCGTGAGCAAGGTAGCGCGCCGGCTGTCGGCCAATTTGAGCAGGAAATTGCGCTGTTTGCGAGCAAACGCCGCTACGTGTGCAAGCGCCTACACGTAACCGTGAACGACGCACCACGCTGCCAAGCTAACCTTCTCTGTATGGTTTGCCGTGACGATGGTTGCGACAATGGCGGCCATAATGCCAAACGCCCGGGCTCCGGCGCAGCGGCATCGGGAAACTTGGCCTTGTCGACCAACTCGCGGGAGAACATTAGCCGAAACAGGGCCGGCGCGTCTTGCGCGAAGGCGATGTACGCTTCGCCCGCCTTCGCCAGCGCTTCGTGGCCGGACAGGTGCGCCGAGGCAGCATCAACCTGGCTGGCCAGGCGATCAAAGCCGGTCACGACCAGTGTCGCCAGAAGCGGTTCCTTGTCGGCGAAGTGATTGTAGGGTGCCTGCCGCGACAGGCCCGCGCGCTCGGCAATCCCGCGCAACGACAGGTTGGCAGCGCCCACGCTCTCCAGCAGCTCTGCCGCAGCCTGAATCAGGCACGCGCATCGTGCTGCCATCCCCGAACGGCTCGCGGCTTTCGCTCGCAACAGGCAACATTCCCCCCATCAGCAGGTGCCTCCGCAATGCCCGGGCTGTCGCGCAAGAGGCCGCCGTGGTTGCCGGTGAAGGTACAATAGCGGTGATCGCGGCGGGTGAGCGCTGGAAGGATCAGTCTCTTGTCCCGCTATCGAAGACTGGCTCGGAGCGGGCGAGGTCATCGCGGCCTTGCGCGGGAACGCGAACGCCGAGGCCACTTGCGCAGCGGACGCTATCGCAACCCCGAAGATGAATTGGGTTCGACCCACTCACTGCCGTCCGCAATCGAGCGGCGAGCGCGCCAGACCGGTCGGATCATGCCACATCGGCGCAATTGGACGTCATCCGCTGCAGTGCAGGCACATGCATCAGTCGCGTGGAACGAGCGTACGCGAGGCGATCTGGAGGACGTATCCCGTACATGCTGCCGATCCGGTTGTGCACGCCGCGTCGCGGCTGCATGATGGCTACATGGCACCCCACATTCTCTACGGCGTCCCGCACTCGCTCTATACGGGCAAGAGCCGAGCCTATCTGCGCAAACAAGGCTTCACCTATGTCGAGCGCACCCCGGCTGATCCGCGCTTCAGGGCGGAGATCGTGCCCCGGATCGGCCGCGGCATCATCCCGGTGCTGGTGACGCCGGACGGAGAGGTCATCCAGGACACGGTCGACATCCTCGACCATTTCGAGGATCGCGGCGTGCCGGTGTCGGCCCGTCCGCCGGGCGCGCGCCAGCGCGTGCTGGCGCATGTCGCCGAGCTTTACGCCGTGGTCACGCTGACGCGCCACGCCATGCATTATCGCTGGTCGTATCTGGATGAGCAGCGGACCTTTCTGACCGACGCGTTCACCGGCGGATCGGGAACGGACGGTGCGGCCAAGGTCATGGCGCGCATGCAGTCCTACCTGCCGATGCTCGGCGTCACGCGGGACACGATTCCTGCGATCGAGGCGTCGTACCTCACCTTGCTCGACCTGCTGGAAGCACACCTGTGCCGGCATCCCTATCTGTTCGGCGGGCAGCCATCGCTCGGCGATTATGGCCTGCTCGGCCCGCTCTTCGCGCATCTCGGTCGCGATCCGGTTCCTGCCGACCTGATGCGCCGCCGTGCGCCCAAGGTCGCGCGCTGGGTCGAACGGATGAACGCGCCCGATGCCGATCTGCCGGAGTATGGCGAGTATCCGACCTGCTACCTAGGCGGCGACGAACTGCCCGAGACGCTGGTGCCGCTGTTCCGGCACATGGCGGACGAGCTGTTGCCGGAGCTGGCCGACAAGACCGCCTGGCTGTGCCGGTTCGTCGCCGACACCGACCCCGAGGAGGGCGCGCCGGTCACCGACAAGCCGCACCAACGGGTGCTCGGCTCGGTGGACACCATGTTCGGGGGCGTGCCGTTCGCCAGCGGCGTGCAGCCGTACCTGTTCTTCCTGTGGCAGCGGGTCACGGACGTGTTCGCCGCGCTCGGCGACGAGCAGCAGCACGCCGTGTCCGCGTGGCTGGACGGCGTAGGGCTGTTGCCGCTCCTAGACTTGCCGCAGCCGGTGCGGGTCGAAAGAAGCGGACATGTAGAACGCTGGGGCGCCCGCTTGCCGACATCTCCGGGCCTCCGCACCGGTTACGCTCCGGCCTGAGTTGCACTGCGATGACGGGCTGCGGCTCCTCATCGGCATCAGAGCATCAATTGCCTAATCCTCTCTCTCCGGCGCCTGTCTCAACATTCGAGGCGGATGGCACTCAAACCTGATCGCTTTTCGGGAGAAGAGTGCATTTCCCGAACGTCGATCCCAATCGGGACGATCGCGGCTGGCGCGGTTCGGCTCATTCAGTCGTAAGCGTATATCGGTGCCCCTTCTATGCGCCGGCCGCTGTTCGCAA
Source organism: uncultured Stakelama sp. (assembly GCA_964449575.1). GTDB lineage: Bacteria > Pseudomonadota > Alphaproteobacteria > Sphingomonadales > Sphingomonadaceae > Sphingomonas. Next base: position 12,094 of record CAYUYZ010000051.1, read on the forward strand.
AAACCTTCCTTTCTGACGACTTTGCCGGCGAACCATGATCGCAACGCATTTCTGCGGTCCGCCGCTTGTCAGAACTGTTCTGGAAACCCGCTTCACAAAAGCGCCTGCCGGCGACGGGTTTGGAGAACCCATTGGCTGGGAGCGTGAGCACAACGTCCCGTTTGCAAGCAGCGCCGGATGATGGCGAGCACACTGGCAGATAATTCGAGCAGGACGCTCCCCGCCAGTGGCAGATAGCGTGAGCAGGAAATCAGGCTGTTTGCGAGCAGACACTGATATGATTGCAAGCGCCTACACATAGCGGTAGAGAGTGACGCGCTCGATCCCGAGTTCCTTGCAGAGGTCGGAAACGGACGTGTCGCGTTGGGCCATAGCAGCCTGAGCGAGCCGCACCTGGGCCTTGGAGAGGGCGAACTTGCGGCCACCCTTGCGTCCCCGCGCGCGGGCAGC
>CAYUYZ010000052.1:0-12506 GCA_964449575.1 uncultured Stakelama sp.
CTACTCAGGGAGCCACCCCAACGGATCATGGGGGATCACGGCGGCTCAATCTGCTTGCTTAAGCGCAGATATCGGGCAATTCACAGGATCATGGCGGCTCACAAGGGATCACGACGGCGCAAGCGATTTGGGGGCATCGGGGGGGCGCCCCGCCGAGGCCTTGGGGGCACCGCGTGCTCAACGACCTAGCCTGTCGACAGGCGAAGCCCCGCGAGAAGGCTTACAAGCTCGCCGACGAGAAGGGTTTGCACCTGCTCGTCCTGCCCACGGGGTCGAAATCCTGGCGGCAGAAGTACCGCTTCGACGGCAAGGAAAAGCAGCTCACGCACGGCCCCTACCCCGAGGTTTCGCTGGCGCAAGCACGTGCATTGCGCGATTCGGCGCGGGCGGTGCTGCGCGAGGGGCGCGATCCGGGCGTGCTGAAGCGGATCGGTCGGGCGCATATGGCAGTGGCACAGGCGACGTCGCTGCGCGCGATCGCCGAGGAGTGGCACGCGATGAAAGCGCCCAACTGGGCGACGCGCTATGCCGAACAGATCCTCGATCGATTCGAGAACCATATTTTCCCGCTGCTCGGATCGATGCCGATCGCGGACATCACCGCGCCGCAAGTCCTGCAGGTGATCCGCGCGATCGAGGCGACGGGCGCGCGCGAAATGGCTCACCGGGTGCGCCAGCATCTGTCGGAGGTGTTTGTGCACGCGATCGCGACCGGGCGGGCGACGCACGACCCGGCCGCCACGATCCAGCGCGCGCTGGCGCCGGTGTCGCGCCAGCTGCGGCCCGCAGCGACCAAGATCGAGCATGCGCGCCAGATCCTGCGCAAGGTCGAGCTGCAGCCCGCCTATCGTCTGACCAAGCTCGCCTCGCGTCTGCTGGCACTGACGGCGGCGCGGCCGGGGGTGATCCGGATGGCGGCGCCGGACGAGTTCGAGGATCTCGACGGCCCGGCGCCACTGTGGCGCATCCCGGCCGAGAAGATGAAGCTGACGCGCGAGCGCAAGCGCGATGCGGCTTTCGAGTTTGTCATTCCGCTGAGCGCACAGGCGGTCGAGGTCGTGCGCGCGGTGCTGATGCTATCGGGGTCACAATCGCCGTGGTTGTTTCCGGCGGTGACGAAGCGGATGGTGCCGATCAGCGACTCCACGCTGAGCGGGCTGTACCTGTCGAGTGGCTTGCGGGGGGTGCATGTGCCGCATGGCTGGCGCGCGACTTTCTCGACCGTCATGAACGAACGCGCCGCCATCGAGGGCCGCCCGGGCGACCGCGTCGTGATCGACCTGATGCTGGCGCACGTCCAGGAGGGTGTCGAGGCGGCGTACAACCGGGCGCTCTACATGCCCCGACGGCGCGAAATCGCGCAGGCCTGGGCCGATCTGCTGATGAAGGACATGGCGCCCGCGCGCGATTTACTCGGCTGAGCCGGCCTGGTGGTGCAGCGTGAGAAGGCCACCCTCGACTACAGCTCTGCAGAGGCAGGTAGACGCGTTCAACGCACAGTACCCAGTCGGTCAATCGGTGCGCGTTCGCAAAGACTCCGGCGAAGATGTCGTCACCACCACACGATCGGAGGCGCAGGTGCTCTCCGGTCATTCCGCAGTTATCTGGCTCGATGGGTTCGGTGGCTGCTACCTGCTCGATCGCGTCACGCCGATCGGCGGTGCAGCATGAGCGCGCGCAGCTTTGGGGAGCTCGCCGCCGGCGTCGCGGGCAAGAAAGTCCGAAAGCGGACATTCCAACCGGTGCGCGGCGGCAGCCGTTACGCCGGCGAGCGCGAGCTCCGACTATGGAAACAGCATAATGTCTTCGGTGCCCAGGAGCGGCGCGCGCGCATGAAGGCAGCCGTGCGCTACGACGACGACAGCAAGCAGCCGGGCAAGCCCTGGGGCGCGCTCGGGCCGAACGGACTGCGCGTCTACAAACACATTCTGAAGTCGCGCGACTATAAAACCGGCCGCTTCGACCAAGCCGGGGCGACGATCGCGCGCGCGCTGCGCATCAGCCGCCAGACGGTGCACGCGGCGCTCAAGCGCCTCAAAGCCGCGGGCCTCGTCGACTGGCTGCGACGATCGCGCCCGATCGAGGATCCCGAACCCTTCGGCCCGCAGGTGGAACAGATATCGAACGCCTATCTGCTGCCGCTGCCCGACTGGCTGCGCAAGACGCTCGACTGGATGCTGGCGCCGTCGCCGGTCCCGGCCGATGCCGCATGGGCCGTCGCCAACGACAAGTCCGAGACCCAGGCGATGCTGGCCGGCCTGCCCACTGCCGAGCGGATCGGCTTTCAGGTCGACGACCCGGCCCTTGCCGCCGCGCTCTCTTCCTTCAGCGACAAGGTCGCTAGGAGCGAGAACGCGAGTCAAGGATCGCGTCAGAATCCCGCTCCAGATGGAGAATAGAAGGAGTCGGATCGCATAAGGCGATCCGACGCGCTAGTTTGACATCCCCATCGCCCGGTGCGCCCGCCGGATGCCCCTTCAACCGATCGCCAAGGATGGCGGGCGGGATTTTCTGCTGCCGAGATGGGGAGAGCACGAAGCGTGCCACGCCGTCGCGTGGGCGTCGCCTGGCGAAAACGGGGATGATGCCCGTTCTTCGTTCATGCGTGCATGCGCCCATGCGCCGACAGGCGCCTTCAATTGCCGGGAAAAAGCAGCGTGGCCCAGGCGTCGTAGATCTCGCGACGTCGACCGAGCTGCGTGCTGCGATTATACGCCGCCTCGACCTTGTCCTTCGGGCTGTGCGCCAGCGCCTGGTCGATCGCGGCGCGCGCGTCGGGCATCGCCTCGTTCATGATCGTCGAAAAAGTCGCGCGCCAGCCATGCGGCACGTGGCGCCCTTCATAGCCCGCGGCGACATAGAGATCGCGCAACGCGCCGCCGCGCAGCGGGAGGTTTTTCCCCGGCCGCGGAAAAACGAGCCCCGTCTGCCCCGAGATCGCGCGCGCAGCGCGCAGCGCGTCGACCGCCGCCGCCGCCAGCGGCACGACATGGTCATATTTGGCGAATGCCTTCTTGGCCGACCGCAGCTTCATGCGCGCCGCCGGCACGCGCCAGATCGGCTCGATCACCGCGCCGGTCGCCCAGTCGACTCCCTCGACCTCGTCCCATGTCATGCCAAGCAAAGCTGCGCGCCGCACGGCCGTGAGCGCGAGGAGCCGCGATGCAAGCTTGAGTATCTGTGGCGCGTCGAGCTGCTCGACGTCGGCGATGAGCTGCCGCGCCGCGGCGATGTCGAGCAAGGCTGCCTGTTCGCGCGGCTCGGCGGCCGACTGGAGCGCACCGCCGACGATCGCAGCCGGATTGGTCGCGACGATGCCCTGCGACATGGCAAAGACAAACACGGCCGAAATGCGCTGGCGCAGACGCCGCGCCGTCTCGATCGAGCCCCTTGCCTCGACGTCGCGCAGCAGCTTGAGCAGCGTTGGCGCATCGATCGCGGTGATCGCGGCCGCGCCGATCGCCGGGAAGGCATCGTGCTCAAGGCTGATCATGACGTCCAACGCATGACGCGGTGTCCAGCGATCGACCTGCAGCGCGTGCCAGGCGCGGGCAATTGACTCAAAATGAGTCAGCTTGTCGCCGGTGGCGTTGGCGGGATCCTCACCGCGATCGATCCGGGCCCGGACCTCATCACGCTTTTCGCGCGCGCCGCCCAGCTCGAGCTCGGGATAGCGACCGAGCACAAGCAGACGCTCGCGTCCCTGGCGTCGATAACGGTAGCGCCACGATTTCAGGCCGGTCGGCGCGATATAGACAAACAGGCCGCCGGTGTCGGCGAGCTTATAGGCATGCGGCCGCGGCCGCGCAGCCTTGACCACGGCGTTGGTGAGCATCTAATCTTCCCTGGTAGATGGGCGATCGGCATGGTCGGTGGCCGCGCGACGCGGACAATCCCTCCGCGTCGCGCTCCGCGAAAGGCCCAGAAATCCTCGCGAAACACGGGCACAAGCGTGTCGCGATACCCCCTTTGATACCCCCACCCCGTCGCACCGCTTGGCGTGGTTGACGCAGGCTGGTATCGAGCCGTTATGGCCGAGGCATCCCCCAGCGACATGACCGACCGCGAGCTGGTCGTTGCCTATCAGGCGACCGACGGTGCACCCGGCGACGCCCGGGTAGAGGCACTGCTCGCTGAAATCGAGCGGCGTGAGCTCGACCTCTGAACCGCCGCCCCGACCCGACCGAGATCGAGGCGCTGGCCATCGCGGCACTGATGCTGATGACGCTGGCGCTGTCCCTGATGCATTGACCGGTCTGGCGGCACATTGCCGCACCGCGGGGCTGCGCTGGCGCTGGTTCACCCGGCCCGCCGGCGACGCATGGGAGGCGCACGTCCAGTGCGGCCAGGCCGATTCGCAGTGGAAACGCATCGGCGCGTTCCCGCGCTGGCGCGGCAGCGGCGCGACCGAGGACGAGGCCTTGCGCGCCGCGGCAACCGCTGCACTCGGCCATTGGCGGCCTAAGCGCAACGACCAGTATCGCCGCTTCCTGACGACCGAGACTTAGGGCGCCGGCTCGGGCTCCCCGCTCGGCACCGCCACCCCCGCGGCGATCAGGGCAGCGGCGTCCTGGTGCACTTTGGCGAGGCGGGTGCTGTTTTCGGCGAGGGTGTCGAAATCGGCTTGGGATAGGGCAACCATGCCGGGAGCCGCACCGGATCGGTCATCGATTTCGCCAGCGTGATCGGTTCGGGGCAGATCGGCACCGCCGACCGGACAGACAGTCGCGGGCCGCACGCGGTGAGCGGCAGCATAGGCAAGGCCAGCAGCGCGGCCCGCAGCATAATCGTCTTTGGCTTGGTCATCGGATTGCCTCGCTATCGTTTGGGATTTTGCCGCCGGGGCGCGGTTGGCGGCGATCTGCGCCTCAGTCGCCTTGGCGGTGGCGGGCCGGATCTTCGCCTCCGCCTTCGCCGCGCCCTTGCGCTCATAATGCCCCGCGAACAGCGCCCACGCGCCCCACACGACGCCGATCGCGGCGAGGACGGGAACGACATAGCTGAACAGCTTTGCGGCCCACGAAGGCATGCCCCAGCCGAGAGCGAGCTTGGCGAGCGAAAGGATCAGAAAACCCATGTCATGATGCTCCCTTGAGGGTGGACGCCGGTGCGATCCGGCCCGCCTCGGTCAACCGAAAGCGCACAGACTTCTTGCCGTTGATATCGACGTACTCGGCAAAGCCGGCATCGATCAGGGCGCGGCAAGTGCTGGGAAGGAATGGCGCCGTTTCGCCCTGCGCGAGAATGTAGCGCCCACCGCCCTTTGCTCGTGCGACCGCCGCATCGCCGCCACGTTCGCGCATCCACGCCAGCGCCTTGCGGGATGCGGCTGTCAGATCGGTCATCGATCAGTCCGCCGATGTGAAGTCGACGTAGAACTTCTGGCCGGGTTCGAACTTCCCGAACAGCGCCGGGTTGGTCACTTGCATCTGAAGGTTGATGCTGGGCGACCACTTGACGAAGCTGTTGTCTTCATCAGAGCCATCGGCTGGATAGCCGCCGCTCTTCGAGACGCCGTGAAAGTTCAGCGTTTCGCTGGTCGTTTCGCCTTCCGCATTGCGGTGCTGGAACACCGAACAAATCTGCATTTTTGCTCGCATAGTACCCATGGTCATTCTCCTTTTAGGTGTCGGCGAGATCGCGCCGCTCGGGATCGATGGGGCTTAGTTCAACCCCTTCAGGCATTCGGCCCGCTCGCGGGCGCGGCGCAGCACCAGGCCGCGCACCACCCGGCCACCGGCCTTGTTGAACAGCGGGAACCGATCGCAGCCCGCGCGCCACTGGCCTGCGTTCCACAACTTCGCGATCGACGACTTGCAGAAGCCCGCGGTGCCGATGTTGTAGGTAAGGCTGACGGCGGGAATGATCTGGTGCGCGCGACCGTAGAGCCCGGGCACGCACTTCACGATCGGCGCGGCGTGCGCGATCAACTCGCGCTCGAGCATCGCGTCGCACTGCGCCGGCGTGAAGGTCATGCCCATGCGGATGCCGGTGGTGATCCCGTCGCACGCGGTCGGCACGCGAACGATGTCGAGATATGCCCGCAGATATTGCTTGCCGGCGACGTGGCGCGTCGCGATCGATCCGTCGGGCTGCACCGTCGCTTCGACCTTGCGGCCGCTTTCCTCGGCCGGGACGATCACGAACAGGCTGGCGACCGCGGCGATCGGGATGCCGAGCAGCACGGCGAGCGCCTTGCCGGTGCCCGGGGGCTTCGGCGACGCCATCGGTTCGATGCGGTTACTTTGCGGCATCGCTCGGTCCTTTCTGTTTCACGAAGCGTGACAGCAGCGACACCGCCGCCAGCACGGTCACCACGGCGAGCGCGGTGCGCTCCGGCACCCGCCCGCGCAGATCGGCCGGGATCGCCTGCCAGGCCTGTTGCGCGGCGTCGGGAAAGGCCTGGATGAAGGTCAGGAAACTGAGCGCCGCCGCGGTCGCGCGCGCGCTCCAATAGCGCCACACCTGGCGCCAATCTGGAACCAATCGAAGCTTCATGGGTGTACCTTTCCGGAAAGAATTGCCCAGGTCGCAGCGCCTGCGCCGGCGAGCCACCCGAGCGCAGGGGATCTGAAAAGGAAGGCCAGGAGGCCGTCGCGGCCGTCGCGCTCGGTCTGCTTCTGCTCAAGGGTGCGGATGCGAGTCTCGATCGCCTCGACCTTGGTCTTGATCTCGTGAATGTCTGCCGTCAGCGGCCCGAGTCCGAAGACTTCACGTGCCAGCGTGTCGACCTTGCCCGATAGCGTCGTGAGCGCGGTCATCACCTGGCCCAGCTCGCCGCTCATCCGCCCGAGCAGCAGGCTGTTGGGGTCGGCGGCAGCTGGCGGCGGCGGGGTCTCGGGTGCACGCGGGCGCCGCGGCGGACGCGGCGGGGTGTGATCGGTCATAGCGAGCGGAACTCCACGATACCGTCCTTCGCCCTGCCGATCGCGACCGACACATTCGCCACCGGCTGGGCGAGCGTCGCCACGCCATTCGCGACATAGACCGGGCCGCTGACACCGGCGCCCAAGCCGATCACCTGCGCTTCGACGCGGCGGGACACGATGAAGTCGCCGGTCGCATTGTTGGCGGTCGCGCGGATGGCCACCGCGTCGATCAGGTCTCCGTCAGCCGCCTTGGCGACGTTCTTGCCGACCGACTTGCACAAGGTGCCCGGCGCGATCGTCGCGCCGCTGGTGTTCGTGAACCGCGCGACCGTCGAGAATTTGAGATAGTCGCCGCTGACGGTCGAATGGACGGGGCCGCGATAGTCGCCATAGCCTTCCCAGCCGCCCGTCACCGCGCCCGAATAGGCAACGAGGCTGAAGCTCGGGCAACCGTTGATGACGACGTCGCATTGCTCGGCCGCAGGCTGCTCGCTCTGAAGCGCGACCGTCGCCACGCCCGGCGGCGTGTCGGCCCAGCTATTCTCGAATTCGAACGACGCGCGCTCGGCGCCGGTGATGCAGGTGTGCGAGGAGAAGAACGGCGCGGTGCGGCCCGGGTTCTCGCTCCAGGCCCGGACGTTCACGAACCGGTCGCGCGAGCCGCCCGACGAGCCGCAGCCAAACAGCGCGAAGTCATGCGTCGGGCCGCCGATGAAGTCGACGTTTTCGGCCAGGAAGCCCGCCCAGTAATTGAGATCGCCCACGCTGTCGGGGGTCATGAACTCGTCGTTCTGATCGCGGTGAACGCCGTATTGCGCCTTTTGCAGCGGAAAGCTTTCGGGGTCGTAAGGCGCGGGCCGCGTCGCATCGGCATAGACGGACAGATTCAGCAGCTTGTTCGACTGGTGCATCTGGAGGTTCGGGCGATAGATCGAGCTGTCGCGCGACTTGATCCGCGTGACGCCGCGGCCTTGCCCACCAATGTACACCCAGTGAGGCACATAGAGATTGGTCGCGGTATAGTCGCCCGCACCAAGCAGGACGAAAATGCGGTGCAGCGGCGACGCGCGCCAGCACCAGCGGACGGAGAGGTCTTGTGGGTTCGAATAGGGCCCTTCCGCCCAAAGCGCCTGCACTGCGTCGGTGAGCGAACCCCCGGGGGCCACCTTGATGACTTCCTCGAATCCAGGATCCTGGAAGCGCGCCTCACTTTGACGGCGGGTCATCGACGTCGAAAGATCGAGCCCGGCCTGAGCCTGGCTGTAGGTATAATAGGTATTGACCAGCACGATGTTCGCGCGACGGAGACGGACCGAACCGAAGATGCCGGTGTAGCTCGTGATTTCGCCCGCGATATTGCCACCGACCTTGCGCGGGTCGAAGAACAGGACTTCAGGCAGCGTCGCGTAATTCGGCACGTCGATTTCGATGTTGGCTGCAACCGTGTTTTCGGTCGTGTCGCGAACAAGGATTTGGAGCACTGCCGACGTCGCGCGGAATGCTGACAGCCGGTAGAGATGGCCGGGCTTGAGCCCGAACAGGTCGACCCGCTCAAAAACGCTCTTGAGATAACTGTCGGCACCGCCCGAGGCGAAAGCGTGGCGCTGCGCGGACAATGCCGCGTCGCGCACGAATTGCGGGTTTGCCGCCAGCGAGTAGCCGACGCCTGCCTGGAAGGCGGGCGTCGCAACGATGATCTTTTCCGGATCGAAAGGCGCGGTAGCGGCCGTGCCGGTGAAGAAGAAGGGCGTCGGCGCGCCGAAGTCTGCCTTGACGCTGAACGATGCGCTCCCGCCATCGCTCGCCGGTACCTCGATGGTCTGAACGCCGGTGAGCACCCCCGCTTCGAAGACGTCGGCGGCGACGCTATCGTCGATCGTGCGCGCGATCGTGATGCGGTAGGTCCCGCCGCCGACATTGTGATTGAAGGTCTTGAGGTAGAATTCACCGAATGCGAAGCCGCTTGCGGTGACGTCGATGACGCGGTCTGCCACCGTTCCCGACACGTCCACCGCGAAGGGAGTCAGGCGACGGGCGCTGTCCGCTGCCGAGGCCGCGCTGATCGCTGCGGCCGACACACCGGCATTGAGCGTCACCAGAAGCGGCGCTTCGAGCGCTTCGAACGTGGCTTGGACGCCGCTTGCAGTGAGCGCGATGATGTCTGCGCCGGTGGCCGCGATTTGCACGCCGTCCTGCCAGGCAGCGAATTGGTCAGCGGTCGACAGGGCGCGCGCCGGCGGCCCGTATTCCGGGATTGTGGGCATTTCGATACTCGCGATGATGATGGGGTGAGCGCGGCTCAGTTGCCGATGGCGATCCAGTCGACGCCGTCGATCGCGTTGGTGGTCGTGCCGCCGCCCAGGTTGGCAAACAACGTCACGGATCCGGCTGAGCGCGACTGGCGTTGCGGCCAGATGTCCTTGTCGGTGGTCGCGGAGGTGTTGACCGACACCGGGATCAGCGCCCAGCATTTGGTCGGGAACGCCGTCGTGAAGTTCACGGTCAGAGCGCCTTCGCTGTAGCTGCCGAGCGTCTGTCCGACCTTCAGAATGAAGCCGCCGGCAAGCGGAATGCTGGCCTGATCGGTGCCGACGACGACCCCGCTGCCGCCACCTGCGGCAACGAAGAGCGTCGAGAGCGCCGTCAGCAGCTGTGTGACCGAGGATTTGTCGAGCGTCAGCCCTGCCGCCTCGATCACGCTCTTCAGCTCGCCCTGGATGTTGTTGCACCAATCGGGATCGAGATTGGTGGGCGCGATCCCGGCCTCGAGGTCCGGATGTGCGAACCATCCCGGCGACGCGCCACCGGTACCGGTGGCGAGTGGCGCCGGCCGCGCGGCCGCGCGCGTCGGCCCGTCGATCAATTGCATCGTCTTGTTCCTGGTCAGCTGAGAAGGATGACTTCGGTCTCGGCCGGCTTGATGCGCTCGAGCTCGCACATCAGTACGTCGGCGGAAAAACCGAGGCGATTGGTGACGACGGTCACGCCCCAGACGAAGTACCAGGAGTCCGACGCGACGCCGTTCCCCACGGGCGTGCGGCCGACCCGGAACGGCGAATAGGTCGTGATCGTGATGTCGAAGCCGAGTGCGGCCGCGAAGTCGATGTAACGCTGTCGCGACAAGCCGCCCTGTCGCGCGAAGCGTGATGCGACCTGCGCTGCGCGCTCTGCAAAGCTCGGCGTACCCCCAAGGCAAGGATCGGGAAGGCCCAGCGTCGCTTCCCATTCGGGCAGCATCGGCGAGATCGACCCGGGCAGTGACGTTTCAAGCAGGCCCGACGCATCGGCGTCGACGCGCTCGAGGCTGGCAGCGAGGCCGCGCAGGACACGGCGCTGGGCGCTGTCGGCATCCTCGGGCCAGGCGCGTCCGCGCGGCAGCAACGCCGCGAGTGCGGCGGTGTAATCATCGACGGTGTAGCGGGCGGTGCCATCGAGCGGCGGAGCCGGCAGGCTGGTCGGCGCGCGCTGCGGTATGGGCGGTGCCACCGGCAGGCTGATCGGCGCTGTGGGGGGCGTCGGCGCGACCGGAATCGGATCGGGTGTCGGTTGCCCGGGTTCGATCGGCGTGTAGACGGGATTCCCGTCGAAGCCGCCATCGCCATCGAATTTTGGATATTGAAGACTCACAGGTACGTCACCGTGCCGCGTGTCGGCAGCGCGCCGGCGTTGGAAACGATGTTGCCCGCGCCGCCATAGGCCACAGTACCGGCCGACGCGGTGATCCCGGTAACGACAGCGCCGGCGGTGCCTGCGACCGCGGCGATCGCCGCCTCGATGTCGAGGCTGAAGGTGACGCCGCCGGGCACTGCGCCCGCATAGAGCGCGGCATCGATCGCGGCGTCGATTGCCGCCTTGGTGGCGTCGCTCGCGCCGCTCAGCCCTGCAATCGTGAAGCTCAACACGTTGGCGGTCGGCGCGATTGCATAGACCACCGCCTGTACGGTCTGGCGCGGAAACAGCGCATCGGCGACGATCAGCTGGTCGCCTGTCGCCGTCGTGTCACGCGTCTCATAGACCGAGCAGCCATTGGTGCCCTGGGGGAAGCCACCAGCCGCGGCGCGGGCGCCGTCCATCATGAAGAAAATGCCGACCGTTCCCGGCCCCTGGATTGACGGCTGCACCCATGCCCGCGTGACGCCGGGGATCTCGCGCGCCCAGCGGGCATAGTCGGTGATCGACCCGCCCTGTTCGGGATTGGCGAATGCTTCGAGCATCCGGCTGCGCAGCTCGTTGTCGCGCTCGGTATCGGTTCCGCCGCCGATCGCGCCCTGAGCGGTCCCGGTGCCGGTGACGCCACTGATCGCGATGCCGAGCGAGAGTGGCGTGCCATCGGGCGCATTTCCCGCCACGCCGCCGGCGACGGCGCGGATGGGTGCGTCGATGTGCCCCCCGCTCTCGCTGGCGAGTACGGTCGTGACATAGGCCACGCCGTCGCCGCGGGTCACGGGTGCCCCGGCGGCGATCGTCTTGCCGGCGGCGGCCGCAAAGCGCGCGGTGCCGCTCGCCCTGGTCGCTGCCTTGCGGGTGAGCTTGGCGAGGGCTGCCCAGCCTTCGAGATATTCGTCGGTGGCGGTGAACGGCACGCTCTGGCGGGCGATCCAGTCTAGATAGCCGTAAAGCCCATGAGTTCCGCCCGCCTGCACGTCGCCGACGATACCGATGTTCGAATAGCGGAAGCGCGCTTCGAGCCCCGGGCGAGCGGCGTCGATATCGGCGGCGATCTGGGCGCGCAGCTCGGTCAGGGACGGGCGGCTATAGGGCATCAGGGATTGCTCCAGGCAGCCGAAAAGGCAAGTGCACGGCGATCGCCGCCCGCGCGGCGGATGATGACCAGCGCGCCGAGCATCGACGGCCGGGTCCATTCGGTCGCAACCTCGACCGAGGCCGCGATATCGTCCTCGACCAGCCAGGCGAGCGCGTCCTCGATGTCGCGCTTGACAAGCGCGAGCGTCAGGTCGGTCTGCTTGGCGCGCACGCGCAGCCAGAGTTTCGAGCCGATCGGCCCGCCCCACCAACCGCGCGGATCGTCGGAACCGTCGACGATCGCGTCGTCGGGCGCGGCGACGGCGTCGCTAAACAGGCTGATGATCACCGCGGTCATCAGATCGTCGCCGCCGAGAAGATCGCCGCCGGCAGTGAAGATCGAATTGATCGGCAGGCCGTTCTGGTCAGTGACGCTGTTGCCGTCCTCGTCGGTCCAGATCACCTGATTGGCGGCGGTCGGCACCCAATCGCCGACGCCGCGGCTGGTGTCCCAGCGCGTGATGATATCTGCCATGGTCGAAACCTTCAGACGTCGTGGTCGGTCAAGCCGGTCATGCCGCTGCCGGTCTGGACGCCGCCGTGCTTGTGGGCGTGATAGGCATCGCGCAGCGCGTTGAGGCTGACGCTGGTACCGTCGGCGCGGCTGACGATATCACCGGTCACCTCGACCCTGTCGGCCTCGATCCGGACCTTGTCGTTCGCCTTGATCGTGAGCGTCGTGCAATTCTCGATCACTGCCTCAAGCCCTGCGCAGTCGATCTGCACGCCATTTTCGGTGAGCACGATCTTCGCGCCGCGCACGTCGTAGATTGCGACGTCGCCGGGCTTGAGGCCTTTGATCCGCGACGGGCGGTGACTACTCGCGATCGCGAC
>CAYUYZ010000053.1:0-11463 GCA_964449575.1 uncultured Stakelama sp.
ACCTTGTCCCGAATCGATCGCGGCGAGCCGATCGATGCCGCGACCTTCTGCTCGCTGATCAGGACAGGAGACGTGATGATGACACACGAACAACAAAAATGGCAGGCGGTGACCGACCGCTATCTGAGCGACGAGGCCAAGGCCGATTTTGCCCGGACCTTGCCCGAAATGGGCGATGCCTTTGATGCCGAAGCGACAGGCGCGAAATGGAAGAACCTTGGCAGCCGTATCAAGGCGGCGTTGCCGATGGACCCGGCGAGCGACGCCGCGCAGGCCTTTGCCACCGAGTGGAAAGCGCTGCTCGAACCCTTCACCCGCATCGCCACGCCAGCGATGATGGCGCAGACGCGGGAGATGTACGCGAACATGGACAAGTGGGAAGGCCAGGCCGATCCCGGCTTCGACCACGAAGTGTTCCAGTTCATCCAGGCGGCGTTCGCTGCGGCCGCCAAGTGACGACCGGACTGGTGTCGGCGCTCAGCGCGTCGGCACCGGCTCGGCACCCGAATAATCATAAAAGCCGCGCTTGACCTTGCGGCCATACCAGCCGGCCTCGACATATTTGACGAGCAGCGGCGCGGGGCGGAATTTGGGGTCGCCGGTGCCTTCGAACAGCACACGGATAATCTCAAGACACGTGTCGAGCCCGATGAAATCGGCGAGCGTCAGCGGCCCCATCGGGTGATTGAGGCCGAGCATGCAGGCGCTGTCGATGTCCTGCATTGTCGCCACGCCCTCGCCGAGCGCGAAGCACGCTTCGTTGATCATCGGCATCAGCACGCGGTTGACGATAAAGCCCGGCGCGTCATTGGCGTGGACGATCTTCTTGCCGAGCGACTGGCCGAACGCCTCGACCGCCGCCACCGTCGCGTCGCTGGTGGCGAGGCCGCGGATCAGCTCGATCAGTCCCATCACCGGCACCGGATTGAAGAAATGCACGCCCATGAACCGCGCCGGATCGGGGGCTGCCTGCGCCAGCCGGGTGATCGGGATCGACGAGGTGTTCGACGCCAGGATCGCCTCGGCCCCCAGCACTTTGCCGACGTTCCCGAAGATCGCGCGCTTGATTTCCTCGCGCTCGGTCGCGGCTTCGATGACGAGAGCGCAGTCGCCCATCGCCTCGACGCTGGCGACCGGCTCGATCAGCGCGAGCGCGGCGTCGCGCACATCGGCGGCGATCTTTTCCTTGGTGACGAGCCGATCGAGCGCCTTGGCGATCCCCGCCTTGCCCGCCTCGGCCCGCGCAAGATCGACATCCGAAAGCAGCACATGATAGCCCGCCTGCGCGGAAACCTGGGCGATGCCTGCGCCCATTTGCCCCGCACCGATGACACCAATGTTCTTGCCGACGCTTTGCATGTCATATTCCCCTGCGATAAACCGACTCATGATCCTGATCGCTCTTGCCGCTGCCGCCGCTGCCCCGCAACCGGGTAAGATCGCGACCTTCAAGGATTGGACGGTCGGCTGCGACAATATCCGCCACTGCGAAGTCGTGGCGCTGATGCCCGAGGACGGCGACATCTCGGACTCCAGCTATCTGCGGATCGTGATCGAGCGCGACGGTGCGCGTGATGCGCCGGTCACCGCGACGATCAGCTTCGATGCGCCGCCGCCGCGCGACAGCAAGCAAGCGCTCGCGGTCGATGGCAGGGTGGTTCAGGCGCTCGTGGCGTCGAGCAGCGATGCGGTTGTGCTCCCGCTCGATCCGGGCGTCCGCGCGGCATTGCTTAAGGGCTCAACGGTGTCGGTGCTGCGCGACGGCAAGTCGATTGGTCGTGCATCGCTCGCGGGGCTGAGCGCGGCACTGCGCTTCGTCGACGCCGAACAGAAGCGCGCGGGCACCGTCACCGCGCTGGTTGCGACCGGCACGGCGACGATGCTGCCACCGGTGCCGCCCGCCCCCGTGATCCGCATGGCACTGCCCCCGGCGGGTGCCGAACGCGCGATCAAGGGCGCCGAAAATGCCGCGCTCAAGAAGCGATTCAACTGTGACGGCGATCTCGGCGGGCCACAGGACAGCGAAGCCCATCCGCTCGCGCCCGGCAAGACGTTGATCCTGCTCGCCTGTGGTGGCGGGGCGTATAACTTCACGGCCGTGCCGCTGATTGCGGTCGGCAAGACCGTGTCGGTGGCGCCCTTCGACCTCCGTCCAAGCTGGGGCGAAGAAGGCGGCCAGGCCGCGCTCGTCAACGCCGGTTGGGATGCGAAGAAGGGCGAACTTACGAGTTATGCCAAGGGCAGGGGATTGGGCGATTGCGGCAGCGCGCAGACCTATGTGTGGGACGGCGCTCGCTTCCGGCTGGTCGAAGAACGGACAATGGGTGAATGCCGCGGCTCGGTCGACTGGATGCGCGTCTGGACCGCGACGGTGGTGCGGTAGGGTTGCGGCTAGGGCCCGCCAAAACTGACCCTCATCACTTTACCTCGACCCGTTTGTTTCGAGCGAAGTCGAGAAACAGGCCACAGGCGGTACGCAGGGTGTCTCGACTGCGCTCGACACGAACGGGCTGCGGGACAAATTGGGTTAGGGGCGTCCTGCCCTAAGGCGCCGTCCGCGCTGCCTGCGCTTCGGTCAGGATCACCGCGAAGTTCTCGCCCGGATCGGTCCACTCCGCGATCGGCGTCCAGCCGCCCGCGCGCAGCAGGATGCGCGCGTCGCGCGGGCCGTATTTGTGGCTGTTTTCGGTATGGATCGTCTCGCCTGCCGCCATGTCGAAGCTACGCCCCTCGATCGTGAAAGCGACATCGCGGGTCGCCTCCAGATGCATTTCGATACGCGCACGCATATCGTTCCACACCGCGTGGTGGCGGAAGGCTTCGACCGGAATCGTCCCGCCGAGCTCGCGATTGATGCGCTGGAGCAGATTGAGATTGAACGCCGCCGTCACCCCTTGCGCATCGTCATAGGCGGGGACGAGAACCTCGGCGGGCTTGATCCGGTCCATCCCGATCAACAGCATCGCGCCAGTGCCCAGCCACATCCGCATCGCGCGCAGCAGATCGACCGAGGACGACGGGATCATGTTACCAATCGTCGAGCCCGGAAAGAAGCCGAGCTTGGGCATGGCCGCGACCGCCTCAGGCAGCGCGATCGGGTGCATGAAATCGGCTTCGAGCGGCAGCACCGGCAGGCCGGGGAAGGCTTGCGCGAGCTGCGCCGACGACTGGCGCAGAAAATCGCCTGAGATATCGATCGGCACATAGGCAGCGGGCGCAATCGCGCGCAGCAGCAGCGGCGTCTTGGCGGACGATCCCGAGCCGAATTCGACGACGGCGCGCCCCGGCCCGACGGCGTCGGCAATCGCAGGGCCGACGCTTTCGAGAATCCCCGCTTCGGTACGCGTCGGATAATATTCGGGTAGGTCGGTGATTGCTTCGAACAGCTCCGACCCGCGCCGGTCATAGAACCAGCGCGCCGGGATCGCGCGCGGGCGCGACGCGAATCCCGCCAGCACATCGGCGCGGAACGCCGGATCGGCGAGCGTTGCT
Organism: uncultured Stakelama sp.; assembly: GCA_964449575.1. Taxonomy (GTDB): domain Bacteria; phylum Pseudomonadota; class Alphaproteobacteria; order Sphingomonadales; family Sphingomonadaceae; genus Sphingomonas. The sequence goes on from CAYUYZ010000053.1 coordinate 3,493, forward strand.
TCGCCGTCCCCGATTTCGGGCTTGAGCATGTCAGATGTCTTTCGCAAGCCGCACGCCGGTGAATTGCCAGCGCTGGTGGGGATAGAAGAAATTGCGGTAGCTCGCGCGCACATGGCCGCGCGGGGTGGCGCAGGATCCGCCGCGAAGGACGCACTGACCGCTCATGAACTTGCCATTATATTCGCCGACCGCCCCTTCGACCGCGCGGAACCCCGGATAGGGGCGGAAGGCGCTGCCCGTCCATTCCCAGACGTCGCCGAACCAGCCACCCCCGGCGGTCGCGGGGCGCGGCTCGACCGGTCCTGCCGTATCGAGCTGATTGCCGCTTTCGCGATCTTGCGGTTTCGCGGCGGCTTCCCATTCGAATTCGGTCGGCAGTCGCGCGCCTGCCCAGCTGGCATAGGCATCGGCCTCGAAGAAGCTGATGTGCGTCACCGGCGCGGCCGGGTCGATCACGCGCCGCCCGTCGAGCCCGAAGCGCGTCCAGCCGCCGTCGCGCTGCTGCCAATAGAGCGGCGCCGTGATCGCTTGCGCCTTTACCCACGCCCAGCCGTCCGACAGCCACAGACGCGCATCCTGGTAGCCGCCATCGGTAATGAACGCGGCCCATTCGCCGTTGGTGATCGTGCGATCGGCAAGCGCGTGGGGGCTGAGCAAGGTCGGATGGCGCGGTCCTTCGGCGTCGAAGGCAAAGCCGTCGCCGTCATGCCCGACCTCGACCACGCCGCCCGAATGCGCGATCCAGTCGATCGGCCCCGGCATTTCGACCGGCACCTTGGCTGGCGCGGCCCAGATCGCGGGTTCGATCGGGTTCTGCGAAAACAGGTGGAGAATATCGGTGATCAACAGCTCTTGATGCTGCTCCTCGTGATGGCAGCCAAGCGCGATCAATTCGTGCGCCGCTTCGGGCAGGCGGGGCAGCGCGTCCTGCATCGCGGCGGTGACCGCGCGGCGATAGTCGAGGATTTCGGCAAGACTCGGCCGCGTCACCATGCCGCGCCGTGCGCGCGCGTGGCGCTGGCCTTCGGCTTCGTAATAGCTGTTGAACAGAAACGGGAAGCGATCGTCGAACAGCCGGTATCCCGGCAGATGATCGCGCAGCACGAAGGTCTCGAAAAACCAGGTCGTGTGGGCCAGATGCCATTTGGCGGGCGACGCATCCTCCATCGACTGCACGGTCGCATCGGCATCCGACAGCGGCGCCACCAACGCTTCGGTGAGTGCGCGCACCGCGCCAAGTCGGTGCGCCAGCGCGTGCATGTTGGTCCTCAGCGCGGAAGGTGCGGGCATTGTCGTCGTTCCATCTGTGCGAGGGCGGCATGATCGACCGCCAGCTTCAATCAAACTTACGCCCAATGCGGCCTGCGGGTTAGCGCGACGCCCCCGGCACCCACAAAACATCGCCACCCGCTTTTTGGTTCACATGGCGCGCGGCGACGAACAAATAATCCGACAGGCGGTTGAGATAGGCAAGTGCGGCGGGATTGATCGCCGCATCATGCGCCGCCGTGACGGTCGCGCGTTCGGCGCGGCGCACGATCGCGCGGGCGAGGTGGAGTGCCGCCGCGCCCGGTGTCCCGCCCGGCAGGATGAAGCTGGTGAGCGGCGGCATCGCGTCGTTCATCGCGTCGATCTCGGCCTCGAGCCGGGCGACCTGGCTGTCGACGACGCGGAGCACCATCTCGGACGGCGCGAAATCCTCACCCGGGGTCGCCAGATCGGCGCCGAGGTCGAAAAGATCATTCTGGATGCGCGTCAGGTCGACAGCGAGCGGATGATCCGCCAGTGCAACGATCGCGACGCCGATCGCCGAATTGGCCTCGTCGACGTCGCCGATCGCGATCAGCCGCGACGAATCCTTGCCCACGCGCGATCCGTCGACAAGCCCGGTCATGCCGTCGTCGCCGGTGCGCGTGTAGATGCGGTTGAGCTTGACCACCGGGCCTTAGCCGGTGCGGCCCGTAGCGAGCAGGATCACGACCACGATCAGGATCGCCATCGCCTGAAAAAAGATGCGCGCCTGCATCATCTTGTTCGATTTCATGCCCGCGACGCTCGGCCCGGTGCCTTTCAGATCGGCCTCGGTCGCCTGCAGAAAAGTGATGATGCCACGCACAAGCGCAACCAGAGTCGCGATCATCGCGGCGACGAGCAGGATCCAGAGGAATACGGTCATAGAGGCTTATCTAGGCGCTGTGCGGGACAAAGCCAATGGTGGGCCAAGGCCCATATCGGTGCGCAATTTCGCCGCCAGCGTGCGGCCATCTTCCCCCGCCAGCCGTCGCGCGCTGAGTGTCGGGGCGCCCTCGCGCTTGGCGAGCCGCTTGCCCTCGGCGTCGGTCATCAACGCGTGGTGATGATAGACCGGCGTCGGCAGGCCCAGCAGCGCCTGCAACAGCCGGTGGACATGCGTCGCGGCGAACAAGTCGGCGCCGCGGATGACATGCGTCACCCCTTGCGCGGCATCATCCACCGAGACCGCGAGGTGATAGCTCGCGGGGGCATCTTTTCGCGCGAGTACGACATCGCCCGCGCTCGCTGGATGGGCGGTTATCGTCCCGGCGATCTCGTCGTGCCACGCAAGCGGCCCGGCACGCGCGACCGCCGCTGCCATGTCAAGCCGCCACGCATGCGGCTCGGCGAGCCGCGCTGCGCGGGTTGCCGGATCGAGCGCGCGGCAGGTCCCCGGATAGAGCGGCCCGTCGGGGCCATGCGGCGCGCTGACGCTGGCAGCGATATCGGCGCGGGTGCAGAAACAGGGGTAGAGCAGCCCCATCTCGCGCAGGCGATCAAGCGCGGCGCGGTAATGATCAAGCCGCGCCGACTGGAAGCTGAGCTCGTCCCACGTCAGTCCCAGCCAGCTCAGGTCAGCGAGAATGCCCGCGACATGCTCGGGCCGACTGCGGTTGCCGTCGATATCCTCGATCCGCAGCAGAAACCGCCCTCCGACGGCGCGGGCGCGGTCATCCGCGAGGATCGCCGACCAGGCGTGTCCCAAGTGCAGCCCGCCGGTCGGGCTGGGGGCGAACCGCGTGATCATCGCCAATCCGTCGCGCATTCGATTCGGATTGCCGCATTGCAAGCTGGCCATTGACCACGAGTCGCGCGATCTGTCATCATGCCGTCATCCTAGTCGGCGAAAGGCGGCTACGAGAAGTCTGGGAGGGAAAATGTATCATCCCGATCTGATCCGGCATCCGGACATGGTTCGGCACCCCGATGGTTGCCCGGCCCTTGTCCTCAATGCGGATTATACGCCGCTCAGCTACTATCCGTTGAGTGTTTGGCCATGGCAGACCGCGATCAAGGCGGTGTTCCTCGACCGGGTCGACATTGTCGCCCATTATGAGCGAGAGGTCCGAAGTCCCAGCGCGAGGCTGAAGCTCCCTTCGGTCATCGCGCTCAAGCAATTCGTCAAGCCTTCGCAATTCCCCGCCTTCACCCGCTTCAATCTCTTCCTTCGCGACCGTTTCGAGTGCCAATATTGCGGCTCCGGGCGCGACCTCACCTTCGATCACGTCGTCCCCCGCGCGCAAAAGGGTCGCACGACCTGGGAAAATGTCGTCACCGCCTGCGCGCCGTGCAACCTGAAAAAGGGCGGGCGGACGCCGAAGCAGGCGCATATGCCGCTCCACATCCAGCCGATCCGCCCGACGAGCTGGCATTTGCAGGAACACGGCCGCCGCTTCCCGCCCAATTACCTGCACCAGACCTGGCACGACTGGCTTTATTGGGACGTCGAGCTCGAGGCCTGAACCACGTCGCGCAGCAGGCCACGCAGCCACGCCAATAGTGGATCGCCGCTGCGATAGGTCGCCCAGACGGTCACGACGCCCAGTCGGACATTTGCGAGCGGCGGGTGGATCAACGCTAAGTTCAACTGCCCCGCGACCCGCGCGGCAAACGCGCGTGAGATCGTCGTCACGGCGTCGGTGACCGCGACGATATCGGCGGCGGCGCGGAACGTCGGGACGATCGCCGCGACCGGCCGTTCGAGCCCGGCGGCGGCAAGCTCGGTGTCCATGTCCGACGCACTGTCGCCGAGCAGCGCGATCAGCACACTCGGATAGATCGCATAATCGGCCATCGTCCAGCGCCCGCCGCAGGGATGCCCGACGCGCACCACCGTGGCGAGCGCATCGGCCATGAGTGGCTCGGACGCAGCACCGCGGGGCAGCGGCGTGGTGTCGAGCGCGAGCGTCAGGTCGACATCGCCGGTGATCATGCGCTGGGGCAATCCTGCGCTGATCGGCACCCATTCGAGCACGACATTGGGCGCGACGGCGGCGATGCGCGCGACCAGCGGCGCGAGCAGCAGCTCGGCCTGCGCATCGGTCATCGCCAGCCGCAAGGTGCGCTGTTCGGCGGCAGGGTCGAAGGGCGGCTCGACCAGCAAGCTGCGCACTTCGGCCAGCAGCACCGCGAGCGGCTGGCGTAGCGCCTCGGCACGCGGCGACAGCATTGCCCCGCCCGGCCCGCGCACCAGCAGCGGATCGTCGAGCAAATGCCGCAGCCGCCCGAGCGCGCGGCTCATGGCGGGTTGGCTCAGCCCGACTTCGGCCCCCGCCTTGGTCGCGTTGCGCAGGCGCAGCAGCGCTTCGAGCACCGGCAGCAGATTAAGGTCGATCCCCCGAAGATGCTTCCCATGCATGCTGCATATCATGAACTTGCATTTCACTCATGGTCAAGTCCGGCGTAGCGAAGCGTTACCGAATGAGGAGACAGACAATGACCAATGAAATTCTGATAATCGGCTACGGACCCGTCGGCCGCGCCACCGTCCAGCTTTTGCAAGCGCGGGGCACGTCGGTGCGCGTGGCGCAACGCTCGCGCCCCGACGATTTGCCCGCAGGCGTCGCTTTCACCCCCTGCGACGTGCTCGACGCCGCGTCGGTGGCGGCAGCCGTCGAGGGCGCGTCGCAAGTCGCGGTCGCGGTCGGCTTCGAATATACCGGGCCGGTGTGGGAAAGCGCGTGGCCGGTCGCGATGCGCAATCTGCTCGATGCCTGCGCGGCAGCCAAGGTACGGATGCTGTTCTTCGACAATCTCTATATGTACGGCCCGCAAACTGCTCCGCTGGTCGAAACAATGAAGCTCAGCGATCACGGTCGCAAGCCGACCGCGCGCGCGAAGATCACCCGGATGTGGCAAAGCGACAGCCGCGTGAAAGTCGCGGTGCTGCGCGCGCCCGACTTTTACGGCCCGGGCGTGCTGCTTTCGCACGTCGGCGAAACCGGGCTGGCGGCGATCGCCAAGGGCAAGGCGGCGATGTTCGTGTTCAATCCCGATCAGCCGCACGACTATGCCTATGTCCCCGATATCGGCCGCGCGATGGTGAGCCTGCTCGACGCCGATGATGATGCGTTCGGGCAGGTATGGCACATGCCCTGCGCGCCGACGATCACATCGCGCCAAATCCTTGCGCTCGGCGCGAAGGAAATGGGCGTCAAGCTCCGCCTCACCGCGATCCCGTCGTGGCTGCTTCCGCTGATCGCGCCGTTCGTCTCGTTCCTGCGCGAGCTATACGAAATGCGCTTCCAATGGGACCGGCCGTACAAGGTCGATGCGTCAAAGTGGCGCGCGCGGTTCTGGTCCGATGTGACGCCGTTCGATGAAGGCGTGGCGACGACGATCGGCTCATTTGCGCCTTGATCGATGGAAAAGCGGTCGCGGGCACAGCCAGCAGTTGACCCGCGCTTTGCCGCAGCGCAGCATGGGTCATGGCTGGCCTCCCCGCGATCACCAACAATCCCGACATCCGCTTTCTGGGCAAGCTGCTGGGGGATGTGATCCGGGCCTATGGCGGCGTCGACCTGTTCGACCGGATCGAGGCAATCCGCTCGGCGTCGGTCGAGCGGCATCGCGGCATTGGCAGCGTGGGCGCCACCGACATGGCGCTCGACCGGTTGAGCCTGGACGAAACGCTCGATTTCACGCGCGGCTTCATGCTGTTTTCGATGCTCGCCAATCTCGCCGAGGATCGTCAGGGCGTCGCGCGCGAGGCCGGCGCCGACCTCGAAGCAGCTATCGCCCGTCTCGGCGCCGATGGCATTGATCGCGCGGGCGTGGCGGCGCTGCTGGAAAATGCGCTGATCGCGCCGGTGCTGACCGCGCATCCGACCGAAGTGCGGCGCAAGTCGATGATCGACCACAAGAACCGCATCGCCGAGCTGTTGAAGCTGCGCGACGCGGGGGTGGCGACCACCCCCGATGGCGACGATGTCGAACAGGCCATTGCGCGTCAGATCGCGCTCTTGTGGCAGACCCGCGTGCTGCGGCGTGAGCGGCTCTACGTCGCCGACGAAGTCGAAACCGCGCTCAGCTATTTGCGCGACATTTTCCTGCCGACCTTGCCCGCGCTCTACCAGCGTTGGGACCGCGCGCTCGGGCGGCGCGTGCCAAGCTTCCTGCGCCCCGGCAGCTGGATCGGTGGCGACCGCGACGGCAACCCCTTCGTCGTCGCCGACAGCCTGCGCACCGCGCTCGCCCGCGCCTGCGAAACGGTGCTCATCCATTATCTCGATGCGGTCCACGCGCTTGGCGCCGAACTGTCGATCTCGACCGACCATGCCGACGTGTCTGTCGAGGTGCAGGCGCTGGCCGACGCGAGCGGCGACCTTGCCGAGGCGCGCGCTGACGAGCCCTATCGCCGTGCGCTGTCGGGCATCTACGCCCGGCTGGCGGCAACGCATCTGGCGCTGACCGGCAAGCCCGCCCCGCGCCCGGCGACGCTGGCGGGCGAACCCTATGCCGATTGTCAAAGCTTCCGCGCCGATCTGATCGCGATCGCGCATGGCCTCGCTGCCGAAAAGGGCGGGGCGCTCGCCTCGGCGGGCGCGCTCGGGCGGCTGATCCGCGCGGTCGAGACGTTCGGCTTTCACCTCGCCACGCTCGACATGCGCCAGAACAGCGCAGTGCACGAACGCGTCGTCGCCGATCTGTTGAAAGGCGCTGGTGTCGAGGCCGATTATCGCGCGCTTGATGAGGGTGCGCGCATCGCGCTGCTGCGTCGCGAACTCGCCAGCCCGCGTCCGCTCGTCAGCCGCTATGCCGCTTACGCCGATGAGACGCAGAGCGAACTCGCGATCCTGACTGCGGCTGCCGAGGCGCACGCGCGCTACGGCCCGGCCTGCATCAGAAACTATGTCGTATCGATGGCGCAGTCGGTCTCCGACCTGCTCGAAGTCCATCTGCTGCTGAAGGAAGTCGGGCTCTACACGCCCGGTGACCCCGCCCACGCGGCGATCATGGCCGTGCCGCTGTTCGAAACGATTGGCGATCTCGAAGCCGCGCCGCAAGTCATGGCCGACTGGTTCGCGCTGCCCGAAGTCGCCGCGATTGCCGCCAAGCGCGGTCATCAGGAAGTGATGATCGGCTATTCGGACAGCAACAAGGATGGGGGTTACCTCACCTCGACCTGGAGCCTCAGCCGCGCCTCGACCGCGCTCGCGCTGGTATTCGCCAGCGCAGGCGTGGCGATGCAGCTCTTCCACGGGCGCGGCGGTGCGGTCGGGCGCGGCGGCGGATCGGCCTTTGCCGCGATCCGCGCGCAGCCGTCCGGTACCGTACAGGGGCGCATTCGCATCACCGAACAGGGCGAAGTGATCGCCGGCAAATATGGCACGCGCGAAAGCGCTGCCACCAATTTGGAGGCAATGGCGTCGGCGACTCTGCTCGCCAGCCTTGAGCCGCAGCGGCTGTCGCCGCGCGATCATGCGCGCTTTGGCGCCGCGATGGAGACACTGTCGGCCAGCGCCTTCGCTGCCTATCGCGATCTCGTTTATGGCACCCCCGGCTTTCGCCAGTTCTTCCGTCAGATGACGCCGATCGCCGAGATTTCGGGGCTCAAGATCGGCTCGCGCCCGGCGAGCCGCACCAAATCCGACGCGATCGAGGATTTGCGGGCGATTCCCTGGGTGTTCAGCTGGGCGCAGGCGCGGGTGATGCTGCCCGGCTGGTACGGCGTCGGCA
>CAYUYZ010000054.1:0-10781 GCA_964449575.1 uncultured Stakelama sp.
CCGCCGGCGGCCGCCGCGTCGCCGATCGCCGCACCCGCGCCGGAGGCGGCCTGGCTGATGCCGCCCAGGCGCCCCGCAATCCCGCCCAGTCCCGAGCCGTTGCCGAAGATCCGCGACCCGGCGCGCTCGGCGTCGCTGAAGGCGCGGATGATGCTGCGCGACGATCGGTTCGCCGCGCGTTCATTGTCGCGCGCGGCCGAGGCTGCACCGCGCGTGCCGCGCCGCTGCATTTCGCTGATGCGCTTTTCGGCGGCGGCGGCGCCCTTCCCGGTCTTGTTGTTGGCAACGAGATCGATACCGATTTTGGGATCGGCCATGCTACACCTCGCCTGCCCAGCCGAGCCACCGGTTCAGCACCGACCAGGGCCGCGTCGCGACCTCGTCGGGCAGTTTGCCGAACATGCGGGCCAGCAGCACGAGGCGCGGGCCCGCATCGATCGGCCTCAGTTCAAAAAACGACCGAGGTACCTCGTGCCGGGAAGCAGATCGCGCACCTTGAGCTGGCGCACGACGACTTCGGGGACGCCCGAGACGAGCGACGCGAGCTTGACGTCCATCGCCCAGCCGCTGACGTCGTCGCACTCGATCATCTCGCCCGCCGTAGGCTCGCGCAGCCGCATCTCGGTATAATCGACGCCGCCGATCGAATAGGGCTTGCTGAACGTCACGATCAGCTCGGGAAGGGGTTCGGGGTGAACTTTGGCGGTCATCACCAGATCGCTGTTGTCGCTGTCGCTCACATCAATTCTCCGACACGTCGACACCTTCGAATTCGACCGCGAAGGTCGCATCCTCGGTGTTCACTTCGATGGGTTCGCCGGTGCGCCACATGTTGCGGCCGACGATGACCTTGCCGTTGGCAAGGCTCATCACCAGCGTGGCGTCGGTCGCATCGTTGATCGCCTTGATCAGCGTGTCGCTGCCGTCGCGACCGTTCCATGCCATCCTGCCGGCCTGCGGCATTTCGGAATAGCCGTGGACGCCGTCCTGCCCGGTGAGCGTCTCACGCTTGTTGGCGCTGACGCGGTACACCCCGGCGCCCGCAACCGAATAGGTCCGGCCGTCGATGGTGAGCGAGAGGAAGCCGGCCAGCCGATTTTCGTCTGCCATGAAGGTCGCTCCTTATGCGGCGTGGCGGAACTGCGCGAGCAGCGCGAACACGCGGAGGTTGTTGATCAGGACGGCGGGCCAGAGCACGTCGACCCGGTCGCGGTTGTTCGCGTTGCGCTCGACGATCAGGTTGGCGCTGAAAGCATCGGCCCCCTGGACGAACCCTTCGGCCTCGAGCTGGCGATAGGCGGCGATCAGGTCGCCACGGATCGTGTCGGTGGTGACGACCGGGCGTCCCGGCAGCAGCCGCGTGCCGACGACGGCAAGCTTGACGCGCGCGTATTTGGTCGTGACGACGTCGCGCATCCGTCGCAGCACGAATGGCAGCAGATACATCGTCTCGACTTCGAGATAGCTGTCGTCAGCCTGCCCCTGGGCATTGGTGACATAGGTCGTGACGATGTTCTCGATCACGATCGTGCCGGTCGCGTCGACGCTCCACGCACTGCATCCGCCGTAAAGCAGCGTGTTGTTGCGCACCGATGCCGGATAGCGCGAGGGGAGCGGCGGCGGCAGGATGCCGGGCACGGTGAGCGACTGGAGCGTCAGGCCCGCGTCGGCGCGCAAGGCGCCGGCCGCCGTGCCGGTGAAGGCGGCAGCCCAGGCCCAGGGCGGCGACGGAGAATCGTTGAACGGGATGACGCTCAGATGCTGGTTGTTGAGCGCGGTCGCGAACGACGCCGCGCTGCCGGCGCTGCCGCGCTTGGCGATGAAGCAATGGCCATAGACCTGCGCCGACCACGACCAGCGGCCGGTGGTATCGTTTAACAGCGTGGTGATCGCGGCGAGCGACGTTGCGTCGGTGAGCGCGCAGGCGATGAAATCGAACTCGGTATCAAGCAGATTGGCAAGGCCGGCCGCGAGCGGCGGGTTGGTCGCGCCGCCCGCCATCGCGACGATCGTCGCGCCGAGGCCGGCAGGGAGCGCTTCGCCGCCGGCACTGCCGCGATAATTGACGCGGACGTCGATATCGTTGCCGCCTTCGCCCTTGTTCTTCGCCGTCAGGGTGACGACGCCGGCGGCCGACGTCGCCGTGACCGGCAGGTCGATGGCGGCGGTGATCGCGGTGACGACGGTGGTCGCGACCTGCGTCGCGGTCTGCCCGCTGGCGATCACCAGCCGGAGCAGCTGCCCCGCGACGTAGAGCGCCAGCGTGCCCGTGGCCGTGGTCGGGCCGGTGAATGTGATCGTGCCCGTCGCGGCAGTGCCGCCGGCGTCGTCGGCGATCGGCAGCAGCCAGAGCTCGCCGAAGCTGTCGGCGCCGCGATAGGCATCGATCATCGCGGCGAGGATCGACCCGGCGCCGGCGGCGGCGCGCGCGTCGCTCTGCGACCGTGCGATGACCGGCACGTCGGCAGTCAACGTGCCGGCCGCCGTCTTCTGGCCGATCAGCAGCGTGCGCTGGGCGCGCGCGGCAGTGTTGGCGCGGCTCGGGTCGAGCTCGGCGTAGAACAGCGGGATGCGCAGATTGCTCGGCACATTCTTGAAGGGAATGGTCATGCCGACTTCTCCTTGGTGGGCCGGGCAGCGACGCCGGGCGCACGCGCGACGTCGCCATCGGCGAGCAGGCGCACCCAGTGCGGATCGGCGGGATTGATGGCGATCGGATCGGGCCCGACGACGCGGCGCGTCTCGGGATCCCGGACGAGACGTCCGGGAACGGCAACAATGTCCATGGCAGCTCCTATTGGAGATCGAGGTCGAGGTGGGTGCCGAGAGTCAGGCGGTCGAGATCGTCGGTCACGACGTCGGCGAAATCTTCGGGCCCCTGATAGAATTCGATGGCGAGATCGATGGCGATCCCCGCCAGATGGGTGGCCCCTTCGCCGTTGTAGGCGAACTGTGTGGTGACGCTCGCGATCTGCTGGATCCGCATCGCGAGCGGATAGCTGCCGATCACGGCGACCTCGACCTGGCGGCCGAGTGTCAGCAGCGCGGCTTCGGCAGCGGACGCCCCCGCCTGATCGTCGAGCGACACGGGCGCCGAGACTTCGCCGATGATCCGGATCGTCGCGGTGGTTTCGAACTGTACGCCCCCGCTGCGCGTCAGCGAGCGCTTTTGCGCGCCCAGGATGCGCAGCTTGAGCAGCGGATAGTCGTCGGGCTGGGCGGGCCAGTCCCCGGGGCGATAGATGCGCTCATCGGCGTCGGTCGGTCCCGACCGAAGTGCCGTCTCGACCAGATCGGCGACGTCCCCCTCGGTCATGGCAGCGGGCCCATCAGGATCAGCCGGATATGGCCGTGCCCGTCGGAGCGGACGTCCTTGACCACGAACAGGCCCCGCCCGACGATCTCGACGCGATCGCGCTGCACAGGCGGCTGTGCGAACAGCGCGCGGCGTACCCCGAGGCAGGGTGCCGTCGTCGTGTTCTCGGCGCCATCGTCGCCGAGCGTGACGAGCTGGTAGGCATCGTCGTAGACGGCGCCCTCGAGGCGGAAGGAAGCGCCAAAGGTCGGCATGTAGAGCGGCCAGGTCGACGGCACCGCGGACTGCCCCTCACCGAACACGGACATGATCGGTGCGAGCAGCTCGCGATCCCAGTCGATGGCCATCAGCCGCGGCGCTCGAAACTCGGCCCGTTGGTTTCGTTCGCGAGCGGCGCGTCGGGATCGACGAGGAAGCCCGCCGCCATCAGCTTGCGGGCTTCGGCGTCGGGGAGCGTGACGGTCGCCCCCGCGAGCTGCAGGCCGTCGTCGGTGACGACGCTGCGCCCGCGCGCCACTTCCGCGCTGATCGTGCCGTCGTGCGGCGGATCATTCTCCACCACACGATTGGCGCTCGCCGCCGAAGCGGCGGCTTTGGTGAGCGAGGCGGCCATCAGCCGGCCACCACGATGGCGTCGCAGACCGTCGCGGCGAGGCAGGCGTTGACCCGGCTCGGAATGACGATCGGCGCCGATTGCATCAACAGGATGCGCTGGGCCGGGTCCTTTTCGACCCAGGTCTTGGGCGCGAAGGGCATCGGCTGATAGTTGAACTCGGGATCGAGGATCATCCCGAAGGCGCGGGTGCCCTGGAGCGCGGGGCCGGTCATCACGATCGTGCCGTCGGCGATCATCGGATATTCGACGTTGTCGAGATCGTTGACGAACCAGTCGTTGTAGAGCCAGAGGTCGTAATTGCCCCAGCGACCCTTGTAGACCGCACCGAGCTGCGGGCGCGGGCCGGGATCGATCTGGTTGCCCGACATTGCCAGCGCCGGATACTGGATCGCGCCCTGGACGCCTTCGGCGAGCAGGAACCACGACCAGGCCGACGGCGTGAAGACGATGTCGGTGGCGACCGCGCCCGACTGCTGCAGGATGCGCGTGCCCCAGGCGTCGATCTGGGCGACGATCTTGGGATCGCGGCCCTGGGCGTTGAGGCCCTGGCCCCAGCGGTTGGCGCCGGTGAGCGCGACGGTGAGCGAGGCGTGACGGCCGAAGTTGATGACGACGGTGTCGAAGCCTTCGCCCTGGATCGTCACCGACGCGGTGGTCAGCGCCGAAGATGCCATCCATTCGAGGCGCCGGTTGAGGATGTCGACCTGGTCGGCCATTTCGGCGTTGAGGTTGGCCATCTCGCGCTCGGCGCCGGTCATCTCGCCACCGATGCGCTCACCGATCGTGCGTCGGACGGGCTTGCGCAGGTCAGGCGCGCGCTTGTCCTTCACATAGGCGGGCTTGAAGCTGTTGGTCTGATAGCGGCGCTGCTCGACAAGCTTGCCCGCGACCAGCGGCGACACGAAAGGCGCCATGCGGCGCTTGCCGATGTCGACGTCGATCGCGACTTCCTCGGTGTTGCTCTCGACGATGTTCGGGAAGAAGCGGTCGAGCAGCCAGTTCTGCGACAGCTTGAGATTGGGAACCACGGCGACGAGCGACGCCGTGTCGTAGGAAAGAATGCCAGCCATGACGGGCTCCTAAAAAAAGAGCCCGCCGGTGAGGGCGGGCTCGCAGATGGGCGAAAGGGGAGGTCGGATCAGCTCGGATCGGCGGCCGAAACCGAGGTCTTGACGAAGATGCTCCGCTTGCGGAGTTCATCGGTCGCATAGGCAAGCGTGGTGCCGGCGCCGAGGATCAGTGCCCGCCCGTTGAATTCGCCCATGAGATAGACCGGGCCGAGCTTGTTGCCGCCGGTCGTGTCGACGTCGTCGGCAAGGATCGCGGCCGGAATCGCCGAACCATCGGTCGCCGCCGCAAGGGCGATGGTGTAGCCCGTGCCGGCCGCGACGGTGATGTCGAAGCCGTCGCCGGCGACGAACGGCGTCGCACCCACGGTGATGGTGAAGCCGATGTCATCGGCGAAGGCCGCGCCGGTCGCCCCGACGCTTTCGATGACGAAACCATCGGGATCCTCGACCTTGAAGGTGGTCGCGCCGGTCATGCGGACGGCGTAGATGCCCGGCTTGGCGCCGCCCTGCAGCGTTACCGCCGAGATGGTGCCGTTGCCGGTGTTGCCGCCGGCTTTGGCTGCCGCCGCCGCCGCGCCGGCGGTGATGCGGCCGAGCACGGTGCCGCGCTTGTAGAGCGCGCCGCCCTTGATCGTCTCGGTCGAGGTGATCAGGTTGAGGTGACCCGCGATCAGCTGATCGGGGACATATTCGTCCGACACCATGCGCGGTGCGAACGGGTTGTCGTTGAAAGTGCTCATGGGGAAATCTCCGAAGAAATGAGGGGCGCTGTCAGCTCTTGGCGATCTGACCGAGCTTCTGGCCGACAGCGATCATCTGGCGCGACAGCGAGGTGCCGCCCTTGGCAGCGCTCGGTGCCGGGCCGTCGGCACCGGGGCGCGGATCGCGCCGGTTGCCCATGCGATCGTCGAGCGACGCACGCCCTCTGGGCGCGGGGCCTGCGGCGGTCAGGATGCCGATCGCTTCGGCCGCGACGAGCTTGGGCGAATTGAACGCGAGCTGGGCGGCGAGGTCGGGCCGACCGGCTGCGGCCGGCGAGGCGAAGATCGTGCGCGCGCGCTTGTTGGCGGCGGCGCGACCCTTGCGGAAGGCCGACTTTTCCTTGTCGTCCATGTCGTCTTCGCAGTCGGTGTCGTCGCCGTCCTCGGCGTCGGCATCGTCGTCGTCACCGTCGTCATCCTCGGGCGTCTTGTCGGCGTCGTCGCCATCCTCGGCGTCGGCGTCCTTATCGTCGTCGTCCTCGGCTTCGGGATCGTTTTCCTGGTCGTCGGTGGTCGAGGCGCGCTTGCCGCGACCGATGGTGAGCGCGGCGCTCACCAGATGCGCGAACGAAGACGTCTCCGCCGCAGGGGTTTTCTTGGCCATGTGAGTCTCCGTTCCCAGGGAATTGGGGGCTTCAGGTGAGATCGGCGAGCAGCGCGGCGAAGGCCGCGTCGGGCGCCATCACGGCATCGGCGAGGCCGGCCGTGACGCCGGCGGCGCCCATGAAGGTGCCGGCCTTCAGGCCGCGCACCGTGTCGGTCGTCAGCCCGCGATTGCGGGCGACGGTGTCGCAGAAGATCACGCCCATCGCGTCGATCTCCGCCTTGATCGCGGCGAAGGCATCGTCGCTGAGCGGTAGTTCGCTGCGGCCGTCGGTCTTGCGATCGGCGTCTTCGGACGTGATGAAGGTGACCTTGATCCCGGCCTTGCCGAGCCCTTCGGAGATGTCTGCGTGCATGCAGATCACGCCGATCGAGCCCGTCCCGCCGGTGCGCGGCACGTAGATGCGCCCCGGGTCGACGGCCGAGGCGATCGCATAGGCGGCCGAATAGGCATATTCGCTGAGGATCGCTGCCATCGGCTTTTCGCCGCGCGCCTCGAAGATAGTGTCGACGAGGTCGAAGCAACCGGCGACTTCGCCGCCGCCCGAACAGATGTCGAAAGCGATCGCCTTGACGGCAGGATCGCCCAGCGCCGTCAACAGGGCCTGCCGGATGCCGTTATAGCCAGTCGCTCCCGAATAGGGCCGCAGCGACGAGCGCTTCTGGAACAGCGTGCCGGCGATCGGGACGATCGCGATGCCGCCGAGCATGTCATAGCCCGGATCATGGCTTGGCCGCGATGCTTCGAATTCCTCGTCCTCCTGGTCGAAGGCGAGCGGCACCGGGCGGCCATCGGCGCGCACGAGCTCGTCGATGCCAAGCCGCGCCATCAGGCCCGCGAGCGCGATCTCACCCTTGCGCGGGTGGATCGCGACGGGTGTATTGAACAGGCGTTGGGCGACGAAGCCCAGGTCGTGGATCATGTCGCCTCCGGATCGGTGATCGATTGCGACGCCGGCGGCCGCGAGGATGACTCCCCGGGGGCGATACCGGCCCAGGTCGGCGGCTCGAGCCCGGCGTCCTTGAAGCGCTGCAGCGTCTGCGCGCGCGCGAGGATCATGTCGTCGCCGTCGATACCCTGTTCAGCGCAGAGCTCGTCATAGTCCATGAGCGCCGAATCCATGCCGAGGATGGCGCCCTTCACTTCGTTGACCGGGTCGATCCAGCCGCGCCCCGGGCCAATCCATTTGGCGCGCGCATAGGCATCGGGGAATTCGAGGAACTCAGGCGCGCCGTTCGGCAGCGGTAACCGGTCGATCTCATGCGCTTCCTCGACGAAAGCCGTGAAGATCGGCTGGGCAAAGCCGGTGGCGAAATCGTCGCGGCGGCGGGTCATGGTTTTCCAGAATTCGAGCATCGCGCCGCGCGCCGATGAATAATTGACGTCCGACCAGTCGTTCGACACTTGCTGCGCTGACAGGCCAGCGGCCGAGGCGATGTTGCGCAGCGCCGCCTTTTCGAAGGCGATGAAATTGCCGCTCGGCCGCTTCGCGTCGAGCTGGCCCATCCGCTCGCCGGGAAACAGCGTCGGCAACGCGCCGCCGGCGCCGGGGATGCGGACCGGGCTTTCGGCATGATAATCCTGCCGCGCGCTCTGATAGCCTCCGATCTTCTCGCCTGCGTCGAACACGCTTTCAGCGAACTCCGGGTCGAACGGGCTTTCGAGCCAGGCGCCGAACACGGCGTTGAGGATCGAGGCGTCGAGCTCGGCGACGTCGTAGCGAAACAGCATCTTCAGGCGCGTGACAACAGGGGCGAGGATGCCGCTGCCGCCTCGGTGTTGCCCGGCGCGATCGCGGTCGTAATCATGCACAATGACCGGGCGGCCATCCTCGGTCTCGCGCTCGATCCGGTCCCAGCGCACGCTGTCGCCCGCCGCCCACCAGTCGCCCTGATGCGCGCCGCGAATGTGATAGGCGACGGCGACACTGTCTTCGTCGACCTCGACGCCGCCGCGCAGTTTGTGGCTGTCGAACGCCATTTGCGGGTTCGACAGTCGATCGGGATCGAGCAGCTGGACACAGGTCGCGTAGCGCGCCTTGCCCGGGCGGCAGCGCTCTGGCCGCCACTGGAGCTGCGCGAGCGCGTCGCCGTCGACCAGTTTGTGGCGAAACCCGACACGCAGCTGCTGCCCGATCGTCATCGACCGCTGCACGTCGCACCACCGCCCGCGCCCGTTCGCCCAGGTACGGTAGCTCGCATCGAGCGCCTTCGAATATTCATAGGCCCAGCCCGCATCGAACGCCTTGATGCCGCTGTGCGCGGCGAGCGCGCGCCAGTCCGGCTTCGCGATCGGGCGGAAGTTGGCGCCGACGGCATTGTCGAGGATCCGCGTGATCGTCCCCGACGCCCAGCCGTCGTTGCGGGTAAGATCGCGGATCCGGGCGACGATCGTGTCGCGATAGGGATTGAGCTCACCGTCGCTCGACCAGAGATAGGGCTGCCACGCAGCCATGTGCGCGCCCTCGCGATCGGCGGCGTCCCATGGCAGGTTGGCGTTGCTGCCGCCGAGCGCCATCGCGCCGCGACGGCGTGACGGCTGGCGCTCCATCGGTCGACCGTGGACGTCGAGGATCTGCACCTGGCCGGTCACAGATAGACCAGCCTTCGGGCATGGCGCGCCGGCCGAAGCCCCAGCGCCTGTTGAAGCTGCATGATCAGGGCGGTGCACTCCGCAACGGTGGCGACGCGTCGGGTGATTGACTTGGCGCCGTCGCCCTGAGTGTAGGACAGGCTCACCATTGCTTTGCCGGTCTGCAGCTCGATCAGCGCTGCCTGCGCCGCGGTGAGCGCCGCCTGCAGCTGGTCGACCGACATGCCGGTGAAGATGGTCATCGCGGGCCTTTCCGCGCGAGCAGGCTGCCCAGCGACGTTTTCTTTGGCGCGGCCGGATCGGCCACGGTGGTTATCTTGACCTCGGCAGCGACCGGCTCGGCAGCGGTCACGTCCACATCGTTTGATGTGCTCGGCTCGTGCTCGGCGTCGATCGCACCGACCTTGTCGGCTAGCCCGTTGAGCTTGAGCCCCATGTGCATCAGCCCGTGGAGCGCGGCATAGGCGTAGACGCGACAGTCGATCGCTTCGTTGGCGCGCCCCTCGGGCAGCACCCAGACGCGATACTTGTGACCGCCCGCCTGCTTTACCTCGATGCGTTCGGCGGTGAGTTGCTTGAAGTAATTGAGATCGCGATCGGCGGGGAAGTGCATGTAGCCGGGGCCGTGCGCGTCCTTCGCCAGGTAATTGCGGATCGTATCCTTGGCGGCGTTGACGCCGATGATGACGGGGCGAAAACTCTTCTTCGATCGTGACGTCGGCCGCTTGATCGGCCAGACCGGGTTCCGCTGCCCCGTGCGCGCGCTTTCGCCCTTGATGGCCCAGATGCTGCGGCCGAGGCGGGCCTTGGCGAAATCATAGACCGCGTTGGTGTGGTGGCCACCCGAATCGATACACGCCGCCGCCAACGCGAACGGTCGCCCATCGGCGCGGTGCCAGCGCTGTTGCAGATAGGCGTCGAGCTGGGCCTGCAGCTTGGGATCGTCGAACTCGCCGTCGATCACTTCGTACGCGATCGACCAGCTTTCTTCATTTCGACCGAAGCCGACAATCTCGAGCTCGACGCGATAGTCCTGGACGTCGATGCCGGCGACGATGATCGCGACACCGTCGGGCACTTGCGCCGCCCAGAGCTCGCACCGGCTGAGCAGGCTGTCGGTGTTGAGTTCCTTGCCCGTGTTCTTGCGATAGGTAAGGGCAAGCTGAGTGTTGAAGAAGGTGAGCTTTGTGTCTTCGTCTTTCTCGGCCTCGAGCCATTTGGCGGCGATCTTCGGCGGCGCGTCATTCGCCCAGGGACTGTAAAGCTTGCCTGCCTGAAAGCCGGCGTGCTCGTTCGGCACCGCCCAGGTGCCACAGTGGCGGCATTTCGCGCGGTAGACGGCCCAGCGGTCGCTTGACCACCAATCCCAGACCAGATCGACCGCCGTCGCATCATCGGCACGCCAAGCGGCTTCGTACGCATCGAGCGGCGCCTGCAGATCATCGCAGCATTCGAAGCGGCGTGTCTGGTGCCAGCGGATGGTTGCCAGTGCGCGCAGGCGCTGACCCTCGGTCCAGCCGGCGCCGCACGCTTCGCAATAAATCCGCGCAGTCTCCGGCCGGTGGGGACTGCCTTCCTTGCCGCCCTGCCATTCGACGTGGCGGAAAAACTCTGGAAACTGACGATGACCACATTCTGGGCAGGCAACCGACGCGCGGCGCTGGTCGGACTGCTCGTGGCTCTTTTCGATCTTGCTGTCGCCGGTGACCGTCGGCGAGCACACGCGGATCGACAGCGAATTCGAATCGAACGAGGCAAGGCGTTCGTCGCCGATCGCGATCGGGTCGCCTTCCTTGATCGGCAGATATTTGTCGACTTCGTC
>CAYUYZ010000055.1:0-10686 GCA_964449575.1 uncultured Stakelama sp.
TTACTTGCCCAGACAGATGGATGCCGGAATTTAACTTCAAATCTGTTTGATCTATTTTGGAGACAAATTTTAACGGCGGCGTGGTAGGGATTCGACATGTCGAATGAACCCCGTGCTCCACGTCTTGCTGTCCTCATCGACGCTGACAATGCCTCCTCCCGTATCGCTACCCGTCTGTTCGAAGAGATCGCCAAGATCGGTGAAGCCAGCGTGCGCCGGATTTATGGCGACTTTTCTGGAACCCGCCTCAAATCCTGGGCAGAGGTGCTTTCAACCCACGCAATCCGGGCGCAGCAGAATTTCGCCTACACCACCGGCAAGAATGCATCTGACATCGCGCTCGTGATCGACGCTATGGATCTGTTGCATACCGGGCGCTTCGACGCCTTCTGTCTGGTGTCGTCTGACAGTGATTTCACAGGGCTTGCGGCCCGCATCCGCGAGCAAGGCATCGATGTCTATGGCTTCGGCGAGCAGAAAACTCCCGAAAGCTTCCGCCAGGCTTGCCGACGCTTCATCTACACGGAAAATCTTCTGCCGGAGGCGCCGACGTCGGAAGAGCCCGAACGCACCGATCTGCGTCCTGCGGCAGCCAAGCAAGCCCCAAGCGCGGCCGCCCCGCTTATTCGCAAGGCCATCGCGCAGCTGGACGATGACGGTGGCTGGGTTCCCTTGGGCCGAGTGGGCCAGCGTCTCGCTGAACTCGCGTCGGATTTCGATCCGCGTACCTATGGTCAGGCCAAGCTCAGCGATCTCGTCGACAAGGCGGGCGTGTTTGAATCGCGCCGCACGGACTCGGGCCATGTCCAAATTCGATTGAATACCGCAGATAAGCGAGCGCCGAAAACGTCGACGAGATAGGCAGCGTCCAACTGCCGTTTTTCTAGGATAGTCCCTCAATCATCCGATCAATGTAGCTCGTTCCACTGGCTTCCATGAAAAGGACATTTCGAGCCTCGAGATCCGCACGATTCACTCGGCTGGTGTTGATCAAGTCCCCGAAATTGGTTTCAGAAAGGATGAAGGCATTCAGGCTTAGGGTGCCGTCGCCAATCTCTGCCTCGAGCTTCTTCACTTCCTCGAATAGCCCGAATTTCGGGTCGTCGAGGTCGAGGTTCCGAATGCCCTTGGGATCCAGGAAGCTCAGGCTCTGATGCCCTGTTTCCTCATCTACGAGCCACAGCAGGAAATCCGGATAGAAGTTGCCCGCGAGAGCGAAGCCCAGCCCCTTTGCTTTGGTGTCAGCATTGCGGAGCAGGTACAGACTCCGTTTCCCGATTGCTTTGCGCCCAGCATCGGATTGGTAAAAGGCCATCAGGTCCTGCACGAACCTGACTTCACTCTCCGCGCCAAGACCTAGCGGCCGCATCTTCAACGGGAGGGTGCCATCCTTGACCGGGCAGAGCAGCGGGTAAAACAGGTGCCGATCGAAGCTGATCGCGACCATGTTGGCCGCGTGCCACTTGCTGGCTTCACCGATATTCCCGGCTGCGACAATCTCCTGCAGCGCCTTCAGACGGTTCAGGTAGCTTTCGCCGGCGTCGCTGTTCTCGATCTCGAACTGGTAGAGCTTGAGCATTGAACCATGCTCTTCGGTCACTTCGTCGAGGTCAAAATACTGACCCTCATAGGCCGCTTTCAGGCCTTGATAGAAACGGTCGGTGTAGTCGCATAGCAGCTGAAGCAGCACATCCTGAAGCTTCAGGATCGTCATGAAGCCCGAGAATGTCAGCTCGTTCGCAGGCATGAATAGGGTGTACCAGTCGTCCCGGCTCTCGCAGAACTGGCGCAGCCGGACCTCGTCCAGACGAAGGTTGCTCCAGCTCTTCTGCAGCTTGTACTGCTGCAGCGACAGGAACAGGCGGTCCCAATCGAACATGGCCATGATGGCACGGTCGATCTTGCCGATGTGGCGCGCGTTCCCATCATCCGCCTGGCCCTTGCCGTCAGAGGCCATGGCCTCAACGCGTGGGTAGAGGTCCAGTGTGACATGCGGCGGCTTGATCTTGCCTTCGAATTCCGCGGGCACTTCGTAGAGCCATGGAAAGTGGACTCGCTTGAACCCTTTGGCCTGATTGTCCTTGTAGCCATCTCGCAGTTTCAGCGTTTTGAGCCGCCGACCAGTGGGAAGGTTGCTGCGCGTCGGGAAATCGAGCGTTATGATTTCGTCGCTGGGTGTGATGCCTTCCTCGATCAGATATTCGCGGAAGGTGGCCATGTAGTCGGCCCGCACCCCGAAGATGTTCAGTGCCTCCAGTTTTTCCAGATAGCTGCCCTTGGGCCGTTCGGTCGGCAAAGACCGTTTAAGCGACATGTCACGCCCCTTTAGGCGGACGCCGCGGCCGAAGAGCTGGATGATCTGGGAGCCTTCGCCTCGGCCCATGTTGAGCAGGCCCATCGTCGATACGCGCCAGCTCGACCAGCCCTCAGTGAACTTACGCGATCCCACCAGCATCGACATGCGGCTGTCAGGCAGGTTGATCTGATGAAACAGGCTGCCTGCGAAATCGTGGCTCTCGGTGTCGAACCCGGTCTCTGCTTCATCGGCGGTTTTGAAGAAGCCGCTGTCGTCGCCGATGTTGATCAGGCCGAATGGCTCTGAGCTGCCAACACGCAGCGCAAGCTCGCCCTTGCTGCTCTTGAGGTTGATGAGCTTCAGCCGCTGGCGCGATTCCGCATTGAAAACGCGGCGCAGGATATCGGCATAGACGGCTTCTGCATCTTGCCCGAGAAGTGGAGTGAAGCGCCCAGCGAAGATACTGCGCCCCTTGGTATCAAGCAGTTGGGCTCGGTCGGCGATCAGCTCTGCGATCCAGCCTTTAGCGCGGCCATCATTGTTCAGGAACCCGGCCAGGAAGCTGAGGACCGCCATAAGGTCGCTCTCTTCCCCGGCGACAGTATGGCCGACAAACACCCAGAGCGGCCGCTCGATGTTGAAATCGGCCATGACGGGCCGCTTGGTCTCCCAAAGGTAGAGCTGCTGATAGAAGGCTAGCAGGCAGGCGGTGAAATAGAGCGCACGCGTCTCCTCGTTGCGGTCATCCGCCAAGTTGAGGATCAGGTGCTCCTTGCCGTAGCCATCGGCGTAGAAGAACTTGTAGCTGTAATCGAACAGGATCGCCTTGGCGTAGGTTTCCTTCACGGCATCGCTGCGCGCCCGCTTTTGCTCGGCAAGGCTGAGGTTCAGCTGCGCCTTTTCATCGCCGGAGAGGGTGCGCCATTGGCGATCCGGGAAGATCCGTTTGGCCTTCTTTTTCAGCAGCTCCTCTTCGGCCTTCTCGACTGTCATGCCCTTGCCGACAGCTTGCGAGAAGGTGGCGCTGTATTCAAAGGCAAATCCCTTGCTGACCAGCTTCTCGCGGCGGGCAAGCCATGCGCCTGCACCGCTGCTGGTGCCGCGATGGCCTTCATCGACCAGCACGAGATTGTCGCCTTCGAAGGCGTCTACGGCGACCGTCTTGTCGCCGCCCTCATCCCCGAGCTTGTTGACGTCGATCACCTCGATCGTGCCGGGGAAGTCCGGCGCACGGTTCTTGTCGAACAGCCGGTGGAACGAGAAGCCGGAGAGCGACAACTCCTCAAGATGCTGGCGCGACAGGCCTTCATTGGGGGTGAGGATGATGATCTTGTCTGGCCAAGGACCGGAAACACTCGCGCCCGAACCCACGCCCGCATTGCCGCCACGGTAGTAGTGCAGATACTGCCGGATATTGACGTGGAGGAGCAGCGTCTTGCCGCTGCCGGTCGCGCTCCAATAGGCGATCTTGTTGAGATCGTCTGCGGTATAGGGGCGGAACGGCTCGGCCCCCTCTTCCTCACTGTACGCCTTCAGCTCAGCATTCAAGCCATTGAGCAGGTCCTGTGGCTTGTTGAAATACCAGTCGAGATAGATCTCGCTGAACAGGAGGCTGAGGTACTGGAAGTACTTCATCGTCAGCACCGCGCCCTCGGCGACGTTGCGTTTTTCGGTGATCGCCTTCCAATGAGCAACGATGTTTAGGTCATAGCGGCGCAGCTCAGCATTGGTGATACGGTCATATTCGAACAGGTCGCGCACCAGTTCGTGGAAAAACCGCGTCTGCCCGTCATCGTCCAGCCCTTCATGCCGGTCAGCACCCAGGCGTTCCTTGAGCACTGCAAGGCTCTTCCCCCGGAAGTGGGAGAGCATCCAGCGATTGAGCACCAGCTCCTGATGGAAGCTGCGTTTCTTGGCGGGCGGGCGTGCCATCAGGCATCCGCCACATCGAACATGCGGGCAAGGAACTCCGGCTCGATCTGCCGGATGTTTAGCTCCTTTTCGCCGCCGCCATCGGCCTCGCTGGCCTGCAACTTGGTGGGCAGGTTGTGATCGCCGTTGACATACACGACGTCATACTCGGTATCGCCGGGGTTGATGGCGAGACGGTTGCAGAGCTTGGTCAGCCCGTCGTAATCGAGCTTCTCGGAATCGCGCCACAGGATCAGGGTGCGCTTGCCATCGGGCAGCTTGCCTTTGACCGTTGCGAAGCCTCGTTTGATATCAATGTCGATGTACTCGACCGTGAGGCCAATCAGGTAGTTGAAGGTCTCGAGCAGGTCGACCTTGGTGCGCTGGGTGGCACCGGCGCTGTCGACGGCGATTTCCAGCTCGTAATCGAACGGTTTGGCGAAATCCTCCACCGAGAGCAACGATCCGCGTGCCTCTACGTCGAGCATGTATCGCATCAAGTATTCATCGCGCGCACCTTCGCCCATGCGCTCGAGCAGGCCCTGCTGTCCGGCGTCACGCTTGAGCGTCAGGTTGTTCAGGGTGTCCTCGTAGCTTTCGATCTTGAGCACCTTGAAGGCGTGGCTGATGCCGGTTTCTTTGCCTGTGGGCTTGCCTGCCTTCCAATCGGCAGAATAGACTACCTTCTGCATGCGCGGCTTGATGACGGTGTTGAAGTAATCGCCTTGCTCGACAAGGACGTACTTCCGCTTTCCGCCGTCGATCCTGTTGGTGGTCAGGACCGCATGGCCAGTGCTTCCCGAACCGCCGAAGCAGTCCAGAACCGTGCTGTTAGGCTTCGTTGCATGGAGGACAAACCGCGCAACAAAGTTCGCGTGCTTCGGAGCCAAAAAAACACCCGACCGGTTGAACAAAGCGTGGGTCTGCTTTTCCCCGTCCGAGTAGTCGTTGAAGACGCTCTTGCCGACGTTGGTTTCGACCTCGTGCAACATGCGCTTAAGCTGGGGGACCTTCGCCTCGTCTTTACCCCAACAGATCCGCCCATCTTTGTCCAATGATTGGAAGCTTTGACGGTTGGAGCGCTCGCCCTCACTACTGAACGCGAACTTCCATCCGCTCTTTGGGTGCGGAACTGGCTTCTGCGTTGTCGGGTGTAATGGCTTATACCAGCGATAGTTGGGGTCGTTTGGATCGCCAGTACTCGCCGCTTGCTTTGTCGCAGGCATTGAAGCGTCACTCTCTCGCCAAATCCAAATTTTGGCTTTGCATTCTGCTGCCTGCCCCTCGTCAACAATTCTACCCGAAGAATCGCGATACTCTGCATTGTTGTAGTTATAGAGGCCCTTCCAAGCGTCGTTCTTCTTCTCGTCGTCCCAATCGAGACCATCAGCCTCAATTTGCTCACGAAATTCGATCACATGCGCTTGGTAGAGCTTCTTCAGCTCTGCCTCAATTTCGTTGATCGGCGGGTAGGTCGGATTGAGCTTGGCCACCAATTCCATGACTTCCGCAAAGCCGGGCTTCGGCTCCCGGAACATGCTCTTGTCCTGCTCGGCAAGCACGCGGTCCTTGGCATAGACCAGCACGTATTCGTGATTCGTCGAATAGTTCGGAGCCTGGCTGTTATTCGTGTTCATCGACCAGATGAGCTCTTCGACGTGGTTGTCGTCACCGAGGTTGAGATCCAGCACGTGTTCGAGGCCGGCGCGTTCGTGCTTGTCGATGCTGACGAAAATCGCGCCATCCTGCGGCATCAAGGGCGCAAGCTTCGATATCCGGTTGTTCATCATGGTTGCCCAAGCGGAATGCTTGAACGTATTTTTATAAGGAATAGAGCTGCTTGACGTGTTGTAGGGCGGGTCAATGTAAACGCATTTGACCTTCTCCCGATACCGCTCGGTCAGAAGCGTCAACGCTTGGAAATTGTCGCCGTGAGCCAGCAAGCCATCAATGCTGGCGTCAAGATCGGGAATGGCCTTGAGCAGATCGGCGCGGAACGCAGCGTCGAACAGCGCCGAGTCCACCATCAGATAGGGCTGGGCTTTCAGATCTGCGGCGGTGCCGGGCGCGGCGCTGTCGCGCATGCCCAGATCGTGCCACTGCGCCCATTGTGCGGGGTTGGCTGCGATCCGATCATAGAGGGGCTCGGGAACGCGATCAAGCGTGACGCAATAATGCGCCGCCACGACGAATTTCTTCTTGAGCCACAGCTTCTTCTGGAAATCCTCGATGCTGGCGAGGAAGGTGATCAGATCGCGCGCAATCTGGCGCAGGCACTGAATCATTCGCAGGTTGGCTTCGATGGCGGCAAAGCTCTTGGCTTCCTGCACGTCATCGAGGTTCATCACCTCGTTCTTGACGTAGAAATCGAGCTCGCGGCGCAGGAAAGTGCCCAGGTCCTTGTGGATGAAGTAATCAGCCGTGTTCTTCTGGGTATAAGTCGTCAGGTGCTTTTCCAGCACGGTGCGCTGCGGGTTCTTGTCCGTTGGCGCGCGGGTGGTCAGGTCCAGCCAGCGCATCTTGACCGCGTCATCCGCCAGCACGGCCTGAACCGCTGCATTGACGAGGCTTTCCTGCGTGGTCTTGGCCGGGAACGCCCGGTATTCGAAGCGAATGACCAGATCGCCATCCTCTTCCGCCACGGGAACGATCTCTTCCTCGAAAGCCTCGCCTTCATCATCGATGCGGGTGACGGTGCGAGCTTCGGCCAACGCGAAGCGGCGGTCCTTGTCGTTATCCTTGCGGTTGTCTTTGGCGGTATCCGCGGCGATCAGCTGGAACCGGACAGCGCGCCCATGGGGCAACTTGAAGCCGTAGTTGCTGAACGCTTCGCCGGACTTGGTGTAATATTGGTCCTTGTTGGCCCAATGCAGCAGCACCTCTTCCCCGGCATAGGGGATGGCGTAAGTGTCGCCCTTGTACCGACGCTGGCTGATGAAATCGCCCTTGTCGTAGTAGCGCGAGAAGAATGCCAGCAGGTGCGAGAACACGGCGTTTTCGTGATCCGAAGCGCCCGATGATGCGCCAGCGATGGCGGCGCGCAGGTCTTTGACCTTGGGAGCAGCTTCGGGATCGACCCCGGCAGAAGTTAGCGCCTTGATCGTCTCATCCAGCTCGCGCTGCTGGGCTTCGACGTTGGCGGCAGAACCGCTCGCCAGCGCCGATTCCACCTGCTCCCGCAGCCGCTTCGTCAGGTATTCGTTGATCTCGTCAGCGCGGGCGTTGAGGATACGGTAGACGCCAAAATCCAGCTCTGGCCGGTCTATCTGAAAAATCTCGCGCAGCTTGGTGACGAGTTCGTCGAATTTGCTCATGTAAGAATCATGCTCCCTCTGGTGGCCACCTCTACACAACCGACCAACGGATGGTGAACAGAGTTTCGCACCGGGTGCGCTGAGCCATGCGCTTTTGCAGCGCATCGATCATGCTGTCACGGCGCTCGGCAATTTCGTCTTCAACGTCAAAGATTTCCTGTCGCTGCTTGCGCTGTTTGCGCTCCAACTCCTGCAACTTCTTCTGGGCTTCGTGCTCTTCTTCAACGGTGGCAGCATTGCGGGCATTGCGCCGCATTGCCTTGATCTGTTCCTTGGTATCCTTGAGCGCGCGTTCGGCTGCGAAAATCTTGTCCTCAGCCCACTGCTCCAGCTTTTCCCGCGCCTGCGCAAAATGCTTGCCGCTGGTTTCGGCCGCATGGTTGAGCGTTGCCTTTTCCAGGCGCTCTGCACCCGCCTGGAGCCGCGCAGCGATGCCATCGGGCACCGTGATCGGGCGTGCCACCGTCGCGCCGATGGAGAACATCTTCTCGCAGACTTCAGTGTCAAGCGAACGCCCATCATCGTCCATGCCAGACAGAAGCAAATGCTCTTCATCTTCGAATGCTGAGATTGTCAGGCGGCGCAGGGTCAGCCACCCGTTCTGCCCGCGCATTTCCTCCATCACGGCATTGCGAACCGGGTGCCCGCTGACATCAAAATGCAGCTCGGCGGTGGGTGTTGGAAGCGCCTTCGCTCCATCCAACACATGCTCACCCAAAGGATGGGACAGGCGGTAGAGGAAGCTGCCAAAGGCGTTTGCCTCAAGCCCGTCTTCACGCAGTTTGGAAATGAGATGATATCGCCCGCGGGAAATATCGGGTGCCGGGGGCTGGTGCAGATCAAAGGTAAGGCTGGCCGGGTCAAACTCCGCTGCTGTGTCCAGCATGTGGCGTGTCACGTCCCAGAATTTGCTGCTGATCCGGTCGAGCTGAGCCTTGGTCTCATCGAGGCGCAGTTTCAGCCGCGCGTGAACATCCTCGTCGAAATGCTCTAATAGCGTGGCGCGGGTCTCGTCCATTCGCGAGGCGATCTGATCCTCAAGCTCTGCTTGCAGCGCGTCGAAAGCGGATTGGATCTGCTCCTCTGTCCGGCACTTTTCGTAGATATCCAGAATGCGGCGTTCGAAGTCGACGCCGGATTCGATGGCGCCGAGCACTTCATCAGAAGCGCCGAACACGCCGTCGAACAGCTTGAACTTGTCGCGCAGCAGCTCATGCACCCGCATGTCTACCGCGTTCCGCTCGTTGAGGAAGTTGATGACGATCACGTCATGCGTCTGGCCATAGCGATGGCAGCGACCGATACGCTGCTCGATCCGTTGCGGGTTCCAGGGCAGATCATAGTTGATCACCATCGAGCAGAATTGCAGGTTGACGCCCTCAGCAGCAGCCTCGGTCGCGATCATGATATCGGCGTGATCGCGAAAATGGTCGATAAGCGCGCTGCGCATGTCGATGGCCCGTGATCCGGTGGATTTGCCGCTGTCCCCATTTTCCGCGATCCATCGCTCCAGGATCGCCTTGTTTTCTTCGCCAGCGTTGGTCCCGCTAAAGCTGACGATTTTGCCACGATGACCGTTTTCTTCGAGGAATTGTTTGAGATAATCTTGGGTCCGCCGGGATTCCGTGAAGATCAACGCCTTTCGCTTCGCGCCCATTTCGGCCTGCTTCGCGAAGCCTATTTCCAGCGCCTGCTGAAGCGCGAAGGTCTTGCTATCGGTCCGGATCGCCTTGGCTCGCTCGATCAGCGCAGCGATTTCCTCGGTCTCCTTGCGCAGTTTGACAGGCTGAATGACAAGCGCATCTTCGTCAGGATCGCTCTCTGCCTCCCATTCCTCCAGCAACTCGGGTTCGAATTCCTCTTCTTCAAGCAGAGCTTCAAGAAGGTCATTCCCGACCTGACCTTCGCTCTTGCGGAGGTCCTCTAGCCGCGACCTCATTGTGGCAAGCGTGCCAGCGATCGCGACCGACGACGAAGCCAGCAGCTTTCGCATGACCAGAACCGTAAGGTGCCGTTGGCGATCAGGCACCGAATACGTTCCTTCTTCCTCAAGGAACTTCGTCACCAAATCATAGAGCTCTTGCTCGGCATCGCTGGGATAAAACGGTTGGGTCAGAGCATGCCGTGCCGTGTAGCGGACGTATTCCAGCACTTGGCGGCGCAGCGTTCGTTTGCAGAACTCGGTCAGGCGGCCGCGCAGTTCCGCCAAGCTCCCGCCAGCGTTCATGTATTTCGCCCGGAAGGCATATTGATCGCCGAAGAGATCCTCGTCGATCAAGGTCGACAGACCATAGAGCTCAAGAAGGCTGTTCTGCAGCGGGGTAGCAGTGAGCAGAAGCTTCTTCCGGCCTTCCGTTGCCCATCTGATCGACTGGCCCAGGCGATTGCTTTGCCGGTAGGCGTTGCGAAGCTTGTGCGCTTCGTCAATCACCACCAGGTCCCAATCGATTGCCCGCACCTCATCCTGCAATCGGGCCGCGTAGTGATACGACGTGATCAGCACCGCCTTTTGCTCAAGCGGCCAAGCATGTCCCTCGCGGCGCAACTCTCTGTAGGTTTTTGCATCCAGAACGAATGCCGGCAGGTTGAATTTTTCCTGAAGCTCGTTGGCCCACTGCTGACGAATGGCTGCGGGGCAAATTATGATCAGCCGACGCTTCCGCTCGGCCCACTTTTGGCAGAGGACAATCCCAGCCTCAATCGTTTTGCCGAGGCCAACCTCATCGGCAAGTATGACACCTTGCGACAATGGTGACTGTAGTGCGAATGTCGCCGCCTCGATTTGATGCGGGTTGAGATCTACTGAAGCGTCGAACAACGACATCGAAAGATTATCTTCAGCACCAGACGGAGATTGCCGCGTAATCTCATGGGCAAATAATTGAACATGATAGTCGGTAAGCTTCATGTTGCATCGATAGCACAGAAGAGGATGGGCAAAAGCCTGTGATTGACGATTCTGAGCCCCCCCCAAACAAACGACTTCGTCAGATCATCTCATTTTTTCAAGTGGGGAAAGCCTTCCCCTGCTGCCGAGCCCACCGGTCTCATCAGACCCCTTAGTGCGGGACTGCCGCCCCGCAACGCCCCGCGAGAGGAAGAGAACGGGCTGGCCCCGTGACGGGCTGAGAGCGGCGAGAGAGGCTCGCTGCGGGTCCGTCGCGG
>CAYUYZ010000056.1:0-10571 GCA_964449575.1 uncultured Stakelama sp.
CTTCATCGAATGCACCGCGCAGTCGATTTCGCCCGCCAGCAGCGCGCGGTCGAGCTCCTTGGTCCACAAAGCCTTGCCGCCAATTTCGGCAAGCGCGCGGTCCTGGACGATGTCGCCGGTGGTTTTGATGACGACAATCTCAATGTCGTCCTCGGCCCAGCCGTGCGCAGTGGAAAGGGCGGCGCGGACCATCCGCGCCTGGGTGAGAGCGAGCGGCGAGCCGCGCGTGCCGAGGCGAAAGCGTGTCATCGGCCTTGTGCTACCGCGCCTTCCGGCTAGAGGGAAGCCATGGCCCTGATCCTCGGCCTTGAATCGAGCTGCGACGAAACGGCGGCCGCGCTCGTCACCTCTGGGCGCGTCGTGCGCGCGCACAAACTCGCCGGACAGGAAGCCGCACATCGGCCCTATGGCGGCGTCGTGCCCGAAATCGCCGCACGCGCGCATGTCGAAATCCTGATGCCGCTGGTCGAAGCAGCACTTGCCGAAGCGGGGGTGACGCTGCGCGATGTCGATGCCGTCGCCGCGACGGCGGGGCCCGGGCTGATCGGCGGCGTGATGGTGGGTCTGGTGACCGGCAAGGCGCTCGCGCACGCAGCGGGCAAGCCGCTCGTGGCGGTCAATCACCTCGAAGGCCATGCGCTGTCGCCCCGGCTGTCCGATCCGGACCTCGCATTTCCCTATCTGCTGCTGCTGGTGTCGGGCGGGCATTGCCAACTGCTGTTCGTCGAAGGGGTTGGCCGTTACCGGCGGCTCGCGACGACGATCGACGATGCGGCGGGCGAAGCGTTCGACAAGACGGCCAAGCTGCTGGGCCTGGGCTTTCCCGGTGGTCCGGCGGTGGAGCGCGCGGCACTTACGGGTGACGCCATGGCAGTCCCTTTGCCACGGCCCCTGAAAGGATCGCCCGAGCCGCATTTCTCGTTCGCGGGTCTGAAAAGTGCGGTCGCGCGCGCGACGGACAGCGGGCAGTACCGCGTCGAGGATATCGCCGCGTCCTTTCAGGCCGCTGTGGTCGATTGCCTGATCGATCGCACGACCCTTGCGATCGATCGCGCTGGCGGCGCGACGGCACTGGTCGTCGCAGGGGGAGTCGCCGCGAATCAAGCCGTGCGAGGCGCGCTCACTACGCTAGCAACCGTGAACGGCCTGCGCTTCGTCGCGCCGCCGCTCTGGCTCTGCACCGACAATGCCGCGATGATCGGCTGGGCGGGCGCCGAGCGCTTCGCGGCGGGGCTCACCGATCCACTCGATACGGCGGCACGGCCCCGCTGGCCGCTCGACCCCGATGCCGAAGCGGTGCGCGGCGCTGGTGTAAAGGCATGAGGATCGGCGTGATCGGCGGCGGCGCCTGGGGCACAGCGCTGGCGCAGGTTGCGGCGCAGGCGGGTCCGGTGACGCTGTGGGCGCGCGAGGATGACGTCGTGGCGGCGATCAATCGCGATCATGCCAATCCGCTGTTTCTGCCGGGCATCGCTTTGTCGCCCGCGATCCGCGCTACCGGCAACCTGCGCGATCTGGCGGGAAGCGAGGCATTGCTGGTCGTCGCGCCCGCGCAGCATGTCCGCGCTGTACTGGCCGAGGCCGCGACCGGCACAACGCCGCTGATCCTCTGCGCCAAGGGAATCGAGGCCGAGAGCAAGCTGCTGGTCGGCGAAATCGCCGCGCAGGTCGCGCCCGGGGCGGCGATCGCGGTCCTTTCGGGACCGAGCTTTGCCGCCGAAGTCGCGCGCGGCCTGCCGACCGCGCTGACGCTCGCCTGCACAGACGAGGCGCTGGGCCGGGCGCTCGCTGACCGGCTGTCGGGACCCGGCTTTCGCCTCTACCGCTCGACCGATGTGGTCGGCGCCGAGATCGGCGGCGCGGTGAAGAATGTCCTCGCGATAGCCTGCGGGGTCGTAGACGGCGCGGGACTTGGCCAAAATGCCCGCGCCGCGCTGATCGCGCGCGGCTTTGCCGAAATGACACGCTTTGGGCTCGCGCGCGGCGGCCGGGCGGAAACGCTGACAGGCCTTTCCGGGCTTGGCGACCTGGTGCTCACCTGCTCCTCGACCAGCTCGCGCAATTTCTCGCTCGGTATGGGGCTTGGTCAGGGCCAGTCGGCGCAAGCGCTGCTCGCGGGCAAACGGAGTGTTGCCGAAGGGGCGTTCACCGCCCCTGTGCTCCAAGCTGCGGCTCGCGACGCCGGCGTCGAAATGCCCGTCGTCGATGCTGTGTGTGCGCTGCTGGGCGGCGCGCCGGTAAGTGACGTCATTGAGGCGCTGATGGCCCGCCCGTTGCGCGAAGAACATCGCTGATGCGCTGGGCCGCGCTGCTGAAAGGCGTCAACGTCGGCGGCAATCGCAAGCTGCCGATGGCCGATTTGCGCGCGACAGTTGAGGCGCTCGATTGGCGCGATGTGCGCACCTTGCTGGCCTCGGGCAATGTCGTCTTCGATTGCGATGAAGGCGACGAAGCAGCCGTGGTCGCTCAGGTGGAGGCGGCGCTCGCCGCGATCGGCCTCAAAACCGATGTCATGGCGCGCGATCTTGCCGCGATGGCCGCGATCATCGCCGCTAATCCCTTCGCCGATGCGGCAGAGGCCCGTCCCCAGCATCTGTTGGTGCATTTCCACCGCGATGCGTTTCCCGCCACGCTGCTCGGTCGCGTGCCCACGATCTACGACGGGCCCGAACGCCTCCACGCCGTGGGGCGCGAGCTGTTCGTCGACTATCCCGCCAATATCGGCGATTCGCGGCTGCACTTAGCAACCGCAAAGCTGGGTTTCCCGAAATGCGCCACCGCGCGCAACTGGAACACGGTGCTCAAGCTCGCGGCGATGCTCGCGACCTAAAAATCGATCGCGATGCCCTTGAGTTCCCAGTCGCCATAGCGCACCGGGTTCAGGCCGAGCGGATCGTCCTTGCCCTTGTCGTCCGCAACCAGCGCCGGTGCGGGCAGCGGCGGGTTGGGCGACAGATGCGCGGGCGGCTTCACATGATCGGGGCGCTGGCCCATGGTCTGGCTCCTTGATTGACCGGAGACATCGGATTTCGAACGACGACGTGCAAGAGGGGCCAAAGGACGGGCTGGGGGCCGGGGTCGCCACCCGGCTCGCGGCGCTGAAGCTGCTCGATGCGGTGCTGCGGCGCGGTCAGCCGCTCGAAGCCGGCCTGCCGGGCGCGACGCGCGGCATCACCCGGGCTGATGATCGCGCGCTGGTGCATGCGATCACCGCCGAGGTGCTCCGGCGGCTGGGCGATCTCGATGCGCTGATCGATTCGGCGACGCAGCGGCCTTTGCCCGATGATGCCAAGGCGCGGATGGCGCTGCGGATCGCGCTGGTGCAGGCGCTGGCGCTCGGCACCCCGGGTCATGCCGCGATCTCGACCGTGCTGCCGCTCGTCGACGGCGGCCCGCGCAAGCTCGTCCACGGCGTATTTGGCACGCTGATGCGTAAAGGCGTGACGCTCCCCGCGCTCCCATCGTTGCCGCCCGCCACCGCCGAGCGCTGGCACCAGGCGTGGGGCGACGGCATGCTCGTCCAGGCCGCGCGGGCGCTCGCCAAACCGCCGGCGCTCGATCTGACGCTCGCCGATCCGGCGGAAACCGATGCGATGGCGGCGTCGCTCGGCGGGGTGAGCCTGATGCCCGGCCATCTCCGCCTCGCCGAACGCGGCGCGGTGCCCGATATCGAGGGCTATGGCGAGGGTCGCTGGTGGGTGCAGGACCTTGCTGCCTCCCTGCCCGCGCGGTTGATCGGGCGCGGAGAAGGGCACGTCATCGACCTGTGCGCCGCGCCGGGCGGCAAGACGCTCCAGCTTGCCGCCGCCGGGTGGCAGGTGACCGCGATCGATATTGCCAAGAGTCGCGTCGCGCGACTTCGTGACAATCTGGCGCGCACGGGGCTGAAGGCTGACGTCGTGACCGCGGACGCGTTCGACTGGAAACCGACAGCCCCCGCCGACGCGCTGCTGCTCGACGCGCCGTGCAGCGCAACCGGGATTTTCCGGCGCCATCCCGATGTGCTCCACCGGGTGCGCGTGCCGCTGATCGCCGAAATGGCCGAACTTCAGGCGAGGCTCCTCGCCCGCGCTGCCAATTGGGTGCGACCTGGCGGCTATCTGGTCTATGCGACCTGCTCGCTCGAACCCGAAGAAGGCGAAGAGCAAATCGGCCGATTCCTCGCTGATCGGCTCGATTATGCGATTGATCGCGTGCTGCCGGACGAGCTGCCGCACGGGCTGGTGGCAGCACAACAGGGCTGGCTGCGCACGCTCCCCGGCACGCTCGCCGATGTCGGCGGTTGTGACGGCTTTTTCATCGCACGAATGATGCGGATCGCCTGACCAACACGCTTGCGGGCGGAGTCGGGCGTGCTACAGAATCGGTCATGCCGCAGTCTGTTCATCCCGTCCGCATCGCCCCGTCGATCCTGTCCGCCGATTTCGCGCGGCTTGGGGAGGAAGTGCGCGCGATCGACGCGGCGGGTGCCGACTGGATCCATGTCGATGTGATGGACGGGCATTTCGTGCCCAACATCACCATCGGCCCTGCGGTCATCAAGGCGCTACGCCCGCACACGGCGAAACCTTTCGACGTCCATCTGATGATCTCGCCGGTCGATGCGTTCTTGGACGCCTTCGCCGAAGCCGGGGCCGACACGATCACCGTCCATCCCGAAGCCGGCCCGCATCTCCACCGCACGCTCCAGCGGATCAAGGCGCTCGGCAAGCGCGCCGGTGTGGTGCTCAACCCGGCGACCCCGGCCAAGATGCTCGACTATGTGCTTGAGGAAGTCGATCTGGTGCTGGTGATGAGCGTCAATCCCGGCTTCGGCGGACAGAGCTTCATCACCTCGCAGCTCAAGAAGATCGCCGCGATCCGCACCATGATCGACAAGCTCGGCAAGGCGATCGATCTCGAAGTCGATGGCGGCGTCGATCCGGCAACGGCAAAGGCCTGCGTCGAGGCTGGTGCCGACGCCCTTGTGGCGGGCACCGCCGTGTTTCGCGGCGGCCCCGATCACTATGCCGCCAACATCGCTGCCCTGAGGGGATAGTGGCCGATCACGACCCCCGCGACACGCTCGCCGACAGTATTGAGCAGGGCCGACGGTTGATCCGATTGGGCGGCGACAAAGGGCTGTCGCTCGCCGAAAGGCTCGCCGAGCGGCTCCACCGGCTCGCGTGGCGCACGCCGATCCACGGCATGCGCCTCAACGGCAAGCATCCGCTCAAGCTGATCGCAGTGCCCGACGATCCGATCTTCGGTGATGTGTCACGCGGTGCCGCGCTGCTCGAAGGATGGGTCGATCTGCGCGGCGAGTTGCTGCCGCTCGCCGGAATCGATTTCGCGCGACTCAATGTGTCGCCCGCGATGGCCGATTATCTGCACAGCTTCACCTGGCTGCGCGACTTGTCGAGCGTCGCGACGCGCGCACGCGGCGCGCCGATTGCTGAAGCGCTGATGCGCGCCTGGCTTGCCCAGCATGCGGAGACGGTGTCCACGCCGGCGTGGCGCGCCGATTTGCTCGGGCGGCGGATCATGTTCTGGTCGGCACACGCGCCGCTGATCCTGTCGAGTGCCGACCTTGTCTATCGATCGGCGGTGCTCAACGCGATGGCGCGCGGCGCCCGGCATCTCGACCGCGCGGTCGAGAAACTGCCGCCCGGCACCGGTCGCGTCGCGGGCTGGTGCGGCGTGACGATGGCCGGGCTGATGATCGCGGGTGGCGAGCCGCGCCAGAAGGGCGGCGAAGCTGGGCTCCAGCGTGCGCTGGCCGCTTCAGTCTTCGCCGATGGCGGCAGCGTCCAGCGCTCAGGGATCGCGCAGCTCGACCTGATCGCGCTGCTCACGACCTTGCGCGAAGGCTATGCCGCGCGGCGGCTCGACCCGCCCGCTTTTGTTGCCGAGACGCTGGCCAAGCTGGTGCCCGCGCTGCTCGGGCTGATGCACGGTGACCGCACGCTGTCGAGCTGGCAGGGCGGCGGGCCGCTCACCACTGACATCATCGCGGCAGTGATCGATGCGTCGGGCGTGCGCACGCGCCCGCTGCGGCAGGCGCGCGAATGGGGCTATCAGCGGATGAGCGCGGGCGCGAGCGTGCTGATCATGGATGCGGCGCCCCCACCGGTCGCGCGGCTGATCGAAGGCGGCTGCGGCTCGACACTCGCTTTCGAATTTTCGGACGGACCGCAGCGGTTGATCGTCAACTGCGGCGGCGCGCGCGCGGTCGTGGCGAAGCTTCCCGCCAAGCGCGCCGAAGGGCTGCGCACGACGGCGGCGCATTCGACGCTGATCGTCGGCGACAGTAATTCGACCGCGATTCACGCCGATGGTACGCTCGGCAAAGGGGTGAGCGAAGTCGAGCTCAGCCGCCAGGAAAGCGAAACATCGAGCCGGATTGAGGCCAGCCATGATGGCTATGCCCGGCGCTTCGGCTTTCTCCACCGCCGCCAGCTCGTGCTGACCAGCGACGGGCGCGATTTGCGCGGCGACGACATGCTGCTCCCGAGCGGGCGGAAGGCGCGCCGCGCAGCGACACCCTTTGTCGTGCGCTTTCATTTGGGATTGGGGGTTGAGGCAACGCCAACGAGCGACGGGATGGCGGCGCTGCTGCGCGTCCCCGGCGGGGCGCTGTGGCAATTCCGTTGCCGTGGCGGCACGCTCGCGATCGACGACAGCCTGTGGGTCGATGGCGCCGGGGTACCCCAACCCACCAAACAGCTCGTGATCGTTGGTGAGGCACCCGCCGGCGGCGCCAGCGTGAGCTGGGTCTTGAAGCGCGCACGGTGACAGGCCACAGCGGCGCTACCGCTGCCTCCGGAGCCCTGCCATGACGACGATCAAAATTACCCGCGCCTTGCTGTCGGTGTCCGACAAGACCGGGATCGTCGAACTGGGTCAGGCGCTCGCGGCGAAGGGCGTCGAGCTGGTGTCGACCGGCGGCACCGCCAAGGCGCTGCGCGACGCGGGGCTGGCGGTGCAGGATATCAGCGAGCTCACCGGCTTTCCCGAAATGATGGACGGGCGCGTGAAAACGCTTCACCCCAAGGTGCATGGCGGCTTGCTGGCGGTCCGCGATGACGCGGCGCATCTGGCGGCAATGGCCGAGCATGATATCGGCGCGATCGATCTCGTCGTCGTCAATCTCTATCCGTTTGAAGCGACCGTCGCGAAGGGTGCCGCGCGCGATGAGGTGATCGAGAATATCGACATCGGCGGGCCGTCAATGGTGCGATCGGCTGCGAAAAACCACGCCTTTGTGGCGATCGTCACCGATCCCGCCGATTATGCGCTGGTCGCGGACGGGGAAACGACGCTCGGCACGCGCAAACACCTCGCCGCCAAGGCCTTTGCCGCGACCGCTGCCTATGACGCCATGATCGCAAGCTGGTTCGCGTTTGCCGATCAGGGCGAGACGTTTCCCGCCACATTGCCATTCATCCTCGAACGCCCGGTGCCGCTGCGGTACGGCGAAAACCCGCACCAGCATGCCGCTTTCTACCACCACCGTGGCCCCGCCGCGCGCGGGATCGGCGATGCGCGGCAGGTGCAGGGCAAGGAATTGAGCTACAATAACTATAACGACGCCGATGCCGCGCTCGCGCTCGTCAGCGAGTTCAAAAATGCCGATCCGACCTGCGTCATCGTCAAGCACGCCAATCCGTGCGGGGTGGCGACCGCAGCGACGATCGAGGCGGCCTATGCCGATGCGCTCGCGTGCGACAGCGTGTCGGCGTTTGGCGGGATCATCGCGGTCAACCGCCCGCTCGATCGCGCGACAGCGGACGCAATCAGCGGAATTTTCACTGAAGTCGTGGTCGCGCCCGATGCCGATGACGATGCCTTGGCGGTTTTCGCGCTCAAGAAAAATCTGCGGCTGCTGCTGACCGGCGATTTGCCCGAACCCCAGCGCCCGGGCCTCGAAGTGCGCGCGATCACCGGCGGCTGGCTGGTGCAGAGCCGCGACAATGGCAGCGTCCACGCCGATGACCTCAAGCTGGTGACCAAGCGCGCCCCCACCGATCAGGAACTCGCCGACGCGCTCTTCGCCTGGACGGTCGCCAAGCACGTCAAGTCGAACGCAATTGTCTATGCCAAGGACGGCGCGACGGCGGGGATTGGCGCGGGGCAGATGAACCGGCTCGAATCCGCCCGGATCGCCGCGTGGAAAGCGCGCGACGCCGCCGACAAGGCAGGCTGGGCGACCCCGCGCACGATCGGCTCGGCGGTGGCGTCGGACGCCTTCTTCCCCTTCGCCGATGGCTTGTTGGCGGCGGTCGAGGCAGGCGCGACGGCGGTGATCCAGCCCGGCGGCTCGATCCGCGACGAGGAAGTGATCGCGGCGGCCGACGAAGCGGGGCTGGCGATGCTATTCACCGGCATGCGCCATTTTCGGCATTGAATTCTGACGACTTTACACTTGCCGTTTGTTTCGAGCGAAGTCGAGACATCGAGAAACGGGCCTCGGGCGATGCGCAAGGTATCTCGACTTCGCTCGACACGAACGGGCTGGGTTGGGATTCGACTTTAAGCCATCGCGCTCTAAGCCGCTGGTGTCGGCATCCGCTTGAACAGCGCGCGGTCCTCGGCCTTGAACGCCACGCGCCAGATCACGAACAAATAGCTCGCCGCCATCACCGGCAAGCCGATCACCAGCTGCGTCCATTCGAAGCGATGCGGCAGCAGCGTGAACCCGCCGCCCAGCACGACCGCCGTGCCCGCCGCGACCGCCAATTGCCAGCGCCAGCCCGACACCGGCGCACCGAGCAACCGACGCAGCAGCCACGCCTTCACCAGTGAGGTGATCGCCAGCGACGCCATCAGCGCAATCGCTGGCCCCGCCGCCTGATAATTGTCGGGCCAGCCCCACTCCCGCATCAGGAAAATCAGGCCAAAGCTAAGCGCGATCTGCAACGCCAGCATCACCCCCGAAATCAGCAGATTCCAGTGCCGCGCGACATAAACGAGCGCGCTTTCGCAGGTCGATCCGGTTGCGGC
Source organism: uncultured Stakelama sp. (assembly GCA_964449575.1). Classification (GTDB taxonomy): domain Bacteria; phylum Pseudomonadota; class Alphaproteobacteria; order Sphingomonadales; family Sphingomonadaceae; genus Sphingomonas. The sequence goes on from CAYUYZ010000056.1 coordinate 8,983, forward strand.
GAGCACTTCGGCGACGAGCAGAAAGGCGAGCGCGGCGGTGCCGTAGACAAATTGCGGGCCGATCGTCCCCATCACGGCCTTGCCGGGAATCGATCCCATCAGCGCCAGACACCCCTGCGCGGCGATGATCCAGAAGCCGACTTGGCGTACCTGCGCGGCGACGGCGGCACGGTCACCGATGGCTAGGCTCTGCGTGATCACCGGCCCCAGAATCGGATCGAAGCTGGTCTTCAACCGCCCGGGGAGCGACGCGATCTGCTGCGCCATATAATAAATGCCGACGATCGCGGGCGGGAAGAGCTGGCCGACGATGAAGCGGTCGATGTTGCGCGTCGCCCATTCGATCGCATCGGCGCCCGCCAGCGGCACGTTCGCCCACGCCAGCCCCAATATCGTGCCCAATCGCGGCTTCCAGCCGATCGGCACGCCATAGCTGCGCACAAACGGGATCAGCGAAGCGACCACTGCCGCGACCATCGACAGCATATAGGCGATTTCGAGCCCGTCGTGCGGGCTGTAATACCACATCGGCACCGCCGCGATGCTGATCGTCCACGGCTCGACGATCGCGCGCGCGGTGACGGTCGCGCGTAGATCGCGGCGATAGGCAAGGGCGGCCAGGCTGATGTCGGACCAGGCAATCGCGACGATGATCGCGGGCAGCCAATGCGCGATCCCCACTGGCGGATCGCCCCGGTACATGATCTGCGGCACCGCAAACAGTAGCGCGCTTGCCGCGATCGAGGCGAATAGCGCGACCGCGAGCGCATCCCAGGCGACATGCGCGTGCGGGCGGTCAGTGGTCGACAGCGCCTGTGCCAGCCCGCGCTTCATGCCGAGCGTGGCGAGCAGCGCGGCGAGTTCGACTGCCACCACGGCTAGCGCGAACTTGCCCACCGTCTCGGGGCCATAGAGCCGCCCGGCGATGAACAGGAACGGCACGCGCGCCAGCAGCCGCAAGCCGAAGCCGAACACATTGGTCCGCCCTCCCTTGGCCAGCGCGGCGATGTCGTCGGACGGCGCGGCCCCGGCTGAAGTCAATGCGCAGCGCCCCAGCTCGGCCCGGTACCGATCTCCACCCCGAGCGGCACCGACAGCGTGACTGCGGGCTCAGCAGCGCTTGCCATCACGTGCTCGATCACCGGCTTCGCGGCCGCGACATCGCCCTCGGGCAGTTCGAACACCAGTTCGTCGTGCACCTGCAGCAACATCCTGACGTCATGCAAGCCAGCCTCGGCCAGCGCCGGCCCCATCCGCACCATCGCGCGCTTGATGATGTCGGCGCTGGTGCCCTGGATCGGCGCGTTGATCGCGGCGCGCTCGGCGCCCTGCCGCTCGTGCTGGACCGATGATTTCAGCCGGGGGAACCAGCATTTGCGCCCGAACAACGTCTCGGTATAGCCGCGCTCGCGGGCTGATTGCGTGGTCTCGGCGATATAGCGGTTGATGCCCGGGAAGCGCTCAAAATAGCGGTCGATCATCGCCTGCGCTTCGTCGGCGCTGACATCGAGCCGCCCGGCGAGGCCCCAGCGGCTGATGCCATAGAGAATCGCGAAGTTGATCGTCTTGGCGCGCCCGCGCGTGTCGCG
>CAYUYZ010000057.1:0-8475 GCA_964449575.1 uncultured Stakelama sp.
AACGGCCGAAAACGCTTCCCCGCGCTCCAAACCGGCCATTCCGGTTTCCACCCTTGTGGTAAATCACTTGACCTTTTTTACCCGTGACGCCGCCGCACTGCGCTTCTTGCCGTCCCCGTAACCGAGGCGCCGGACGGTAATCCCCATTCGTCGTCGGATCGAAGGTTTCCGTTCGAGGTTTTGGATTGCGTAGGCGATCTGAGGGTTTGCGCTGATCGGGCCGATAGCGGCGGCAAGATCGCACGTGATCCGCGCGGTCTCCTCGGACCAAGTCAGGCTTGCAAAGAATCCGCCATATCCGCGACGCAAGATACCGATAGCCGCCCGCACCTTCGATCTAAACCCGAAATGCCGGTTGCGATGCATCGCACTGCCCCGCCGCAGATCGATGAACATCCGCCAGAACTTGGCGTCGCGCAGCGGCGTTAGCCACATGGTTGGATCGAACCGTGCACCGGAACCGTCCCGACCCCGGTGTGGCAGATACAGTTGCGCCAGCTTCAACCCGATCTTCCGATTACCGTGGAGCTCGACCAACGCCCCATGAAAGATCTGCGAGCCCTTTGTGTACGTCCGGGACGCAGCCTCCATTATAGCTTGCTGGTCAGGGTCGACCCGTTTCCGTATGATCGAGGCGAGCGCCATGAGCATCTCGCGATTTGACCGTGAGGTGGGCTGAACTGCGAGGTTTGGGACGCGCTTCGGCGGATAGGCAGCGCGGATTCCATCGAGAAGTATAAGCGGTAGAACCTTGTTGGTCATGCCATACCACCTGAAGGGATTATGGTCGCGTAGTATGATGCGCTTCCGCTCGACGGGATTTTCGATGGAGCCTTCCGGCGTGACAACGGGCGGTAAAGGGGGCAGCTTGAAGACGTCTGCCATGAGATTGCGGATGGAACGGTCATCGCCAAAGAGGGCGAACGGATCGATCTTGTCCCCGCGTGCGATCGCCCATGGCGCGAAGCCACGGGGCAACGCCGCGATCCCCTCGGCCGTCATATTGAACAGGATCTTGCCGAGCGCACCGGACGAGAAGCTCGCGTATTCCAGCCAGCGATAGAGTTCCCGCAGCTCGTCGGGCTTGAACCACGTACCAAGCGGAAGCTTGGAGTCCAACGCCTCCAACAGCTCCGGTCGCTCCGCAATGCGGCGCACGCGCGCAAGATGCCGCATGAGGAGGCAGCCCCGCTCCGCCTCGGCCAGGATCATGAAACCGTGAATCAGTGGATGACGGAACGGACTGCCTTCCACGATATCGCCAAGCGGCCTCCACAGCTGGAGCGCAAGAGCGAACTCGTTGCTCAACAAGAGGCGCCATGCTTCCGGGCATTGAACCCGCATCGCCGCGGTCGCGTCGAACAGCCAAGACGGCGTGAATCGAAACAGCTGCATCAGCTCGGCGTCGTGAGCCGGTGCGATCGTCGTGATCTTCTCAATATAATCGACAAAGTGGTCGATCGATTGCGGCAGCGTGTATAGGCGGGCCGAGAGCTCGGCTGGCGCGCTAGCCGCTAGCAACGGCGAGAAGCAGAGCTTGGCGTACCGCGCGCCCGTCGGCACGGGCCATCCTTCCGCGCCTGGCTCCGCATCGTAATCGACGCCAGCGATGAGAAAGCGGCTCAGGTGCTTTTCGAGCGCTGGGCTGATGCTTCCTGGCGCGGTGATGTCCGACCGATTGTTGAGCCGGCTGAGAAAGCGATGCCGAAGCGTCAGCGCCTTGATTTCGGTGATAATGATGCTGGTCATCGACCAGTTCTAGGATCGTCGAAGGTTTTGGCCAAGCGCCCTACTTGAATGCGACGATCACAATGCCGAGGATCACAATCTCGACCGTCATGAGCGCCGCCAAGACGACGAACCCGCTGAGTTTCATGCCAATCAGCTCGCTCAGCCGATCCTTATAGTCAGGCATGGCCCTTTCGTGAGCCAAAGACACGGCGCGCTGAAACTGCTGGGATAGAGCGTTGGCAGCACCATCGCCCGTCAGGCGCTTGTAGACCTGATATACCGCCTTGGCCTCCGTTGCTGTCTTCTCCAGATCGTCCTTGACCACGCGGATTTCGCCCATCGCGGAGCGCATCTCGCCGACATAATATCCCATCTGATCCAGGTTTTTGGACATCATGGCCTCAAAGAGTTCGCGATTCTGCGTCAGCGTTTGGTTGATGCGCGTGTCACTCTGACGAGTGGCAGCAAGCAGCGCTGAGCAACCTATGTCGGCAATCTCGATGATTTGCAGGAACCGATCGAAGGCGAACGCGAACACCTTGAGCAGAGCCGTCAGGAAGAACACCGTGCTGTCCTTCTCCAACGCTTCCTCACGCGCATATTCCAGAACGGCCATATACTCGTCATCGGTAACGAGCTGCCGCAGCAACTCATCGGACGACTTGCGGCGGTCGCCGCTATCCCTGGCGCTCATGCGACGTTCCAGTTGAACGAAGGATCCAGGCCGAGGGGATCTCGGATGAGATCGAGCTGCCCGGCCCAAGCATTCAGCCACTTGCGGACCGAGGTGCGCTCGTCCACTTCAAGGAGCGGGGAATGGAGCGCCTCGGCGAACGTCAGCTTAAGCGCTTCGGCGCGCGCCAACACTTTCGGGTTGAGCGTGGGCATGTCGAGAACGATGCCGCCGACCTCGGCAAGCATCGCTTTGGAATTGCCGCTCACGACCCGGCCGAACTTGTCGCAGAACGCGGGCGAGTCCCAGAGCACATAGTCGTTCGGCTTATATCCCAGCATGCTGCGCACGACGACGTACCTGGCCTGATCCCCAAACATTTCAATTGCGTCGCGCACCGCAGAAATCGCGGCCAAATGCGGTGTGATCGGGATCATCACGACGAGTTCGCGCCCAGAGTCGGCGTTGGCCTGGGCGAAGTCCCGGGCGTCGAGGTTTTCGGTCAGCGCGCGAAACGTGTTCAGCGAAGCTGCGGGTCCGTCGAGGATCAAGAACCGGTCCTCGATCTGCGTCAGCCGCAGCAACTGACCACGCTGATCGGGATCGAACAGGTCGATCGCTGGCACGCCATTCTCAAGCGACTGCTCCTCCTTTATGATGCCGTCAGCATCGCGCTCGCCCATCTTGCTGATGGTGGTGCCGGTCGAGCCGTCGAGATCGACCAACACCGTCGTGAACGCGCCGTTGGCGCTCATCCGCAACAGCGTTGCGGTTGCAATGGTGAGGTGGCTCCCGCCGACCCCGCCCTTGTTCTTGATGCTCAGGATGGTGCGGCGGAGCCGGCGGTTTAGCACTGTGGGTACGGTAATGTTCATGGCTTCATTCCTTGGCTATGGTCTCATGCCCGGTCGGGCGGAAGGGTAGTGCGATTGACCTTGAAGGTGCGCCCTGCGGCGAGGGGAGCGGGGGGTATCGTTTCTGCCGTTGGTCCTGTGGGCGGCGGCGCTCGTGACATGGCGCCGTCCACAATTGGTTCCGCGATCGACATGGTCGCGTCGACGACGCCGACGCTGTCGCTTGCAAGTTTACTGATTGGGATCGACTGTGCTGCGACCGGGGCGGGCGGCTGACCAGCCGGGACCGGCACCGATGCGGGTCTCGAGTGCTTCGGCGCTTTGTCCTTAAGAGGCGGGAGCAAGCCCTCATTGCGCAGCCGCGTGCAGTAAGATCGCAGCGTCGCCGGCCCGATCGCGTATCCGGCTTCGGTTAACACCGCCGCGATCATAGTTTCGGTCCAGCCCAGCTTGGCCCGCGTGTCGATGTAGGTCGCAAACTGACGCACCACGTCCATCAGCGACGGTTGGGCGCTGGGCGGCGACACCTTGTCTGCTGCCTGCATCTGCGCTATGTCCTGGGACAGCTTAATGCCGTCGAACACTCTGCGTGGCATCGCCTAGACCCTCGCCATTTGAGGGGACATCCAGCAATATTTCTTGATCATCGGCGGTTTTCCTGCGTGGAATTTTTGCCAAGCAGAATCCGCAAGCCGATCCTTGGGACATTCTGAGATTTTGTTCTGTGTCGCCCTGCGATGGCGCGCCGCGCTATGTCACGCCGCGCTCTACTGCGTTACGCCTTGCCACGTCCCGCCATGTGTTGCCGCGCCATGTTGCATGATGCTTCAGGCAGGGAAGATTTTGACACAGGATGCGGGTTCGCGGTGGCGAACCCGGGGTCAGGCGGTCGCTCCGCCCGCGTGCCGCGGGTGTCGCAACCGCCCGCCTGCGGCGTTGTTGAAAAAAGACGCACTCAGCTTGGCTTTTCTGCGCGTGCTGCCGATATTCCGGCAATGATCATCAAGCTCATCCAGTCGAAGGCGAATGCCAAAAGTGTGGAGCGCTATGCGCGCTACCTCGCCAGTTACATGGCTGACGGCGATCGCTGCTGGTTGAAGCCGGACGCGATCGGCATGGACTATGGACTGACGCTGTCAGCGTACATGTCGCGCACGTCGAACACGCCCGAGCCGCCGCGCGATCGCGTTCTGTACCGTGCTGCGCAGGTCGGCGGTCATCCCTGCGATTGGGACGCTGGGCTGGAAGAGGTCGAGCGGCGGCTCAAGCGACGCAGCCGCAAGGTCAAGAAGCCCGTGCGCCACAGCGTCATATCATGCCGGGCGGGCGAGCGATTAACGGAGCAGGGCTGCATCGACGCTGTGGCGGTTCTCGCCAAGGAGTTGGATTGCGATGATGCCGCGATACTGTGGGCCGCGCATATTGATACCGACAATTTCCATCTTCACGTGATGTTCGTAACCGTAGATCCGGCGACGGGTGACGCATTACCTTTCGGTCAAGGAGACGACGGCCGCGCAGCATATAAGGAGGCGATGCAGCGCTCCATCGCGCGGATCGAACATGCGCAGAACCTGCAATCCGAGGTCGGCGCGCGTTACGAAATGCAGGGTGGCAACGTCGTCCGTAAGCCGACACTCGAACGCAGCGTCCGCAAGCGAACGACGCTCCGCCAGGAAACCCTCGCATGGGAACAGGAGAGCGGGTTCGCCTCGTTCACAAGATTTTCTCAGGACGTGGCGGGTCCTATTTTGGACGACAGTGTTTCATGGAGCCAGCTTCATGCCCAACTGGCCCCGCACGGGCTCGGTGTCCGGCCGGCAGTCAACGGTGGCGAACTCTATGCCGGCGACGAACATGTGAAGCTCAGCAACGTCGATCGCCGCCATAGCTGGAACAAGCTAAGGGATCGACTGGGTACCTTCGAGCCGCCTGCAGGCATTGACGTCGCGCCCTATACGCCCAGGGTTCTCGACGGCGATAAGGCGCAAGCCTGGTTGGATCGTTCACGACAGATGCGCGAGCTGTCGGCGCGAATCGACGGCAGGGTCGCAGCGCTGCTTGAAACACGCGCCGCAGTTCTCGCGGACGCCAATGCCAACCTGTCGGCACACCGCGCCGACCTTGCCGGCTTCGACGGCGATCCGCGCCTGCGACGCGATCTAGCGGCGGCATGGCCCCGGCTGCGTGCTTCGGCGACCGCGTCGATCAAGGCAGCGTTCAACAGCCGCATCGAAGCCGTTCGTGCGCTGCGCCATGCCGCTGCGACTTTTGATGACATTGGTGCGATCGACTTTGGGGCGATCGGCGCCCCGGACGTGGGGATCGCCGACGTGTCTTTCGTCGCTGCCACCGAACCGTCGGCTGCCGTTTTGCCCGGCTTCGAAGCAGAGCGTCGTGGAGAACTGGTGCGCTACTGGTCGAACAATGATCCGGCGCGGCGCGGCCAACCAGCACTCGTCGATACCGGGGTCATTGTCTGGGTCAACGACAGCTCGGATCGCGCGGTCGAAGCGGCGCTGACACTCACCCATGCACGGTTCGGTCGCGCGGCCGTGTTCGGCGATGCCGCCTTTATCGCCCAGTGCGAGCGCGTGGCCAGGCGTCTGGGCTTGGAAATCGAGACGATCACGCTTGCGGAGGCAAAGCGTCGTGCGCACCGCGCCAGACGGGGTGTTGACAAGGCAAGGAAGCGTGCGGCCGATCTTCAAGTCGGCCATCGCGACGAAACCTCAACCCCGCAACGTTGGGCGCGCGCATATCGGCGCGCGATGTCGACGAAGGATCTTGCGGCAAGGCAGCAGGAGCCGGTCAGGTTCGACGATTTGGACCATCACACTGCACTCCCGACTCGCACGTCCAACCCTGCAATTCGTCCCCGGACCAGCGATCGTGTCATCGCGCCTTCCGACGCGCCGACCCGCGCCTTTCCGGCCCGATCTCGCGACGGGGGTGGCATCGATTGATGGACTGATACGTCCGCCACCGGTCAACGCCGGTCAGACATCGGGCCAGCGGGGTGAAGTAAAAGCAGGCCAGCTTTGATGAAGGGCTGACGATATGGAGAGGGCCCTGATCGGGGCTCTCTTCATATCGTTGTCGTCGTCGTCTTCGATCGAGCGGTCGTGATCTTTTCCGTTTCGGGGTCAATGATCTCGTAGACCTGGCTTTGCGCCGCCCAGGCGGCGGAGCGGCGACGCCCGGCACTGCTTCAGCCGATAGCCGTCGAAGTTTATGGTCAGGATGCTGACGTGCTGGGTGGCTTTTCTGGTCGCCGCATGAAGTCGACCGCTCACGCTGAACGGCACTCGCATGGGGCCAGCGTGGAAAAGCGCGGGGGCCACACCGCGCGAGCCTGATGAGAGAGAACAGGAAAGGAGAGAGTGAGCCAGAAGGCGGAAGGGAAAATGCTTTGAAGCATGGAACCGAGCCTGGCGGCTCCACGTGTCGCATCGGCGACACGTGAAATGCCGCGATGCGGCTTTCTCCAAGGAAAAAGATATGTCAGATACCGTGACTATTCTTCGCGCGCATAGCGCGAGGGAGGTGGGCGCTCGCCCGCGCCCGCCGTTCAATGCGCGGCCCGTGTGCGCTGCCGGGCGCGAAACAAGGTCGACCGAAGGTCCTTACGCGACGCATTATACGGCAACGGCCTCGTGGTGTTACATCAATCGTGTGAGCGGTAGCGACAGGTTCGGCAAGATGCCCGACGGCTATGTTGATCGCGGCGACCTGCTTGCTGCCGGGCGCTGTCACCCGCAAAAGCTGCCGCCGCATCTGAAATCGGGCGATGCGCTGTGGCGTGAAGCCGACGAAGCAGCCGCGCTCGAAGGCCCTCAGGCAATCGCTGCGACGCATATCGTAGCCGACCTGCCTATCGGAGCAGGCCCTGAGCGATGGACCTGGCTCGTCGAGCATTTTGCTTATCGTTACCTCGTCGACAAGGGGATGATTGTAGATTGGGCGATCCACCACCGGCAGGATGCGGACGGGCTATGGGTCGGGACGCCGCATGTTCATCTGCTGGCAACCGCGCGGTTTTGGCGACCGAATGGTCGCCGCGGCGGTCGGCATTGGCAATGGCTCGTCAATGCCGACCAGACCCGCGCTGTTGAAGTGGCTTGGCTCCAGCTGATTGGGCTGCGCCCCACCGTCACCGCCTGACGCGCCTCATTCCCATCAATCCCGACGCCCGTCGCCTAGCAAGGCGGCGGGCGTTGTCATCTTTCAAGGAAGAGATATGTCCTTTTATCATCTTGATCCCAACAGCGCCGGTGAGCGGCTAGCCCTCCAACTCGAACGGCTTGGCGATTACCGCGTCCTCCGTCGGCTGCCGAAGCCAGAAGAAATCTGGTGTCGCTCGATGCCCGTGCCCGACAATGTCATGACACTCGCGATTGTCGATTGTGAAACGACCGGGTTGGACCCCGAGCGACACAAAATGATCGAGTTCGCGGTCGGCAAGCTGACGATCGATCCCGACGCGGGCGATGTGATCAACGTCGCACCACCGCTATCATGGTTGGAAGATCCTGCCGAGGATCTGCCGATTGAGATCGAGCGCCTGACGCACATCACGTCGGGCATGCTGATCGGCAAGTGGATCCCCGACGCTGAGGTAATCTCGGCGCTTCAAGGTGTGGATTTGCTGGTGGCGCATAATGCGAAGTTCGACCGCAGCTTCGTTACCCGCCGCTTCCCCGCACTGGCTAAACTGCCATGGGCTTGCTCGATGAACGAAGTCGATTGGTCGGCGCTCGGATGGGGCGGTGGCCGCAGTATCGCTAGCCTGTTGACGCAGGGCGGATTTTTCTTGCCCGATGCCCATCGTGCGGCCGCCGACGTGTGGGCGACCACCTGCCTGCTTGCATCGGCTCCCGCAGGCGGGCGGTCAGTCGCCGCGCACCTCATCGAAACAGCTCGCCGCACCACTCATCGGCTTTACGCGATGCGGGCGCCATATGAGTGCAAGGATGTGCTGAAAGTGGCCAACTATCGGTGGTCGACTGACCGTCGTGCCTGGTGGATTGAAGGCGACCCCGAACGGATCGCCAACGAAGCTGCCTGGCTGCGGGAAATCTCGACACGCATTGACCCGGCGATTGAACAAGTGACTTGGTTTGAGCGGCACTGCTGACCGTCCGCGGTTTCAATGATCAATGAAGGGTGGATTGCAGCCGGTCCGCTTTCGGGTGCTGAGATGCCGTAAGCGGTCTT
>CAYUYZ010000058.1:0-8439 GCA_964449575.1 uncultured Stakelama sp.
GCTTTCGTCGTACTAACCTAGACCGTTAAGTCTTGGGTTAGGCCGCAATTGCGAGCGCCTCGTTATCGTTGGCACTTGGTTATGGGCCGTCACGGTGGTCCCATTCCGAGCAAAAGACAGCGCCATTCAACACACGTCGATCCTGGTTCGGCCCCGTCAGAGCCCCTTGGCAAGCCCAAGGGGTTTTGGTGGAGCCGCCGGGTACTGCCCCCGGGTCCGCTGCGCCTAGTCCACGCCATCGTTTATCGCCATAGTCGGGCGAACCCGACAAAAGCACATATAGGCGCTGCGCAATTAATGAAAAGAGCGCCTTCCACTCGCCACAAAGTCGGTTCATAGAGCCGCCATCATGTTGACGCAGCGTTCCCGCTACGCGCTTCGCGCGATGCTTTTCCTGGCCGAGGCCCCCGCAGGTGGTCCGCCGATCCCGATGAACCGGATTGCCGAGGCCGCGAGCGTGCCGCGCAAATTCCTTGAGCTGATCCTCGCTGATCTGCGCGAGGCCGGGCTGCTCCACAGCCACCGCGGCAAGATGGGTGGCTATGTGCTGTCGCGCCCCAATCACCTGATTTCATTGGGCGAGATCATCCGCGTGATCGAAGGGCCGCTGGCGCTGGTGCCGTGCGTCAGCCGGACGGCCTACCGCCGCTGCGCCGATTGCAAGGACGAGGCCGCCTGCGCGATCCGTCAGGCGATGGCGCGGGTGCGCGACGAGACCGCGCGGATTCTCGACGGCACCAGTCTCGCGGATGCGATTGCCGAGGATTTGGTTGCGGCCTGAGCGAGAGCATTCTGCAACCACCCCGTTCGTGCTGAGCTTGTCGAAGCACTGTCCTTCTTCTGCGAGCCGCCGGAAAAAGAAGGGCGGCCCTTCGACAAGCTCAGGGCAAACGGGGTGAGCGCAGGGTCAATCGCGTCGGCTCGCTCTAACCTTAATCCCGCTTCACCAGCGCATCCCTGATTTCACGCAGCAGTACGACATCGGCGGGCTCGGCCGCTGGCTCGGGTGCGGCTTCAACCGGCTTGGCGGTCATGCGGTTCACCGATCGCACGATCAGGAAGATGATGAAGGCGACGATCACGAAATTGATCGCGGCCGTCACGAACGACCCCCAGCCGAGCAGCGGCACCCCCGCCGCCTTCAGCGCAGCATAATCGGTCGAGCCACGCAGCTTTTCGGGCACGTCGCCCAAGATCAGGAAATGGCTCGAGAAATCGAGTCCGCCGAAGATTTTGCCGATCACCGGCATGATGATGTCGTCGGTCAGCGAGGTGATGATCTTGCCGAAGGCTGCGCCGATAATCACCGCGACGGCGAGATCGAGGACATTGCCCCGCGCAATGAAATCCCTAAATTCCTTCAGCATTGTCACTCCCCCGGTACACGCCGATTTGGCTTGGGGGCCGATGCTGCCTCGCGTAAAGGGCGCTGGCAAGGGTTTGGAGGGAATAGGTCATGAAGTCTCGTACTCGATATGGGTTGGCCGCGTCGGTGCTGCTACTGTCCGGCTGCGGCCTCAACAGCATTCCGACCGCAGACGAAGAAGTGAAGGCGCGCTGGGCCGATGTCCAGAACGACTATCAGCGCCGCGCCGATCTGATCCCCAATCTGGTTGCAACGGTGAAAGCCGCCGGCTTGCAGGAGAAGAGCATCCTCGTTGAAGTGACGCAGGCGCGCGCCTCGGCCAGCCAGGTCAAGATTTCGACCGCCGATCTCGCCGATCCGGGCAAGGTTGCAGCCTATGAGCGCGCGCAGAACAACATCAGCCTGTCGCTCCAGAAGCTGCAGGAAGCCTATCCGCAGTTGCAGAGCCAGGAAAATTACAAGACGCTGATGAGCCAGCTCGAAGGCACCGAAAACCGCATCACGATCGCGCGGCGCGATTACAACGCATCGGTGCAGAAATATAACACGACGATCCGCACCTTCCCGACCGCGATCACCGCGAGCATCGTCTATGGCGCCAAGCCCAAGGTGCCGTTCGCGGCGACCACGCCGGGCGCTGAGGCTGCACCGAAGGTCGACTTCGGGAGTTGATCCGCTTCCTCGCCTTCCTCGCCGCGCTGCTGTTGTTCGGCAGCGCGGCCAATGCGCAGACCTTCCCCAAATTCACGGGGCTGGTCGTCGACGCCGCCAATGTGCTGCCGCCCGAAACCGAAGCCGATCTGACGGCGAAGCTCGAGGCATTGCAGAAGGAAACCGGGCGCCAATTGGTGGTCGCGACCATCCCCGATCTGCAGGGCTATCCGCTGGAGGATTACGGCTATCGGCTGGGGCGCGCCTGGGGCGTGGGGCTGAAGGACGTCAACAATGGCGCGATCCTGTTCATTGCGCCCAACGAACCCAAGGGCAAGCGCGGCCCCCGGATCGAGGTCGGCTATGGCCTCGAACCCTATCTCACCGACGCCTTTTCGTCGCAGGTGATCCGCCAGATCATGGTGCCCCGGCTGAAGGCCGGCGATGTGCCGGGCGCGATGACGGCGGGCACCGACGCGCTGATTGCGCAGCTGCGCGCCAATCCCGACGAGGCCAAGGCGCGCACCGATGCCGCGATCAAGGAATTCGACAAGGCTCGCAAAAAGAAATCATCGGGCACTGCGGCATTCGGCATTGGCGCGGGCGTGATCTTCTGGCTGCTCGTCGTCGGCTTCATCGTGCTTGCCGCGACGCGGCGCCGGACGGGTCGGGCGTACCGCAGCGGCAACAGCGATTGGGGGTCGGTCGCACTGTGGACCGCGCTCGAAGTCGCGCGCGCGGCGGCCGAGAATAACAATCGCAGCTCGGGCTGGGGCGGCGGGTCAGGCTGGGGCGGCGGTAGCAGCGGCGGCGGCAGCGACGGTAGCTGGGGCGGCGGCGGCTTCAGCGGCGGTGGCGGCGGCTCGTTCGGAGGCGGCGGCGCCTCGGGGGATTGGTGATGCGGCTTAGTCCCGAAGAACGCGATGCGGTGAGCGCCGCCGTGGCTGCGGCGGAGGCGGGCACCGATGGCGAAATCGTGACGATGATCGCGCCGGTCTCTGACGCTTACCGCGATGTGCCGCCGCAATATGGTTTGCTGGCCGCGCTGCTGGTCCCCGCCGTTGTCGCGATCGACCCGGCATGGCTGCCGTTCACCAGCGACGGCTGGGCCGCGCCCGATGAGCGGCTGGTGCTGCTCGGCGTGATGATCCTGCAGGTCGTCGCTTTTCTGATCGCCCGCTATTCGCTGGTGCGGATGGACTGGCGCCTCGCGCTGACGCCCAAGGCGACCAAGCGCCGCCGCGTCCGCGCGCGCGCCATTGAGCTGTTCAAGGTCGCCGCCGAACAGCGCACCGCCAAGCGCGTTGGCGTGCTGCTCTACCTGTCAACGGCTGAGCATATGGCCGAAATCGTCGCCGATGAAGCGATCCACGGCAAAGTCCCGCCCGAACGCTGGGGCGACGCGATGGCCGCGCTTGTCACCGAAGTCCGCGCGGGGCGGACCGGCGCCGGGATGGTCGCTGCGGTCACGGCAATCGGCGCGATCATCGCCGAACATTTCCCCAAGACCGACACCGACACCAACGAACTGCCCGATCGACTGATCGAACTGTGAGCGCGCAAACCGTCTGGCAAGGCCGCTTCATGACGATGAAGGTCGACGGCACGTGGGAATATGCGTCGCGCGCCCGCGGGATCGGCGCGGCAGTGATCCTCGCGATCGATAACGGCGACGTCATTCTGGTCGAGCAATATCGCGTGCCGATCGGCCAGCGCTGCCTCGAGCTGCCCGCAGGCCTCGTCGGCGACGAGACCGAAGGCGAACCGGTCGAGACTGCCGCCGCGCGCGAGCTGGAAGAGGAAACCGGCTATCGCCCCGACCGGGTCGAGACGGTTGGGTTCTTCCACTCGTCCCCCGGCATGGTCTCGGAAGGCTTCACGCTGGTGCGCGCGCTTGATCTGGTGCGGGTCAGCGACGGCGGCGGGGACGCGGGCGAAGATATCACCGTCCACCGCGTGGCGCTTGGTGGGATCGCGGATTTCGTGGCAGCGAAGCGCGCCGAAGGCGTCGCGATTGATGTGAAGCTGCTGATGCTGCTGGGGCCGGGGTTGCTCGCTTAACTCTTTGCACCTCCCGTTCGTGTCGAGCGAAGGCTCTATCGAGCGGCGTCGAGACATCGAGACACGCGCTGCAAGCGATGCGCCCTGGGCCCGCCCCTCGACTTCGCTCGGGACGAACGGAAACAGGCTCAGCTTGGCCGCTTCATCCGAAACCGCGCAGCCTCCGACACCGTGAAATAATCCCCCCAGCCGCCGCCGCGCAGCACTGGGTCGGCGGCAATCGTGCTGAAGCTGCCGTCGACGATCACCTCCTCGGCGATATGGATGCCGACGACCTCGCCGAGCACCAGCCACGCGGGCAGCGCATCGCCCGCCGCGCTGGTCAGTTGGAGCGTCTGGCTGTGGCGGCATTCGAATTGCACCGGGCTTACCGCCACGCGGGGCGCGGCGATGATCCGCGAGGGCGCCGCCTCAAGCCCCGCCAGCGCGAATTCATCGACCTCGGGCGGCACGGTTGCGGACGAAACGTTCATCGCTTCGGCCAGATCGCGGCTGACCAGATTCCAAACAAATTCGCGCGTCGCTTCGATATTGGCGATGCTGTCCTTCGGCCCGATCGAGCAGAAGCCGATGATTGGCGGCACATAATTGAACAAATTGAAGAAGCTATAGGGCGCGAGATTGCGCACGCCGTCCACCGACAGCGAGCTGATCCACCCGATCGGCCGCGGCGCCACGATCGCGTTGAGCGGATCATGCGCAAGGCCGTGACCGTCGCGCGGCTCGTAGTAGCGGAAAACGCCCAAAACGGTGCCTTTTTATGCTGTCACTTTTTGTCGAGTGGTATCGTATCTGTCGCTAGCATAGGCATTGGCGCGATAGGCGCACAATAGACGGGGTATGGAATGGACGCAGTGATCGATCCGACGGCACAGCCGATGCCGGAACCGGCGCCGGTCGCGCCCGCGCCGGCGCCGCCGCGCCACATCTACAAGCATTTGCTGACGACGCGGCTGTGGCACTGGATCAACGTCGTCACCGTTTTCATCATGATAGGTTCGGGGCTCGGCATCCTGAATGCCCACCCGCATCTTTACTGGGGCGTGCACGGCGCGCAGCCTGACATGCCGTGGCTAGAACTGCCGCACTGGCCGAGCTGGGTCACGATTCCGGCAAACTATAATCTGTCGCTGTCGCGGCGCTGGCACCTGTTTTTCGCGCTGATCCTGGCGTTCGGGCTGCTCGGCTTCATGATCACGAGCCTGATCAACCGCCATTTCCAGAAGCAGCTCGTGATCCGCCCGTCGGAAATCACGCCGTCGCACCTGTGGTACGACATCAAGGAACACCTCGCCTTCCGCTTCCACGATCCGAAGAACCCGGGCGCGTTCAACGTGCTGCAGAAGATCGCCTATGCATCGCTGATCTTCATCATGCTGCCGCTGGTGATCTTTACCGGGCTGGGCATGTCGCCGGGGATCAACGCGGCATGGCCATGGATTCTCGACCTGTTCGGCGGGCGAGCCTCCGCGCGGTCGCTCCATTTCCTGGCGATGTGCGGCATCGTCGGCTTCATCGTCGTCCATCTTGCGCTGGTGATTCTCGCAGGCCCGATCCGTGAGGTCGGTTCGATGATCACGGGTTACTGGAAAGTCCCTGAGGAGGGTCATTAATGTCTGAGATCATCACGCGCCGCTCGCTGCTTGCCGGGGCAGGCGCTGGCGCCGGGCTGCTGCTGTCGGGTTGCGACAGTGTCATCCACAATCCCGATGTCCTCAAATATATCTACAAGGAAAATGAGGCGCATTATTTCCTGCAACGCGGGCTTTCGAGCTATGCGTCGCTGGCGCCCGAATATCGCCCGGACCAGATGTCGCCGGTGTTCCGCGCCAACGGGTCGATCAATCCGGGAACGCCCCAATATAGCGCTTGGGTTGCCGACAAATTCGCCAGCTATCGGCTGAAAATCTACGGGCTGGTCAACAAGCCGCTCGAATTGTCGATCGCGCAGATTCGTTCGATGCCCGCGCGCACCCAGATCACCAAGCATGATTGCGTCGAAGGCTGGACGGCAGTCGGCCAATGGCATGGGCCGACGGTGGGGTCGCTGCTCAAGCTGGCCGACGTCCAGTCGAAAGCCAAATATGTCGTGTTCCACTGCGCCGACCACTATCGCGGCGCGGCGCTGCCCTATTATGAATCGCTCGACATGTTCGATGCGTTTCACCCGCAGACGATTCTCGCCTGGGCAATGAACGGGTCGTCAGTCACGGTGCCGCATGGTGCGCCGCTGCGGCTCCGCGCCGAGCGCCACCTTGGCTACAAGCAGGCGAAATATGTCATCGGCATGGAATTGGTCGAAGATTTTTCGCACATTCAGGGCGGTCATGGCGGCTATTGGCAGGACAATGTCGATTATGACTGGTTCGCTGGAATCTGATCGCTAGCGTACCCACACATGGCACTGATTGACTTATTCCTCGCCCGCGCGGTGAAGCGCGGCCAGCTCACCGTTCGTCATTTCGATGGCAGCGAAAAGCGCTTCGGCACGCCCGAGGCGGGCTATCCCAATGTGACGATCCGCTTCACCGACAAGGGCGCGGCGGGATCGATCATCCGCGACCCCGCGCTCGGCGCGGGCGAGGCCTATATGCACGGGCGGCTCGTGCTCGACGAAGGCGGCGTGCTCGATCTGGTCACGCTGATGACGATGAACGATCTGTGGGAAGGCGGCACCAACACGCTGCAACCCACCTTCTTCACGCGCGCCCTCGAAAGCGTCACCCACCGCGTCGGCCGGGTGAACATGGCGCGCGCGTCGAAACGCAATGTCGCACATCATTATGACCTGAGCGACCGGCTCTACGATCTCTTCCTCGATGCCGACCGGCAATATAGCTGCGCCTATTTCACCGACGCCGCCAATGGCCTCGAACAGGCGCAGGCGGACAAGAAGGCACATATCGCCGCCAAGCTCGCGCTCAAGCCCGGCATGCGCGTGCTCGACATCGGCTGTGGCTGGGGCGGGCTGGCGCTCTATCTGCACGAAAAGACCGGCGCCGAAGTGCTCGGCGTGACGCTATCCGAAGAGCAGATCAAGGTCGCGCGCGCGCGCGCCGAAGCGGCGGGCGTTGCCGACAAGGTCAAGTTCGAGCTGATCGACTATCGCCACGTCACCGGTAGTTTCGACCGGATTGTCTCGGTCGGCATGTTCGAACATGTCGGCCCGCCCAATTACCGCACTTTTTTCCGCCAGTGCCGCGATTTGCTGACCCCCGATGGCGTGATGCTGATCCACACGATCGGGCGCATGGGCCCGCCCGGCGTGACCGACAAATGGACGGTCAAATATATCTTCCCCGGCGGCTATAATCCCGCGCTGTCGGAGATCGTCGCGGCGAGCGAGCATCAGCGGATGTTCCTGACCGATGTCGAAGTGCTGCGACTGCATTACGCCTATACGCTGCAACATTGGTACGACCGCACCACTGCCGCCAAGGACGCGATTGTCGCGCTGTACGACGAGCGCTTCTTCCGCATGTGGCAATTCTATCTGGCGGGCGCTTTGTGTGCGTTCAAATATGGCGGGCTGGTCAATTTCCAGCTCCAATACGCCCGCAACCGCCACGCCCTGCCGATCACCCGCGACTATATGGGCGAGGCCGAGCGGGTGATGCGCGGTTAGGCCACCTGCCCCGCCAGGCGGTTTTCCCAAGCCGTCTGCACCACCGCCTCCAGCACCCCCGCGTCCACGTCGGCGAGCTTCTTCAAATAGAGGCACCCCTTCCCCGTCTTGTGCTTGCCGATGCCGGGGAGCAGCGCGGCGATGTTGGGGGTGCTCGCGCCGACATAGAGGACCAGCTCGGCCTTGCGCGGGCTGAACGCAATCGCGGGTGTGTCGCCCTCGCGGCCGCTTTCATAGCGGTAGTGGATACTGCCGAAGCCGATGATCGACGGCCCCCACAGCTTGGGCGGCTCGCCCGAGATGCGCGCCATCAAGTCGATCAGGACGCGGGCATCGGCCACGCGTTGCGGCGGCTCGACGCGGGCCAGAAAATCCTCGACGCTCGCCTCAGTTTCGACGGTCTTGTTTGCCTTGGCCATTCCTTCCTCCTAGTCGCTTGCACCTGTCCCCGCGCCTTCGTAAAGCGCGCCGCTTTCTCGCCTTCAGGAGCTTGCCATGACCGACCAGATCAATCGAGTCGTCCTTGCCTATTCGGGCGGGCTCGACACCAGCGTGATCCTGAAGTGGCTCCAGCAGACCTATGGCTGCGAGGTGGTGACCTTCACTGCCGATCTGGGCCAGGGGGAGGAACTCGAACCCGCTCGCAAGAAGGCCGAGATGGCAGGCGTCAAACCCGAGCATATCTTCATCGACGATCTGCGCGAGACCTTCGTCAAGGATTATGTCTTCCCGATGA
>CAYUYZ010000059.1:0-8349 GCA_964449575.1 uncultured Stakelama sp.
CCAGCCGGTGATCATCGATTTCGCCAATCTGGCGGCAGGCCAGGTCCCGCCCGATCTGTTCACCAGCCGCGTGACGTTCGATCGCGGGCCCAGCGTCAACAACAGCCGCACCTATGGCGAATGGCCCAATGCGCGCTCGGGCCGGATGCCGCAGGCGGGCACGCTGCTTGGCCAGCACCGGATCGCGGGCAATTACGCGCCCGAAATCGGCTTTTCGCTCCAGCAGGATTATATGCCCGGTATTCAGCTCCGCACGACCATGCCCGCCGATGGCACGGTCGCGCTCAACTGGAGCCCGGTCAACGCCGCCACCGGCTATTACGCCTGGCTGATCGGCGCCAATGGCGCGGGGCGGAAGGGCCGCAACGATACCGGCGACATCATTTGGTGGTCATCGTCGAACAGCCGCGATTTCGGCGGCGCGCTGTGGGACTGGATCAGCCCCGGGGTGGTCGCGGGCCTCGTGCGCGACGGCACCGTAATGGCCCCCACGACCACCAACTGCGTCATCCCCGCCGAAGTCCGCAAGGCCACCGGCGAAGGCATGTTCGGCAATCTGATCGCTTATGGGCCCGAGGAAAATTTCGTCTATCCGCCCCGCCCCGACAAGGGCCCGTGGAATCAGGAATGGACCGCGCGCGTGCGCTTCCGCTCGATGACGTCGTTCCTGCCCGGCATGGAGATGGGCGACGCCCGCGGGTCGGACAATCGCCGCGATCCGCCCAAGAAGCGCTGCAAGCCCAGCCTGCTCGGCGCCGTGACCGGGCTGGGCTGCTAGAGTAAGATGACTTTACCTTGACCCGTTCGTTTCGAGCGCAGTCGAGAAACAGGCCAAAGGCGGCGCGGCCGCGTTTCTCGATGTCTCGACTTCGCTCGACAGAGCCTTTGCTCGAAACAAGCGGATGGGGGGTGATTCAGTCCAAAGCCATCCCGCGCCAAAGCCTGTATCGCATACAAAAATAGGCAAACGGCGCTGCGCTTTCATCGCCAGTCGTGCGTTTCCGCTTTGCGCTCGCCCTCGGGAAGGATAGTTCTGCCGCCATGCTAAGACATATTCTCATCGTTTCGGGGCTGATGGCGCTGGCCGCAATTGGCTGGTGGATTTGGGCGAGCCAGCCCGATCAGGCCAAGCTCAGCCTTGCCGCCGTGCAGGGCGCGCAGCCGAAGATCACCGCGCCGCGCCCGCAAATGATCCCGACGATCAAGGTCGCCGACGCGGTCGGCTGGCCCGCCAATGCCGCGCCGACTCCGGCGGCGGGGCTGAAGGTCAATGCCTTTGCCACCGGGCTCGATCATCCGCGCTGGATGTACCGTTTGCCCAATGGCGATGTGCTCGTCGCCGAAACCAATTCGCCGCCGCGTGATGTCGGCGGCATTACGGGTCTGGTGATGGGCTATTTGCTGAACAAGGGCGGCGCCGGCGTGCCCTCGGCCAACCGCATCACGCTGCTGCGCGATGCCAATGGCGATGGCGTGGCGGAGCTGAAGACAGTGCTGATCAGCGGGCTCAACTCGCCGCTCGGCATGACCTTGCTGGGCGACCACCTCTATATCGCCAACACCGATGCGCTGGTGCGCGTGCCGTTCGTGCCGGGCCAGACCAAGATCACCGCCAAGCCCGAAGTGGTCGTGCGCTATCCCGGCGGCGGCAATCACTGGGCGCGCAATGTGATTGCCAGCGCCGATGGCAGCCGCCTCTATGTCGCGGTTGGATCGGCGACCAACATCGCCGACGACGGCCTCGACAAGGAAGAAAATCGCGCCTGCATTCTCGAAGTCGATCCGGTCGCCAAGAAATTCCGCCCCTTCGCCACCGGGCTGCGCAATCCGCAGGGCCTTGCGTTCGAACCTGCCAGCGGGCGGCTGTGGACGACGGTCAATGAACGCGACATGCTCGGGTCGGACCTCGCGCCCGATTATATGACCTCGGTCGGCTTGGGTGATTTCTTCGGCTGGCCGTACAGCTATTGGGGCGGCTATGCCGATGAGCGCGTCTCGCCGAACCGGCCCGACCTGTATGAATATGCCCGGCGCCCCGATTATGCGCTGGGGCCGCATACCGCCTCGCTCGGGCTGGCTTTTGCCAATGACGCGAAGCTTGGGCAGCGCTTCGCCAGCGGTGCCTTTGTCGGCCAGCACGGATCGTGGAACCGCGTGCCGGTGTCGGGCTATAAGGTCATCTACGTCCCGTTCGACGCGCAGGGCTTTCCGCAGAAGAACGCCAAGCCGGTCGATGTGCTGACGGGCTTTCTCGACGCCAAGGGCCAGGCGCAGGGTCGCCCGGTCGGCGTCATTACCGATCGCACGGGCGCGCTGCTCGTCGCTGACGATGTTGGCAATCGAATCTGGCGCGTCTCCCCAATGTAGCTTATCCTGTTGAGGGGACGGGCGATTGGGGGTGGTATTTTGGCAGTAAGGGTCGTTACGAATCCGGAGCGCATGGCCGCGAACTGGCGGATCGCGATGTTTGGCTTGTCCAACCTGTTCCTCGCCACCCACCGTGCGTTTCAGAGCACCGACACCGCGATCAACCCGACCGAGCTGCAAATCTATCTGACGGTCGCGGTCGCCAATGTGCAAAAACTGATGCGCGAGCGCCAGATTCCCGAACAATTCACCGGCACCGACATTCTGCCGCGCGAATGGGTGGTGCCGATCTCGCGCAATGCGATTGCCTCGGCTACCGGCCTCCCGCGCGAAACGGTGCGGCGCCAGGTCGAAAAGATGATCGAGCGCGGCCTGCTGATCGAAGACCCGCGCGGCGGCGTGACGCCCCCTGAAGGCATGGTCGAAAAGCTCGGCCTTGCGCCGATCCTCGAGCCGATCATGACCGAATTTACGCGGACGGCGGAAATGCTGATCCGGCTCGGCGTGATCGACCGCGAGGAAGGCTGAGGGGCAAAGAGCGTGAGCGGGTGTGGTGCGGCTTCCATCCCATTGACCCGGCCCGCGCAATTTGCCCAATATCCCGGGCGCCGTCCCAACTGGACTCGCCGACGGTCGTGGAGCCTTGGTCACCTCAGTGAACCCGCTTGATTACTTGCGCCCGGTCGGAAGGCTGCGCGTGTTGCTCTACGATCGCCGCGCGCGATCGGAGCTGATCACGCGCTGGACCAGAAAAAACGCGGTCCACCAATCCAACACGGTCACCTGGCACGATCGTTACCCGCAACTGTTTGCCGCAGCCCAGACCGAACTAAGCGACAACACTGCGCCTGCCATTTTGTCTTTTGGCTGCTCGAGCGGCGAAGAGGTCGTCAGCCTGCGCCGGTATTTTCCAGGAGCGAGGCTGGTCGGCGCCGAGATCAACGCCGTGCAGCTCGCGGCCTGTGCGCAACTGGCCGCAGACCCACAAATGACGTTCATTCGCTCGACCCATGACGCGATCAGCGAACTGGGTCCCTATGACGCTATTTTCTGCATGGCCGTGCTGCAACGGTTGCCCCATGTGGTCGAACAACGCGGGATACGGAACATCGCAAAGCGATATCCTTTTGCGCACTTCTCCAGCGAAGTGAAATTCCTGGCGGACCAGTTGCGACCCGGCGGGCTGCTGGTGATCGACCACTGCCAATACCGCGTGGAAGACGTCGATGCGCCGCTTCGGCCCGTTGTGAATGCAATGGTCTATCCAGCCGAAGGCCCCCGCTTCGATCCCAGCGGTGAAATGATCGCACCGCAGCCCGTGGTCGCCCGGATGTTCCGCCGATTTGACGCGTGCGACGGGCAAGCGGAAGGGGAGATGATCAGCCAAGGGCAGTAACGGCGCGCCATGTCATCACCAGCCGCTCGATCTGCAAATCTATCTGACCGTCGCGGTCGCCAATGTGCAAAAGCTGATGCGCGAGCGGCACATTCCCGAATACTTCACCGGCACCGACATTTTGCCGCGCGAATGGGTGGTGCCAATCACGCGCAACGCGATTGCCTCAGCCACCGGCCTGCCGCGCGAAACGGTGCGGCGCCAGGTCGAAAAGATGATCGCGCGCGGCCTGCTGATCGAAGACCCGCGCGGCGGCGTGACACCGCCACCGGGCATGATCGATCATCTCAGCCTTGGTCCCATTCTCGAACCGATCTTGACCGAATTCACCCGCACCGCCGAAATGCTGATCCGCCTGGGCATCATCGACCGGCAAGAGGATTGATCGTCTTTCCGCAGCAAGAAAGTCAGCCGTGCTGTCACCGCGCCGGCGGCTTCCCCGGCTGGAGAATGCCACCGGCCATCCGGCCTTCGGGGTCGAGCGCGACCGACATCAAAACCTCGCCATTGGCGAACACCAGATTATAGGCGTCGTCGCCCCTCGGGCCACGCCCGCGAAACGTCACCGACTTGAGCTCGCCGAGCGATTTGAACATCGGGTGCGTCAGCGGCAAATCCCCGCGCACGACGTCGGCAAACCCGGGAGACAGCTTGTCATAGTCGGGCGCGCCGCTCGCCAGCCCCGCGACAAGGCGCCGCAAGGCAGCCTCGGTCCCGGCATTGGGCACCGCGCCAGGAGTGGCTTTGAACCCCGGCTGGAGAATGCCGCCGAGCATCCTGCCTTCGGCGTCGAGCACGGCCGACATCAAAACCTCGCCATTGGCGAACACGAGAGTATACGCGTCGTCACCCATCGGGCCGCGCTCGCGAAACGTCATCGACTTGAGCTCGCCCAGTGATTTGAACAGCGGGTGCGTGACGGGGAGATCAGCACGGACGACTTCGGCGAACCGCGGCGCGAGCTTGCCATAATCGGGTGCGCCGCTCGCGAGCCCGGCGACAAGGCGCCGTAACGCCGCCTCGGTGCCGGGAGTCGGCAACTCGCTGGGTGCTGCTGACGATGCGGACGGGGCCCGTGCCAACGGGCTTGCCTGCCCCTCGACGGCGCCGGATGACTGAACCACAATCATCAAGGCGATTGCTGCGAAAAAGCTCATTAGCATTGCTCCTGAGACCACATAAGCGGGGTGCCGCCGCTTGATCCACGCGGTCTCGTTTCGCGGGGCGGCTTCGGTACCGCCTTCTTCGGGCCGGACGTCATCCGCGGGAAGGTCCGACGAACCGGGTCCCAGCCGACCGGACTGCTCCAACGCCTCGACGAGCTTTGCAGCTTCCAGTGATGAGGACAGCCCCAGCTTGGCGCGGGCCATCTTGAGCCGCTTTTCCACGGCATGCGGGGAGACACCAAGATCGATGGCCATTTGCTTGGCCGTCTGATGGTTCAGACAGCGCTTGAGGCAATCGCGCTCGGCTATCGTCAGGCGCAGGATCGCTGCCCGCATATTCTCGTTGATCGCGTCCATCCGCATGTCCGCCAACGTAGCGCTTTAGGCGCCAATACCAACTCCTTCTGTCTGGTACCCTATCCCGCGATCGCATTGCGGCGCGCCAGCACTGCCAAGGTCAGCTAAGTCCCTGGCCTATCCGCCAAACTCGATCACGTCTTGGGCGTGCCCCCCCCCACTTTAGTTCGCAAAGATCATCGCGTCGTCGGCAAAGGCCTTGAACTCCAGCGCGTTGCCGCTGGGGTCGTGGAAGAACATCGTTGCCTGTTCGCCAATCTCGCCCTTGAAGCGGATGTGCGGCGCGATGCCGAAGGCGACTCCGGCGTCGCTCAACCGCGCGGCGAGGGCTTCCCAATCGGCCATGGTCAGCACCACGCCGAAATGCGGCACCGGCACGTCCTTGCCGTCGACCGGATTGTGATGCGCCGCGCTCGCCGTGGGCGAGAGATGCGCGACGATTTGATGGCCGAACAGATTGAAATCGACCCAGTGATCCGAACAGCGCCCCTCTTCGCAGCCCAGCAGCCCGCCGTAAAAGGCGCGCGCGGCAGCAAGATCATGGACGGGGAAAGCGAGGTGGAAGGGGCGAGCCATGCGGCCATCCTATCGCAGCCGACATCGCGCGTCATCGCTCTTGTTTGACGAAACCCGACCGCATAGCGAGGGCTCCGATGATCGCGATTCTCTCCCGCCGACCCGGCCTTGCTGCGCTGATCCTGGGCGGCCTCGCCTCGACTGGCTTTGCGCCGCTTGAACTCTGGCCCGTCACGCTCGTCAGCGTCGCGCTATGGCTCGCGTTGGTCCACAACGCGCCGAGCGTGCGCGCGGCATTGTGGCGCGGGTGGCTGTTCGGCTGGGCGCAGCTGACACTTGCGAATATGTGGATCGCGCAGGCCTTCACCTATCAGGATGCGATGCCGCATTTGCTCGGCGCGCCCGCGGTTGCGCTGCTGTGTCTGTACCTCGCGCTGTATCCGATGATGGCGGCGGGGCTGGCGTGGCGCTGGGGCAAGGATCACGCCGCCGGGGCGCTAATCGACGCGCGTTTCGTGCTGGTCGGGGGCGCGGCGTGGATCCTCACCGAATGGCTGCGGAGCTGGGCGCTGACGGGCTATCCCTGGCCGCCGCTCGCGACGATGTGGCTGCCTGTGCTCGGCGTCGCGTGGAGCGCGGCGTGGGTCGGCACCTATGCGCTGTCGGGGCTGACGGTAGTGGCGGCAGGCGCGCTGCTGCTCGCGCTGAGCCGCAAATGGATGCTCCCGGCGATCGCCGCACCCGCCCTGATCGCGCTCGCGCTGACCGGCATCGTCACCCCGGCCACGCCCGCCGCGAGCGATCAGAACGCCCCGCGCATCCGCGTCGTCCAGCCCGCGCTCGATCAGGAACAGCGCCCGCGCCCCGATTATCCGGAAACCAATTTGCAGGCGCTGCTCGCGAACAGCGGCACCGCAGGCGCCGCCCCGCGCCTGATCGTCTGGCCCGAGGGGGCACTACGCCTGCTGATCGAGGAAGGCTATCCGCCCCAATTTTATGCGCGCGGTGACCCGCTGATCACGCGCAAGCGCATCGCCGCCGTGCTTGGCCCGCGCGACATCGTGCTGACCGGCGGCAATGCCGTGCAGTTCAAGCCCGATGGCGAGATCGCCGCGATCACAAATTCGATCTTCGCGATCGACGCGAGCGGCACGATCCTCGGCCGCTACGACAAGGCGCATCTGGTCCCGTGGGGCGAATATCTGCCGTGGCGCCCGCTCCTCTCGCAGCTCGGTATTTCGCGGCTCGTCCCCGGCGAATATGATTTCGCCCCCGGCCCCGGCCCGCGCAGCCAGCCGCTGCCCGGGTTTGGCGCGGCGGGCATGCTCATCTGCTATGAAGTGATCTTTTCGGGCCAAGTCGTCGACGCCAAGCATCGCCCCGCCTTCATCTTCAACCCGTCGAACGATAGCTGGTATGCGAAATTCGGCCCCGAACAGCATCTCGCGCAAGCGCGGCTGCGCGCGATCGAGGAAGGCTTGCCGATCATCCGCGCGACGCCGACCGGCATTTCGGCCATCGTCGACGCCGATGGCCGCATCGTCGCCAGCGTCGATTGGGGCAAGCCCGGCGCCGCCGAAGCCGCGATCCCGGCGCCGCATCCCCCCACGCTGTTCGCGCGGGCAGGCAACTGGATCGCGCTCGCCCTTGCCGCGCTGCTCGCCGCACTTGGTGTTGCCATCCGCCGCCGCGCGCGATAGGGGCGCATATAAGGAAAGCTTTATATGTGGTCCGTCAGGGCCGCATGGCGCTCAACCACAAGGGAATTCGCATGCGCTCTTCGTTTCTCTTCACCTCCGAATCGGTTTCCGAAGGCCATCCCGACAAGGTCGCGGACCAGATTTCGGACGCCGTCGTCGATCTGTTCCTGTCGAAGGACCCCTATGCGCGCATCGCGTGCGAGACGCTGACGACGACCAACCGCGTCGTGCTCGCGGGCGAAATCCGCTGCAAGGGCGTGTATGAAAATGGCGAATGGGCGCCGGGCTCGCGCGAGGAAATCGAAGCCGCTGTCCGCGCGACCGTGAAGCGCATCGGTTATGAGCAGGACGGCTTCCACTGGAACACGTTCGATTTCGCCAACCACCTCCACGGCCAGAGCGCACACATCGCGCAGGGCGTTGACGAGGCCGGCAACAAGGAAGAAGGCGCGGGCGACCAGGGCATCATGTTCGGTTATGCGACCGACGAAACCCCCGATCTGCTGCCCGCGACGCTCTATTATTCGCACCGCATTCTCGAGCAAATGGCGGCTGACCGCCACTCGGGCGCCGCACCCTTTCTTGAGCCCGACGCCAAGAGCCAGGTCACGCTGCATTACGAAAACGAAGTGCCCGTCCGCGCGACCGCACTGGTCGTGTCGACCCAGCACGCGCCGGGCTATTGCGACGACGGCGCCGCGGGCAGCGACCCCGAGAAATACGCCGTACTGCGCGATTATGTCACCGGCGTGTTCAACCAGGTGCTGCCGGCCGGCTTCATCACCGATGAGACCAAAATCTACGTCAACCCGACCGGCCGCTTCGAAATCGGCGGGCCGGACGGCGA
>CAYUYZ010000060.1:0-8137 GCA_964449575.1 uncultured Stakelama sp.
CGAGCCAGCCCTGCCGCGCGGTGCCGTCGATCGTCGCGTCGATGTCGAGCTCGTCGGCAGCGCCTTCGCGCGCGAACCGGCGCAAGCGCCGCAGCGCGATCTTGATGTTGCGCGTGCCAAGCTCACGCGTGTTGTCGAGGTTGCGGAATTCGCGCTGGTCCCACACTTTCAGCGCGCGCTTGTGCTTGCTTTCGCCGCCGATGCGCACGCCTTCGGGATTATAGCCCGAATTGCCATAGGGCGACGTGCCCTTGGTGCCGACCCATTTATTGCCGCCTTCGTGGCGCCCCTTTTGCTCGGCGAGCCGCTCCTTCAGCGTCGCCATAATCTCGTCCCACGAGCCAAGCGACTTGATCGCTTCCATCTCTTCGGCGCTCAGATATTTCTCGGCGACCGCGCGCAGCCAGTCCTCGGGGATTTCGGCGCCTTCGGTCGCGTAGCTTGTGGCGATGCCGCGAAACACCTTGGCGAAAACCTGGTCGAACTTGTCGAGCAGCCCTTCGTCCTTCACGTAAACGGCGCGCGAGAGGTAATAAAAATCCTCGGGCGTGCGATCGATCACTTCGGCGTCGAGCGCTTCGAGCAGCAGCAGATGCTCCTTCAGGCTTGCGGGGATGCCGGCGCTGCGCAGCTCGTCGAGGAAGTTTAGGAACATTGCGCAATCATGCCCGCGCTCGCTCGTCTGCGCAATGGCGCTGGCGCCTACCCAGGGTGGGGGCCCCACGACATCGTCTTAATGCCGGATTTACCTTGTCGGATTATTGCTCGGACTTGGGGAAGTCGGGGCGGATGGATCAGGCAGGAAAGATCGAAGCCATTATCGTCGATGTCGCACGCCAGTGCGGCGCGCTGGTGATGGAATGCGCCGATGTCGGCGGCCATGTCGCGCGCGCGTCCGACCAGATTGATCGCACGATCACCGATCTCGACGGATTCGATACGGTCGCCGACGCGCTCGCCAATGATCAGGCAAGCGTTGCTGCCGCCATTGCCGAGGCACGCGCGCTGACCGATCGGGCCAAGACGCAGCTGGCGCAGGGGACGGCGGCAATCGTCGATTCGATTGGCAATTTCAGCGAGGTTTCCGACCGGATTGTCCAGCTCAGCACGCGCGTGGCGCGGATGGCGGAGGCGCTCGATCAGGTGCAGCAAGTGTCGCAGCTCATCGGCGGGATCGCGCAGCAAACCAACATGCTTGCGCTCAACGCCGCGATCGAGGCCGCACGTGCGGGCGGGCAGGGTAGCGCGTTCGCTGTGGTCGCGACCGAAGTCAAACGCTTGGCGCAGCACACGCGCGATGCGACCCAGCGGATTGACCGGACGGTCGCTGCCTTGGCCGAAGAAGCCAATGCCTTTACCCGCGAAGTGACCGACGGCGCGGCAAAAGGGCGCGCTGCCGCCGAGCGCTTCGGCGCGATCAAGGCCACCGTCGCTGATCTCGGCATGATCGTCGCCCGCGTCGACGTGCAGACCGACGGCATCGCGGTGAGCAGCGCGCAGATGCAGCGCAGCATCGCCGCCGCGCAGCACGGCTTGGCAGTGTCGGCACAGGCCACGCGCAAGAACGGTGCCGCGCTGCGCAAAGCGCGCGGTCGGCTGGAAGGGTTGGAGACTGCGTGCAACCTGATGCTCGATCAGCTCGCGCATTCGGGCATCACGATCGACGACAGCCCGCTGATCGAACGCGCCAAAGGGGTCGCACGCGAGATCATGGACGTCGTCGAGGCGGGAATCCGTCGCGGCGAGATCGGCATGGCCGAGGTGTTTGACACCGATTACCGTCCGGTTCCCGGCACCAATCCGCTACAACACACTGTCGGTTTCTGCGATTTTGCCGACCGCCATGTGCGTCCCATCCTCGACCGGGTCACGCGCGAGATCGACAAGTCGATTGGCTCGGTGATCAGCAATGTCGACGGCTACTTGCCCACCCATTTGACGCTGCGCTCGCAGCCGCAAGGGCGCGATGCCGAGTGGAACAACACCTGGTCACGCAACCGCCGCCAAATGGGACTCGACGATTCCACGGGCCGCGCTGTTGCCAGCGAGGCGCCCGCAATGCTGAGCTGCTATTGCATGGCGCTGGGGCATGACGCGTTCCTGCCGCTCAAGACCGTGTTCGTGCCGCTGTGGTTCAACGGGCGGCGCTGGGGCAATTACGAGCTCGCTTACGTCGACACGCTAACCGCGACCGCGCAATCAATCTCGCAGGAAGCGCTCGAGGCCAGCCTTGCCATGATGCGCGGCCCGGCTGCCCAAGCCGCCTGAGCGCGGGTCAGCGATAGGCGTCGATCAACGCACCGACATAATCGGGCTTGGCGCCAGTCAGTTCGCGGGCCGGGCGCGCCGGGGCAAGTTGTGCCGTGACGGGTTTGCCATAGATGAAACCATAGACCGGATAGATGGTGGTCCCAAGCCCCGTCGTGTCGCGGAACCAGACCTTCACTTCGCTCCAGTCATTGTCGGGCGACACGTCGGTCAGCGTCACATCCTGTTCGACATGCCCGCGCGCGCCATTCTGGCGCGACCAATTGGCGTGGGTGATCATCAGCACGCGCCGGTCGACGATGCGGCTGACGACCGCGACATGGCCGCGCTGGAGCCGCGATGACCGCGCAAAGACGATGACGCTGCCGAGGTTTGGCCTGGTGCCACGGGCATAGCGCCCTTGGGCCTGACTCCACCACGTCCAGGCGTCGCCGTAAATCTGGATGCCCGACGCGGCGCGCGCGAACGGCACGCATTCGCCGACATAGTCGAGCAGCGACGCCGATCCGGGCGCTGCCATCAGCAGCGCACACACAGCAAGAATCGGCACAGGAAAACGCATTAGCGCTTCCTGCACTCGATCCCGTCGCCGAAGCATTGGCCGACATGGTTAACGGCGATTTTTATTTGCGCGCGGCGGGGGCGGGCGGCTCTTGCCAGCGCGTGGTCGTAGGCCGATGTCCTGACGCGAAAACCAGAAGAGGGGCGTGTCATGCAGAGACGATCGATTTTGCCGTGGCGGGTGTGCCTTGCGCTGCTCTCCGCGACCACGCTCGCGGGCACCGCCACGGCGCGCGACTTCAAGGCAGCGCAGCCGATCGCGCGGATGGATTATTGGCAGGAGCGTCAGGTCGCCATTGCCAAAGCGCTCGAAGACACGGCGGCGTTGCCCAGCTACCGGCTGGTGTTCATCGGCGATTCGATCACCGATTTCTGGCTGCTCGGCGACAATCCCTGGGTCTCGGGCCTGCGCAATGGTCGCGCGGTGTGGGACGAGAGCTTCAGCGGCACTGATCCCGCCTATAAAGCGCTCAACATCGGCATTTCGGGCGACCGCACCGAACATATCCTCCACCGGCTGCTGCCCAAGGCAGCCGGGGGCTCTGGTGAGCTAGACGCGCCCGCGCTCGATCCTGATTATGTGATCATCATGGCCGGCATCAACAACAGCTATGGCGCTGAAGAACCCGCCGCCGACAGCATTTTTGCGGGCGTGATGGCGATTGTCGATGCGGTCCGCGCGCGCAAGCCCGGTGCGCGGATCGTGCTGCAATCGCTGCTGCCGAGCAACGAAGAGGCGCGCAACCGCGACATCGTGCGGCCGATCAACGAACGCCTCGCCGACATCGTCGCGCGGCCGCCCTATGCGGGCTTTGTCCGTTTCCTCGATCTTTATCCCGCCTTTGTCGACGCCAAGGGCGCGCAGGTCACGAGCTATTTCAACGACGCGCTGCACCCGAACGAGGCGGGTTATCGCCGCTGGCGCGACCGGCTGATGCGCGCGCTGTCGCAGGACCGGGCGCTGCATCCGCGCAAGCCGGGGTAGGGGATCAGGCGGCGAGCGGCAGCCCGTCCGCTGAACCGGGGCGCTTAGCCCCGCTCGCTTTCACCGCGGTCGTGGAGCGCGGCGACCAGCACGAACGAAATGATCATCAGCAGATACCAGGCGCCTAGCTTTTCAGGCGACACCAAAGTCCAGCCGTCGCGCTGCGCGGGGTAGAGCCATGCATGCGAGAAGGTCGCAATATTCTCCGCAAACCAGATGAAGAGCGCGACGAGGAGCCAGCCAAGCAGCAATGGCATCCAGCGCGGCGTCCGGAATGGCGTGAAATAGACCCGCGTGCGCCAGAACAGCAGCCCGGTCGCGACGAACAGGCCGAGCCGGATATCCGGCAGCCAGTGATGCGCAAAGAAATTGATGTAGATCGCAACCGCCAGCGCATAACTCGCCCAACGCGGCGGGTAATGCGTGTAGCGGAAGCGGAAAATTCGCCACACCCGCGCGATATAGCTACCGACCGCTGCATACATAAAGCCCGAGAAGAGCGGCACCGCGCCGATCTTGAGCAGCCCCGGCTCGGGATAGATCCACGACCCCGCGCTGGTCTTGAACAATTCCATCACGGTGCCGATCAAGTGGAAGGCAAGGATCACCTTGGCCTCGCCGATCGATTCGAGCCGGAAGGCGAGCATGCCGATCTGGATCGCGCAGGCGGCAAGCGTCAGAAAGTCATAGCGCGCGAGCGGGGCATCCTTCGGGTAAAACAGGAACGTGCCCATCAGCAGTGCGAGCATCAGCCCACCGAACAGGCACGCCCAGCCTTGCTTGAAGCCGAACAGGCAGAATTCGTAGAGCGCGCCCTGCCACCCGCCGGTGGGTTGCGCCGCTTCGAGCCGGGCGCGAACGCGGGCGAACCGCGTCGCGCCAGCGATTGGCTCGCTCACCCCTTATTCTGTTGCCGCTTGGCCATGAAGGCGAGGCGTTCGAACAGCATCACGTCCTGTTCGTTCTTCAGCAGCGCACCGTGCAGCGGCGGAATCGCCTTGGTCGGGTCGCGGTTCTGGAGCACATCGAGCGGCATATCCTCGTGCAGCAGCAGCTTGAGCCAGTCGAGCAGCTCGCTCGTGCTCGGCTGTTTCTTCAGGCCCGGCACGTCGCGCACGTCATAGAAAATGTCCATCGCGCGGTTGACCAGGATCTTCTGGATGCCGGGGAAATGGACATCGATGATCGCCTGCATCGTGTCGCGATCGGGGAATTTGATATAGTGGAAGAAGCACCGACGCAGGAACGCGTCGGGCAGTTCCTTTTCGTTGTTCGAGGTGATGACGACGATCGGTCGTTCGACCGCGCGCACGGTTTCCTTGGTTTCATAGACATGGAATTCCATGCGATCGAGCTCCTGGAGCAGATCGTTCGGGAATTCGATGTCGGCCTTGTCGATCTCGTCGATCAGCAGGACGGGGGGCTTGGGCCGGGTGAAGGCTTCCCACAGCTTGCCCTTGCGGATGTAGTTTGCGATGTCGTGGACGCGCTCATCGCCGAGCTGGCCGTCACGCAGGCGGGCGACCGCGTCATATTCATAAAGGCCTTGCTGCGCCTTGGTGGTCGATTTGATATTCCATTCGATCAGCTCGGCATCGACCGCCTTGGCGATTTCATAAGCGAGCACGGTTTTGCCGGTGCCGGGTTCGCCTTTCACCAGCAGCGGACGGCGCAGCGTGACGGCGGCGTTGACCGCGACTTTCAGATCGTCG
Source organism: uncultured Stakelama sp. (assembly GCA_964449575.1). Lineage (GTDB taxonomy): Bacteria > Pseudomonadota > Alphaproteobacteria > Sphingomonadales > Sphingomonadaceae > Sphingomonas. Next base: position 5,527 of record CAYUYZ010000060.1, read on the forward strand.
GTCGCGACATAGCTGGCGGTACCTTCAAAGCGCTTCATGGCCATCCCCGTTTTCGAATATCGGGTTTGGCATAGAGGTTTTCGCCGCCGCAGTGCAAGCGCTGCCGCGAACGGCGCCGTGTCAGGCCTGGTTGCGGGCGACCGCGCGCGCCTCCAGCAAGTCCCACAGCCCGCGGTGCTGCGCGAGCACTTGCTGCGCGCCGAATGCCATCGCGCGTTCGGCTGCGGGGCGCTCGCCGACCGCAGCGACGATCGTCGCGGTTTCCTGATCGACCGGCAGCGTGCCGGGTCGAACATCAATGCCCAGTCGCTCGGCGGCGGCAACAAGCACATCGCGGATCGCCGCCCAGTCGAGCACCAGCGCCACGGCGGCACCAAGCGCACAGCCGTCGCGGTCCGATTGGGCAAGCGTGTTGAGCGCGTGGCGCTGCGCGAGAATCGTCGCTTCGGACTCGGCTTGGCCCGGCGTCGAGGGTAGCGGGCCGGCCGCCGATGCGAGCTTGGCCAGCAGCGCGCGTTCGGCGGCGAAACCGTCGACGGCCGCGTCGAGCCAGGCGGCGCATTCGTCGTGGCTGTTGCGGGCAGCCGAGTGATCGAGCACGCCCGGCTGGCGTCCGTGCAGCATGCCGAGCGCATGAATCGTATCGGTCACGTCGCGCGCAAGCGCGCTCGGCAGGGCAAGCCGGCGGCACATCAGATGACAGCCGCTGCCGTCATTGGCGACCAGGCCGGTCAGCATGCTCCACCCGGGACCGCAATGTGCCGAAAATGCGGGTTCGAGAGCCATTTCCCTAAGCCATCCCTTGAATGTTGCGAGCCGGACCAATCCGCCCGTCGGCACTTGTGAAGGCTGCGATATACCGAAGCACGTAAAGACGGGGTTTATGCTGCGTTAAGTGTTGATAACCCGGTGGTTATTCCGATGAAGCGGGGCAAGGGTGCGATCGGGCGCGCGATCGACGCGGCCAATTGTTCGGCTGTGGTTCAGGTCGCGGGCGCAAATCTTGGGTGGTTGATGTCGGGGAGAGCGTGATTGGCGAGCAAGGCCGTGTTCAAGAAGTCGACGCTCTTGGTGGCGCTGGCGGTGTTGGCAACCAGCGGGCCCAGTCTCGCCGACTCCGGGCAGGCCAGCGAAATCGTGGCGCGGCCGGGCGAAGCGGTGGCGGCAACGATTGAAGGCAAGCCAGTTGAATTGCGAATCGTTTCGGCTGGGCCCGACCGGCTAGTCATCAACGCGGCCTCGGCCGATCGGCTGGGGTTGAAGCCCGCCATGTTCGTCGGGCGCGCCAGTCTGAATGTCGCCGGTCGCCGTGAGTTCGAGGGCAAGAATCGCCCGGTCGATTTCGTGGTCGGGGGTGTTGCGCAAAAGGGGCGGGCGCTTTGGTTTCCCGCCGCGCCGCCCGAGCCGGGCGACGGCACGATCGGCCCCTGGGGTCTGGCGCAGTCGCGGGTGACGCTGGTGTTCGGCGCCGACGATCCGTCCGCGCAGCGCAGCGATTTTCCGCTGTTTGGCAGCGCCAGCAACGGCAGCGTCACGGGCTATCGCGAGGAAAGCTTCGGGCTTTATGCCGCGTTCGATCTCGACGATTCAAGCGAATACCCGGTGGCGTCGGCCGCTGCGGGCGCCGCGATCGCCAAGGCTTATGGTGGGCAATTGAGCGGGCCGACTTGGGATGTTGAAATCCTGTTCGGCATCAAACGCCCGGTGCGACTGATGACGCTCGATCGCCCGTTCAAATTCGGACCGCTCAGCTTCACGAAAATCGCCGTGCGCGTGCGCGACCGTATCGACGCGGGGGGGCGCGGCGAAGAGATCAAGGACGCCGACCAGATCGAAGACCCGTCCGAAGTCGTCGTCACCGCCACAGCCAAGGGACGGCCGCCGATTTTCAGCCTGACGATCCCGCGCGCGAGCATGGCGGCCTGCTCGAAGCTCAGCTTCGACAAAGGCGCCAAGCGGATCGAATTGTGGTGCAAACCGGCCTGATCGCTCAATCAGCGAACGCAATCGCCTCGACTTCGATCAAAAGGTCAGGGTCGACGAGGGCGGGCACGCCGATCATCGTCGCCGCCGGATAAGGCCCCCCGCCAAACGCGGCCGCACGTGCTGCCCTGACGATATCGGCGCGATCCGGTGTCAGATCGACGACATAGAGCGTGAGTTTGAAAACGGCCGTGATCTGGAGCCCAGCCGCCGCCATCGCGTTATCAATATTGGTAAAAACCTGGGCAGCCTGCGCCGCCAGATCGCCACGGCCGACGAGAGCGCCCGAGACGTCAAGCGCAACCTGGCCCGACAGATGCACCTGCCGCCCCGCCGGAACAATCGCGACATGCGAATAGCTTCCCGGGCGCGCGAGCGCCGGTGGATTGAGGAATGCAAGCGTCATCAATCAACCCCTCACAACGCGACGCAGCGATCCAAACAGCGCCGCGTTACTGATCCAGGAACGACCGCATCTTCCTTGACCGGCTCGGATGTTTCAGCTTTCTCAGCGCCTTGGCTTCGATCTGGCGGATGCGTTCGCGCGTCACGCTGAACTGCTGGCCGACTTCCTCCAGCGTGTGATCGGTGTTCATGCCGATGCCGAAGCGCATGCGCAGCACGCGTT
>CAYUYZ010000061.1:0-7917 GCA_964449575.1 uncultured Stakelama sp.
ACCGCCCACAGGATCACATCACCCTGGAAATGGCGCCACTTGAAATCCGTCATCGCTCCATCCGTTCAATCTCCGCCAAGCATGCTCAAGCTTCACGATTTTTGCAACAGAGCCAAAAAAAACTCTCCTTGTAATGCGTTCCTCATTGTGCAACAAAATCTGGGCGCGAGACAGACGCGCCAACCGAAAAAATTGAGGAGAATCCGTTGAAGCCAGCAAGCCAGTGTCTGCGGGTTGACGTATCCACCCTCCCTCATGACGGGCGAGGATGCTGACGATGGCGACCTCGACGACAGAGACACGGACCATCCCGGAGATCGGGAAGACGATCACCGCGGGTGGCATCCGGACCAATTATCATGAGGTCGGAGAAGGGGCGCCCGTCCTGCTGATCCACGGTTCCGGTCCGGGCGTCACCGCCTGGGCGAACTGGCAGCGGAACCTGCCCGAGCTCGCCAAATCTTTCCACGTACTTGCGCCCGACATGATCGGCTTCGATCGGCCAGATCTGGTCGGCGGCGATGATGCTCGATCATCTCGGCGAGCCTGAAGCCGCAGCGCGCATCATGCAGGCCGTGGAGGTGGTGTTGTGCAATCCGGCGGTTGCCAAGACCCCCGACCTGGGCGGTACAGGAACGACCGCCGCCTTCGCGGACGCGGTCGCGGAGCGGCTGCTGTGACGCAGGCGGTATCTTCCGGGCATAGCCGTTCGATCTTCGGCCGGCTCTGGGGTTCGGCGCCGCTGCTGCTATGCGCCGCCTCGCTGTTCTGGGCGCTCAACCCGATCGTGGGCCGGGCGGTGCGCGATCTTATCTCGCCGCTGGCGTTGTCCTTCTGGCGCTGGAGCGTCGCGCTGATCGTCGTGCTCGTCTTCGCATGGCCGCATCTGCGGCGCGACGCGCAAGTCATTTGGCAGAACCGGACGATTCTCGTGACGCTCGGGCTGATCGGGATCGGCGTCTTCGCGACCGTCGTCTATTGGGGGCTGCAATACACTACCGCCACGAACAATCTGATGATGCAGGGGGCGATGCCGCCGATGATCCTGGCGCTGTCGGCGATATTATTCGGAGACAGGATCGGGTTCGCGCAGATCGGCGGCACGGTCGTTTCGCTCGCGGGGCTTCTGACGATCGTCGCGCGTGGCGATTTCGACAACATCATCGCGCTTGACTTCAACCGCGGCGACGCTGCGGCGCTCCTCGCCGTGTTCTTCTACGCGCTCTATTCGGCGTTGTTGCGCAAGCGCCCGCCGATTCATCCCCTCAGCCTGCTCACGGTGCTGTTCGCAGTCGGCGTGGCGACGCTGCTACTGCCCTATCTCGTCGAGGTGGCAGAAGGCCGATTCATGCAGGCGCGCCCGGCGACCTTCGGGGCGATTCTCTATGTCGGGATATTTCCCTCGCTGCTTTCCTATTTCTTCTTCAACCGCTCGGTCGAGCTGATCGGCACGGCGCGCGCTGGCGTCTATATGAACCTGCCGCCGGTGTTCGGCGTCGGCCTCGCCATTCTTCTGCTCGGCGAGCATATCGAGCGTTTCCATGCCATCGGTGCCGCTCTGGTCGCGATCGGGGTGGTCTACTCTACCCGGAATTCCGGCGGCGCGCGCGTTGCCCCCGTCGATGCGCGACAGCCGCGATGATCGAGCAATCGCGCGCCTCAAGGTCGACGGGACATAAAGGATGTCGGAGCACGTCATGAAGAGCTGGATCATTCCCGCAGGAGAGATGGGCGGCTTCGCATCGCTGCGCATGGTCGATCGGCCGGTGCCGGAGCCTGGGCCGGGCGAGGTGCGGATCAAGGTGCATGCCCGATCGACCAACTTTCGCGATCTTTCGATCGCCGCCGGCAAATATCTCCACGGCCCCGTCCAGCGCGATACGATCCCGCTGTCCGATGGGGCGGGCCAGATCGTGACCGTCGGCGAAGGCGTCACCGCGTGGAAGCCCGGCGATCGTGTCGCGGGAACCTTCTTTCAGAATTGGCGCTCCGGCCCGCTGCGTCCTGACGTGTTCGGCTCCGACCTCGGCGGCCCGATCGACGGTATGCTGGCGGAGGAGGTCGTCCTGTCCGAACAGGGCATCGTCCGTATCCCGGATCGGCTGAGCTTCGAGGAGGCCGCGTGCCTGCCATGCGCGGCGGTGACGGCGTGGAACGCGCTGTTTGAAACCGGCGACCTCGGACCGGGCGATGTCGTGCTGGTGCTCGGCACCGGTGGCGTATCCACCATCGCGCTCCAACTCGCCAAGATGGTGGGCGCCACCGTCGTCGTGACGTCGTCGTCGCACGAGAAGCTTGCGCGCGCACGCAGGCTCGGCGCCGATCATCTCATCAACTATCGCGACGATCCCGAATGGAGCAAAACCGTTCTCGCTGTCACCGGCGGGCGCGGCGCGGATATCGTGATCGAGGTCGGCGGGCCGGGAACGCTGCCGCAGTCGCTTGCGTCGGTCGCAACCGGCGGCCTCGTCGCGCTGATCGGCGTGCTGGCGGGATCGGTCGGGGAGATCAACCCTATGGCGCTGCTGCGCAAGGCTGCGCGGCTTCAGGGGGTGTTCGTCGGCTCCCGCGCTATGTTCGAAACGATGAACCGCGCGATCGCCGCCAACTGCTTCGCGCCAATCATCGATCGCGTCGTCGCGTTCGAGGATGCGCCGCAGGCCTATGCCCACCAGAAATCCGGTGAGCATTTCGGCAAAATCGTCATCGTGTCGCGCTGAGCAGGGCGATGACGAACTTGCCCGAGCCCGCCCATCCGCAAAGCCGCTCGCGCTTGCCGCATGCCGCACCCGCCAATGCCCGGATGACGGCCATGGATAATCTGATTGACGCTTGCTCGGCACAACTGTGGCAGGCCGAATGTGAGCATCGCCGCATCGCCCCCCTCACCACCGCCCATCCCGAGCTGTCGGAGGAGGATGCCTACGCCATCGCGGCCCGCACCTTCCAGCAGCGCGGCCGACGGCAGATTGGTTTCAAGCTGGGCTACACCAGCGCGGCGATGCGTGCGCAGATGAACATCAGCCAGCCCAATTTTGGCGTGCTGACAGAGGATCTGCTGGTCCCCGAAGGCACGGGGCGGGTGGACAGCGAAAACCTCGTTCATCCCCTGATCGAGCCCGAAATCGCGCTGCTGGTCGGGCGCGATGTGCGTGGCCCTGGCCAGACGCGCGCTAGCATCGTCGGCGCGGTCGATGCCGCGATGGCGAGCCTTGAAGTCGTCGATACCCGGTATGAGAGCTATCGCTTCGCCGCGGTCGACAACATTGCGGACAATAGTTCGAGCGCACGGGCCCTGCTCGGCCCGCCCCGATCATTCCGGTCGCTCGACGACCTGCGCCTGTGCGGCGTCGTCCTATCGTCGCAAGGGGTAGTGATCGACCAGGGGATCGGCGCGAACGCGCTCGGCGATCCGCTGCTGTCCCTCGCCTGGCTCGCCAATTTCCTGGGGCAGCGCGGCGACTTCATCCCCGCCGGCAGCATCGTGATGACGGGCGGGCTCACGCGCGCGCACCGGGCGCGCCAAGGGGAGAGCTTCATCGCCGAATTTGCCCAGCTGGGCACGGTTTCGGCCGCCTTCTGATGCGGCCGCCAATGCCTATTCGAACCATGGAAGGAACCTGTCGATGGATCTGAAACTGAGCGGCAAGACGGTTGTGCTGACGGGCGCAAGCAAGGGCATTGGACTTGCGGCGATGCGCACTTTTGCGGCAGAAGGGGCGCGTGTGATCGCGGCTGCGCGTGGGATCGAGGCGCTGGAGGTGGAGGTCGCTGCACTGCGCGGGGCGGGTCATGACGTGATCGCATGCCCCTGTGATGTCACGCGCGACGACGATGTGCGCAACCTGATCGAGACCGCGCAGCGTCATACCGGGCGCATCGACGTCTTCATCAATAATGCCGCCGGGAAGCTACCCGCCGGCGATTTCCTGGCGATTTCCAGCCAGGATTGGCTGGATGGATGGAATCAGAAGCTCCAATGCTACATACGCACCGCGCAAGCGGTGTTCCCGGTAATGCGCGATCAGGGCGGCGGGCGGATCGTCAACGTCGTCGGCACCGCAGCGCGCAACCCGAAAGCGTCCTACATGCCCGTCGGTGTCACCAATGCTGCATTGGTCAATTTCACCAAGTCGCTGGCGGACCGCGGTGCGCCACACGGCATTCTCGTAGCCGGCGTTGCACCCTCGGGCGTGATGACGGATCGCTGGCGGCGGCTGATCGAGAAGCGCGCCGAGGGCGAAGGCAAGACGCCGGAAGCGCTCCAGGTCGAAATGGATGCGACCTTCCCGCTAGGGAGGATGGCCGATCCAGAGGAGATAGGCGATGTAATTTGCTTCGTGGCCTCGCCGCGCGCCTCTTATATTTCCGGCAGCATAATCACGGTCGACGGCGCCTCTACGATGGGGGTGTTCAATTAGGACTGGATCGGGACGCCTTGGATCGGAGGGCCATTTGCATCAGCCTCGAACTCACGATTTAGCCGAGACAATCGACGCGGCGGCATTCAGCGCCCTTCAGGCGCGGATCGTTCTTCTCTGCGTGCTGATCGGCGTTTTAGATGGGTTCGATATCCAGGCGATCGCGGTGGTCGCGCCGATGCTGGCCGCCGAATGGCGCGTGCCTGTCGCGTCGTTCGGCCCGGTGTTCGCCGCCGGACTTGTCGGGCTTGCCGTCGGTGCGCTCGGGCTCGGGCCGGCCGGCGATCGGTTCGGCCGCAAATATACGGTGCTGCTGTGCACCTTCATCATCGGCCTGTTCTCAATGCTCACCGCAACAGCCGGCGATGTCCGCGAGTTGATCCTGTTCCGCTTCCTCACCGGCATCGGTCTCGGCGGAGCGATGCCCAATCTCATCGCGCTCACCGCGGAATATTCGCCCAAGCGTCTGCGTGCGACGGTCATCACTATCATGTTCTGCGGGCTGCCGATCGGGCTGATGCTCGGTGGGCTGGTCGGGGCGAGCCTCATTCCGGCGTTCGGCTGGCGATCGCTGTTCGTGGCGGGCGGTGTGGCGCCGTTCCTGATCCTGCCGGTCCTCGCCAGATGGCTGCCCGAATCGATCCGGTTTCTGGTCGCCGCCGGCAGGCGGCCGGCCGAGGTGATGCGCCTCATGCGCCGGATCGCGCCCACGGCCCGCTTTGCTGATGACGATCGCTTCGTGATCGAAGAGGCGCCGCTTAAGGGCGCGCCGGTGCGCCTGCTTTTCGCCAATGGCCGGGGGTTCGATACTGCCCTGCTCTGGTTGTGCTTCTTCATGAACTTGCTGGTCATGTATTTCTTCGTCAACTGGATGCCGGTGCTGTTCACCCAGATCGGCCTGCCGCAGGGCACGGCGATACGGTCGCTAGCCGCGTTCAATCTCGGCGGCATCATCGGCGCAATTATACTCGGCCGGCTACTCGACCGCGCCAATCCCTATCCGATCCTCGCCGCGGCCTATGCCATAGCGGCGATTGGGATCGGTGTGGTCGCCTCGCTGAGCAACACTATCGCGCTGCTGATGTCGGCGATCTTCGTCATCGGCTTCGGCGTGATGGGCACGCAGATCGGGATGAACGCGATCACCGCGACGATCTATCCGGTGTCAATTCGCGCGACCGGCATCGGCTGGGCGCTCGGGATCGGCAGGTTAGGCTCGATCGTTGGGCCCACGGTCGCTGGGTTGCTGCTGCAGGCAGGCTGGACGGCAACCAACATCTTCCTGCTTGCGGCCGCTCCGGCGACGATTGCCGCGATTGCGCTTCTCGCCCTCGGAGCCCGCCGCAGATGATTTATGAGACCTGTGCGCGGGTGGGGTTGACCGCGGACTGAGGTGGTGATTCCCTGCGGCTTTCTGGTGCCGGAGGCGTTCCATGGCGCACCGCAGCATCGGGCCGGTGAGCCCGATTTCCGACCGGCCGCGCCGCTCGGCCTCACTCGATGAGCTGCGAGCGGTGATTGCATGGGCGCCGATCGCAGCGCTGTTGGCCGGCATCTATGCAGCCCCGAAAGGCGAAGGCGTGGCCGCCTCTGGCGCTGTTCCGCGCGCTGCTGCTCGCGGTCTGGTACGACCTCTCCGACGAGCGGCTCGCCGAGGCGCTCGATGATCGCCGAAGCTTGCAGCCGCTTCTGCGGCTTTGCCGATGATGAGCTGACGCCCGAACGCACCGCCTTCGTGCGCTTCCGGCGTGCACTGGCAGCGCGCAGTCTTGACCGCCGCCTGTTTGGGGGCCGGTGAGAGAAGGCCCGAAAACGTACGCTAAGCTTGTTGACCCCGAACGGTACACGACTGGCGAAGAGCAGAGAGACGGCTCTAAGGCGTTGCCGAGCAAGAGCGGTGTATTCCGGCAATCATTGGCTCTTTCCACCTTCTTCTTTAAGGAGAGGGCGTGGCCAGATATCAGCAGGCAATCTCAGCTCTCCTGATCTTGTGCTCGGTTTTTGGCCTCGTTGGCATTGGCCGCGCCGCAATGACCGGCTGGGACCGCATAACGTGGGCTGCCTTTGGAGCCATGTTCGTCCTCGCTTGGCTGGCGCAGAATGGTTATGCGTATGCCAATCGCAGCTGAGGCTGGGCAGCGTGCAAGACCTGGTCCGACCTGGAGCGAGCTTTCCCCGATGCGGCGACGCTTTCTGCTATGGTTCGACTGGCCCCTCTTCATTCAAATCCGTGAACGGGAAGCGCGGAGGCTCATGGATGAACCGATCGTCTCGGCGACATTCGCCTCGAACAGCATGGCGCTGCGGCCTTTGGACCCTTCGCACACTGAACCGTACTTTCTCAAATGGATGGCAAACGCGGCGACCGGTTACGGTCTCAAAGTCCGCAACTTAAAAGAACACATATTCGGCAGAGAAATATCCGGAAATCAGGTTGAGCTTGATTGGTCGGGCGATGATCGAAGAATATGGGATTACCTACAAGCCACGCTGCACGACGGTGCGCCATTGAAGCTGGCAACATTTATCGACACGTTGGAAGCAGGCTACCTGAGTACGCTTACAGCAGCGGGACAGCACAAATACTTCATGGATCGACGCTGATTCTATCGCGCTCGCCGCGCGAGCAGCTTCTCGCCATCCGTCCTGATTTGTCCGTCAGGCGTGACGTGCCGGTAGAGCGTCTGCCGCGTTACCCCCAGCTCGGCGCATAGCTCGCCCACCTTGGTCTCCGGCTTGCCCATGGCGGCCTGCGCGAGCCGGAGCTTGGCGGGCGTCATCTTGAACGGGCGCCCGCCTTGCCGTCCCCGGGCCCGGGCGGACGCCAGCCCCGCCTTGGTGCGCTCGACGATCAGCTCGCGCTCGAACTCAGCGAGCCCGGCGAAGATCGCGAAGATCAGCCGCCCGTTGGCGGTCGTAGTGTCGATCGACGCACCTTCTCCGGCCAGCACCTTGAGCCCGACGTCGCGCTTGGTCAGGTCACCGACCGTGTTGACGAGGTGACGCAGGTCGCGGCCGAGCCGGTCGAGCTTCCAGACGACGAGCGTGTCGCCGGCGCGCAGCGCCTTGAGCGCGGCCGCGAGCCCGGGACGATCGTCGCGCCGCCCTGAGGCCGCATCCTCGTAAATGTGGTCGGGGTCGACCCCGGCGCCGATCAACGCGTCGCGCTGCAGGTCGTGAACCTGGCTGCCGTCCGCCTTCGAGACTCGGGCATAGCCGATGAGCGTCGTCACATATTCGTCCGTTTATGGAGCGCGGTTGCCAGCACCCTGCCACTGCATGGGATAGTGTCACATAATCCGTCATTTTGTCTATGGATGATAAATGGGTCTCAATATGAATAAGTGACACGTGAAATCGGGAATCGCACATGGCGGGCAAAACCATCCTCACTCCCGGGCAGCGGGCTGCGCTGTTCGATCCCCCGACAGACCCTTCCATCATTGAGCGGGTCTACACGCTGGGCAGTGCGGAGCTGGCGGAGATCTTTCGTCGG
>CAYUYZ010000062.1:0-7900 GCA_964449575.1 uncultured Stakelama sp.
CGGTGTTCATGCCGATGCCGAAGCGCATGCGCAGCACGCGTTCCTCGCGGGGGGTGAGCGAGGCTAGCACCCGCGTGACGGTTTCCTTCAAATTCGCCTGAATCGCCGCATCGACCGGGATCACCGCATTCTTGTCCTCGATGAAATCGCCGAGGTGCGAATCCTCCTCGTCGCCGATCGGCGTTTCGAGGCTGATCGGCTCCTTGGCGATCTTCATCACCTTGCGGACCTTTTCGAGCGGCATGCTCAGCCGCTCGGCCATTTCCTCGGGCGTCGGCTCGCGGCCCTGCTCGTGCAGGAACTGGCGGCTGGTGCGCACCAGCTTGTTGATCGTCTCGATCATGTGGACCGGAATGCGGATCGTGCGTGCCTGATCGGCGATCGAGCGCGTGATCGCCTGCCGGATCCACCAGGTGGCGTAGGTGCTGAACTTGTAGCCGCGGCGGTACTCGAACTTATCGACCGCCTTCATCAGGCCGATATTGCCTTCCTGAATCAGATCCAGGAACTGCAAGCCGCGATTGGTGTATTTCTTGGCGATCGAGATGACGAGGCGCAGATTCGCCTCGACCATTTCCTTCTTGGCGATGCGCGCCTCGCGCTCGCCCTTCTGGACCATGTTGACGATGCGGCGGAACTCGGCGAGCGACATGCCGGTTGCCTGGCTGATTTCGCTGATCTCGACGCGGATGCGGTCGACCGCTTCGCCTTCATTCTCGGCGAACGCCTTCCATTTCTTGTCGGTGCCGCCGACGCTCGCGACCCAATTTTCGTCGAGCTCATTGCCGACATAGCGATCGAGGAAGTCCTTGCGCGCAACCTTGTGCCGCTCGGCAAGCCGCAGCATCTGGCCCCCCAGCGCAGTCAGGCGCCGGTTGAAGCTGTAGAGCTGGTCGACGAGATATTCGATCTTCGCCTGATGGAACTGGACGCTTTCGACTTCGGCGGTCAGTTCTTCACGCAGCTTCTGATATTTGCGCTCGTCGGCCGCCGACAATTCGCCGCCCGCCGCCATCGCGTCGAGCCGCCCAGCCTGCATCTTGGAAAATTTCTTGTACAGCCCGGTGATCGACGCGAATTTTTCGAGCGCCTGCGGTTTCAGCTGCTCTTCCATCTGCGCGAGGCTGAGGGTGTTGTCCTCTTCCTCATCGTCCGACGGACGCGGCGTGCGCCGTTCGGTCATCGATTCTTCGTCTTCGTCGACTGAAACTTCTTCGGGCTCTTCTTCGGCCTTGAACGAGGGGCCCGCGTTTTTCTCGCTGATTTCACCGTCGCCAGCGTCGTCGTCGGTGAGCGATTCGGGCGCGGGGTCCTTCGACAGCATCGCGTCGAGATCGATGATCTCGCGCAACTGCATCGTGCCTTCGTTGAGCGCGGTCGACCAGTCGATGATCGCGTTGAAGGTAATCGGGCTTTCGCACAGCCCCAGAATCATCGTGTCGCGACCGGCTTCGATCCGCTTGGCAATGGCGATTTCGCCTTCGCGGCTCAGCAGCTCGACCGCGCCCATTTCGCGCAGGTACATCCGCACCGGATCATCGGTACGGTCGATCGTTTCTTTCTTCTTGGTCTCAAGCGCAGGCGCAGATTCTTCTGCCGAATCAACCGATTCGACTTCTTCTTCTTCCTTGTCCTCGGCATCGGCATCCTCGCCGACGTCCTCATTCTCGACGATGTTGACGCCCATTTCGTTGAGCGCCGACATCACGTCTTCGAGCTGGTCCGAGGTCATCTGCTCTTGCGGCAGCGCTTCGTTGAGCTGATCATAGGTGATGTAGCCGCGCTTCTTCGCGCGGGCGACCAGCTTCTTGATCGACGCGTCGTTCAGATCGATCAGCGGTGCATCGCCGACTTCAATCGTGTCGTCGCCGCCGCCGGCATTCGCTTTCGCCATTAACTATCCTCGAGCCCCGTTGTTCGTTCGTCTTCGTTCGCTTGGCACAGATTTGCAAGTCGCGCTTCGAGTGCCTGCCGCTCAATCACCAGCGCCGCCTGCCGTTCCCACGCGCCTTCTTCAAAGCGCATGGCGGCGAGCGTCGCCTCCTTTAATGCACTGTCGACTTCGGGCCGGGCCGCCAAGATGGCGATTGCTTCATCCAGATCGGCTCGCGCGCGATCACTGTCGATTTCCTTCCGGGTGAAGGAATAGGGCGTGGCATCGGCCCGGAGAAGATCGCGCACGATCGGATCAAAACCGGATGATCCCAATATGGTGCGCAAGGCGTCGCTATCAAGCGTCGGATCGGCAACCATGGCATCGACCATCGCCGCGAACAGCGCGCCGAGCGGACCGCCCGCAAATTTGAGCGCGTCGAGCACATCGAAATGGCGCGCGATTTCGGCCGGCTGGCGGATCAGCCCGGCGAGCACGGGCTTGGCGAGCGCGGGGTCGATGCCGGTCGCGCGGATCGCCTGCGCCATCGGGTGATCGCCGCCGGTCGGCGGGGCAGGGCGCCATTTGCCGTTCTTCATCCCGCCCGAGCTGCGCGGTGCGTTCCACACGCGCGGCGCGGGGGCGAAATGCGTGTCGAAGCGGCGGCGGAATTCGGCGCGATATTCGTGGCCGACATTGGTATCGGCAATCGCGGCAGCATGATCGGCGAGCCGCGCCTTCAGTCCCGCGCGCTCCTCGGGCGTGGTCAGCGGCTGCGCGGCGAGCTCATCGCCCCAGAGCCGATCGACCAAGGGCTGGGTTTCGCCCAGCAGCTTTTCCATCGCTCCGGCGCCACTCGCGCGGATCAGATCATCGGGGTCCTGCCCCGGCGGCAGTGTGACGAACGCAAGGCTGCGCCCCGGTGCCAACATCGGCAGCGCGCGGTGCGCGGCGCGGATCGCAGCCTTCTGCCCCGCGCCATCGCCATCGAAGCAGAGGATCGGCACATCGCTCAGCCGCCACAGCCGTTCGAGCTGCGCTTCGGTCAGCGCAGTGCCAAGCGGCGCAACCGCTTCGCCAAACCCCGCCTGCGCCAGCGCGATCACGTCCATATAGCCTTCGACGACGATCACCCGGTCGGCCTTGCGGCTCGCGGGTGCAGCGCGATCGAGATTATAGAGCGTGCGGCCTTTGTCGAAGAGCGGGGTATCGGGCGAGTTGAGATACTTCGGTTCACCCGCGCCAATCACCCGCCCGCCGAACGCGATCACGCGCCCGCGCGGATCGCGGATCGGAATCATCAGCCGCCCGCGAAACCGGTCATAAGGTTCCTTGCCATCGACCTGGATCAGCAGCCCGGCCTCGACCAGCATCGCGTCGCCAAATTCCTTGAGCGCCGCGCGCAGCTTGCCGCGCGTATCGGGCGCATAGCCCATGCCGAACGCCTTGGCGGTTTCGGGCCGGATGCCGCGCCGGTCGAGCAACGCCCGCGCCTCGCTGCCTTCGATCCCGCCAAGCTGGCTTTCGAACCACTCGGCGGCGGCCTGCATCACGTCGTGCAGCCCCTTGGCACGCTCGGCCTTGGCGGCGGATTGCCGGTCCTGCTCGGGCAGTTCCATCCCCGCCGCCTGCGCGAGTTCCTTCACCGCATCGATGAATGGCAGCCCGCGCTGATCGGTCATCCAGCGGATCGCGTCGCCGTGCGCCGAACAGCCGAAGCAATGGTAGAAGGCCTTGTCGTCGTTGACGTAAAAGCTCGGCGTGTTTTCCTGATGGAAGGGGCAGCAGCCCTTATACTCGCGGCCTGCCTTGGTGAGTTTGACCGATTTGCCGATGAGCGTCGACAAGACGGTGCGCGCGCGCAGTTCGTCGAGGAAGGCGGGGGTGAGGGTCATGGCGCGTCCCCACGAACCTGCGAACCCAATCCTCCGTTCGTTTCGAGCGAAGTCGAGAAACAGGCCACGGGCGATGCATCCCGTTGTTTCGGTGGTCGAGCCAAATACGACACAAGAGACCAATTCCCAGCGATCAGCGCTTCCTTCTTACCCTTTGACCACCCGCCGAGAATGCGTTCGGCCTCCAGGGCTTCGATGCGGGTCTGAAAAGACTCCGACCAGACCAGTTCGACCGGCCTGCGCTTGGACGTAAATCCGGGGAAGGCTCCGGACTGATGCTCGGCCATGCGCCGCTCCAGATCATCGGTATGGCCGGTATAGTATTTGCTGTCAGCACACCGGAGAATGTACACCCAGAAGGCCACCGTGCCCTCCTAATTATGACCCGCGCCCGCTCGTTTCGAGCGAAGTCGAGAATCGCTGCTCACCGCCTGGGGCTTGTTTCTCGACTTCGCTCGAAACGAACGGGGGATGGTGAATCGCACTTTCGGCTACCTCAGCCCAATGCCGACTTCACCAACCCGCTCGCCTTGCTCATATCAAGCGTCGTCGCGTGGCGTGCCTTCAGCTCGGCCATCAACCGGCCCATGTCCTTCATCCCCTCGGCGCCGATCTCGGCCTTGATCGCGGCGATGGCGGCGGCGGTCTCGGCTTCGCTCATCTGCTTGGGCAAAAACCGCTCGATCACTTCGACTTCGGCAGCTTCGGCCGCCGCCAGCTCTGCCCGACCGCCCTGTTCGTACATCGTGATCGATTCGCGGCGCTGCTTGATCATTTTCTGCAAAACCTCGACCACCAGCGCGTCATCGTCGTCGGGCGCCTTGCCGGTGCGGGCTTCGATGTCGCGGTTCTTGATGGCGGCCTGCATCAGGCTGATCGCGCCGCGCGCTGCCTTGTCGCCGGCCTTCATCGCCGCGATCTGCGCGGCCTTGATGTCGTCGCGAATCATGTTCTTTCCTTCGTGGAATTGCAAAACGCCTAGTTTAGGGCGCCGCGCTAAAGTTTAACAGATTGACGGTGCCGCGCATCGTCTCTAGCTGCGGTGCCTTAGCGACATCGCCAGCTTTTTACTCGGAGTGCCCCCTGCAATGGCCGACGCCAAACCCATGCCTATGCCCGAAGGTGCGACGGGGGTTCTGGTATTGGCGGATGGCAGTGTGGCATGGGGCCGGGGCTTCGGCGCCGAGGGTGCCGCAGTCGGCGAAGTCTGTTTCCACACCGCGATGACGGGCTATCAGGAAATCATGACCGACCCGAGCTTTGCCGGGCAGATCATCACCTTCACCTTTCCCCACATCGGCAATGTCGGCGCCAACCCCGACGATCTCGAAGCCAATGATCCGCACGCGCTCGGCATGATCGTGCGCGAGGATGTGACCGAGCCGTCGAATTTCCGCAGCACGCAGCGGCTCGATGACTGGATGAAGGCGCATGCGCGGATCGGCCTGTCGGGCATTGATACGCGCGCGCTGACCAAGCGCATTCGCGGCGGCGGCGCGCCCAATGGCGTGATCGCGCATGCCGCCGACGGCAAGTTTAACCTCCCCGCGCTGCTCGCCATGGCGCGCGGCTGGCCGGGGCTGGAGGGCATGGACCTCGCGATCGAGGTGACCACGCAGACGCATTTCGGCTGGGCCGGCGGCGTGTGGCGGCTGGGGCAGGGGTATGACGGTCCCGAGACGGGCTTCTCCACTTCGCTCGAAGCGAACGGTGCAGAGGGCGAACCCCAAAAACCCTCGTTCGTTTCGAGCGAAGTCGAGAAACAGGCACAGCAGTACGTACCCCATGTCGTCGCGATCGATTACGGCGCCAAGCGCAACATCTACCGCAATCTCGTCCACGCGGGCGCCCGCGTCTCGGTGCTGCCCGCGACCGCGACGTTCGATCAGGTGATGGCGCTCGAGCCCGACGGCTTCTTCCTGTCGAACGGCCCCGGCGATCCGGCGGCGACCAGCGCGTACGCCGTGCCGGTGATCCAGCAACTGCTCGAGACGGGCAAGCCGCTGTTCGGCATCTGCCTTGGCCACCAATTGCTCGCGCTCGCGGTCGGCGGGCAGACGACCAAGATGTTCCAGGGCCACCGCGGCGCCAACCACCCGGTCAAGCGACTGTCGGATGGTGCGGTGGAGATCACCAGCATGAACCACGGCTTCGCGGTCGAACGCGACAGCCTGCCCGAAGGCGTGCGCGAAACGCATGTGTCGCTGTTCGACGGATCGAACGCGGGCCTCGAACTCACCGACAAGCCCGCGTTCAGCGTGCAATATCACCCCGAAGCGAGCCCGGGGCCGCAGGACAGCCTCTATCTGTTCGAGCGCTTCGTGGCGATGATGACGGCCCCGGCGAGCGCCCAATGATCGACCGGGTCGGCACTCCCGGCACGAATGTCGCGCGCAATCAGGCGGCGACCAAGGCGGCATTGACCGAAGCGACGCTGAGGGCGCTGGCGCCGACGGTGACCGAAAGCGCGCCCGAGGAAGGCGTCGTCGTGTCGCTCAGCCCCCAAGCCCGCGCCGCCGCAACCACCACCGAACCCAACCCCGCCGACCCGCGTGTGGCACTCGCCCAAGCCGCAATGGCGCAGGCGACGCTCGCGGGCACGGCACCCAAGCCCGCCACCGGCCCCGACGCCATCTACCGCGCGCACAGCACTGCCCCGATCCACCCGATCCCGGCCCACCCCGAGCGCCCGACGCGCGCAAGCGGCATCCCCGGCCCCGTCATCCGCTGGCTCGCACTGGCGCTGCTGGCGGGCGTGGTGGTGTGGCTGATGGCGGGGAGGGGGTCGTGATCGTTTTCGAAGCGCCCCCGGCAATGGTTGCAGCTGCACCGATCCCGTCGCGCAATGTCGTGGTTTGGGGGGACGCATCGGCAATGCAGACATTGCAAAGCGCTTTTGCAGCCAAAGGCTGGCGATGGGCGACGATGCTACTCGGCGGTCAAACGCCAGCTTTGATGCTGATCCCGCCTGCAAACGTCACGGAGGCGGAGATCACTCAGATCATCGCTGATTTGAACAACGGCAAGTTCGGCAAACTCAATGGCGGATATGCCGTGATCGGCGCGTCAAATGATCAAAACGGAACGACAAAGAGCTGATGCCCAAACGCACCGACATTTCCTCCATCCTCGTCATTGGCGCCGGGCCGATCGTCATCGGTCAGGCGTGCGCGTTCGATTTTTCCGGGATGGGGGCGATCAGGCGGTCCACGGGTCGATCACCGAAACGCCGGTCCAGTCAAAATCCTTCACGTTGCGCGTGGCAATCGCCGCGCCCCGCGCCAGCGCCTGCGCAGCGAGCTGTAGGTCGATCACCTGCGGATCACGTTTCTTCACCTCGACGCTTGCCGCCAAGCGACCGAACGAACGCGCGTCTCCGGCATCGAAAGCCCAGACATTGCTCCAATAGCGTTCTTCGAGCCCACGCAGCCACAGGATCAGGTCGGCGCGCTTATGAGCCGCTCGTGGAAGTTCCAGTCCGTACTGGATTTCAGACATCACCAGTGTCGAAAGCGCCAACTTGGCATCATTTGCCTCCAGCCAGGCCAGAACGGCGGAATCGCCCTCTGGCTTGGTCAGTTCGCTCCAGACATTGGTATCGACCAGAATCAAAATTCGGGCGCTTCCAGTCCGGTGTTGAAGCGAGGCGGGAGCTCGAACCCGACGCCGTTCGCGAGACGGCGAAGCTCCGCCATCGCATCCTTCGCGGACATAAAGCGAATGTCCGCAAATTTGCCGCGATTGAAATAGTGGTCCTCGTCGTGCTCATAGCCGAGGGCCTTGTTGACCAGCTCGCGCACCCATTCCTCCTTCGAAGGTTCATGCCTGAACGTGTGAGGCACCTCGGCGACAACACCCGCGGGCGGCGGCACATCGCCAAAATCCGCTTCGATCACCAGTTGCCTCAGATGTTCCTCCATCGACCGCCCATGCGCGGCGGCGATTTGACGGAACCGGTGCTTGGCATCATCGGGCAGGCCCCGAACGGTCAAAGTGGCCACAACCTATCTCCTCTGCAAGCAATGTATGCAATGAAAGCAATGCTGTCAAATGCCTAAACGCACCGACATCTCCTCGATCCTCGTCATTGGCGCTGGCCCGATCGTCATCGGCCAGGCGTGCGAGTTTGATT
>CAYUYZ010000063.1:0-7874 GCA_964449575.1 uncultured Stakelama sp.
GGAAAATCGCGGTGCCGACAAGATAGCCCAGGTTCATCGACATGCTGACGGTATCACCGGCGGTTTCGCCGAGCGTCGTCGCCAGAATCTTGATGATCCAGAAACCCAGCGTGATCGCCGGCACCTTGCTCAAAAGTTCGCGCCTGTCGCCGATCGTCATCATGTGTTCCCGACTTCCAAATCAGTCATTCCCGCGGATCGGGAGTTCGACAGCGACACCAAATCCGGGCGGCGCGAGCAGCGAGGCCGTGCCCCGGTGCGCTGTCGCGACCGCAGCAACGAGCGCCAGGCCCAGGCCATGACCTTCCGACGATCGGCTACGTTCCGCGCGCGCGAACCGCTGGAACAGCCGGGGCGCATCTTCGGGTGCTACACCGTGTCCGTCATCGGCGACCGTCAGGCGAGCAATGGCTTCATCACGCTCCAGCTCGACACGAACCGTCGTTCCCGGGGGGGTGTGGCGGAGCGCGTTGTCGAGGAGATTGGTGATAAGCTGTTGCAGCAGCCGTCGATCGCCCGTCGTCCAGATCGCGGGTGCAATCGCTGTGACGAGCAGATGGCCGCTTGCCTCCATATCGGGGCGGTAGGTGTCGACCAGTTCCTCGACCAGTTGGTCCAGCGGCAAGTCCTGAAAATGGGCGCGAGGGGACAACGCTTCCACCTCCGCGATGCGCAGCAATGCCCCGAAGATATCCAGCAGTTCGCGTGATTGTGCGGCAGCGGCCTCGATCGCTTGGCGTTTCTCGTCCACATCCCGTGCCGATAGCGCTTCATCGAGCCGGTTATGCAGGCGCGTCAGCGGGGTGCGCAGGTCGTGGGCTACGTCGCTCGACACTTGGCGCAGATTGTCCATCAGTCCACCGATCCGGTCGAGCATCCGGTTGAGCGTCGCCGACACGCGATCGAACTCGTCACCTGCACCGGTGAGCGGCATACGTCGCGCAAGATCACCATCGATGATCGCGAGGGCGGTGCGGTCGATGCGCGAGAGGCGTGCGCGTGTCACCGCACCGACCAGCCAGGCCCCGCCGATGCCGAGCAGCAGCATGACGCCGAATGCGCCGGCGAACAGCTTGAGCAGCGTCGCATCCATCTCGTCGATGACTTCGCGATCGGCCGCGACGACCAGCCGGCTGCTGTCAGGCAACCGGGTGGTCAGGGCCTGTGCGATCCGGTGCTCGCCGTCGCGCCGGTAATGCAGCAATTCCAGATAACCCGGCAGGGTCGGGGCGGTCGCGTCGAGCGACCCCGCCACGCGGCGACCCGCCGGGTCGACCAGCAGGTACTCCAGACTGGCGGTGCTTCGCGCCGCCTCGCGCCGGCGGATCGCAGCCGCGACGCCAGTAGGACCGTCATCGCCTTCGTCGATCAGCGCGCGCGTCTCGATGGCAACGCGGTGATCGAGCTGGATCTCAAGGGCTTCGTGCGTCACTTCATAGGCGACGACGCCGATGACAAGCGTCGCAAGCGCGAAGCAGGACGCGACCAAAGCGACGAGCCCGAAGGTTGATCGCCACGGGCGGGTCATCACCCGCCGCGCACCATGTAGCCAGCGCCGCGCACGGTTTCGATCGCATCATCGTCGAACCCGGCGTTGAGCTTGGAGCGCAGGCGGCTCAGATGCGTCTCGACGATGTTCGTCTTGGGATCGAAATCGAAATCCCAGACACGTTCCAGCAGCATCGTGCGCGTCATCACCCGGCGCGGATTGCGCATCAGCTCGGCGAGCAACGCGAATTCGCGCGGTTGCAGCACGATCCGGCGACCGTCTCGCGTGACGGTGCGCCGGTGAAGATCGAGCTCGATCGCACCAATAACGAGCACGCTCGCTTCGGTCTGGGTAGCTGGACGACGCCCGAGGGCATGAACGCGCGCTGCCAGCTCGGAAAAGGCGAATGGCTTGACCAGATAATCGTCGGCACCGCCTTCCAGTCCTTCGACACGATCGGCGATGCCGCCCACAGCAGTGAGCATGAGAGCCGGCGTCATATTGCCCGCCGCGCGCAATGCCTTGATTAGCGACAGGCCATCCAGACCGGGAAGCATCCGATCGACAATCAGCGCGTCGAACTGGTCGCCAGTCGCCTGAAATAGTCCATCGCGACCATCGGTGCTCGTGATGACATGATGCCCCAGCTCCGCAAGCCCGCGGGCCACGAAGCGGTTGGTCTCGTCATCATCTTCCACGATCAGGATTCGCATGACTGCCCTTCTAACCCGCCGGGCCGTTCGTCTGCCATCCACCACCGAGCGCCCGGAACAGTGCAACCTGGGATTGCGCCACGGTGAGGTCGGACTGTGCCTGGGCGAGCGCGGCTTGCACCCGCGCGCGCTCGGCATCGAACTGGATCAGCGAGGCGGTATCCCCAAGCCGAACACGAGCGGCTGCACGGCGCGCGTAGAGCGCGGACTGGACGCGTGCGGCATCGAGCGCACGATTACGACGCACTTCGCTGTCATAAGCGGCGAGCGCGGTTTCGACTTCGCGCAGCGCCCGCAATACCGCCACATCCCAACCGGCGAGCGCAGCACGCTCGGTCGCGCGGGCCTGTTTCAGTCGTGCGCGCGCCGGGGCCTGATTGGGGAAGGCCCAGCTTATGAGCGGTGAAGCCGTCGCGACGAAGCCACCCGTCAGCAGCCCGACCGCACCGCCTAGGTTCACGCGCGGGTAGAGATCGGCGCGGGCAACACCGATCCGCGCCGCGGCTGCGGCGAGGCGGCGTTCGGCTTCGCGAATATCGGGGCGACGTAGCAGCAGCGCCTGTCCGTCGCCCACGGGCACCGCCGCACGGAGCTTCGGGGGCGCATTGCAGACGATGTTGAACCCGCGCGCTTCAGTGGGAGGACGGCCCTGCAAGGTTGCGATCCGGTACAGGGCATTCGTGCGCGCCGCCTCGAACGGGGCCAGCGTTGCGCGGGTGGATTCCAGCAGGCTGGCGGCCTGAGAGACTTCGAGCGGGGAGACTTCGCCAGCGGCAAGCTGGTCGCGCACCACCCCAACCGAGCGTTCCTGAACCGCGATTATCTCGCGCGAGACATTCGCCGCACGGGTCGCACCGCACAGATCGACATAGGCGAGCACCGTATCCGCCACGACCGCGACGCGCAGGGAGTCCAGCGCCGCGGCCTGAGCATCGGCATCGGCCCCCGCCGCCAGCGCGCCCGAGCGCAGGCGGCCGAACAGGTCGATATCCCAGCTCGCGGTCAGGGCAAGATCGTAGTCGGTGGTAGGTACGTTCGATGACGCGCTCGGTTGCGTCGCGCTGTTGTCGATCGTTCCCGCGCTCTCGATCGTGGTTTGCGGCAGCCGCGCGGCGCGCGCCTGCCGCAGTGCCGCGCGCGCGCCGTCGAGATTGGCATAGGCGACGCGCAGATCGGCATTGGCGGCAAGGCTCGCCTCGACCAGTCGATCAAGCGCCGGATCGTCGTACAGCCGCCACCAGTCATTCGGGACCGGGCCGATCGCCGCGGTCGGAAGGTTTGCGAAAGCACCCCTGGCGGTCGCGGGTGCGATCGTCGGCGGGGGCAGAGGCGCGGTCATGCACCCCACGACCGCGAGCGCGGCGATCGGAGCAAACCGGCGGATCATGCGGGAACTCCGGCGAGCGGGGCATCGGGCGCGGGCTTCTCCCGGCCGAAGCGCGCATAGAGCGCGGGCATCAGGAACAGGTTGAGCACGGTCGAGGAGACGAGTCCGCCCAAGATGACGATCGCCATCGGATGCTCGATTTCATGGCCCGGCGCGTTGCCGGCGACGATCAGCGGCAGCAGCGCAAGGCCGGCGCACGCGGCGGTCATCAGGATCGGCACCAACCGTTCCTCCGCGCCGCGCAGGATCAGGCGCGGGCCGAACGCTTCGCCCTCGAACCGGCGGAGATGATCGTAGTGCGACAGCAGCATGATGCCGTTGCGTGCCGAGATGCCGATGACCGTCACGAAGCCGACCAGCGAGCCGAGCGACAGCACCCCACCCGTCAGCGCCACGCCGACTACCCCGCCGACCAGCGCGAACGGCAGGCTGGTCGCGACCAGCGCGGTGATCCGTGCCGATCGAAACTCCAGCCACACCAGCAGCAGAACGCCGAGCAGGCAGAGCAGCCCCGTCGTCCAGAGCCGCTGGCGCGAGTCACGCAGCGCCGCATATTCGCCCAGCACCTGGGGATGGTATCCGGTCGCGAACGGCACCTGACCCACAGCCGTTTCGACAGCGCGCGCGACAGTGCCGAGGTCCGCACCGGCTACATTGAGCGTGACGTCGATCCGGCGCTGACCGTTCTCGCGCTTGATCTCGTTCGGGGCAGGCATGATGCGGATATCGGCCACGTCGCGCAGCCGCACCGGCGCGCCCGCAGGCGTCTGGATCATCATGTCGGCAAGCGCGTGGACATCGCCGCGCACCTTGGGTTCGCCCCACAGCGCCACGTCGAACGCTTTCTGGTCGCGGTAGATTTCGCCGACCTTCTGCCCCGCGACCAAGGTTTGCGCCTGTCGCCGTACTTCGCCCGCGGTGAGGCCCAGCGTGGCCAGATCGCCGGGCCGGGGACGGACCTGAATCTGCGGCACCAGCACCTGTTGCTCGACCTTGAGATCCGCAACCCCGTCGATCGCCGCGACCCTGGCCCGCACCCGCTCAGCCGTGGCGCGAAGCTCGACCTGATCGGGACCGAAGATGCGGACGACGACGGTCGCGCCCGCGCCGCTCAACACTTCCTTGATGCGCTCGCGCAAATAGGTGAGCACGTCGCGGTAGAGGCCGGGATAGCCGTCGATCACTTCCTTGATACGCGCGACGCTGGCGTCATAGTCGACATTCTCGTCCAGGCTGATCCATAGCTCGGTGAAGTTCGGGCCGACCACCTCGTCCGCGGCTTCCGCACGGCCGATATGCGCGCCGAAGTTGCGCACGCCGGGGATTGCGCGCAGTTCCTTGGAGGCGCGGATCGTGATGCGGTCCATCGCCTCGATCGACGTGCCGGGCTTCTCGACGAAGTGCATCAGGAAGTCGGTTTCGCGAAAGTCGGGCAGGAACTGATCCTTGAACCCGGCGTAGCCGACGCCGGCCAGCAGCAGGCCGCCCGCGACGATCCCCATCGCCAGCGCCGGTCGCGCCACCATGCGCGGCAGCACCCCGGCGTAGCGGCGCTTGAGCGCCCCGACGAGCCGCGTGTCACGCTCTGCCTTGAGGGGCGCGTTCGGCAGCAGGAACAGGCACATCGCCGGCGTCACCACCAGCGCGACCAGCAACGACGCGGCAATCGCCAGCACATAGGCGATGGCAAGCGGCTGAAAGAACGTCCCCGCGACCCCGCCCAAAAAGAAGATCGGCAGGAACACCAGCATCACGATCAGCGAGGCAAACACCACCGCCGATCGCACTTCCAGCGAGGCGGACAGCACCACATCGAAATTGGAGCGCGGGTTGCCCGCCTCGCGGTTAAGCCGCAGCCGGCGAGCGATGTTCTCCACGTCGATGATCGCGTCATCGACCACCTCGCCGAGCGCGATGACCAGTCCGGCGATCACCATCGTGTTGATCGTGGCACCACTCCACAGCAGCACCAGCCCCGCGCCGAGCAGCGACAGCGGTATGGCGACCAGACTGATCGTCGCCTGCCGCCAATCGCGGGTGAAGACGAACAGCACCACGGCCACGAGCAGGCAGCCGATCGCGAGCGCGCGTGTCAGGTTGTCGATCGAGCGTTCGATGAAGGTCGCCGGGCGGAAGATCGTCGTATCGACCTTCACGTCGCGCAGGCCCGGCTTCAGCTCACCGATCGCGGCCTCCACGTCACGGGTAAGCTGGAGGGTGTTGCCGGTCGGCTGCTTCTCGACGATCAGCATCAGGCCGGGGCCGTCGTCGATGATCGCATTGCCGATCGGCGCGGCGAAGCCGTCGACCACGCGGGCGACGTCGCCGATGCGGACCGGCGCTTCGCCGCTCTGCTTGATGACCGCCTGGGCAAGATCGGCCGAGGACTGGATCGCGCTCGTCTGCTGGACCGCGAGGCGCTGCGTTGCCGTATCGACGAAGCCGCCCCCGCCGACCAGCACCGCGTCGCCGGCCGCGGCGCGCAGTTCGGCGAGCGTCACGCCAGCAGCGCGCAGTCGGTCGGGATCGACCAGAACCTGCAATTGGCGGTCACGCAGACCCCAGATCGCGACGTTGGCGACGCCCGGCACCGCCATCAGGCGCGGCCGGATCGTCCAGCGCGCCAATTCGGAGAGCTGCATCTGATCGAGCTTGGCCGACGATATGCCGATCTTCATCGCCCGACTGGTCGACGACAGCGGCGGGAGCATCACCGGGGGACGCGCGGCGGCGGGCAACCGTGCCTGCACCTGCGTTACCCGTTCCTGCACGAGCTGGCGGGCGCGGATCACGTCGGTGCCGCGATCGAACAGGATCGATACCGACGACAGACCGAGCACCGACTTCGACCGCAGCGTCATCAGATCGGGGACGCCGTTCACGGCCGTTTCAATCGGCACGGTAATCAGGCTTTCCACCTCCTCGGTGGAGAGGCCCGGAGCTTCGGTTTGAATCTCCACCATCGGTGGCGCGAACTCTGGAAACACGTCCAGCGGCACGTCGCCGGTCGCGCGTAGCCCAAGTACGACCAGCAGCGCCGCGAGCGCGAGAATGAGGACGCGCTGGGTCAGCGCGGCACGGACCAACCAGGCAAGCATCAGTGCGGCGTCCCGAACTCGGTCCCGAACAGCTCGGCCGCCCCGTCCGTCACGACTTCGGCACCACGCTCCAGGCCGCGCGACAACAGCGCACGGCCATCGGCGACGCTCGCGACCTCGATTCGTTGGCGAACATAGGTGTCGGGTGCAGTCTTCCGGTACACCCATTCGCCGCCATAGATGTCGCGGACGATCGCCGCGGTCGGGACCGACAGCCCGTCTGCCCGCCCGCCGAGCGGCAACGCTACGGCGACGCGCTGGCCGACGCGGTAGGCACGGTCGCGATTATCGAGTGCGAAGAACAGATCGACGGTGCCCGCGACCGCATTGGCCGAGGGCGGTGCCTGGACCGGGCGCGCAGCGCGCGGAGCGGCGCGATCGTCGCCGAGGGGGCGAACCGTAGCCGTGCGACCGCGTTCGATGGCGCTCACGTCGGTGCCGAACACCGGCACCCGCACCCACAGCGTCGACAGATTGCCCATCGACGCGATCGAGGGACCGAGCAGCCCGCGTTGCGCGCGCGCCGCATCCAGTGCTGCCCGCGCGGTGGCGAGCGCCGCCGCGGCTTCGTCGCGTCCTCGGACGCTGCCCGCTTCCTCACGCACTAGAGCAGCGGCACGATTATAGGCGATGACGGCAAGCCGCACTTGCGCTTGCGCCCGCGCGATCTCGCCTTCGGCCGCAACCTGACTGACCCCGATCTGGGCGAGGTTGCTCGTCGATCCCGTTGGCACGCCCGCCCCGCCGGTTGCCGGCACGACGACCTCGCCGCTCGTCGCGCGGATTTGCGCGGCCGAACCATCGCCAATTCTTACCGTTCGGATGCCGAGACGCTGTTGCGCTTGCGTCGTGAGGGTGAGCTTCAGCAGATCGCTTTCGTGGGCGACCGCCGCGGCCTTGGCTGGGGGAGTTGGGGGTGAAGCCGGATCGCTGCCGCATCCAGTCAGGATCGCCAGCAGGGGCCATGTGGCGATCGGAAGGCATCGGATAGGCGTCATGCCGCGACAGTAGCAGCCTCATGTTGGCGGCAGCTTGGGGCGACTATACAAAATCCCAATGTTCGGCAGGAAGCGATAGGCTGGTGTCACAACCGGTCGGTTTTGACACCAACAAACCAGCTCAGCTTTTCCATGGTGTAAACGCTCGCGCTAAGTGGCGGCATTCTGATCGCGCTATTTGTCGGCGAG
>CAYUYZ010000064.1:0-7490 GCA_964449575.1 uncultured Stakelama sp.
CTCGCAATTGCGGCCTAACCCAAGACTTAACGGTCTAGGTTAGTACGACGAAAGCGCGGTTGGGCTGCACCGGGCAACAGAAGCAGTTACGGCGGTACGGGGAGCACCGAGCAACAGAAGCTCCCCACTTCCCCAGATTGACCATTCCCAATGTTGGCGATATTTTGCCCACATTACAGCGACAGAATCGAAATCGTGCGGGGGCAGGGGCGATGAAGAGGATAGGGGGATGGGCGCTGCCGCTGGCAGTCGCGCTGGCATTGCCCGCGGCGGCGACCGCGCAGGATCAGGCCACGCCGGATGGACCCGACATCACGATCACCGATCCTGAAAAGCTGCCTCTGCCGACGCTGACTTTCACCGAAACCCCGGCTGACGTCGGCGATTATGACAAATATTTCTATTTCGCCCGCGCCAACACCGACTTCGCCGCCGCCTATGCCGACATCAAGGATTGCGACGATCTTGCGCGCAGTCCGAGCGGGAAATGGAAATCAGCCGGCGCTGGCGGCATCCTGGGCGTCTTGTTGGACAGCGCGATGAACGAGGGGCCAGCGGCGCGGGCGACGCGTCGGATCAGCATGCGGCGCTGCATGTTCTACAAGGGCTACAGCCGCTTCGGCTTGCCCCGCGCGCTGTGGGTGCAGTTCAATTTCGAAGAAGCGATGGTCAAGAAGGGCGAGCCAGAGCGCGACGCTTACATGCGCCTTCAGGCGCGCGCTGCCGCCGCTGGCATCCCCGCTGCCAAGGAGCTCGAACCATGATCCGCTCATTTTGCGCATTCTTCGCGATCCTGCTCTTCGCCGCCCCCACGGCGGCACAGGAAAAGCCGGAGCCTGAGGTGCGGAGCTTCAACAAAAAAGCCGTGGTCAACGTCGATCCCAAATCGGGCTATGTCTATCTGGACAACTATTTCGCGGGCCGGGTGGTACTAGTACGCCTTCCAGACGAAGCAGCGCGCGCTGAGCGTGACGCGAAGCGCGCCGAAGCGCGCGCCAAGTTTTCGGACGGCAAACTGGTGGTTGCGCTTCGCCGGATCGATTATGAGAGTCGCCAGAAGCGCACTGTTGTGGTCGACGTGCGCAACTTCGTGCCCGAGGCGCGAGACGACGAAGGCACAGAATGGAATGGTATATTAACGAAGCTGCCAGCCGGTCGCTATGTCATTGTCGGTTACGACGAATTCGAGTATTATTGGCCTTCACTATGTTTGTGTCTTGGCACCGTGATGTTCGATGCACTGCCCGGCAAGATCGTCGATCTCGGGCACATGCGTAGCTATCGGATCGAACGGGAAGGGCTCGGCAAGAAGAGTGCGAGTTCGATCGCGGGGCTGACGCCGGGGCGCGGCGGGCTGACCAGCTTCTACATCGCACCCCGCGCCACGCCACCGGCCTTGCCCCGCATCGGCGACGCGCCGGTCGTGCCAGCGGAGTATCACGCGGTCGGTCGTCTTTCCAACGCGACCAGCAGCGAGATTGATCGAGTGACCGCGATCGAGGGCGTCATCCGTTATGAGCCGGGCAAAGTGATCGATGCACGGACCAACAAACCGGCGGAACCGATCGACCTGTAATCAATACCCCTCGCCGGCGCGTCAGTCGATTTCACGATCGGTGCAGCACCGAGCAACAGAGGCTCGCCACCTCGAATGCTGCAATGCAGCAAGCGTGCGCTTGACGTAACGGCGTAAAAGGCGCAACGCCGCCGACGCGCGTCCGGCGTATGATCCGGATCTGCCATGCCGCTCTTTGCGGCCGCTGTTCCCAATTGGATGCCGATGCCCCTTTCAAATCTCCCCCCGCTTCTGTCCGAAGCGCTCGCCGCGCGTGGTTATGAAGCGCTGACGCCGGTCCAGACGGCGGTTGCCGCTGACGATGCCGAGGGGCGCGATCTGCTCGTTTCCGCCCAGACCGGGTCGGGCAAGACCGTCGCCTTTGGCCTCGCCATCGGCAACCAGCTGCTCGGCGAGCATGGCCTGACCCACGGCATCGCCCCGCAAGCGCTGGTGATCGCGCCGACGCGCGAACTCGCGCTGCAGGTCAGCCGCGAGCTGATGTGGCTCTATGCCAAGGCGGGCGCGCGGATCGCGACCTGCGTAGGCGGCATGGACGCGTCGAAAGAACGCCGTTCGCTCAGCCACGGCGCGCATATCGTTGTCGGCACGCCGGGGCGGCTCCGCGATCACCTTGAACGCGGCGCGCTCGACTTGTCGGCGCTGAAAGTCGCGGTGCTCGATGAAGCCGATGAAATGCTCGACATGGGCTTTCGCGAAGACCTTGAGGAAATCCTCGACGCGACGCCGAACGAACGCCGGACCTTGTTGTTCTCGGCGACGATCCCCAAGCCGATTGTCGCACTCGCCAAGCGCTATCAGCGCGACGCTTTGCGCATTTCGACGGTGGGCGAGGATCGCGGGCATGGCGACATCGCCTATCAATGCGTGACGATCGCGCCGTCAGACACCGAAAATGTCGTCGTCAACATGCTGCGCCTGCACGAGGCCGAGACCGCGATTCTGTTCTGCGCGACCCGCGACAATGTCCGGCATCTGCACGCCAGCCTGATCGATCGCGGCTTTTCGGCGGTCGCGCTGTCGGGTGAGCATAGCCAGAACGAGCGCAACGCAGCACTTCAGGCACTGCGCGATGGCCGTGCGCGCGTCTGCGTTGCGACCGATGTTGCCGCGCGTGGCATCGATCTCCCTAATCTGACGCTCGTCGTCCATGTCGAGTTGCCGCGCGATGCCGAGGCGCTCCAGCACCGTTCGGGCCGCACGGGTCGGGCAGGGCGCAAGGGCACTGCCGTGCTGATCGTCCCCTATCAGCGCCGCCGCATGGTCGAGCGGATGCTGGCCGGCGCGAAAATCGCCGCAGAATGGACCGATCCGCCGACCGCCGACGATATTCGCGCGAAGGACCGTGAGCGGCTGCTCGCCACCTTGCTTGCGCCGGTCGAGATCGACGACGACGACCGCGCGCTGGGCGCCAAGCTGCTCGAAACCAAGAGCGCCGAGGATATTGCCGCGCTGCTCGTGCGCGCGCACCGCGCGGCGATGCCGCAGCCTGAGGAATTGATCGAGCGCGGCGCGACGCCGCCTGCGGGCAAGGCTGGCCCCGGCGGCACCGCCAATCACCGCGCCGGTTTCGACGATGTGCTGTGGTTCAAGATCGATATCGGGCGCCGCCAAAATGCCGATCCGCGCTGGATTCTGCCGCTGCTGTGCCGTCGCGGGCACATCACCAAGCAGGAAATCGGCGCGATCCGGATCGGGCCGAACGAAACTTTCTTCCAGATCCCGCGCGGCGTCGCAGGCAAGTTTCAGGATGCGCTCAAGCGGACCGTGTCGGAAGACGGTGGCGAGATCGTGCCGGCGCCGCAGGGTCCAAGCGACACCGGCCCGCGCCGTGGTGCCCAACCGCCCGCGCATCGCGGTGCCGTGCGCCCGACGCGCCCGACCCGCGCGCCGCATCGCGGGGCACCGAAGGGGCGGTAACGTCCGTCGCGTCCAAGCCTGATCGTCGATTGCAGACACAGTAAAGCACTCCGGTCGGGGACTGGAGTGCTTCGCTACGTTTGAAAATGCCACCGCAGGTCCTGCGCGCCCGAAGGGGGAAACGGGCGCGCAGGTAGGCGGGAGGGGGTTAGATCTTCGCCGCCGACAGGATCGGGCCGCCCTTGCCGTTCTGGACAAGGATCGCGGTCTTCAGACCAGCAGGCGCAGCGGGGAGCGCGAAGCTCGCGGCCTTGCCCGACCAGCTGCCGACATTGACGAGCTGCTTGACGACATTGCGGTGCGGAAGGGTGACGCCGCCATTCTCACCCGCCTGGATCGCGACGTTGATCGTGCGCGGATCATAGCGGACGACCCAGACAGTCGCATTGGTCGCCTTGCCCGCACCGATCGTCACCTTGCCGTTCGCCGCAGCAATCGCCGGGCCGGTCTTGACGACGTTGCGCGCAATCGCCGCGTTGAGTTCGCCCTCGCGGCTGCCGAGCACGGCGTCGCGGCCATTGACGATCACCTGCGGCGTCGCAACCTGGCTGCGGCCGGCGGTGTGGGCATAGTCCCACTGGCGCGCGGTGTAAGCGGGGGTTGCAAAGCTGTCCTTCCAGCCGAGGTTATCCCAATAGGTGACAGCGAACGTCAGCGGGATCACGTCGCCCCGATCAGCAAGGCGGTTGATCACCTTGATCGCGGGCGGGCAGCTCGAGCAGCCCTGGCTCTGGTAGAGTTCGACGACAACCGGGTGGGCCGGATCGCCGACGGCAGCCGCCTTGGTAGCGGCGCCTTCACCCGACGGTGCTGGCGAAGCGGTCGCACCCGAGCAGGCAGCAAGGAAAAGGGCAGTCGAAACAGCAAGAAGCGCACGCATCGTCATCACTCCGTGATCATCCGGATCGCCACCGGGCGACCCTATGCCCTGCTATTCGCTGGGCCGCCCCGGCCGGTTACAACCAATTACCAGCGCAGCAATTGCGGGCCGAAAAGCGCGCCGATCGCGGTCGGAATCGCGATGCCGAGCGTGTACCAGGTCACCACAAAGCTCGCCGACACTTCGGGGCAATGCAGGCCATAGAGCGCCGCGCCGAACGCGCCCGCCGCCAGCCCTGCCGCCGCCCCCGCCGCGCGCAAATTGGTCGGCGCGAGCTGGCGGAACGACCACAGCAGCCCGGCGAAGATCGGCAGCGACAGCACGCCGACGCGCATCGAACATTGCCGCCAGCTGCTCCCCAGCCACATCGGCAGCCAATGCTCGCTCGGTGTCGCCGCGAGTTCGACCCCCGCCAGCGCCGCCAGCAGCGCCAGCGGCACCGCGATCCGCCACAGCCCGCCGCTACCCGCCGCATCGGGGCGCGCCACATGATTCACCGCCAGAATCGCGACGATCCCCAGCGCAATCGTATAGGCCGCCTTCATCAGGAAGCGCGCGTTCATCATCGCGCCGGGCAGATCGGGCCGCAGCCCCATTGTCTGCACCACCAGCGCCAGCGTCACCGCGCCGCCCGCGACCAGCCCGATCGCCAGCCGTTGTTCGACGGCGCTGCGAGATACCGGCCGCGTCTGCGCGGACAGCGATTGGATCAATTCTTCGGTACGCATTACTTACCCTTCAGTCGTGCAGCGAGCGCCTTGAGCCCGCGGTGGACGGAAACCTTCACATCAGCTTCGCTGATGCCATCGGCCTCGGCCGCTTCGGCAACGCTGAGGCCATCAATCTTGGTGCGACGGATCGCGCTGGCTTGCTTGGCCGAAATCTCGCTGAGCAGCCCGTCGACATCCATCTTCGCCGACGCTGCCTCCTGATAGCCTTCGGCGACCAGAATCTCCTCGAGCCCTTCGAACGACACATGCTGGCGCTGCCGCCGGAAATGATCGATCATCTTGTAGCGCGCGACCGCATAGGCCCATGCGGTGAAGGGCCGGTCGCGGTCATAGCTTGCGCGCCGCGTGTGGATGGCAATCAGCGTTTCCTGCACCAGATCCTCGACATCATCACCCGCCCCGCGCAGCCGCCGCGCGAAGAAACCGCGCATCAGCGGCGCGAGCGCAGTCAGCAACCGGTTCTGGGCAGCGCCGTCGCCATCAAGGCCCCGCACCATCCAGCCCTTCAGCTGCTCTTCGCTCGCTCTGCCTTGCGCTCCTGATAGAGCCATTCGGTTGATCCAGTGACTTGGTTACACGTCGTGCGATCGGCGTGCTTAGCGCGACTGCGCGACGCTTGTAACCAATGCCGTGGTGCGCGCGAACCCCGGATGTGACCTGCCCTTTCAGGCCTCCCGGGTCACCGGACGGCGGTGCGTATCTGTATGCCGCCGTCCGTAAGGGGCCTGACAAGCCCGACCCGCTCGGCTAGCCTCTCCGCCAAAATCATACAGGAGAGAGCCCGTCATGCGCGAAGCCGCGATCGTCGCCACCGCCCGCACCCCCATCGGCAAGGCCATGCGCGGCGTGTTCAACGTCACCGAAGCGCCCGTGCTCGCCGGCCACGTCATGAACGCCGCCGTCGAGCGCGCCGGCATCGACCCCGCCCGCATCGACGAAATCTTCTGGGGCGTCGGCAATCAATGGGGCAGCCAGGGCGGCAATGCCGGGCGCATGGCCGTCTTCGCCGCCAACCTGCCGCAAAGCGTCCCCGCTTTCTCGCTCGATCGCAAATGCGGCTCCGGCCTCACGGCGGTTGCGCTCGCCGCGCGCTCGATCATCTGCAACGAGATCGACGTGGCGCTCGCGGGCGGCATGGAAAGCGTGAGCATGACCGCGCAGAACGCCCCGCGCTACATCAACCAGTCGGTGATCGCGAACGAGCCCGCCGCCTACATCCCGATGATCGAAACCGCCGAGATCGTCGCCGATCGCTATGGCATCACCCGCGAGGCGCAGGACCGCTATGGCGCGGAAAGCCAGCAGCGCGCCGCGCGCGGGCTGGAGGCAGGCGCCTTCATCGAGGAAATCGCCCCGATCACCGTCGAGCGCGCGCTGATCGACAAGGAAGGCAAGGAAACCGGCCGCGAGCAAGTGACCGTCTCCCAGGACGAAGGCATCCGCCCCGGCACGACGTACGAGGGCCTGAGCGGCCTGCGCACGGTCTGGCCCGGCGGCGAATTCACTGGCCCGGGCAGCAACATCACCGCGGGCAACGCCAGCCAGCTCTCCGACGGCGCGAGCGCGCAGATCGTGATGGACCGCGCGACCGCCGAGGCCGAGGGCAAGGAAATCCTCGGCATCTATCGCGGTTTCCAGGCAGCAGGCTGCGCGCCCGACGAAATGGGCATCGGCCCGGTCTTCGCCATCCCCAAATTGCTCGCGCGCGCAGGGCTGACGGTGGCGGACATCGGCCTGTGGGAGTTGAACGAAGCCTTCGCCTCGCAATGCCTCTATTGCCGCGACACGCTCGGCATCGATCCGGAGAAATACAACGTCAATGGCGGCGCGATCGCGATCGGCCACCCGTTCGGGATGACGGGCTCACGGCTGGTCGGCCATGCGCTGATCGAGGGGCGGAAGCGGGGGGTAAGGTGGGTGGTGGTGTCGATGTGTACGGCGGGCGGCATGGGGGCGGCGGGGTTGTTTGAGGTGTGAGGGGGAGAGGGGCTGGATTCGTTCGTAATGCGCCGATTTGTTCCTGTGAGGTCCTTCAATCGAAATAGTTGGCAGGCAGAGTGGGGAGGAAGCCCCCCGCGTCAATCATCGCGTGATACGCGTTCCAAGCCTCTCCGCTAATGAAAATGCCTTCATCAACGCACCAGCGGATCAGGCGCAAGCTGCCCAAAACCGAATCTGCGCCGATTACCTCTGCCGCAGCATTGCGCGCTTTACGATCGTCGCAGCAGATAAGGCAGTTGACAACCTCAGCAACCACTATGCACTCTGTCTCGCCCTCCCCCAAGCCGTAGTGATCCAGCAGTTCAAGGTATCGATCGGCGGGAACGTCATCGATATCGATGAAGTCGATAAGACCGCCTGCATGCAAGTCGACTATTAAAGC
>CAYUYZ010000065.1:0-7307 GCA_964449575.1 uncultured Stakelama sp.
CCTAAGCCATGTTCATACTCTGGCGGCGCTTTCCGCGTGCGCGTCCAGCTACTGTCAAACGCTGAGGGGCGTCTCAACGCGCGAGAATGGTGGGCAGAACCCATGCGTAACCTCCACCAGATGGCCAAGGTCTCAAGTGCCATGCCGGATCTGTTTCGGTACACGGTTGAGCAGTTAGTTAATAGCAACGGGGAGGTCGAACCGGGCTATTCTTGGATTGTCGAGGCCTGAGAAGATCTGCGATCGATAACCTTGGGCACGTTTGGGCGAAATCTGGTGTTACGGCAGCTATTGACGCTCTGACGTTCGGAAACGGTCTGTCCACTCGGGGCCCCACTATCGCCGAACATTTTTGGCTCTAAGAACGGAGAATTTCAGGAAACCAAAAAGCTGCGCTGACCGACCGGGCTTGGGGCGATTTTTGCCAGACTGCTTTCCGACCCAAAACTCGCCGGTCTGCTTTCGGACGGGTCGCACTGATCGATGCCGCGGGAATGGTGAAACGTGCGTGGAACGTTGCGATCATTCGGAGCCCTGCCTGCCGAAGCTCCTACGGCGGTAAACACCACGGCCGTTGGGCGCGCAACTTTAAAGCAGCGTTTGACGCCTGAGCCTCGGCAACACATCCTCGGCCGCGATAGGCAGGGGGCTGACCAATGAAGCTGATCATTCGCGCAATTTGTATTGCCGTGGCTGCGTCGTGTCCCCAACCGGGCCTCGCTCAGGACTCGAATGCGTCGCCGCTTGCGACGCAGGCAACCGACGTAAAGTTAAAATGGGGCCCATGCCCGCCAATCTTTTCTGGCGACTGTAGTATCGCGGTCCTGAATGGTGGTCCCGCTAAGCCAAACGCCGATGTATTTCTGCGCATTGGTGGCGGCACGGAGCTGCCGGTGCACCCACACTCATCAGCCGAGCGCATGATCCTCGTGAGTGGGCGCTCGGTTTGTCTGCGCCGCCTCCCAATTACGGATGCTTGTTAATACAGCGGGCGGCCGATGCGTGGGTGTCGAGCACGGTCGATCGAATGGTGCGCCATGGGACTCCGTTGCCGTTTCTGGCTCGGTCATTAGACGCCGGCTTACGTGGGAGATCGACCTGCCGGGCGGCCGAGCTGCATGCCGATGCGGTCAGCACCCTGACGTGGCCGCTTGCCCAAAGCGATTTGTGCTGCTTCCCTAAAGAATCGTTGACGCCAAGAGCTGACGGGGGAACAAATCGGAATGGCTAAGGGCGGTTCCATGCGACGTCAGGAATCTTCGTTCGCACTTCGGCGCGAGAATCTTGTCGATGCACTGCGCGAGGCCATAGTTGGCCTGTGCTTCGCGCTACTAGTGGCTCCTCTAATATTTTTGGCGAGTGACAGAGGGCATCTCACCTCTGACTTGTCACAACGGCTGCATTTTTTGATTAACGCTCGTGGTGGCGCGCTTGGCCCAGGAGAGAAGCCGAAGGGGCTAACGGGGCAAAGGGCGCCAAACAGTTGGTTTTTTCTAGATCTGCACGGCGGCTTCTGCGAGCCGAGTGTAGGAGTTCGGCGCTGTCCACCCGCTGTCGCCCAGACTGACCACGGAGCGCTGGCAAAACTGATCGAGAATGTCCGTGCGCAGCGGCCGCGGTTACTGGTAGTGGACGTTCTGCTCGCCCAGTCGGCCGATCCGAAGGGCGACGAAGCCCTGCGCGCTGCTCTCCGGAAAGAGGGCGCTCCAGTCCTTCTCTCTTGGTTCCCGGCCAACGGGCAGGTCGATGCGGACACGCTTGGTGCGGAAAACGAAACCCTCCTCTTCGACCTGGATCCTGCCCATGCCCCGTCGACCGTTCGCTACTTGCCTGCGGTCAACACAATGGACGGCGCTACCGCTCGCTATTTGGCGCCCAACCGCCGGGTCGCCCTAAGAGACCGCGCGCTCAAAATGCCAACCATCTCATATGGTGCAGCCCTAGTGCTGAGCGCGCCCGAACGGCGACCCTTCGCGCTTGTCGACTCGTTCTCTGCAGTCTCCGGATTGACGTGCGGTATTCATGAGCGCGAAGACTGCGATGATTACGCGCGCACGCAGCGCATCTTCTCCTTCCCACGTCGCGGCCCTCATGAAGACGCCCCCTATTCTGGGAACCATGACGACCCCTTCTTTGGCCGCATCGAGACCGTGGCCCAGGCCCAGCCCGGCCTCGACGGCCCGGCCCTGCTCAAAGGCGCCGTCGTCGTCATCGGTAATTCCGACTACGCGGCCGGCGATCAGCGCTGGACCGCGCTGGGCGACGTAAGCGGCGCCGAGTTGATCCTGAATGACATCCGTCAGTATCTGGTCAATCCGCCCGCGCCGGAGCGGGGTTTCTGGCCGCAGTTCTTTTTGTCCATGCGCGAAGAATGGGCTTTCTACGCGCTTGGTATGTTTGCCATCTTCTTGACCGAGTTGCTAGTCGACTGGCGATGGCCGCTGCATGTAGACGCGCTTGTCGAGCATGGCGAAGGGCGCTTTAAGGCCCGGCATCTGATTCGTGCGCTGGTAAAGCTTTTCATCGCTACGCTCCTCTCCAGCCTCGCCTATGTGCTCATGCTCTCGCTCTATTATCGCCCGCTGGTGGACGTGGTTTCTCCCTTCTTTGGCAACCTAGCCCAAGCAGTGATCGAGGCGGCCTATCAATTCAAGAAGGGTTTCGACGCGGCCGCGCTCTGGTTATTCGCCAAGGCCCGGTCCGTCCGCTCTTCTAGTGAAACTCCAAGGGGAGATTGACCATGTTTGTCAACTTGCTCGCGGCTGCGGCCACAATGGACGGACCGCTGCCCAAATGCCCGCCGCACGACCAAGCGGGGATGGTCGTAGAAGTTCGCGGCCGCACGCCACAGAACAGGAACGCCCCATATCTTTCACGCCAAAACCGCACAGGCAGCCCTACCGATAGCCAGCTCCTGTGTCCGGGCGACATCGTCGTCAACCCGGCGGGATCGGGTATCATAATCCGTTACAAGCTAAGCGGGCAAGCTGTAGCCACGTTGTTGCCTGGCGGCTCAAATGTTACCGTCCCGAAGAACGGTTTCCAGACCCAACTCGCCATGCTGTCCGAGCGTGCGATCGGCATCTTCGACTATATGGCCACGCGCGCGTCAGGGGTACGAGGTGGGGACGACATTCGGAAAATGGGTCTCTATCCTCTCGTCGGCCAAATCTCTGCCGTTCCCTCTTGGGGTCCGCTGATCTTTGCATGGGAGGGTGCCTCAAAGGGCACGGTGACGATCCGACAGGGCGGACAGACGGTGACGCTAACGGGTCGAAGTCCTCTCGCGATCGACCTGGCGAAGGATTGCGCCATTACGTGCACGTTGGTCCTGAATTTACCTGATGTGGGACCCGTCGCAGAAACTGTTGTGACCACGATGACAGCACAACAGGCCGTGGCCCAGCTCGCCATCAAACAGTTTGACGGCGATTCCCCGCCGGTCGCGATCGCTGCCTGGTTAGGGACGAGCCCGCAAGAGCCAGCGTGGCGCTTGCAACAAGCATCTCTGCTCTGGAACGCGGCGTGCGGATTTCCCGCCTTCGGAGCGCTGACACAGCAGGCCTACAGACTCACCACCGAGCCAGAAACGTGCGGCGGTGGCCATTGAAAGGAACACGGTCGATGAAGCATGCCAGCCACGCCATACAGATCCTTTTCATAAGCTTAGCGGTCATCGGGGTGCCATCGCGCGGGCAGGTCCGCGCGCCAACGGAAACTAGGACGCAGTTGCTGAACTCCTGTAAGCTTGCAGCGGGCGACGACGCGACGGAATCGACTGAATTCGAGGAGGTCGAAGCCTGCGCAAGCCGCCTGATGGTCGCGAGACGGGTTCCGGAGAGCATAGCTATGGCAGAATGGGGGCTGGCGCTTGCCCTCAAGCAATCGGGAGAACAGTCGGAGGATTACGTGTATGCACTCAACATCCATGCCCAGTGTGTCGCAATGACCGGCAACGTGACGCTCGCCCATCAGGAAATGCAAAGAGCCGAGCGGATTTCTGCGACCTTGCAAAAGAAATGAACCGTTAAATGCGCGCGCTGCTACCGATCGTCGGCTTGAGCCTTGCCCTACCTCTCTTGTCCGTGGCCGCTGCACAGCCGATCCTGACGGACGCGCCCAGCGGTAGTATTCAGGAGGCGTTTCGCCCGAACGGGCCGACACTGTATCTCGGCTATCGTGGCGAGTTGCAGTCGGCAGCCGAGAAGCTGGAAACAGCGGGTGACGTCGCGGGAGCGGAAGGCGTCTGGCGCGACGGTGTGAGGAAGGCGCCGGCCGAGGATGCAGCCTCGGCTACGGAGGGCTATGCCGATTTCCTGACTGAGCATAAGCGCTATGTCGAAGCGGCCGGGCTTTATCTAAATCTTGTAAAGGCCTTATCCGTCGATGACTCTAGCGCCCTCTCGTATCTAGCAAAAATCGCAAGGATACAGTTCATTTCCGGTAACGAGAATGCGGCTAACCTCACTCTCGATAGCGTCCTTGCGCGGGTCAACGTGCTCTCTGAACAGGAAGCGCCGGGCATCAGTTACATCGCCTCCACCTTTGAAGATGCGGGCCGCTACATTGACGCAGAGGGCATCCGGCGCAAGGCGCTTGCCGGGATGACCCAGATGCTAGTGAAATATCCGCAGATTAGCAGCCAGTCGCAGCTCACCGACCATATGCGGTTTGAGCTGTCTCAGAATCTTCTGCTGCAAAAGCGCTATCAGCCGACGGTAATTACTGACGCGCGACATATGGTGACCGTCTGGCGCGCGCGACAGGAGGCGGTGTTCGGCCAGCCCATCCAAGCCCTCACCGAAGCTGGCGCACGGGCCGAAGGGCGGGAGCTGCTGAACGCGTTAGCAGCGGCGGACTGGCTGGCTGCAAAGAACGGAGGCAACGCAGATGCGTTGCAGTTCGAAGCCTTCGGTGCACTTCAAGACATGATGCACGACCAAGCTACGCAGGCGCTGGTTCTGGCAGCAGCGCGCAAGTCGGCGCAACGAGCCGCCGGGCTCGGTGATCTTGTTCGCCAGCGTCAGGCTCTGTCAGACCACTGGCTTGAATTGTTTAATGCGCGGAGTATGATTTTGTCGTCCGGAGGAGACGCCCTCGCTTCCCTCGCGGACCTCGACCGCAAACGGGATGATACCGTGGCGAGAATCCGGAACGTCGACCGGATCATTGAAAAGAAATTCCCCCGCTTCTTCGCGATCATCCACCCAAGGTCGCTGAGCGCCGGAGAAGCACGGGCTTTGCTGAAGCCCGACGAGGCTGTGCTGATCATCGTGCCTGGCCGCTTCGGCACATCGCTGATCGCAATCACACGTGAGGGGGTGTCGTGGAAGATGGTCGATCTCAGTGAGGAAAAGGTGTCTCGCATGGTGGCAAGGCTCCGCCAGGATCTTGATATCTCTCGATCAACTACAGGCTTGCCCGGCTTTGATAGCGAGACGGCGTATGGCCTTTACGCGGCGTTCATCGAGCCAATGAACACCGCGATAGGGGCCAAGACGCACCTATTCATTGCAGCCGACGGGGCCTTAGCTACGCTGCCGTTTGGAGTGCTGCTTACCCAGCCCCCCAAGCCAGGCGAGGACAGCAGCTTTCCGGAAGTCCTGCAGAAGCTACCCTGGTTTGCCGACGCTCATGCGATAGTCCAGATTCCATCGCTGCAGTCGCTAGCCTTTCTTCGCGGTCAGCACGACGCCATGACAAACGGGAGCGCCAAGGCGGAGTTCGCGGGCTATGGCGATCCGAAGCTGGTCGGCAGCGCCAGGGCACGCGGGGGCGGCGAGCTACCAGCGCTGCGCCCGGGCTGGCTGGTCGGTCAGGGCGCGACCGAGCTGGGCGCGCCACTGATGGATCCGGAGCGGCTGCGCGGGCTCCATCGGCTACCCGGCACCAAAACGGAGTTGGTAAGCATACAGGCCTCACTCGGTGCGCCGACTACAGCGCTACACCTACAGGAAGCGATGACGGAGCACGGGATCAAGGCTGACAGCGATGCCGGGCGTCTCGCTAGCACCCGCATTATCGACATCGCTACACATGGCCTCACCGCAGGCGAGAGCGGCGCTCGGGCTGAACCGGGGCTGGTCTTCTCGCCACCTCAACGCGCGAGCGACGATGACGACGGTTATCTCTCTGCGTCAGAGGTAGTCGGCCTTGACCTGTCAGGGACAGAGTGGGTCATCTTGTCCGCGTGCAATTCGGGGGCACCATCAGGCTTCGGGAATCCGGGCCTCTCTGGCCTCGTAAGGTCGTTCTTCTACGCGGGGGCGAGCGACCTGTTAGTAAGCCACTGGCCAGTGTTCGACAGTGTCGCGGCGGAGCTAACCGCTAGAACGTTGCGCAACGCGCGCAAGCCCGGCACCTCACGAGCACAGGCCCTTCAATCAGCCATGAGAGAGGTCCGCAGCGACGTATCGTTCGCGCATCCTTCGGCGTGGGCACCTTTTTCGTTAATCGGGGATCGATAGGATTTGCTCACCATCGATGATCTGGGAGCCAAGTATTTCTGCTGTCCGCTTCATTCGCTCAGTCGGAACTGCGCTCGGTGCGCTGTTGCGCATAACGCCGAGTTGAAGATCACCGATTTCCTATTCGAACGGACCGGTTGTCCCCCTTCGGTAGCAATTTGATAGTTACTGGAGTGGAATTGATCGACCGGCTTTGGCCGAATCCCGCCGTGCGGCCTTCGGTCGAGCAAAGACCGAGTTCCAGGACTTCACCGAGGACGTGACGACGATCGTTAGTGAACGGCAGGATTTAAGGAGATCGAACGACACGCTGAATGGCGACAATTGGGGCCCGAAGCTGCCGACGAACTGAGCCTGAACGAATGGCCGCTTACCCTGTCTGAGCGCCGGAAAGCCGACGGGCCGTAATCCGCCCATCGCCGCCTAGCGAGTGGCTGCCCGCCGAAAGGCTCACTGTCATTCGCGACTGGTTTGATCGCCCAGGGCCGCAGTCGCTCCGCAAAGACCGTCGCCAGGATTATGGCTAAATTTATGACGAACGCCGAAATGAGTTGAAATACTGTTATAGATCAATCCCAATTGGCGGCCTCCCGCTCCGCCATTTGTCACCGAGGCGCCCTCAGGATCTCGACGCAGCCGCTACCCCATCGTCGGGATGACAAACGTGTTCGACCCA
The DNA here is from genome assembly GCA_964449575.1 of uncultured Stakelama sp. GTDB lineage: Bacteria > Pseudomonadota > Alphaproteobacteria > Sphingomonadales > Sphingomonadaceae > Sphingomonas. The sequence goes on from CAYUYZ010000065.1 coordinate 7,144, forward strand.
TCGGGCGCGCCATCGGGCCAGCGTTGGGTAATCGTCTTGATCTTGGTCCAGAATTTCACGCCTTCGGGGCCGTGCTGGTTGGTGTCGCCGAACGCGCTGCGCTTCCACCCGCCGAAAGTGTGATAGGCGACCGGCACCGGGATCGGCACGTTGATGCCGACCAT
>CAYUYZ010000066.1:0-7175 GCA_964449575.1 uncultured Stakelama sp.
AAGCGGCTTGGGCAGAATTTTCCGCCAAAATGGTCGGGGAGACAGGATTCGAACCTGCGACATCCTGCTCCCAAAGCAGGCGCGCTACCAGACTGCGCCACTCCCCGACGCTGGTGACCCTATAGGGTCGGACGCGCTTAGGGGCGAGTCCGGCGCGATGCAAGCGGCACGCGCGCGCCCCCTCTGCGCGACGTGGTGGGCCCGGCAGGATTCGAACCCGCAACCTGGCCGTTATGAGCGGCTGGCTCTACCATTGAGCTACAGGCCCTTGAGTACCGACTAGGCAAGCGCGCACGGCTGCGCAAGGTTCAGGCGGCAGCGAGCAGGTCGGCGAGCGTCGCAGGGCGCACGCCGAGCCGGTCGAGCAAGTCCAGCACGCCATCCCACCAGCAATAAAACCGCGCAAGATCGGCCGCATCGCGCACATAGGGTGTGTGCCCCGGCGCGAGCGACGGCGAGTGAAAGGCAAAGTTGAGCAGCCGCGTCCCCTCGCCCACCGTCACACGCACCGCTTCGAGTGCGTCGGCAAGCGGCATCCCTTCGGGCGTCAGTGACACGCGCGCGAGCATCCCTGTGCGCGCCGCCACGCCGCGCGCGCGCGGCAGACGGCCGAGCGCGCGGTACAAGGGTTCGCCTCCCCCACGCATCGCGCCGGTGAACACGGTCGTCAGCGGCAGTTCGATCAGCGCGCCGTCAGGGCCACAGCGAAAGGCGTCATTGCCGACGCTTGCGAAATCGGGACCGCCGTCGGCGCGATAGTCATAGCGCGCGCGAATCGAGCTATCGATGCGATAGCCGCGTTCGGCGAGCAGCCGCCAGCTAATCGGGCCGATACCATAACGCCCAGCGCGATAGACGATCGGTGCTGCGCCAAACGCTGTCGTGATCGCGTCGGTCAGCGCGTCGAGCTTGGCGGCCTCGATCGCTTCGGGCAGATTGCCGACATAGCTGTTGGCGGCGGCCAGCGCCTCGTCGAACGGCGGATTGACCCAAGGATGAAGCTGCGTGCCGATCGCCGAGCGTCCGTCGGCGATGACGCCGCGCAATATGTCGATCGCGCGAGAATCGGTCGCGATCGGATAATCGACCAGATAGACCAAAGGCACGCCGCGCTCTGCAAAGCGCGCATGCGCTGCGGGAATCGCGGCAACCGAGGTTGTGCCATGCGCATCGCGCGCAAAGCCCGCGCGCCAGTCGAATTCCTCTTCGGTGTCGACGAAGATCGTGAAGCGCGTGCCGAAATCGGCGGGCCAATCGACCAACGCGGCGGGCGCGGGCGCGGGCGGCGAAAATCCCGCCATCACGCTCAGTTGGTCGAAGCCTGTCCCATATCGCCAGCAAAGGCGGCGGGCAGCCGCAAAGTCAAGCGCGCCTCACCGATGATCAGCGCACCGCCGAGTTCGCGCGCCAAATTCATGGCGAGTCGCAGCGCAAAGCCCGACCCGAGCAGGGGTGCTCCGGCCGCCGCCTCTTCCTCAGCATCGATGGCGAGCGACGGCGCATTGCCCGACGCAACCGCCAGTGCTTCGGGTCGCGTCAGGCGCACCACGGCATCGCCGTCTTCGCGGGTGGCGAGCACCGCGATCGTCTCGCCCGCGCGCGCTGCCGACACGAGCACGGCCATCAACCGCGCGAGCAAGCGCTCGATCACCCGGTCATCGCCCTTGGCGAGCACGTCATAGCCGATGTCGAGCGTCGTCTCCGCCCCGCGCAGTGCTGCGAGCGGCTCGAGATCCTTGATCACCCGCACCAGAATCGGCGCGAGCGGCACATCGGTTGGCCGCAGATCGAGCGCGTGCGATTCGATGCGCGTCGCCAGATCGAGGTCGTCGATCGCGCCAAGCAGCGCGCGCGCCTGTTCGACAATGGTACCGGCATAGCCACGATAGCTGTCGGCGACCGGTCCCAACACCTGACCCTCGATCATTTCGGCAAAGCCCGCAATCGCCGTGGTCGGCGTGCGCAGTTCATGCACAAGCTGGCGCAGCGAATCGATCGTGCCGCTTTCGATATGCGCTTGCTCATCGGCGCGTGGGCGGCGTGCGGCCCCGCGATAGCCGATGAACGCGCCGCTGACGCGGTCGAAACAGGGAATCGCCGAAATGCGCCATGCCCCTGCGGCCGGTGACTGGCCGCCAATCTCAAGCCGGGCATCATCGAGTCGTGCGCGGCGCCGAAACGCGCCTGTCGCAATGCCATCGACGGCGGCAGCCCCCGCCGCGCCATAGGCAATCGAGATGCCAATCACGGCGGCGCGCTCAACACCCGCGACCCAGCGGATGATGCCCTCGGCATCGGTTTCGAACTGGAAGCTGCGCGCGTTGACGGTCGGGGTCAACGCGGGCGCGGCGACCGGTAGGGCAAGGGCGGGCGACGGCGCTTCGCCGCGCTGCCGACGAAAGGCGTCGATGCGGGCGACGATATCGGGGATTTGGAACGGCCCCGGGGGCGCCTCAGCGGGCGCGGCCACCGGCTCGGCTGCCAGCGGAGGCAGCGCCACCTCTCCGGCCGCGACTTGGCGGCGTGCCTCAACGACGGCGGGCAGTGCCTGTGCGACGCTGGCAAAGGATGCAAAATCCGATTCGACGAGCGGTGCCGGGTCAAGCGCAGGTGCCGGTAGCGTTGGCGTGCTCTCGCCCTGCTCGAGATCGGCGACCAGTGCATCCCAGGCGGCCGCCGGACGCGACCGGACATCGGGCGCAACGGGCGGCGCTTCTGCGGTCGGCGGGGCGGTGATCGCGTCAGTTGCCAAGACGAAATCAACCGCACCGAAGTCGCTCAGCGCGCGCATCACTTCAGGCGGCAAGTCGCGGCGGTGGCGCAGAATCGCCCGACCTTGCGCGGACATCGCGACGAGCATGCCGGTCCAGTCACTCGCGGGCAGCCGGGCGCTGCGGAGCACGGGCCCGGCGATCGTCGCATCATCTTCGGCGAACAGCCGCACCAGTGGCGCGGGCGGCGTCGCATAGGTTAGCGCGCGTGCCGAAGCGGCGCGTACCTTGGCCGGGACGCGTGCGCGCAGATCGCGCAGCTTGGCGATCGTCTCGGGCGTCGCTTCGGCGCGGCCCCGCCCGACGAGATCGACTAGCTGGCGCCACGCGGTCTGCGCGCCAAAAGGGGTCGACGCATCGGTGGCCAACACAGTCGAAAGGCTGTCGTCGAATCGCAAATCACGGTTCCTTGACGCGGCACATCGCCGTCGTCGTAAGGATTTCTTAACCGCTTGGAGTCGGCGAAGGGAACCGTTCTTTTTGGCACGTCACAATGTGGGACAATTGCGTTTGCCAGCAATTATATAATAGGATAGCAGCGCTCACGCTTTGATATGTTCAGAATTCGGAAGGAATGCGTATGGCCTTCGATCGGATCGACCGGCAGATTCTCGATCTGCTGCAGGAAGATGGTCGCATGACCAACGTCGATCTGGCCGAGCGCGTGGGGCTCACCGCGCCGCCGTGCCTGCGCCGCGTTCGGGCGCTGGAGGAACAGGGCGCGATCCGGGGCTATCACGCCAATCTCGACGCGGCGACTTTGGGCTATCCGATCACCGTTTTCGCGATGGTGTCGCTGCGCAGCCAGGCCGAATCCGATCTGGCGGCGTTCGAAAGCCATATCGCCGCCATTCCCGAAGTGCGCGAATGCCATATGCTCAACGGCGAGATTGACTTCATCCTGAAGCTGGTCGCGACCGACCTGAAGTCCTTTCAGGAAATCCTGACGTCGCGGCTGACGACCGCGCCCAATGTCGCGAGCGTCAAGACGTCGCTGACCATCCGCACGGCCAAAGCGGTGCCGGGAATCCCGGTGATGATCGACGACTAAACGCGTGAACAATCGATACTGAACCACCGGAGCGGCCGATCAAGCCCCTCCGGTGTAATGTTTCAGGCGGCCGGTGCGCTATCGAGCCACAGGATCCAGAAGCTGGCGATATCAGCGCGCGGTGGCGACTTGATCATCGCGAACGTCGCCTTGGCACCGGCCTTGTCGCCCGACCGCGCCTGAGCAATCGCCATATGCGTCAGCACTTCCTCAGGCTTGGCGACACCGCCCTTCTTCAGCGCGAGCGTGTAGAGCTCGATCGCATGGGCATAATCGTCTGATCCCAGATAGCCATCGCCCGTCGCCGCCGCGAGCACGCCGTTGGGCGCTGCCGCCGCCTTCTTCGCCAGCGCGTCGAGCGGCCCTTCGGCTTTGATTGCCGCCACCGCATCGGTCATGATCATCGCGTTCGGGCCACCTGCCGCAGGCACCTTGCCGGCCGCACGGCCCTCTTCGATCACGGCCTTGGCTTCTTCGGGCAAACCGACGTCGAACAGGTTCTGCGCATATTCGGCATAGTCATTCTGGTCACCCAGCGACTTGGCAACGCGCAGCAACCGGAAAATGTCGATCCGCTCGCGCTTGTCGAGCTTGTACGGCCCCTGGAAGCCATAATAGACCAGCGCGTCGCGCCAGTTCTTGGCGGTGGGATAGGCCCCAAGCCACAACTTCGTCCACTCAAGGAAGTCGACCGTCAGCTTGGCGCTGTTCGCCTTCGCACGGGCGTACAGGTACCAGGCTTCGGGCGGGGTGCGGCCAGCGGCGCGCTCGGTCGCGATCAGCGCCTTCATCTCGGCGATCCCGCCGGCAATGTCGCCGCCTTCGGTCTTCGACCGCACGATGCTGAGGCCCAGATCGCGCGCGGTCGAGCCCGCTGCCTTGGCTTGCTGGAAATAGGTCAGTGCCCCGGCATAGTCCTTGACGTCATAGGCATGCTCGCCCAGCCGATTGAGATAGATGGCGCGCTCAGCCGTCGATGCGCGGGGATGTGCGATCAGGGCCTTCAGCGGCTCGATCAGCGCGCCTTCCTTCTGGCGATAGATCGCCACATCGCCCTTGGCAGCGGCCTGCGCTTTCATATCTTCGATCTTCAGCCGGAAGCTGAGCTTGAAATAATTGTCATCCTCGGTCTTGGCAGCGGCTTCGGCAGCGGCGACCAGCGGTTCGGCGGCGGCGAGATCGGCCGACACATCGGTGGTGATCGAGGCCCGCTGCTTGTCGGCGATTGCGCGCAGCGCGGTGTCGGCAGGCACGGCGAGTTTGCGAAATTCAGGGCTGAGCTGCGGCCCGGCGGGCGCCGCCTCTTCCTTCTTCTTTTCCTTGGCGGGGGCCGCGATCGGCATCGCGATGGCGGCGGCGCCGATCAGCAGGATGGCGGCGCGTGCTGCCTTGGTCAAAGTCACCATGTCAGAAATCTCCTCCTGGGGGCGATTGGACTGCCCGTGTTGGACGCCGCCTTAATGGCGTGCGCAGCACCGTTCAACCCAATGCACCTATCCCCCGTATCGATACGGCGGTGAATGGGCTTTGAACAACGACACAGGCACCGTAGACGCCGGACCATCGAGGGAGCTGAGCAAGATGGCGCAGGCAGTGGCACAATCGGCGGTGATTATCGGCGCGTCGGGCGGGATCGGCGCCGCGCTGGCTGATGCCATCGCTGACGAGGGCAGCCATGAAATCGTCCACCGTTTCGCGCGATCCTTCGAGGGCGCCACGCGGATCGACATCATCGACGAAGCCAGCATCGCCGCTGCGGCTGCCGAGGTCGCCAAGAGTCCACCGCCGAAGTTGGTGCTCGTCGCCACCGGGCTGCTGCACGATGGCGAACGTGGTCCCGAAAAGGCGCTGAAAGACCTCGACGGTGACTGGCTCGCGCGCAACTTCCAGATCAATGCGATTGGCCCCGCGCTCGTCGCCAAGCATTTCCTGCCACTGATGCCCAAGGCCGGCCGCAGCATGTTTGCCGTCTTGTCCGCGCGCGTCGGCAGCATTTCGGACAATCGGCTCGGCGGCTGGCACGGCTATCGCGCGTCAAAGGCCGCGCTCAATCAGCTGATCCGCACGATCGCGATCGAGGAGCGGCGCCGGAATTCGAGCTCGATCGTCGTCGCGCTGCACCCGGGCACGGTCGACACCGCGCTGTCGAAACCGTTTCAGGGCAATGTCGCTGCCGGGCATTTGTTCGACGCGGGGCGCGCGGCGGTGCAGTTGCTCGATGTGCTCGATGGACTGCGCCCGCCGGACAGCGGTAAGCTGTTCGCTTGGGATGGGGTGGAGGTTGCGCCCTGACGCCACCCCCCACTGCGCGCTACATCCAGTCGCCACACGTGCCTGCACCGGGCACCTTTTGATTATCGACGATGGCATTTGAGCCGCACAATTTGGAATCGTCGAGTTTCAGGCAATCGCCGACATTGCGACAGATGCACCCCTTCACCTTCTTGCCCGAGTATTCGCAGGCATAGGGCACCGGCGGCTTGGGCGCCCCGGCGGCGAGCTTGGCTGCGGGGCGTTTGACGATCGCCGTCGGTTCGGGTGTTTTGGGCGGCCCGATCCACGTGCAAGATGCATTGACTTCTTTGGCGCTAATGGCACCGGCACATTGGCCGGAATTCTTCAGGTCGACGCAGTCCGAAGCACCCTTGCAATGGCAGGTCGAGGAATCGCTTTCGCAAATGAACTTCTGCGGCGGTGGTGGCGGGGTTGCGATTGAGCCCGGCCCCGATTGCTGGGCAAGCGCGACGCCCGCGGCCCCGAGGACGAAGGCAAGCAGTGCGGTCAATGCCATCGACGCAAACGATCTGGTGTTCATCCCGTCCTCCCGTTGAAGCTCCGTTTTTGGCTTGATCCATCGGTATCACGGAAAGCGGTCAGCCTCAACGAATGACCCCTCGCGCACGCGCGCACGCGTGGACATTGGCGGTGGAGAGGTCTAAACCGTCACACAACCGAAACACCATTTTCCGAAAGCGTCAAAAATTGACCGACGAGAACCGCCTCGCCGACCCTTCCGATATTTCTCCGATCAGCATCGTCGACGAGATGCGGTCGAGCTACCTCGACTATGCGATGTCAGTCATCGTCTCGCGCGCGCTGCCCGATGTGCGCGATGGGTTGAAGCCGGTCCACCGCCGCATCCTGTTCGCCAGCCTCGAAGGCGGGTTCGTTCCCGGCAAGCCGTATCGCAAATGCGCCAAGATCGTCGGCGACGTGATGGGCAATTACCACCCGCATGGCGACAGCTCGATCTATATGGCGCTCGCCCGCTTGGCCCAGGATTGGGCGATGCGCGTGATGCTGATGGACGGCCAGGGCAATTTCGGGTCGATGGACCCCGATATGCCGGCCTC
>CAYUYZ010000067.1:0-6993 GCA_964449575.1 uncultured Stakelama sp.
GGAAATTGCGGCCGATCGCCATCGGCTCGGATTCGGGGTGGTTGATGTTCGACGGAATGATCGCGCGGCCGCGCGCGACTTCGTCCCGCACAAATTCGGCGGTGACATAATCGGGGATCGCCGCGCCAAAGCTCTCGCCATCGCGCGCGAGCTTGTCGCGGAGTTCAGCACGGCCGAGATTCTCGCGGATCGCGACATATTCCATCTCGGGCGTGATGATGCCGCGCCGCGCATAGTGCATCTGGCTGACGTTCATGCCGGGCTTCGCGCGCAAGGGGCGCTTCACGACGTTCGGGAATTGCGGCACACCCGCCGAGCGATCGGGGCCTGACAGGCCATTATCCTCAGGCCGGGTCTCGCGCCCGTCATAGGATTCGACATCGCCGCGCGCGAGAATCCAGTCGCGGCGCAGATTGCGCAGGCCCGCCGAAATGTCGATCAGCACGTCGGGGTCGGTATAGGGGCCGCTGGTGTCGTAGACGTTGAGCGGCGGCTCGCCACACGATGGCTCCAGGTCGATCGCGCGCATCGCGACTTTCAGCGGGCCGACGTGAACCTTGCGGCTGCCGCGAATGGGGCCAGTGGTTACGCCAATTTCGGTGCGCGCGGGAATATCGGCCATCGTCGTCATGCTCCAAAAGCTACGGAGCGAGGACGGGTTTCGGGTGAGAAAACCGCTCCCTCCCTCCGCCCGTACTAACGGGATCAGGTTCAGCGGGTCGCGATGTCGTCATCGCCTCTCAGACGCCGCCATAGCGTCCCCCCGGGGAATGGCGCATGATTAGCAGCTTATGCGCGCGGTTAAAGCCCCTTGCGGCCAAAGCCCATCGGGCGGCGCATCGGGGCAGGCGCGGTCGGGGGCGGGGCTGCCTTTACCGGGCCGCCACCGCGCACGGCGAGGACATCGCCCAGCACCTTGGCCATTGTGGGTGAGCCCGATGTCTGGATCATCTGGCGGAGCGCGCCGTCAATCATGTCCTTGGCCATGACGGCACTGTCGCCGCTCGTCCCCGGCAGGTCGGGCCGGGGCGCCGCGACTTCGGGCGCCTCGACTTCGAGGATCAGCGCTTGCACCGGCTGCGGGCGATCGGCGCGGCTGGGGCCGAGGAAACAGCGGATCGACTGGTCGCCGGCATGGCGCCCCGCGCTGTCGCCGTGGCCAATCACCGGCCCCGACGCGAGCAGATAGCGGATCAGATCGCCGAATTGTTCGACCATCACCGCATAGTCGATCGGGGCGTGCCATGTCTCCAGCTCATGCCCGACAAAGGGGAGCAGCCCGCTGGTCGTCAGGCTGACATCGCCGTCGGCCATGCTGTCGGGCTTGGTCCAGGTCCACAGCGCCACCGACAGCTCATCGCGGCCGAGATGACCCAGAAAGGTCCGCCCCATCGCGCTTTCGAAAGTGATGCCGACATCGAGATTGACGATCGCCAGCGCGCCGGGTTGCCGCGCGATCCAGCAGGCCGCGAGCGTGACGATCTTGGCCACCTGACGCACCGTTTCATAATCGGCCGTGCGCGTGTTGAGCATCGATTTGACGGTGACGTGACGGACATGCTGCTCGACAGCGCGTCGATCGCCCTGAAACCAGTGGCTGCGGTCCCAATTGCCGACAAAATATTGCGCGGGCAGCGGCGCGGCAAAGTCGAGCACGCCGACGACGGTGCCGCGCCCGACCAGCACCGTCTGGCCGCGCGACTCCTCGGCGCGCCAATCGCCGTCAGGATCGACGTCGCGGGCCATCCGTTCGAGCGAGCCCCGGTCGACCGGCAGATGGCGGTCGGCCAGCACCACCAGCGCGCTCAATTCGCTGCCCGGCAGATCCACTTTCGGATCGGCCGCTTGCAATGCTGCGGGATGCGGGCGCGCGTCCCGCGCAGGCGCTGGCCCGGTGCCACGCGGTGGCTTGCCGAACCCCGCCGCCAAATCGAGCGTTTCACCGTTCAGCACCAGTTTGAACGCGCGCAGCAGTTCGTCCGGCGTCAACCAGTTGCCGCCGGGGGTGAGCTGGCAATGCGCATGATGCTCGTCGAGGATCATGATCGTCATGCAGATGATGAGGGTCAGCCGGTCGGCAACGCCGCGTTCTTCGGTCGTCGGCGGACCGATCCGGACGTACCATTCGTGCGGGACGGGCGCTTCGGGCGCCTGCGCAATCATCGGCCTGAGCTCGGTCAGGATGACGGTTGATTTCGACCGGCCGGAAATGATGCTGTTATCGGCAAAGCTGCCCATTTGCTTGGCGCCGCCATAGTCCTGCTCACCCACCTGCCAGCGGTAGAGCGGCAAATGCTTGTCGAGCAGCTCCCGCAGCGGCGCGATGGGGAAAGCCACGGGCTTGCTGAACACGACAATCGCCACCCGTCGACTCCCTAAACTGGCAAGTCGAGGCCTAGCGCACGCCCGTTAACACCGGGTAACGGCGCGCTAATTCGGGCGATCAGAAGGTATAGCCGAGCCCGACCGCGCCGATCCACTGATTGGGATTGCCCGCCACGCTGACCAGCGGGCTGCGCGCGAAATCGCCCTGCAACCGGCTGTAGTTGCCGACGACATAGATGCCGAGCCCGTGGCGCAGATCGCCGGCGAGCGAATAGGTGCCGAGCGCGCCGATGCTGTAATTTTTGAAGCCGCCTTTGGGATTGGCGAACACCGGCAAGCCGCTGCGCACCGATTCGGGCGCGGTCACGGCGAAATAGCTGCGGGCATAACCGTCCCCCGCCCAGGTGCCCGACACCGAAACGCCGACATAGGCCTTGCGGCTGAGCGGAGTGCCGTAGTTCACCGTCGGCGTGATCGTATAGCTGTTGTGGATGCCCGTCGTGTCGGCGAGCACCGTCACGCTCGCCCCCAAAGTGTCATAGGGGCTGGTGAAGACGCCTGTCTTGGCGACGCCGAAATAGCCGCCCGCCTCAAGCGCGATCTTGCGCGCGGTCAGCAGCCGCACTGCCTGGTCGACGCGGCGCCCGACACGGTTGAAATTGACGTTGATCGCCGGACCAAACTGCACATCAAACCCGTACGACGAGCGATCGCGCAGCAGGTCGAGGCTGAGCACGGTGCCGCGCGAGGAGAAGTTAAACCCCGAAATCCGCCCGCGCACGGCGGCCGCCGGAATGATCACATAATTGTTCGATCCTTCGTAGCTCGGCAGGAACGCAACACCGCCGCCGATTGTCAGCGTGTCACGCCCGGTATCGGCATTGGGATCGGCAGGACCCGCCACATTCGGCGGGCGGTCAGCGGGCGTGTCCTGCGCAACTGCGGGGGCGGCGATCAGTCCGGCGAGCAGGACGGCAGGCAAAAAACGGGCGTGGGGTAAGCGATACAATGGCACGAACGGTCTCCGGGCAAAGGGTCAGGGGCCATAACGCAGCACCGGTACCTTTAGCTCCGAGCCGCTTGAGATCACAGAAAATATCGCATTTCAATCGTTTGGGTCACCGGCGCCGATTCAACACCAAATTCAGCCGACTTGAATCGCGGCGGCCCGAAATTGATCGCCGGATTGCGCGAAAAGCCAAAGCCCTCGCGCGGAATGCCGAGCAAAGTGTCGAGCTTGGCATTGTTGTTCGCGTCATGGATGACGGCGATGGCATATTGGCCATAGGGCAAGCCGCTGAACTGCACCTCGTGCTCGCTCGCTGGCACTGACCGCGTGATCGCGCGGGCATCATCGACGCAGCCGGGGAAATTCTTCGGATCGGCGGTCAGGCAGATGCGCAGCACGCCCTTGGAGGAGCGCAGCCGGTCGATCCGCACATCAAGCGAGCCGGTTGGCGCGGCGCCCGTCGTCAGCGCGACCAGCGTCAGCGCGGCCCCCAACCGCCGCATGAACGCTGCCCCCGGCGCCGTGCCGCGCGTCGGCGGTAAAACTGCCAAGCCCGCGGTCGGTGCCGCAGAGCCGGTCCCAAAATCTGAAATATAGCCCATAATTCCCCCTATACTCCGTGTGATGCCGCTGATGATGACTGGCCGTGATCACCCATTCCCCCAATGGACCCGCCCAGATGAACCGGGGGAAAACCTCCCACCCCATGTGATTGGTGACCCCCATCACCGTCATCACGCTGAGCACCACGGCCAGCGCACCGACATGGATGGGAATCACGAACACCAGCAGCGGAATGACGATGGCGCCGGTCAGCGCCTCAATCGGGTGAAACGCCATCGCGGCCCAGGCGGTTGGTGGGCGGCTGGCATGATGCACCGCGTGCGCGCGCTTGAACCATTTAGGCTGATGCATCCAGCGATGCGTCCAGTAAAACCACGTGTCGTGCGCGAAGAGATAGAGGAAAATCGAGAGCGGCCAATACCATAGGGGCCATGCTACCAGATCGGTGTAGATCGCGGTCCAGCCGCGATTCGCCCAGCCCCAGGCAATTACGCCTGCCGGAATACCGTAAATCGCCGCACTGGCGAGGCTCCAGCCAATCTCGCGGCGGATTTGCTTTCCAAGGCCGGTGTAGAGTCCGGGATGGCGCAGCCGCGTCGCCGCCGCAAAGGCGCCGCTGACGAGCAAATAACGCGTGCCGACGATCGCAATCATCGCGAGCGCGGAAAAGACGACGGCAAGCAAAATCGGCATGTTTCCCTCATATGCGCTCCGAGTCGGCGATGGAAGCACCACAACGCGCGAAAAGGGCTGAACCGAGTCGCTTTGCCGACCAATCATGGGTGAAACGACACGAAAGGGTTTCGCGCAGCGCGCGCATTGGTTAGGCCAAGCCGATGGCAGCCACGATCCAGTGCGATCTCGCGATTGTCGGCGGCGGGCTCGCCGGCGGCTTGATCGCGCTTGCACTCGCCAAAAAGCGGCCCGACATGGATGTGCGCATCGTCGAAGGCGGGCCGTCGATCGGCGGCAATCATTTGTGGTCGTTCTTTGGCACCGATGTCGCGCCCGCCGATCGCTGGCTGATCGCGCCGCTCGTCTGCCACGGCTGGTCGAGCTATGATATCCAGTTCCCCGCGCACCAGCGCATGATCAAGGCGACCTATTATTCGATCGAGTCCGAACGGCTCGATGCGCAGGTGCGCGCGGCGCTGCCCGACGGCGCGCTGATGCTCGGCCGCCGCGTGCTCGGCGCGAGTGCCACCGCCGTGGTGCTCGACGACGGCGACCGGATCGAAGCCAAGGGTGTCATCGACGCGCGCGGCGCGGGCGATTTGTCGACGCTCGACCTTGGCTGGCAGAAATTCGTCGGGCGCGAATATGCGCTGAGCGAGCCACATGAGGTTGCACGACCGGTGGTGATGGACGCCACGGTCGAACAGATCGACGGCTATCGCTTCGTCTATGTCCTGCCCTTTTCGCCGACGCGGCTGTTCGTCGAGGATACCTATTACAGCGACACCCCCGACCTCTATCGCCCGGTCGTCGGCGGGGCGAACAGCGATCCGATTGGCGCACGGCTGAGCGACTATGTCACGGCGGGCGGCTGGCAGGTCGACCATGTCGTGCGCGAAGAGCAAGGCGCGCTGCCGGTCGCGCTGGGCGGCGATTTCGAAGCCTATTGGCGCAGCGGGGGTAATGGCGTGGCCAAGGCGGGCATGCGCGCCGGGCTGTTTCACCCGACCACCGGCTATTCGCTGCCCGATGCGGTGCGCACCGCGTGCCTGATCGCCCGCACGCGCGATCTGTCGGGCAAAGGCCTCCACGAGCTGATGCACGGCTTTGCGGCGCAGACGTGGAAAGGCCGCGGCTTTTACCGCATGCTCGACAAAATGCTGTATCGCGCCGGGGCGCCGGATGAACGATACCGCATCCTCGAGCGCTTCTATCGGCTCAACCCCGCGCTGGTTGGGCGTTTCTACGCAGGACAAACCACCATGATCGACCAAGCACGCATCTTGCTGGGCAAACCGCCCGTCAAGATTTCGGCGGCCATCCGCGCGATTAGGAGCAAGAAGGCATGAAGTCGGCCGTGGTAATCGGCGCCGGTTTTGGCGGCCTGGCGCTCGCAATCCGGCTGCAATCGGCGGGGGTCCAGACGACCCTGGTCGAAGCGCGCGACAAGCCCGGCGGCCGTGCCTATGTGTGGGAAAAGGACGGTTTCGTATTCGATGCCGGGCCGACGGTGATCACCGATCCGCCGTGCCTGCAGGAGCTATGGGCACTGTCGGGTGCGTCGATGAGCGATGACGTGACGCTGGCGCCGGTGATGCCCTTTTACCGGCTCAACTGGCCCGATGGGACCAATTTCGATTATTCGAACGACGAGCCCCAGCTCGCTGCCGAAATTGCCAAGCTCGATCCCGCCGACGTCGATGGCTATCGCCGGTTCCTCGAATATTCGACCGGCGTTTACACCGAAGGCTATGAAAAGCTGGGCCATGTCGCCTTTCTCGACTTCGCGTCGATGATCAAGGCGGCGCCCAGCCTGATGAAGTATCAGGCATGGCGATCGGTGCATTCGATCGTGTCGAGTTACGTCAAAAACCCCAAGCTGCGCGAGGCACTGTCGTTCCATACCTTGCTCGTCGGGGGCAATCCGATGACGACGAGTTCGATCTATGCGCTGATTCACAAGCTGGAGAAGGACGGCGGCGTCTGGTTCGCGATGGGCGGCACCAACAAGCTGATCGCCGGCATGGTCACCCATTTCGAACGGCTCGGCGGGGTGCTGCGGCTTGGCGATCCGGTGGCGTCGATCGACACGCTCGGCGACCGCGCGACGGGCGTGACCACCAAGAGTGGCTGGTCGGTGCAGGCCGATGCGATCGCGAGCAACGCCGATGTCATGCACAGCTACCGCGATCTGCTGAAGACATCGCGCTCAGCGCAGCGCACGCGCGCACGGCTGGAACGCAAAACCTATTCGCCGTCGCTGTTCGTCGCGCATTTCGGGCTGAAGGGTACTTTCCCTGACATCCCGCACCACATGATCCTGTTCGGGCCGCGCTATAAGGGGCTGCTCGACGATATCTACAAGCACGGCGTGCTGGCCGAGGATTTCTCGCTCTATCTCCACCACCCGACCGTCACTG
>CAYUYZ010000068.1:0-6385 GCA_964449575.1 uncultured Stakelama sp.
GCCGATCTGGTGCTGCCACCACCCGCCGAAGGGTCCGCCGAAGTCGCGGCGCGCGTCGGCGCCGCCCGCGCGGTGCAGCGCGCACGCTACGAAGGCCATGCCGCGCGGACCAATGCCGAGGCGGAGGGGCCGCTGCTCGACGATCACGCGACTCCCGATGAACCGGGGCGCAAGCTGCTCGCGCAGGCAGCCGAAGCAATGCGGCTGTCGGCGCGCGGTTATACCCGCATCCTGCGGGTGGCGCGGACGATCGCCGATCTGGCTGGCAGTGATACCGTCGGGCGGATACATATTGCCGAAGCATTGAGTTATCGGCGGCAGGCGCCGCGCAACTGAAGAGGGAATTGCGATGGAATGGATGATCTTGCCGCTCAAACGTTATGCCGATTTTCAGGGCCGGTCGCGGCGGATGGAATATTGGATGTTCACGCTGGGATTTACGATTTTGATCCTGCTCTTGATCATCCTCTTTGTCTTTTTCGGGAGCGCGGGCGGCGAATTTCAGGCTCAGGCACGGTCGCCGGACGATCCACTGGGCGGCTTGCCGACCGCATTTCTGGTATTCATCGGCCTGTTTTATCTGGCTATCTTCATCCCTTCGCTTGCCGTTCAGGTGCGGCGTTTCCATGATCAGGACAAGAGCGGTTGGCTCATTCTGTTGGGCTTTATTCCCTATATCGGGGGCCTGATCTTGCTGGTGTTCATGTGCCTTGAAGGAACGCGCGGCCCGAACCGTTATGGCCCCGACCCCAAGCGGCCCGAGGAAGATCTCGACGCGGTGTTCCGCTAACTCTTGTGTCTGGGGGATCGTCGCGTTAAGCGCGCGGTCCTACGTGCGGGCGTGGTGAAATTGGTAGACGCGCCGGACTCAAAATCCGGTTCCGCAAGGAGTGTCGGTTCGACCCCGACCGCCCGCACCACTTAAGAGAATCGCTAGTACAATGATTTAGTTCGTTGTCGCCAAGTGTTTTCGGTAGACGCGCCCAACACTGTGTAAGTCGAAGTTTGGCGTGGCTGAGTTGGCCGCCCATGGTGCGCGGGCGTGGTGGAATTGGTAGACGCGCTGGATTCAGAGTCCAGTTCCGAGGGGAGTGTGGGTTCGCTTCCCATCACCCACACCATCCTTGTAAATCGAAAGCGATTCTTTCAATTTGCGAGGAACAGCTGATCTCGCCCCGCGGGGCCAGTCCCGTACCAAGAGCGCGAGCAACGCCGAATTCCTGAACGGTCGCTCGCGGCCCGCCCTGCGCTCTTCGAGCAGGTCGATTTGGACGAGCGTCTTTAGGTCCGTCGCTGCCGATTGACGATGCGCACTACCGAGCAGTGCCACAGGGCAGTTTTGCGCAACATCGGTCGTTCGGCGCAATCCCGGCTAAGCTCGGCAAGCGCTTCAAGTGTATTGAGGCGAAACGTCCGGGTCCGCTGGCGCGCATGGATTGGAGGCAACAAGGCATGCAAAACCCTACCCGGATCGCTCCCGCTCGAGCCAAAACCCAAGGCCTGCTCAACGCCGTCGAGAAACAGGTGGGCGGCGCTGCCGGGATTTTTTCTGCGATAACCCAGTCATCTGCTGCGCACGACAGCCTGTCGAACGGTAAACGCGAACAGCGCGTTATGGCGGGCACAGGTGCCAATGTCGGCGATGACGGTGCATTGGTGCGTATGGCCTTGCCCGACACCGGGTTCGACAATGAAGCCGTGGCCCAGCTCGGGCTCAACATTTTTATCGATTATCTCAATCATATCGCGGACCGCGACATCGATTTTCCGTCGGCGGATTCAAAGGTTGCGCTGACGACATGGCCGGGTCGCCTGCCGCAACTTCGCGAACGTCTTCGCTCTGGGGTGCGCGGGCCACACGCTGCATTTGATCTCAAGCAAAGGATTTCTTGATGACGAATCCCATCGAAATCGCCGAAGCTGCCTCGAACGTCTTGACCGCCCAGGACAAGATCATCGGTTCGATCGACCAGTTCTTTGCTGAGGGCTGCGTCTTCATCGAACCCGACGGCTCGAGCCGGTCCACAAAGAAGGATCAGTTCGCCAACCTCAATCGCTCGGAAAGCACCACGCTCTCCGGCCAGGCGGTTGGTGACAATTTCTCGGTTAGCGCGAAGACGTCCAAGATGACCGCCCGCGATGGCAGCCCGATGGTGAGGAACGAGACGTTCGAGCGCAGCTGGCGTGATGGCAAGATATTGTCTTAGAAATACCACACTCAGGCCTGATCGTTTGCGAGGCACTTCAGCCCGGAAACGCGGCACAGCGAATGGGTTGAGCGTTGTTCGAAATCATCAAACTCAAACAGTGCGACCAAAGCCTTCAACCAAAGAATGCCGACCTTCAAATATTGTCTGGGATCCGGACCCATCGACCACAGCCAGGATATCTAATTCACGGGAATGACTAACTTAATGGCCTCCCTCTTTAGGTTTGTTCCGCTCGTGATGGTTCTTGCGACCGGGGCTTCGGCCTCGGTCGCAATTTTTTCTCTATCCAAGACGCAAACGATCCGTGCAGATCGCCATAGGATCGTGTCTGGTCGTCCAGTCGATCCCGGAATTTCAGAAGAGCGCCTGACGCTGTCGGCCGCGCCCACGCGCCTTCAAACATTCGGCGCACGATCAGGCGGGGCACATTTTCGCGCATCAGCAGGGTTCACGGGTGAGGCGCAAGCGAACCATATACAGTATAGATCAATCAACGTTAATGTAAACTGAGGGGCACAACATGGATAACTTGGCAATCGTTCGACGCTTCGTAACCGAATTTCTTGGTCGCGCCAATTGGATGGCCGCAGATGCGACCATGCATCCCGATATTCGTGGCGTTACCGGGTTAAAGCCGATGGGGCCGATCGAGGGGATTGATGAATATAAGGCAATTCTGACCGGCTTTGTCGATGCGTTTCCGGCGGAATCGCCCGTTGAGATCATCGATCAGTTCGAATCGGCGGATGGTACCCGCGTGGTGACGCGCTTTCATTCACGTCAGCGCCACGCCAAGGACTATTACGGCATTGCAGCGACCAACCGCGTTATCCTGTTCGACGAAACCCATGTCGCGCGGCTGAAGGACGGCAAGATCATCGAGAATATCGTCTCGGCCACCAATCTTGAGTTCGAAATGCTGATGGCCCCCGTGCTGTCGCCGATGATCCTCGGATAGGGAGGTTGCCGCATGACCCAGTCAAAAGGGCCAGCGATCATCATCGGTTACGGGTTCGGCGTGAGTGGCGCCGTCGCCGAGGCCTTTGCCAAAGAAGGCTATCCGCTGGCGCTGATCGCCCGTGACGCGGCCAAGCTTGATGCGGCGGTGGCGGCGTTTCGAGCAAGCGGCGTTGAGGCGCGGGGTTTTGTTGCCGATGCAGGAGATGCTGCCGCGCTGACCGCAGCACTCGATGCCGCGCACGACGCACTCGGCGATGCGGAGGTTCTGGTTTATAATGCGGCGCTATGGCGACCGGGTCCGGTGCTTGCGACCACGGCAGAGAGTTTCGATGCAGATTTTAAAGTCTGCGTGACCGGAGCCTTGGTTGCTGCCCGCGCGCTGGCGCCGGCCATGATTGCTGCAGGGCGCGGATCGCTGCTGTTCACGGGTGGCGGGTTGGCGCTTTACCCTTCGCCACAGGCACCGTCGCTGTCGGTCGGCAAGGCCGGTATTCGGGCACTGGCGCTGATGCTGGCCAAAGAGCTGGCACCAAATGGTATCCGTGTCGGCACCGTCACGATCGCTGGCGAGGTTGCGGCTGGCACGCCGTTCGCGCCGGAGAAGATCGCCGATGCCTTCCTCGCCTTGCACCGTTCGCCACCCGACGCTGCAACGGCTGAGATTGTTTTCAGGGGCTGAAAACCGTGATCGGAAGGGGCGGGGCTTAGATTTGAGACATGTTATGCTCTGCAATACCGTGATAGACCCTTGGAGTGCCGTGCCCTCGCCAAGTAAAATATGATTTGGACGCAATTCTATCGGGAGGTGGATCGATGACTATGCAACACTATCACAGGATTGCCACTGGACTGCGCGGGTTATTGCTCGCCAATGTTCTGATCGTTACCGCTTGTGCGCCGGGGTCGCAGACGCCTGGAACCGTTGCCGACACGGGTGTTACTGCAACTGGCGATTTGCGTGTGCCGGCCAATTATCGCGAAACCTATCAGTATCTCGGTACATGGGCCGTAGCAGCCGAGTCGGCAACCGGATCGAAGGAGATGCACATCGTCTATGCCTCGCCCGGTGCCGCAGCCGGGCATCGCGCCACGGGCAAATTCCCGGACGGCGCGACGCTGGTGAAAGAAGTGCTCGAGACGACGACGGGACCAATGACGACCGGCACTGTCAGCCATGCGAAAGCGCTGAAAGGCTGGTTCGTGATGGTCAAGGACAGCAAGAATAGCCATCCGGGCAACAAATTATGGGGCGACGGTTGGGGCTGGGCGTGGTTTGATCTGGGCGAGCCGACCAAGACGAAGTCGACCGACTACAAGGTTGATTGTCTGACCTGCCACGTGCCGGCCAAAGCGACCGATTGGACTTATAGCGAAGGCTATCCGGTGCTGAAAAAATAAGGGGCGCGGCGCCCATTTTAGGGTGCCGTACACCGTCTGGCCGTGCGACGAGCGACGTCATTGCCAGCGACTGGGAGCCGTCGGCGGATCGTTCGCAAGATCAGGATCGAAAGACATTCGGTTCGGCGCGAGGATTTCGGTTGCCGATCGATTCACCGTGCGGATGGCGTTGGCCGTGTCCCGAAGCGGATCTCGCCATTGCTGCATGGACAATATGCCATCAAACTTCGGGGTCAGGAAAACAGCCGACGATTGCCGGCTAAGAAGGCGACATCAATCAAGTAAACCAGCCGTCCCATCTGACCCGGCGAGATGCTTCGCCGAAACTGCCGGAACGGCTGGAGGATAGTGCACTTTTGTTCAACCGATCATCACCTGGAGGACCGCACCGGCAACGACGCCGTAGAGAGCATGGAGGAAAAAGGCCATCCAGACCGGGTTCAGCTCTGCAAGCTGCTTGGAGCCAGCATGAACCGCGCCGACGATGTAATAATTGAACAGCCAGACCGCGACGCCGACCAGGAAACCGGTCAGGATCAGGCCGATGCCAAGGGTTGGTGCGAGGGCGACGATGGCGATGCCATAAACTGCGGATAGCACCATATGAAGCGCGACGCCGGTCAGTGTGGGCAGACCAAAGGCACGTGTTGCGCCGGCCTCCGCGCCGAGCGCAATGCCGCCGATGCCATTCGGCAGCGACCAGAAGCCTTTGCCGATTGCAGCACGATAGACCATGCCGACGCCAGCGATGGTGACGCCGCCGACGATGCCGGCAAGGGCGGGAAGAAGGATCGAACTGGACATTTGAAAATTCCTTTCAGATTTGGTTGGGGAGTGGGCCGGCACTCACACCGGCCCGCAACGAATGGGATCAGGCGGCAATCGCCACATCGACGACCGGGAAGTCGATCTTGGTCTGGGCGACATTGTTCATGAAGTTGGTCAGCACGTTGTGCGCAACGTTGCCGACGATTTCGACGATGTGGGCATCGTTCAGACCGGCGAGGCGGGCCGCCGACAGATCGGCATCGCTGACCTGGCCGCGCGTTTCGATGATACGCAGTGCGAGCGTCGCAATGGCATTGTCGATGGCGCTTTGGCCCTTGCCCTGGCGGGCGGCGCGGATGGCGTCAGGCGACAGGCCGGCGCCCTTGCCGAGCAGCGTGTGTGCCGACAGGCAATAGTGGCAGCTGTTGTACTGGGCGACGGTGAGCGCAACGATTTCGCGCTGCGCGGCGGTCAGAACACCACTGGCGAGAGCATCGGCAAAAGCGAGGTTGCCGTTCAGTACGGCAGGGGCCTGAGCGAAGGTTGCAAAGAGATTGGGGACCATGCCGATTTTTGCTTTGACGGCGCCGAGGGTCGCTTGAACGCCAGTGTCAGCAGTGGCGAGTTCTACGGGGTTGATACGGGGCATTTGAATTTCCTTTCGCGATCAGTGCGACGTTGCACAACAGCCATATGGGCTGCTATCGATACAGATTGGTGCCAACTTCATTGCAGATCGTTCACATGGATAACTTCGCCGCTCTCTTCGCGCACGCAGCCCCGAGCGCACGTGCTTTCTTCTCCGGCAACTTGTGCAACACGGCGCAGTTTACCGAATGTGGCTATCTTCATCTGGTCAAAAGGGGGGAGTTGACGTTGAGCCGGACCGGCGTGGCGGACATAAAGATCAGCGAACCGATGCTGCTTTTCTTCCCTCGCGGCAGGGCACACAGCTTTAAAACCCCCACAGAAGGCGGCGCAGATCTGGTGTGCGCCAAGGTCGATCTGGGCAGCGATGTCGGCAACCCGATTGGCGAAGGACTGCCCGA
>CAYUYZ010000069.1:0-5976 GCA_964449575.1 uncultured Stakelama sp.
GCCAGGCCGCCTCCGGCGCGGGTGCGGCGATCGGCGACGCGGCGGCCGCCGGCGGAGTCCTGCAGGGCGCAATCGCCGGTGTCGGCGTCGCAGTTGGCGCGACGATCGGCTTGCTTGCTTCAGCTGCCTTTGCGGCATTTAAGCTCGCCGATGGCTGGGCCAAGGGGGCGGCCTCGATCGGTCGTACGGCCGAGACGATCGGCGTCGGCACCAAGGCGATGCAGGAATTCAGCGCGGCGGCCGAGCGTGCCGGCGTCGATCGCGACAAGGCGACCGGCTCGCTCGGCAGCCTGTCACAAACGCTTAATGATGCAAATCGCGGGCGCAACAATTCCGCGTTGCATGTGCTATCGAGAATTGGCGTCAAGCTTGAGAAGAATGCCGACGGCACGGTCAATGTTGAGGCAATGCTGCCCGCGATCGCCGATGCGATCGCGCGCCAAACTTCTGACGGCAAGCGGCTCGTTGCACAACAGCTAGGTATTTCTCTCGATACATTGCCCGCTTTCACCCAAGGCGGCAAAGCGCTGGCGTCGGACATGGCTGACGCCGCGACCAACGCGCCGATCGTGAGCGACGATGATATCGCTGCCGGTAAGCGCATCCAACGGCGCGGCGTGATAGCGTCACAGGCTCTTCAGCGGCACGCGCTCGGCGATCTCAAATCTGGCAGCATCAAAGCGCTTGACGAACTCGAAACGGCTGCAATTCGCCTGTTCACCGGCTCAATCCGAGACGATTTCAAGCCCAGCGCGCAAACCACCAAGCGCGCAGCTGAAAAGATGGAGCGTGCCGCCGGTCAGATCGATCGTGCAATCAACCGGGCCGCCGGTGGATCGGGGCGCCTTTCGGCAGGGCAGGTTGCGGCCAAGGCCCGCCAGGGCATGAAGCTGCGCGAAAAACTGATCGCAGCAGGCTTCTCGCCGAATGACGCGACCGCACTGGCCGCCAACGCTGCACTCGAGAGTAATGCGAATTACAAGCAGCGTGAGCGAGGCGGCGGCTCCGGTTTCGGGTTGTTTCAATGGACCAATAAAAAGCGCAAGGACGACTTCCGAAAGCTGTTCGGCAAGTCGATCTACGATTCGAGCGAAGACGAGCAGATCAGGTTTCTGAAATGGGAACTGAGCCACACCGAGGCGCGCGGCTGGAAACGTGCGCATGCGAACGGCGATGACCCGGCGAGCGTCGCTGCGGGGTTCGCTCGCCATGTCGAGCGTCCCGCGAACGCAGATCGCGACGCCGCCGAGCGCGCGGCAGTCGCAGGCGCGATGAATGCCGGCGCGGTCCAGCACAGCCACGAGATCAAGATTTATGACAATCGCACCGAGGTTCGCAGTTCGACCGGCCGCGGAAAGCCATCGACTTCCTATGCCTTTGAGCCGGTGCACGGCGGCTAGGGATTTGTGCAAAAACGCCCGACGCGCATCCACCGACGATTGGCTTCGTCGCTAGCGTCAGGCCCCCAACACCAACCTCGACGCTGCAATACGTCAACCACTTCGTCACGCCGGGTGCAGACGGCACCATCGGCATCCTGGCTGGTGCCACGACATTGTTCATCCATGACGCGATCAAGTCGAAAAAGCTGAGAGTCGGTTATCGACCGATACCGCTGGGTGGACGATAACTGGGACTCGATCGTTATTGTGCGGCGCTGGGTCGCTTGGAATGCACAAGCGTTTTTTACTTCAAAGCCGCACCGGCGATTGCGAGACGCCAGCCATCCGCGCTGGCTGGCTCGAGCTGTCGAAACGTCGCGTGGATCAAGATTTGCCAGAAGCGCCTGATATGCGCCGTTAAGTCGACTGTCCGCGTTGTCGAAGTCGACGCGGTCGATCTCAACAACCGCCAACAGTGCTGCCAATATCATCAAAGCCACAATCCCCAATGCTGCCCCGCTGCGCGCAGTGCCCAGCGGATCAATCGATAGCGCCCGATCACATAGCCGATCACCAGCAGGATGATGAGCCAACGCCAGCGCAGCCCGCGTCGGACCACAAGTTGTTCGGTGACCGGCGCGGTCGTCGGCGAGGATGAGTCTGCGCTCTGCTCACCAACAGACGATTCCGGTTGGTCGAATTCGTTCAAATAAAAACGCGGCGACTGCGGATCGAAGTAGTCGGCGGCCCAACCTTCCGAGAACTGACCTTCAACCAGCTTGACGATTTCCTGCGCACGCAGCTTCCACCGCGCGCGAGGCACCTTCAGATAATGCCGCTCACCAGCAATCACGATCGAAACGACGTCGGACACTTCAATATTGTGGCGACGCTCGCCGCCTAGTGCGGTGATGCCGAGGCACATGATGCCATCAGACGCTCTCTCCTGCACACCTCGATAAATCTGGTCCTTCTTGGTGACGGTTGGCCCGACCGTCATGCTAATCGGCCAATATTCGACTTCGTCGAGCAGGATCGGGCGTGTGACCAACGTCGTAACCGACTAAGGCTGGAAGCCGAGAGCCACACGCATCAACCGGCGCAAGGCTTCGGGACGGCTCGGATTATCGGGCTGGCGCGCGATCCAAAGATCGAGTGCAGCAATGTCATCCGGCGGAAGGCGCACGCTGAGAGGCGTAGCACCTATTGGAGGTCGGCCACGAGGCGTTTTTCTAATATCAGATATTGACGACATGAATTACTAATGTCACTTAATGCGGCGCTGCGCAAGGTTGCACCCTTGCGCAGCGCCTAACTCAAACCAAGGAAGCACCCATGGTCCAAGCTAAGGACGCCCATAAACCCGACAACTCGTCGGCGTCACCCGGCTTTGTGCTCAGCGACGCGCGGCAGTTTCGCCTGCATCTGCTCGGCAAGGCGCTTGATGGCCTCAAATCGCTGACGCTTGCCGACGACAATCACGCCGGCGAACCGACCGTTGAAATCCCCCGCGTCGAGCTGGCGGCGATCTTCGAACTATTGTCGATCCATCTCGACGAAGCGACCAGCAACATGCCCTATGGCGCGGTGCTGCAATGAACATGGAACCCCAACCCGCGCTGCTGGCGCGCGACGCCAATATCTTCATCGACGCGCAGACCGTCGATCGCCTTGCCCAAATACGCGACGCCGCGCGCGCTCTGGCAGGGCTGATCTACGACACCAGCGGCCACGGCGCCGACGTCGATGCCTTTTTTCACGACCCGCTCAAGATCGGGCGCGGTGACTTGTCCGCTCTTGTCGGGCTGCTCGGCGAGCAGCTCGCACTCGTGGTTGCCTCGATCGAGACATAAGGAAAAATACATATGGCGCTTTTGGCGAAAGGATTGCTGCCCGCGTCCTTTCGCGGGGCGCCCTTTGCCGTCATCAACGACGATGTCGGCGGCGGTCGGCGCGTCGTCGTTCATCAATATCCGGGGCGCGACAAGCCCTGGACCGAGGATATGGGGCGCGAGGCGCGGCGCTTCCGCTTTCGTGGCTTCATCGTCGACGGCGACGTCGTCTTCGCCGGCGGGCCGATCCAGCTCCAGCGACTGCTGCTTCTCGCCGCGCTCGAAAAGGGCGGCGAAGGCACGCTCACCCACCCGACGCTCGGCATTCTCAACGTTCGCGTGTCGCGCTTCAGCATCGGCGCGGATCTCGGCGCGGGTCGCACGTCCGACATCGATGTCGAATTCGTCGAGAGCGGCAAGCGGCAATTCCCGTCGCTGCTGAGCCAGGACAGCGGGCTGCTGTCGGCCGCGAACTTCGCCAAGGTGGCGCTTGTGGTGAATGGCGTCCGCGCCGTCGCGATCGCGGCGAAGCTCGCTGGCGGCGGCGGGCGCAAGGCGCTCAATTCCACTGGCGCGAGCTGGGCCACGCGCACCTTGTCGCTCGGTCGCGACGCGACGGCCCTGTCGGGCCTCGCGACCCAGCTGCCGGGCAATTACGGGCGCTTCGCAGGGCGCGGTAATGTCGGCCGCGACGGGCGCGCGCCGAGCATCTACAGTGACGCCACCACCGTCGCCGATCTGGCGACGGCCGCGACGATCGCGCGCGCAGCAATGCTTGAGGCCTCGATGGCGTTCGGCAAGACAATCGCGACGACGGCGCTAGCCGATGCGACTGACATTGCCTCGGCCGCCGCGGCGCTGGTTGCTTCGCTGGTCGCAGCCTGCGCCGATCCCGGTGATGCCGTCCGGCTGTTGGTTCGCCTTGCTCGATTCGAATCCGAACGCGCCGAGGCAAAGACGCCGATCGGCCGCGCGCTTGTTGCCATCTTGCAGCGCGCGATCGCGGCCGAGCTGGCGAGCGCCGTTGCCGATTATCAACTCTCGAGCACCGACGACGCCGTCGCGCTGATCAACCTGATCGCGCCACTGCTCGACGATCTTGCAACCAATGCCGCCGATGCCGGCGAGGATGACAGTTTTAGGAGTATCCGGAGCATTCGCGCGGCGATCGTCACCGAGCTGCGCCGTCGCGCCGGACCCTTGCCCAGCCTGCGCAGGTTCCGCCCTGGCGCGCCGCGTCCATCGCTCATGCTCGCGCAGCGCTATTATCGCGATGCGACGCGCAGCGCCGAGCTTGAGGCGGAAACGCTCGCGATCCACCCGCTGTTCATGCCGACCGAATTTCAGGGGCTCGCCCGCTGATGCCTGACCCGATCGCTAACGACGCACCAACCGAAGTCACGGTGACGGCGAAAGCCGAAAAGCGCGACCCCAATGACGTCACCCTGTTCGTCAATGGACAGGAGCTGAGCGGCTGGGAAGATGTCGAAATCACGCTGCGCGTCGAAGGTTTCCCCAACAGCTTTGCGGTGTCGGTATCGGCCAAGCCGGGGCTGAACGCCAAAGCCGGTGATGAATGCCGCGTGCTGATGGGCAATGACCCGGTCATTACCGGCTATATCGACCGCGACAGCGAGACCGCCGACGCGCGGTCACACATGATTTCGCTGCTCGGACGCGGCAAGACGCAGGACCTGGTCGATTGCTCGGCCGAATGGGACGGCGGGCAGATCGCCGACAGCGACGCGCTGCAGATCGCAACCAAGCTGGCCCAACCCTATGGCATTGCCGTCGAACTGGGCGAGGGCGCCAGTGCGGGGCCGAAGGTGCCGCAGTTCAACGTCAATTACAGCGAAACGCCTGCTGAAATCATTCAGCGCGTCGCGCGCAACGCTGGGCTGATCGCTTATGAAGACGGCGACGGCAAGCTGATCCTAAGCAGCGTCGGCAGCAAGACCGCCAAGAGCGGTATTGCCTATGGCAAGAATGTGCTGCGCTTCAATGTGGAGAACAGCATCGACGGGCGGTATTCTGACTATGTCTGTGCGGCGAATACCATTGACCCATTTCAGGAGCTTCCGGGTTCGATTTTCTTCGACAAGGTTTCCGACCCCAATGTGAAGCGCCATCGGCAGCTCGACATTTTTGTTGAGTCTGTGGCCGAAGATGCGCGTGCGTTCTGCAAGCGTCGCGCACAATGGGAAGCCAACCGGCGCGCGGGGCGGGGCAATCTCGTGCGCGCGACCGTCGACTCCTGGCGCGATAGCGGCGGCAAGCTGTGGACACCCAACACCCTGATCCCGGTCGAGCTGCCGCGCAATCGCGGCGGCACGCCGCTCATTCTGACCGAAGTCACTTTCCGGCGATCAAATGATAATGGCACCACCGCCGACCTGGTCCTGATGCCCAAGGAGGGACTGTCGATCGAACCGATTTCGCTGCAGCCGACCAACACGGCTGGGCTTGTGGGGCCGGACGGCACATGAAGCGCTTTCTCTACAACCTGTTCGGCGTCGGTCATGTCACGATGGTCGATGACGATGGCGAGCTGCAGCTCGTGCAGCTCACCGAGCGCGCGGCCGGCAGCGGCTTCAAGGATCGAATCACCGACAAGGTGCGCCGGGTGATGGAATTCGGCTTCACCAGCGTGCCGCCCGTCGACAGCGAAATATTGGTGCTCGGCCTGCTCGGCGATCGCTCGGGCCGCGTCGCGATCGCGAGTAGTCACCGCCCGTCGCGGATCAAAGGCCTCAAGCCCGGCG
>CAYUYZ010000070.1:0-5897 GCA_964449575.1 uncultured Stakelama sp.
CGATCTTCGAGGTGACATGGAAGCTGATTCGCGTTGGCAAATTGGCCTTGATCACCCCGGTGATGACGTCGACCGAGGGACGCTGGGTCGCCATGATGAGGTGAATACCCGCCGCGCGCGCCTTTTGCGCAAGCCGCTGGATCAGGAATTCGACTTCCTTGCCCGCCGTCATCATCAAGTCCGCCAGCTCGTCGACAATCACGACGATCTGCGGCAGCACCTGATAGTCGAGCGTTTCTTCCTCATAAATCGGCTGGCCGGTGTCGGTATAGCCGCACTGCACTTTTCGCCCGAGCGACTGCCCCTTGGCCTTGGCCGCGCGCACCTTGTCGTTGAAGCTGGCCAGACTGCGCACGCCGACCGACGACATTTGCCGGTAGCGGTCCTCCATCTGTTCGACTGCCCATTTGAGCGCGCGCACCGCCTTGGCCGGATCGGTGACGACGGGCGACAGCAGATGGGGGATGTCGTCATACATGCTCAGCTCGAGCATTTTGGGGTCGATCATGATCATCCGGCACTGGTCGGGGCGGAGCCGGTAAAGCAGCGACAGGATCATGCAGTTGAGCCCGACTGACTTGCCCGATCCGGTGGTGCCCGCGACGAGCAGATGCGGCATCGGCGCGAGATCAGCGATCACCGCATCCCCCGCGATATTCTTGCCCAGGATGATTGGCAGCGACCCCGGCTGATCGTCGAGCGATTCGATCAACTCGCGCAAGCTCACCATCTCGCGGCGCGTATTGGGCAATTCGATGCCGATCACGGTGCGCCCGGGGATTGTCGCGACGCGCGCCGACACGGCCGACATGTTGCGCGCGATATCGTCGGCGAGCTGGATCACCCGGCTTGCCTTGATGCCGCTGGCCGGTTCGAGCTCGTACATCGTCACCACCGGGCCGGGGCGGACGTTTACGATCGCGCCCTTCACATGGAAG
This sequence comes from uncultured Stakelama sp., assembly GCA_964449575.1. GTDB lineage: Bacteria > Pseudomonadota > Alphaproteobacteria > Sphingomonadales > Sphingomonadaceae > Sphingomonas. The sequence continues at coordinate 939 of CAYUYZ010000070.1, forward strand.
TCGTCGAGCACCGATTCGAGTAACCGCGCATTGCGTTCGAGTGAGGCCTTGTCGATCGCGGTGCCCGGCGTCGGTGGCGCGGGTTTGAGCAGATCAACCGGGGGCAGGCTGCTCGAATCGCCTAGGTCGAACGATGCCTGACGCGGCGACTTGGGGGCGGCGGCGGCAATTTTGGGCGCACGATCGGCGATCACCGGCGCGGGGCGTGGATCGACCGAGGCGACGGCGCGCGGCGCAGGCTTGGGCCGCGCGGGTTCGGCGATTTCTTCTTCCACTGCCGGGAATTCGGCGGCGCGCGGCGCTCGACGTGGCAGCTTGAATTGCCAATTTGCGCCGCCCGGATCGATCTCAAAGCCAAGCGAGTAGACGATCACGCCACCCAGTGCCGCAAGCCCCGCAACCCCGCGCGTCGTCCACAAAATCGCGGTCGGATCGCCGATCGCGTCGATGCCCCAGCGCAGCAGCCCTCCAATCGCAAGACCCGCGGCGCCGCCATAGCCGGCCGGCAGCGTGCTAACCGCACCCGCGCCGATCAGCATGAACGCGATATCGATCAGAACAATCCCGATCAGCACCTTCAACGTCATCCGCCGCCACGCGCCGACCGGGACATCGCGCCACAGTCGCGTCGCGAACAGCGTGACGAACGGCACCAGCAGCGCGGCCGGCCAGCCAAGCAGCGCGAGCATGGCGTCGGCTACCATCGCGCCGGGGATGCCGAGCAGATTAGCCGCTGGCCCGCCCGATGCGGTCGACAGCGATGGATCACCGGGGCGATAGCTCGCGAGCGCGAGCGCGAGCGCGAGCGCCACCAACCCAATCATCATCGCGCCGATCAGCGCGCCGCTGCGCCTTGCGCCATGCCGGACGGTTTCACGCCAAAGCGGCGGGTGCGCGCTCGCCATTTTCGTTCCCCAAAAATGCACTGGATGTTCCGGGGCGAGACAATCGCTCTTGGCGAGTCCCGCGTCAAGCAGACGTTGGCAGAACGCGTAGTCCAGCCTAAAGCGGCAGCATGGAAAAAGCGGATGTCATCATTCTTGGCGGCGGACTTGTCGGCTCGACGCTGGCGCTGGCGCTCGACGCGCATGGCCTGACGAGCATCGTCGTCGACCCGGCCGATCCGGCCGTCACGCTGGCGCCCGGTTTCGACGGACGCGCCTCGGCGATTGCCAGCGCGAGCGGGCGGATGCTCGCCGCGATTGGCCTCAGCGATCGGCTCGAAGGGCTGGGCTGCCCGATCGCCTCGATCCGGGTCAGCGATGGGCTCGAACCCGGTGCGCTCGATTTCGAACCCGATGCCGATGATGGCGCGCTCGGTGTGATGTATGAAAACCGCTCGCTGCGGATCGTGCTCAACGACGCCGCCGTTGCCGCATCGGGCATCGATCTGCGCATGAAGACGCGCGCGACCTCGGTCGATCGCGGCGCATCGGGCGTCACCGCGATGCTCAGCGACGGCACGACAGTGCGCGCGCCGCTGCTGGTGGCTGCCGAAGGCCGCAATTCGCCGACGCGTGAGGCAGCGGGGATCAAGATCGCGCGCTGGTCGTACAACCACAATGCGATCATCACCGCGTTCGACCACGAACAGCCCCACGACAATTGCGCGTTCGAGATTTTCTACCCCGCCGGGCCGTTCGCGATTCTGCCGCTCAGCGATGAAGGCGCGCGCCACCGTTCAGCGCTGGTGTGGACCGTCAGCGCGCGCGACGCAGCAGGCATGCTCAAAATGTCCGACCGCGCGTTCCTCGCCGAAGCCGCCAAAGGCATGGGCGGGTTCCTCGGAAGCTTGAGCAATCTCGCGCCGCGCTCCACCTATCCGCTGGGCTTCCACCACGCCGCCAAGGTCACCGCCGAGCGGCTCGCGCTGGTGGGGGACGCTGGCCACGGGATTCATCCGATCGCGGGGCAGGGCCTCAACCTCGGCTTGCGCGATGTCGCGACGCTCACCGAAGTGCTGGTCGACGGCAAGCGCCTCGGGCTCGATCTCGGCGACCCGGCGCTGCTGACACGCTATGAGCGCTGGCGCGGGTTCGACACTTTGTCGGTGGCGGTCGCGACCGATACGCTCAACCGGATCTTCTCGGTCCCCGGCAAGACCGCAAGCGCGGTGCGCCGCTTCGGGCTGAGCGCAGTGCAGGCGATCCCACAGCTGAAGGCCCGTTTCATGGCCGAAGCGCGCGGCGAAAGCGGCGATTTGCCGAAACTGCTACAGGGGTTCCAGGCTTAAGAGAGTGCGCGAATGGCGGAGAATTGGGACTTTTACATTTGCAATATCGACGACGAACCGGCGTCCATTTTTGTAGATTTGGAACTCATCCGAGTAGCACCAATCGCTGCACTACCGTCGATGGGCTATGCGATCATCTATATGAACCAGCCGCGCCCCGACGGGCTGTCCAGTGCCGAAGAATACGACGCATTGTGCGAAATTGACGATGCAATCTGCACGGCTATCGACAAATCTCTGAAGTCGAAATTTGCAGGCCGAACAACTTCAGCCGGCATGCGTACCTACTATTTCTATGTTTCTGATGTGAAGAAGTTTGAGAAGATCGTCGCTCAGGCCATGCTTAACTGCCCGGACTACGAATATGAAACTGGCCATCGCGACGACGCCCCCTGGCGGATTTACCGCGAATTCCTGTCTCCTTCGCCAGCTGATCGGCAGCGCATGGCCAACCGCCGCGTCCTAAATGCGCTTGCCGAACGGGGCGATGCTCACGAGATCCCTCGCGAGATAGATCACTTTGCCTATTTTCCTGATGCCCGGTCTGCCGAGACATTTGCACGCTGGGTTGAAGGCGAAGGCTTTGTCGGGATCACTGTTGAAGCCAATGACGGCCAGCATGGGGTGCAATTCAAGCGGGTCGACCCGGCAGACAAGATCGATTCGGTTACGATCCCGCTGTTCAACCGCGCGATCGAGCTCGGCGGCGACTATGACGGCTGGGGTTGTTCGGTCGAAAGGCCTAACTAGCTTCGCCGACGCGCCTGGCTTCCTCGACCAGCATCACCGGCACGCCGTCGCGGATCGGATAGGCGAGGCCGGCACCCTCGGAAATCAATTCCTGGGCCGCTTCGTCATAGCGCAGCGGCGCGCGCGTTACTGGACAGACCAGGATCGAGAGCAGCCACGGGTCGATGCCCTTCGGCACGCTCACTGCAAGGTCACCGAATCCTCGCCGTCGTGGCGGCCGAAGAATTGCATCAGCTGGACGAGCATTTCGGCGCGGTCCTCAAGGCTCGGCGATTCGAGCAACGCTTGTTTGGCCGCGACATCGAACGGCGCGATCTGCGCGACGCCATTGACCAGCGATTCGTCGTCGAGCCGCGTCACGGCTTCCCAATCGACCGCATAGCCCTGAATATCGGCGAAGCGGCGCGATTCGCTCTCGAGCGACGATCGGCTCGCGGCCGACAGGATCTCGGGCTCGGCGCTGACCGGCAGCAACTCGGCCTCGACCTGGCGAAACGCGGTCGTCACGTCGAGTTCGCGGACGATGCGGAACAGCGACATCCCTTCGAGCACGACATTGTAGCGGCCATCGTCGAGCGCTTCGAACTGCGCGATCTTGCCGACGCAGCCGATCTGGAACAGCGGCGGATGCGGCCCGTCGCCGCGCGGCTGGACCATGCCGATCCGCCGGTCGCGCGCGAGCGCATCGCTGATCATCGCGCGGTAGCGTGGCTCGAACAGGTGCAGCGGCAAATGCATGCGCGGAAACAGCAGCGCGCCCGCCAGCGGAAATACCGACAGCCGCGTGGTGGTGCGCGCGTCGCTCATCCGAACAGGATCGCCGACAGCTTGCGGCGCTGCGTCGACACCCAGGGGTCTTCGAGCCCGACGACTTCGAACAGCTTGAGCAACTGCGCTTTGGCCGCGCCGTCGTTCCACGCGCGGTCGTCGGCGATCATCGCCAGCAAGGTCGCAGCAGCAGCGTCGCGGTCGCCCGCCGCCATCTGGCCGCCCGCCAGCGCAAAGCGCTTGTCGTGATCGTCGGGATTGGCGGCGACTTCGGCGGCCAGCCCGGCGAGGTCGTCGACGGGCTTGGCGTCCTTGGCGAGTGCGAGCGCCGCGCGCGCGCGGTCGATCTCGGGCAGTTTCCCCATATCTTCGGGCAGTGCGTCCAGATGCTCCTGCGCCGCGTCGAGTTCGCCTGCGGCGACCAGCGTGCGAACCAACCCCGAATGCACGGCGGCATGCTCGGGCGCCATTTCCAGAAGCTGGGTGAAAATGCCCAGCGCCCGCGTGGCATCGCCATCGGCGAGCACTTGTTCACCCATCGCAATCAGCGGCTCGATCTCCGCTTCGGCCTCAGCGGCGTCGCTTTCGATCGGCAATTGGCGCAGGATCTGGTCGAGCATCGTCTTGAGCGCCGATTCAGTGCGCGCAGGGGTCAGGTCGGCGACAAGCTGGCCCTGAAACATCGCATAGACCGTCGGAATCGTGCGGATCTGGAACTGCGCGGCGATGAACTGGTTCTTGTCGGTGTCGATCTTCGCCAGCACCACGCCCTTGTCGGCATAGGCAGCGGCGACTTTTTCGAGCAACGGCGTCAGCGCCTTGCACGGCCCGCACCACTCAGCCCAAAAATCGATGATGACGAGCTTGGTCATCGACGGTTCGACGACATCGCGACGGAAGGCGGCGACCGCGTCGCGTTCAGCGGTGCTCATGCCCAGACTAGCCAATTTTTCGCTCCCAAGGCCGTTGCGGCGGATCGTGTGACACGCCCTTATGTGGGCGCTTGGGGGCCGAAGCCAAGGCTTTTTGCAAATCGATCGACAGGGCTTGTCGGCGCCAGAAACGGGTGCTAACAGCCGCCCCCTTACCCGAGCCCTGCACGTGCAGGGCATCAGGCGCCAGAGCGGGCGTAGCTCAGGGGTAGAGCACGACCTTGCCAAGGTCGGGGTCGAGGGTTCGAATCCCTTCGCCCGCTCCAGCCGCCGCAC
>CAYUYZ010000071.1:0-5548 GCA_964449575.1 uncultured Stakelama sp.
CATGTTCCACCGTCATCGCACTGGAGGACCAGGACACCGCTCTGTGTGAGCAGCAAGCCCGTCTCGACGTGGCGGCTACCGCGCGGCAACTGTCTTCAGCCAAGCCGTCGCCTTGGGCGTTGCTCGCCAGGCTTCATGTGCCATGTGCGCGTATGCCTGGGCCTCTTCGGGCGACCGAAATGCCACGGTGTCGCCCGGCGGCATCATGGGTTGTCGTTTCGACGCGAGCATGGCGGGCACGTGCGGGTTGATGGCGATCGCCGTCGTCAGGAATTCATCAGCTTGCGAAGATCCTGCTCTGAACAGGTGCAGGGCCTGCCAGTATGTGGTCTCGGTCCGGCCGTCGCGCGCAAAGCGCCGCGCTATCGTCGCGGCGTCGTCCCACTGGTCCACGATCGGCAGCCACGCCAGCAGCAGGAAGCGCATGCCCTGGTTGTCGTTTGGGTTGAGCCTGAGCAGGTGCCGAGCGAACCCGACCGCCTCGAGGCGCTTGTCGGGCGCTCCGGTGTCCCACAGGACGATGGCGAGGCTGTGGACGGCCCGCATGTAGGGCCTGGTGCCGAGCGAGAGCCAGAATGACGTTTCGCTTGGTTTCTTGAAGCATTGCGACCATTCTTGGTTGCCGATCCTGACCGCCTCGCGCAGGAGCGCCTGCTTCTCGGCGGCAGTGGCTCCGATCTCGGCGAGCAGGGCATAGGCATCGATCTCGTCGGGAGCGAGCGTTAGCGCCTTGCGTGCATGGGCCGCGGCGATCTCGGTCTCTTCGGCGTCCAGCGCCTCCCATGCCGCATCGAGGTGATCACCTGCATCCATGCCCCATTCCTCCTCCGGAATCGTTGCGGTATAGACTCGTTTGACGGACGTCGGTACACCCTTTGTTCCCACAAGGAGAATTGAAATGGCAGATGATCGGCGCTGGCCAAATTACGAGGAGAGGTCGCAGCAGCCGAAGGCGCCTCGCCCGGATCATCACGGACCGGGTAGCAGCGTTCAGCCGAAGACGGATCCGACTAGGAGCGAGGACCGTCCGGCGATGCCGCCTGCCGACGACGACTGATCCAGTTGATCAGGGCCGATAGCGGCTTCCGTCTCGGTATCGGTTTTCGGCGGATGTCGATCCGCTTGATCGAGCTCGCCGGCAGATAGGTGATCTTCGGACCCTGCCCGGTGTCCTTCATGCTGGCGCTTTCCGTTTCTTCTCCCTGTTCACCGGTCTTTTTGGTGTGCGTGACATAGAGAAGGACATCTCCGTTAGTGCCGAGCACGCATGGCCCGAGCGGCAGCGTTCCGCAGAATGCGGCATCGTTGCACCGGAGTCTGATGCCATCGGTGGTCAGCACTGATATTTGTGTGATGTAGTGCCGCTGGTCGGCGGTCAGTTTCGCCCATGCGCTGGGCGTGTCGTCGGCCCAGCTGATGTCGAGACCCCGCAGCAGGCCTTCCCAGATCGCCATGCCTGCGGTGCGCCACACCAGTCCAACGGCGACGGTGGCAGCGAAGGCCAGCGCGATGACGAGGACTTTTCCGCTGTTCGGCATGGACAGCATGACGGCCGTGGCCACCAAGCCGAAGGCGATCGTGCGGAAGGTGGTGTCGATCGTCTGGTGATGATGGCGGATGCCGGTGTAGGCGATCATGTAGGCCGTGTATCCGGCACCGATCGCCACCTGCAGCTGCCATGTCGCAAGGAGCCATTTCGCGTCGAGGACGCCGTCCATCTACCCGCCCTCTCTGCTTCGCCGCCGTTTACCTGTTCTTCATTCATCGATGGGGATATTGTGGAGCTTCGGATAGTGACGGCGATGCCACGAGCGGATCTCAGCGCGCTCAGGTTCCGTCAGCCCGTAGAGATCGTCAACGAGATCGTCCAGCTGGGCGGCAAGCGGCCGATAGTCGAACGTCTTCGATGCCATCTGGCCGGCAATGACCGCGTCGACGATGTCAGTGATCGCCTTTGTCTGGGCATCGGTTGGCAGGACGATGGGGAGATCGTCGATCTGGGCGTGCACCCCGTGGTTGATGAAGCTCTTGATGAGATAGCGTAGCAGCTTCGAGGACAGGATGCCGAGCAGGGCCCGGCGAGGAATCACATCGCAGAATATGCTCGACCCCGTCTGGTCGAATACGCCGCCGTGACCAAGCCGGTAAGTCGGCGAATAGATCCCGGTGTTGGAGAAGCTGATGCCCTTTTCGAAATAGGACGCCGAGTTCTGGAACCTCGCACCCTTTAGCGATTTCATCTCGTCGACTGCCGATCTTGACCAGTCGACGTAGAACTCGACCGGGCGCCAGAATTCCGCAAGCAGGCCATTCTCGATGTCCGACACGCCCGCCTTGTCCAACGGGACGTAGAACCGGTCGGCCGATGGATCGTCGACCTCGATGCCGCCAGCCTTTTCGTCGGCCGTCAGCTCATCGAGGTCCTCTTGAGCAACGATCTGATGCTGCGGGACTTGGCGGTATCCTCCTGCTGCCGCGCCGCCGGTGACACCTGCGGCGACGCGATAGAATCTGGTGTTTCCGCCGGATTGCAGGCCGATCTTGATGGCGGCGATCGTCCCCAGCTTGACGACGTGCCGATCGCGGATCACCTGCGCCCGAACGTCGAGCACCTGTCCCGGGCCTGCGTCGAGCTTGAGGTCCGCAGACTTTGTGCTGACGTCGGCCATGAACTCGTAAAGCGACGGCCGCGCCTCGAATATCGGCCGACCGCGATATCGCTCCAGCACGCCCTGGCGGACCGTGTATCTCCTGGCCACATCGTCCTCGAACGGCCACGACGCCTGCGCGCCGAGATCGGCGAGGATGGCGGCGTAGGCCTTGTCCAGGTCGTCCTTCCGACGCACGGGATGGAACTGCCACAGGTCATAGAACTGGTAGACGTTGTCGCGCCGCGCCGCAGGATCATCGCATCGCTCGAGCTCGATGATCACCGGAAAGGTGTCGATGCCGGGGAACGTTGCCCGGTGAAGCTTGACGACGCGGATGATCTTGGCGTTGCCTAGGATCGTCTCACGCAGCTTGAGGTGGCTGCCGATGGTCAGGAACGACGAGCTCACGATGTAGATGACCCGGCCGCCCACGGGCAGGCGCAGCAGTGCGTTGGCTATGAAGTAGCCGTAGCTGTCTGAGCTCCTCAGATGGTAGACGGTGTCGTAACGATCGCCTTCAACGACCCTCACGCCGTATGGCGGGTTGCCGATCAAAAGGTCCGGAGTCAGCGCGCGTCTCGCGCTCGCCCGCAGGTTCTTGGCGACGCCAAGGTCGGTCGTGCTGTGGATGTCGAAGCCGGAATCGGGATCGATCGTGACGGGGTCGAGCGAGTTCTGGGTATCGACCGAGCGATCGGCCAACCAGAGGTGATTGTCGTCGGTCTCGTCGCTGGGGCTGATGTTGTCCTTCAGCTGCTCGAGGAAGGTCGACAGCAGCGTGAGTTGCACAGCGAAGGGATCGATGTCGCGGCCGTAGATGTGGGCGAGCGCCTCGGCGTGCGCCGCCTTGCCGGCGCGGGGCCTGCCGACCTTGTCGTCGGCGGCGAACACCTCGTCTACGTAGCGCCGGTATATCTCCCGGTAGAAGTGGCCCGAACCGCACGCGGGCTCGACGGTCTTCTTGCCCCGGAACCCGCCGAGGAACCGCTGGCCCAGGGTGACCATGAACTTCATGGTGTCGTCTGGGGTGTATACAGCGCCCAGCCCGCTGCGCAGCTCGTCGTCGATCAGGCGTTCGTAGAGATCGCCGATCACGTTGGTGCGCTTCGTTGCCGAGCCGTAGATCACGGCCGTTCGGATGTCGATGTTGATCAGCCGGTCCTGGATCGACTTCAGCGTGTCTTCGGACGGCAGGAAGCGATCGTAGTCCTTTGCCCGGAACAGCTGCCCGAACCGCCTCGTGTGCATGCTGAAGCCGTACCGAAAGATGTCGGCCCAAGATACGCCGGCGATGTCGAGGCCGAGCCTCCGGTAGAACTCCTTGGAGCGCGCGAACGTCTTTAGCGCGGTGCGCTCGTCGTCGCCGTCCAGGCCGGCCAGCACCTTATATCCGAAGAGGCCGCCGATCTGATCGTATTGGCGCTGGGGGAACAGCGTGTGGATGATCCGTGTGCTGTCGGCGCCGCGGGCGAGATCCTCGATCAGCTTGATGAAGAGGATCTTGATAGTGAAGTGGAGGGCGATGCCTTCGATCGCTTGGCGTATTGCGCGCTGGCGACGTTGCGTCTCGTCCGTTGCCTTGGTCGTGTCGCCGACGAATGTCCGGCGCGTGGCGATGATCCTGTCGAGATGCGTGCCGAGCGGATGGCGTGCCGTATCCAGCTTCTGGGTCCCTGGATCCTCGAACATGGCGCGCAGGTCCCTAGCGACATCGGTCTTGAAGGCGCGCAGCATCGCCAGCAGCTGCACTTCGGTCAGCATCTGGCGCACCTCGCCGGGCGTCTCGGCGATGATCACAGACCAGTCGACCGCCGGGATGGGCGCGTATTGCGGCCGTCCGTCAGCGGGATCGATCGTCGTGGTCAGCTTCAGGAAGCGGTGCTCCCGTCCGTTTGAGACGACGAGGAACGGGACTGGCCGATCGAAGAAGCTGGAGGTGGCGTAATCGCGTGCCTGTGCAACGTCGTCGTCCGTTAGGTCGTGGCTGTAACGCTTCGCCTCGAGGACCGCATACGGATAGCCGCCGGCGAGATACAGCCCGTCGTAGCGACCGGTGGCGCCCAGGGCGACTGGCAGTGTGTGCTGGGCCTGATAGTCGAGGCTCGAAGCTGCCGGGAAGTGGTGCTGCTTGCTCAGGTAGGGAAGGATCAGGGTGTCGACCGTATCCTGCTCGGAATATGGCAGATGTTGGGAATTTAACTTGCTCACGATTGCTTCCGGTCTTTTTTGGCAAGGACTTGGGCGCCGTGCTGCCCGGTGGCATCGCCCGTTACATCTTCCATCCGCGGAATCTGAAGTAGTTCAACACCTAACGCGACCATGCATTGCGCAAAGAATGGCGCGGTGAACCGCCCGCGCGCGACCTTGTTGCGGAGATTCACGGCGTTGTCGGTGACGCCTACCTCGGCGAGTCGTTGGGCGAGTTCTTCATATGACACACCCCGACGCATCATCTCGGCGCGGAGAAGATTCTTCACCAAGCGCTCCCAGAGGGCATCATTTTTGTCCGAATTGACATCCATTTCGTCGTTTTAGGACGGCACATGGTGATTGGGCAAGCACTTGCGCTGGCTCATGCCATCACAGATGATGGCAAAACCGTTGACATGATAAAAATGCTAGCATATATGATGGCACAAGCATCTTTAGACGGTAGCACTTGGCCCAGCACATTTCCTCATCGGCACGCTACCGTGATCTTCCGATCACAAAGATCGCGCGTCTGACGAATGGACAGGCGTATGCTATTTTCCGCACCGCGCGCTGGCCCGACACCAATGGTGACCCGGTCTGCCCGAAATGCGGAAGTGCCGCATGGACGCTGGGCGACCATGACGCGTCTGGCGACAAGCGCCAGTTCCGCTGCAAGACGAATGGCTGTCGGCACAAGTTCTCGG
>CAYUYZ010000072.1:0-5446 GCA_964449575.1 uncultured Stakelama sp.
CCGGCTTCGGCGAACACCATCTGCTCGATGCCGGTGTTGACCTTGCCCCAGCTCGCCGCTTCCTGCAGCGTCGACGACGAGCAGGCGCCGTCGCGGACGTCGGCAACCGTGATCTGCACGGCGTATTTGTGCACTTCGACATCCTCATGGCCAAGGATTTCGGCGCAGACGACGGTGTCCTGCACGAAATTCTTGGGCACGCCGCCGCCGATCATCAGCAGGCCGGTGGTGCCCGCCTTGATCTTGATGTCGGTCAGCTCGCGGAAATCGGCGATGGCGTCGAGCACCATGTACGGCTTGCCTTCCTTGGCGCGGTCGACTTGGTGCTTGACGAGGCCAAAGCCCGCCGAGCTGTCGACGAACGCCGGGCAGAAGATCGGCACGTCATGCTCATAGGCGAGCTTGACGAGGCTGTTGTCCTTCTTGCCATGCTCGACCAGATACTTGCCCATTTCGCGGATGAAGGCGCGGCTCGAATAGGGGCGCGGTTCGAGTGCATTGGCAATCGCAAGGATCGTGTGGTCGCAATCCTGGAGCTGCTCTTCGTCGATATAGGTGTCGTAGATGCGATCAATGTAGAGCGAGCGCAGCGTGTCGTCGTCGGGCACTTCCAATGCCTGATAATGCTTGTGGCCGAGCCCTTCGAAGAAATCCATGTCGACGATCGTCGCGCCCGTTGCGATCACGCAGTCGACCATGTTCGAGCGGACCAGCTCGGCATAAAGATCCATGCACCCGCCCGCCGAGGTCGACCCGGCGATCACCAGGCAGATCGTGCAATCGGGATCGGCGAGCATCTGGTTGTAGATACCGGTCGCGCGCGCGAGGTCGCGGCTGGTGAAGCTCATTTTGCCCATCGACTCGATGATCGGGCGGGCATCGAAGCTGGTGATGTCGATATGCTCGACCTTGGTCGAAAGCAGCTCGGCCTTGCGGTTCGAAAGGGCAGTGTCGGTCATTTTGGTCTCCATATGCTCTTCCCGCTAGCGGCACGCGTTAGGGGTGAGAATGTCACGCGTCGGTGGCGGGCGATCACGAAAACGCGAATGCCCACCCCCGGCCCCTCCCGCGAGCGGGAGGGGTGAGAGTGTTGCATTGCTACGCGTGTGTTACAGCGTGACGACGTTGCCGCTCGCGACCCGACGGGCGGGTGCCGCATAGAGCGACACCATCGGCTCGTCATCGACGATCACCGTCTCGCCATTGGTGAAGCCATTGAAACCGGTGCGCATCGCCGCGCCGTACGCGCCGAGCATCCCGATCTCGATGTAATCACCCGCGCGCGTGTCGGCCGGCAGCGGGAACGGCCCAGCCATGTGATCCATGTCGTCACAGGTTGGCCCGTAGAAGCTGAAGTCAATGTCGCGCGCATTCGAATCGGGCTCGCGGAGCAAACGCACCGGAAATTGCCAGCCGAGATGTGCGGCATCGAACAACGCGCCGTAAGCACCGTCGTTGATGTAGAGCTCATCGCCACGGCGACGCTCGACGCGCACGATCAGCGAGCTGTATTCGGCGCACAACGCCCGACCCGGCTCTGCCCAAAGCTCGGCCGAATAGGAAATCGGCAGGCTTTCGAACGCGCGGTGGATCGTCGCGAAATAACGCTCGAGCGGGGGCGGCTCCATGCCGGGATAGGACGAGGGGAATCCCCCGCCGACATCGACGACATCGACCGTGACACCAGCCTCGACGATCGCGGCGCGGACGCGCTCGATCGCATTGGCATAGGCCTCAGGCGTCATTGCCTGCGAACCGACATGGAAACAGATGCCGAGCGCGTCCGCCGCCTGGCGGGCCGCGAACAGCAGCTCCTTGGTCTCGCCCGGGGCAGCCCCGAACTTCGACGCAAGGCTGAGCTTCGAATGCTCCGACGACACGCGCAACCGGACGCACAAAGTCAGGTCGGTCGCGTCGCCCGTCGCGTCCATGATCTTCGCCAGCTCTTCCAGGCTGTCGAGCGAGAACACCCGCACGCCGTGCGTATGATACGCCTCGGCAATCGCTTCCGGCGCCTTGACCGGGTGCATGAAGCACAGAGTCGCGTCGGGCAGCGTTGCCGCAACCAGCCGGACCTCGCCGATCGAGGCGACGTCATAATGGGTGATGCCGCTATCCCACAGGATCTTCAGCAGATCCGGCGAGGGATTCGCCTTTACCGCATACATCGAGCGGCCCGGAAACTTCTCAACGAAGAATCGGGCGGCACGCGCAGCGGCATGCGGACGAACCAGCGTTACCGGCTGAACCGGACGCTGCGAAAGAACAATTCCAAGGGCGGAATCGAACGGGGTGTCAGCTAACCCCAACGCGCTATGATGCTTGTGCAACTCAAGGGACCTCCAAATGCCGTTAGGCAAACGTTGAAAAAAGCTGCCTTGCGGTTGGAAGTCCCATGGGGCAGCGGAAGGCGCATGTAGGGTTGAAGTGTTAAAGTGTAAATAAGTTTTTGGGGGGTGGTCGAAGTTTATATGACAATTTTGCGACAACCGACCCGCGCAGGGGTGCGCGATGCCGCTGCCAAGGTCGCCAAGGCAGTGCCGTTCTCACCCATGTTCACACATCCAATCAACGGGATAGAGGTTGCGTTCAAGGCCGAATGCCTACACCCGATCGGCGCGTTTAAACTGCGCGGGGCATGGCATCGGCTCACCGCAATTGCCCCCGAAATGCGCGCGCGCGGGGTGGTCGCTTTCTCGTCGGGCAATCACGCACAGGGCATCGCTTGGGCCGCAAAAAAGCTGAGCATGCCGGCACTGATCGTGATGCCGAGCGACGCCCCGGCGGCCAAGCGCGACGGCACGCTCGCGCTCGGCGCCGAAATCGTCACTTATGATCGCGCGACCGAATCACGCGAGAAGATCGCGGCGTCGCTGGCGGCGGCGAGGGGCGCCGTGCTGGTGCCGAGCTTCGACGACCCCTGGATCATCGAGGGGCAAGGGAGTTGTGCGATCGAAGCATCCGCGCAGATGGAAGCGCTGGGCCTCGGCAAGCCGCGCGCGGTGGTGGTTCCCTGCGGGGGCGGGGGACTGGCGGCGGGAATAGCGCTCGCGCTGCCCGATGCGATGATCACCGTCGTCGAGCCCGAAGGCTGGGACGATATGCGCCGCTCGCTCGAAGGCGGATGGATCGAGCCGGTTGGGCCGAACCCGCCGCCGACCGCGTGCGACTCGCTCCAGACGATCGAGGTGTCACCGCTCACCTTCGACGTGCTGTCGCGGCGCGGGGTCGAAGGGGTTGCTGTCAGCGAAGCGGAAATTCGCGCCGCGCAACGCTGGGCGGCGAGTCGGTTGCGGCTGGTGGTAGAGCCAGGCGGGGCGGTCGGGTTGGCAGCGCTGCTCGCGGGCAAGGTTGCGGAGTCCGAGGGGATGCTGGTGATCCTGTCGGGCGGCAATGTCGATCTGGCGGCTTATGCAGCGATGCTGGGCGGGACCGCGTGATGCCGCAGATCAGCGGCACGGCGGGCGCATTGCTGGCGGTGGCGATGCTCGCGGCGTTTGCTTGCGCGATCGGCGGCGGCTGGATGATCGCGAAGGGTCGCGAGCGGCGCAAGGGCGCGCTGCTGCTGGTGATGGCGGCGGTGCTGGTGGGGAATGTGCTGGTGTGGACGGTTTGAGGATTGGACCGCTGTGGCCTTAGTTGCAGACGTTAGTTGCTAGAGAAGGATATATACCATTGCGGCGCGATTGAGCGGATTGAGCTACACCCTGTCTTCGCGATGCAGGCGTCCTCAAGGCTCCGATCGTCAGACGGTGCAAGAACGGGCGCGGTCATTCCCCTCGACCAGACGAATTCCTTGCTGGACCCGCTGGGAACAATGCCGCTGCTGCTCCGAAGGAATCCAACGCTGCCATCCTCACGGCGAACAATACCGCTTTCGAGCTTGAGCGTTCTGAAGAGCGAGCGATAGCGCGCAAGTCTTGCATCCGAGACGTAGTGCGAGCGCTCAGCCTCCGGGACGTTTTGAGCACCATCTATCCAAATGAAGTCGTCAGCAACTCGGGTCACTCGCCGCTCTTCCGAGACCATCTTCAAGAGGTCTGAAAAGGCCGCCCGGTTATCTTGAAACTCTTGAATCATAGCGCGATCCGCTGGGTGCCTGTCCGACCATTGGCAAGCCTTGAGTAAAAAAAGAGGCGCGAGCACGAATATAAGCAAAAGGCAGCCGCAGCCTTTTACCTTCCGTCGCCATTCATTCGATCTTTGTGGTTCGTCCATCTGATCACGTTGGCATCGAGATGCCACTATCGCAACGGCAGCTTCCCACCAAATGAAGCCGTTCATCCATTTGCACCAGGCATGGGCAAAGCCCATGCCGTCGGTCGGCGCTTGGGCGCCGCCGGCCGGGCGCGCTGCCGGAAGCTCGATTTAGCTACGCTAAATCTTGCGCAGCGAACCTCACTTGATCGGCGAATTCGGGTCCAGCCGCATGTCGAGGTAATTGTCGACACTGCGCATCAGCTCGGGCATTTCTTCCTGGAAGAAATGGTTCGCGCGCGGGATGACGTCGTGGTGGATCGTGATGTGCCGCTGCGTGCGCAGCTTGTCGACGAGCTTTTGCACCGCGCTCGGCGTCACGACTTCGTCGCCATCGCCCTGGATGATGATGCCAGACGACGGGCAGGGTGCGAGGAAGGTGAAGTCATACATGTTCGCCGGCGGCGCGATCGAGATGAAGCCGCGAATCTCGGGGCGGCGCATCAGCAGCTGCATGCCGATCCACGCGCCGAAGCTGACGCCCGCGATCCAGGTGGTCGATGCTTCGGGGTGAATGCTCTGCACCCAGTCGAGCGCCGAAGCCGCATCCGACAGCTCGCCGACGCCATTGTCGAACGTCCCTTGGCTCTTGCCGACGCCGCGAAAATTGAACCGGAGTGTCGCAAAGCCGCGCCGCTGGAAGGTGCGGTAAAGCTCCTGCACGATGCGGTTGTTCATCGTGCCGCCCGAGCTGGGGTGCGGATGCAGAATCATCGCGACCGGTGCGCGCGGACGCGGCGGGGGCGCAAAACGGCCTTCGAGACGGCCATCGGGGCCGGGAAAAATGACTTCGGGCATGGTACCTGCCTGACAAAGAGCGGGAGCGCGCGCGGCGCAAGATGGCGCGCTATATAGGCAAGCCGCGCCTTGGCGCAATCATTCTGCCACGGTACGGGAATTTCATGAAGCCGCGCATCTATCTCGATCACGCCGCGACCACGCCGATGCGCCCCGAAGCGATGGCGGCGGTGGCCGAAGGGATGGCGCGCTGGGCGAACCCGTCTTCACCCCATGCCGAGGGGCGCGCGGCACGGGCGGCGCTGGAGGAAGCGCGGGCGCGGATCAAGGCAGCGCTGGGGTGGACGGGAGAGCTGATCTTTACCAGCGGGGCGAGTGAGGCGCTGTGGATTGCGCTTAACCGCGCGAAGGTGGCGCGGCGGATCGTGAGCGCGGTGGAGCATGATGCGGT
>CAYUYZ010000073.1:0-4765 GCA_964449575.1 uncultured Stakelama sp.
TCAACGCGCTGATGGTGACGATCGGCACGCACCCGATTTCGGCGAGCCCCGGCGCCCCGCTCAGCGTCGATGCCGCCACCCAGCCGGTGCTGACGATCGCGAGCCTGATCGGCGTGGCGCCGCTGATCGCCTCGAGCGCACTATGCCTGCGCGCGCTGCTGCTGGGCGAGGAATTCGATACCGACGGGCTGGCGGGCAGCGGCGATGACGGCCCCGCCAAGCTGCAACGCCGCCTGTTCGCGGCCTTCGTCCATTCGATCGACGCGCAAAGCCGCCTGCTGCGGCAAGCCGTGGTGACGACGCTGGTGGGGGGCACGATGACGCTGGCGGTGTGGGCGGCGATATTGGCTGAGAAGATGTTTTGAGGGGGTTGGTGAGCGGTGGAACCACCAATATTCACCGTTGCTTCCGCCGAGCTTTGCGGCGCGAACGGGCCGAAAGGTGTCAAAAGTTATGACGGTCGCAGGGGGGGGGGCATGAGCTGGCGCCAAAGCCACCAAGGGCGGCGCCCCTGCAGGGGACAGCATAAGCCCGAGCGCGCCGGAGCGTTGGCACGCAGGTTCAAGAGGGCGCTGACGATGGTAAAGAGCAAGTTGGAACATAGCATGAACGAGGTGAGTTGGGAAGCGTAAAGAAGACGTGGCGGAGGTGGGGGCGGTCGTTGCCAAAGTTAGCGCGAAATCGTATAAGGTCCGCATGGCACAAATGAACATTTCCATTCCCGAAGCACTGAAAAGCTGGGCGGAGGCGCGCGTTGCCGAAGGGCGCTACAGCAGCACCAGCGATTACGTCCGCGATCTGGTGCGCCGCGATCAGGAATATGCGGAGAAGGTGAAGGCGTTACAGGCGGCGATCGACGAGGGGCTGGCGTCGGGCGTGAGCGAGCGCGATCCGTTCGAATATCTCGAAGAACTACGCGCCGGACTGCGTGCGCGAACCCCGAGCGCCGATGCGGCTTAAGCTAGGCCGCCGGTCAGAAAACGACCTGGCGGATATTCGCGACTACAGCGTCGAGCAGTTCGGCGTGGAGCGCGCCATACTCTACCTCGACGGGATCGAGGCGGCGTTCCGTCTCATTCTGGACTATCCGGAAATTGGCGGCGTGCATCGGAAGGTAGCGCCGCCCGTGCGATCCTATGCGGTTCAGCGGCATCGTATTTTCTATTCCGTCGAGGCGGATGTGGTGCTGGTGCAGCGTGTGCTGCATAGCACAATGGACGTGGGTCGGTGGTTTTAGGGCGAGGCCGTCCTACACGAGGTGGTGACTGCTGATTGCTATTTGGTAGTTTTAGTGAACTGTCACCGCAAATCAATATTTGAATTCGCCGATACTTCACGATGCTGGCGGCGCTCCACACTCGGTCGAAGCCTTCATCTTATCACCCTTTTCCTTGTTAAGAATTTGAGACTGCGACACTGAGTAGGCGATGATCCGCCCATCAGTGTCACTCAGCCCAATCTCGCCCATTGCGCCACGGATTTTCCGACAAAATAGCCCGTAATCCGCAACATTGACGTTGAGCGCACCAAGATCAGACGCCCACCAATCCTGCTGCTTCAAATAGCTGAGCACCGTGCCGGATTTGCCGATTTTATCAATCAGCGCAAAGGAAAGCACCGCATTGGGGCGCTTCACTGCGTCCGTATAGGCATTCGTTTTACTCGAATCAGAACAAGTTGTTGTTGATACATCGCATTTAACGGATGAGAAAATTGATGGCCGCGCTGGGGCAAATGAGATCTGCCACTGGCCAATAACATAACTTGGATTCAGACTCGTATCTTCTGTTCCACCGCCATACACGGTCAGAATAACCGCATTGCCATCATAAAGATCGATATCAAACCGGGATTTCTCAGTAGCGCTGACTGAAAAAAACTGCCCGATCCCTTCATCAATCTTGCTCGCAACTTTTCCGGCGCTCTCGCTCGTCAAACTGGTAACAACTGCCGACGTCGGCGAAATCGCCTTTAGAGCGTTACTCAAAAAATCGAGCGACAACGTCGCTGCATCGGTTACGGGCTTGTTGCTAAAACTTACATCAAGCGTGAACTTGGCAATTTGACTGGTTGGGTCGCCGGTCACCAGAAACAATGGAAACTGGCGGTCGGTGAAGGTGACCTCTCGGACAAAATTTTCGCCCTTATTTCGAGCGCTTTCAAAACGCCGTAAAATCAGCGGGGTTACTTCCTTGAAGCGCCCGGTATCTGTTGCAATAGAAACCTGGAAAGTAATGTCTTTGGACGAAAAAAACCGATCAATGTCACCGCGTCGAGCATTAGGTAGATATTTCGATTCATCCAGTTTGCTTTCTATCACAAGTCTGGTGTAGCTCTCCGGCGGGATTTTAATGGGGCTACCTGCTCGGTTTATTTGCGAGAATGTTAGTAAATTACACTCTGTCGAGCTTCGAACTTCGTAATTTACCGGCGGCGGTGGCGGTGGAGGTGCCGGCCGGATTCGTTGGCAAGTGAGCGGAGATTCTGCGTGCAACGCGCCGCTGGGCAAAAATCCGACCAGCGCAATCCCAACGACTGCGATCTTGGTGATATCTTTCATGTCCCGCACCCCCCAGAAGAAGCTTGATGTTGAATCAGCTAGCCAGATTGCACAAGTGAAAATCCCGAAAGGCAAGCTCTAAGAAGATGGCGGACGATAACTTCTCCTCAATCCCGCTCCCTTCCCCCGGCGCCCATATACAATTCACTCCCCGTCTCGCGGAACTTGGCGGCCATCTCCTCCATCCCCTTGATCGCCGCCGCCTTGCTCGCCGCCGCCGTCTCCGCGCCCGTTGGCCCGGTGGCGATGAACCCCTCCACCCCCTGATTCTGCTTCCCCGCAAAGTCGCGCACTTCCTGCGTGATCTTCATGCTGCAGAATTTCGGTCCGCACATCGGACAAAAATACTCAGCAATTTCCCCCAATCCCGAACCTAATCGCGATTCCTGTCCGGCAGTTCGCGATCAAACCAATACTGCTTGTCGCCCAGAATGCGATCGAGCAGCGGCGGGTCGGCCAGCGCGTCAACGTGGGGCAATCGGGGCAAATCGTGGCGGGCATAATAGCCATCAAATGCAATGTCGGTGCAATCGACGCTGAAATAACAGCCGTCCAGATAGACAACAACATCGCCCACGGCGAAGTTTTCGAGCGTTTCGCGCATGCCCTTAGCCCACTCGACGAATTTGGCCTCGGTAACGGTGGTCAGACCACGGCGCCCGGCATCGCGTCGAGCGATTTCGATGAGCGATAGTTCGGTCTCTCTCACCTCGGCGAAAATGAAAGATTTGCTGCATTTGGTGCAGCCGATCATCCAACCACAGCCACACCACGGACAATCGAGTTGCCCGGACGACATGGCGGGCTCGTCCTCGCAGGCGCAGAAGGAGAGTACGTCGTTGTTGGCCTTGAAGAAATATTTGGTTTTTGCCGGTGCCGACATGTCGCCTACTCCGTTGGCAGATAAATCTCACCGCCCTCGGCCTTAAACCGCGCGCTCATCTCCTCCATCCCCTTGATCGCCGCCGCCTTGCTCGCCGCCGCCGTCTCCGCGCCCGTCGGGCCGGTCGCGATGAAGCCTTCGACGCCCTGGTTCTGCTTCCCCGCAAAATCCCGCACTTCCTGCGTGATCTTCATGCTGCAGAACTTCGGCCCGCACATCGAACAGAAATGCGCGGTCTTGGCGCCCTCGGCTGGCAGCGTCTGGTCGTGGTATTGCTCGGCCGTATCCGGGTCCAAAGACAGGTTGAACTGGTCGCGCCAGCGGAACTCGAACCGCGCGCGGCTCAGCGCGTCATCCCTCAACCGTGCCGCCGGGTGGCCCTTGGCCAGGTCCGCCGCGTGCGCGGCGAGCTTGTAGGTTACCACGCCGACCTTCACATCGTCGCGGTCGGGCAGGCCCAGATGCTCTTTTGGCGTAACATAACAAAGCATTGCCGTGCCGTACCAGCCGATCATCGCCGCGCCGATGCCGCTGGTGATGTGATCGTAACCCGGCGCGATGTCGGTCGTCAGCGGCCCGAGCGTGTAGAAGGGCGCTTCGCCGCAGACTTCGAGCTGCTTGTCCATATTCTCCTTGATCTTGTGCATCGGCACATGGCCGGGGCCTTCGATCATCACTTGCACATCCTGCGCCCAGGCGCGGTGGGTGAGCTCGCCGAGCGTGTAAAGCTCGCTGAACTGCGCTTCATCGTTGGCGTCGGCGATCGATCCGGGGCGCAGGCCGTCGCCGAGCGAATAGGCGATGTCATAGGCCTTCATGATCTCGGTAATCTCGTCGAAGCGTTCGTAGAGGAACGATTCGCGGTGATGCGCGAGGCACCATTTCGCCATGATGCTGCCGCCGCGCGAGACAATGCCGGTCACGCGCTTGGCGGTCATCGGGATGTACGCCAGGCGGACGCCGGCGTGGATGGTGAAGTAATCGACGCCCTGCTCGGCTTGCTCGATCAGGGTATCGCGGAAGATTTCCCAGGTCAGGTCTTCGGCGACGCCGCCGACTTTCTCCAGCGCCTGATAGATGGGCACGGTGCCGATCGGCACGGGCGAATTGCGGATGATCCATTCGCGCGTGTCGTGAATGTTGCGGCCGGTCGACAAGTCCATCACCGTGTCGGCGCCCCAGCGGATCGACCAGACCATCTTGTCGACTTCGTTGGCGACGTCCGACGCGACCGCGGAATTGCCGATATTGGCGTTGATCTTGACGAGGAAATTGCGGCCGATCGCCATCGGCTCGGATTCGGGGTGGTTGATGTTCGACGG
>CAYUYZ010000074.1:0-4282 GCA_964449575.1 uncultured Stakelama sp.
AGCGTTGAATCAGAACCCGGACCGTTTGGGAATCCCTTTTGTCAACACCGCCTAGCACATGGTGCCAGCAACCTTCGTGCCTAACGACTTAAGCGCGCGGGCCTTGCCCACCTCTCCGCAATAGGTCGGTTTGCCGCTCGGCTTAAATCGACGAAGCCCTGTGTCGACGCCTTGCACACAGATCAACCGCATCAGGGAGAACGGCGGCTTTGCTGCGAGGGGTTGCCGGAAATGCTGACATTCCCCCCGATCACCCCCCTCAAGCCACCGCCCGCACCGCCTCACAAATCCGGTCGACCACCGCTTCCACCTGCCCCAGATCATCACCCTCGGCCATTACCCGGATCACGGGCTCGGTCCCCGACGGGCGGATCACCAGCCTCCCGTGACCATTCAGCTCGGCCTCGGCATCGGCGATCACGGCTTTGACATGTGCGTCCTCCAGCGGCTTGCCGCCGGCGAAGCGGACATTCTTGAGCAATTGCGGCAACGGGTCGAAGCGGTGGAGCACTTCGCTCGCCGGCTTGCCCGCGCGGACGATCTCCGCCAAAATCTGCAAAGCCGCGACCAGCCCGTCGCCCGTCGTTGCATAGTCCGACAGGATGATGTGTCCCGATTGCTCGCCGCCGACATTGCAGCCGCGCGACCGCATCGCCTCCAGCACATAACGATCGCCGACCTTGGTGCGGATCAGCCCCAGTTCGTGGCTTTCGAGATAGCGTTCGAGGCCGAGGTTCGACATCACCGTCGCCACCAGCGACCCGTTCTTGAGCAGCCCGCGCCGCGCCCAGCCCATCGCGATCGTCGCCATCAGCTGGTCGCCGTCGACCACGCGGCCCGCTTCGTCGACGACGATCAGCCGGTCGGCGTCGCCGTCGAGCGCGATGCCGATGTGCGCGCCGCTCGCGACGACCGTCTCGCGCAACAATTGCGGTGCGGTCGATCCGCAGCCGTCATTGATGTTGCGGCCATTGGGCTCGACGCCGATCGCGACGACATCGGCGCCGAGTTCCCACAGCGCCGAGGGGGCGACGTTGTAGGCCGCCCCATTGGCGCAATCGACGACGATGCGGAGGCCATCGAGCGTGAGTTCGGAGGGGAAAGTCGCCTTGGCCGAATTGATATAGCGCCCGCGCGCATCTTCGACCCGGCGCGCGCGGCCGATCTGCGCGGCGGGGGCAAGCGCGATCTCGCCCGCGATCAGTTCCTCGATCGCCATTTCATCGGCGTCGGAGAGTTTATAGCCGTCGGGGCCGAACAGCTTGATGCCGTTATCGGCATAAGGATTGTGGCTGGCGGAAATCATCACGCCCATGTCGGCGCGCATCGAATGGGTGAGCATCGCCACCGCTGGCGTCGGCATCGGCCCCACGAGCGTCACGTCCATGCCGACGCTGGTAAAGCCCGCGACCATCGCCGATTCGAGCATATAGCCGGAGAGGCGCGTATCCTTGCCAATCACCACGCGGTGGCGGTGGTCGCCGCGCCGGAAATGCGCGCCGGCCGCCATGCCGACCTTCATTGCCATCTCGGCGGTCATCGGCGCGGTGTTGGTCAGGCCGCGGATGCCATCGGTGCCGAAATATTTTCTTGCCATCTGCCATCGCTCATTTCGCTTGCCGCGAGGGAAGCCACGCGACAGGTGTTGGTCTTTATGACCGAATAGATAGAGCGCATGTCACAACCGACCCGTATCTTGCTATCCCTAATCGTCGGGCTGATCATCGGCATTGCCGCGGCCGCGAGCGGGGGCGCCTGGGTCGATGGCGCGGTCGCGGTGGCGCAGCCGATCGGCGACACCTGGCTCAATGGCTTGCGGATGACGATTGTCCCGCTGGTGGTGTCGCTGCTGATTACAGGCATTGCCGCGACGGCGGAGACCGCGCGATCGGGGCGGATCGCGGCGCGGTCGCTGATGCTTTTCCTGAGCTTTCTGGTCTGCGGCGCGGCGCTGGCGGCGCTGTTGACGCCTACCTATCTCACGCTTTTTCCGCTACCGCAGGAATCGGCAGCGTCGCTTCGGGCGGCGCTCAGCGGCGCGCAAAAGGTGAGCGAGGTGCCGGGGCTCGGCGCGTTCCTGAAATCGGTGGTGCCGACCAATCCGATTGCGGCGGCCGCCAATGATGCGATCGTCCCGCTGATCGTGTTCACGATGGTGTTCGCCTTCGCGATCACGCGGCTGCCCGCCGAACAACGCAAGACACTGACCGACTTTTTCCAGGCGATCGCCGATGCGATGCTGGTCATCGTTGGCTGGGTGCTGTGGCTTGCCCCGGTCGGGGTCGGGGCGCTGGCGTTTGTTGTCGGCGCGCGCGCCGGGACGGGCGCAGTGGGTGCGCTCGTCCATTATATCCTGATCGTCTCGGCGGTCGGCGCGACCATCGGCCTCATCGCTTATCCGGTGGCGCTGATCGGCGGGCGGCGCGGGCTGGTCGCTTTTGCGCGCGGGGTGGCGCCGGCCCAGGCGGTCGCGATCAGCACGCAGAGCTCGCTCGCGTCGCTGCCGGCGATGCTCCGCGGGGCCGCGACGCTCGGTGTGCCGGTCGAAACCTCGGGCGTTGTGCTGCCGCTCGCCGTCGCGGTCTTCCGGGTGACGGCGCCGCCGATGAACCTCGCGGTGGCGCTCTACATCGCGCACTGGTACGGCATCGAGCTGACCCCGTTCCAATATGCCGCCGCTGTGGGGGCCGCCACGGTCACGACCTTCAGCGGCGTCGGGCTGCCGGGACAGATTACCTTCTACGCAGGCGTCGCGCCGATTTGTCTGACGATCGGGGTGCCGATCGAAGCGCTCGGGCTATTGATCGCGGTCGAGACGATCCCCGACATTTTCCGCACGATCGGCAATGTCACGATGGACGTCGCGGTAACGACGGTGATCTCGGAACGCGTCGGCGGCGGCGCCGAAATCAGCGAAGCCGATACGATTCTGAAGGGTTAGCCGAACCAGCGCCAGATGCCGGCCGGAATCCCCGCTGCCGGAATATGCGCCCAGGTCGCCGCCAGCCAGATCACCGCGCCGCCCGCCAGATCATGCGGGCGGAAGCCGCCGAACGTCGCGCGGCCCTCGGCAATTGCCTGGAACGGGGCATAGCTCGTCACGCGCTTCCACGGTGTCCAGAGTTCGGGCACCAGCTTGGCCTTTTTCGCATCGAGCGCCGCGGCCCCCACCAGCGAAAAGGCCGCGATGCCGCCCGCGACGATCAAATTGGCGGCGATCGGATAGACGATGATGTGCGCCAGGCCCCACAGCGCGAATGACCACAGCATCGGGTGGCGCGTGACGGCATAGACGCCGCGCGCTTCAGTGGGGGCGGTCTTGACCATGCCCGGCATCGCCGGATTGCCGATCAGCGAGCCGACCAGCAACACGCTGGCGATCAGCATGATCACGCTGCCGAGCGCCCAGAGCCCGTCACCCACCTCCCATAGTGGCGGCGTGATCGGGGCCGCCTTGTACGTCTTGCTGATCCACCACAGACTGGCGAGCGCAACCACGGCATAGACGCCGGTAAAGCCGCCATTGCCGAGCGCCTTCACCAGCGGCGCGCGCAACGGATGCGACAGCAGTAAATGGCTGCCGACGAAGAGCGCGACCGCGAGTGCGACCATCATCGTACCGTCCATATCGTCGCTCCCTGTTGCCTTGGCGCGACGCTAGCCGATCACTTGACCCCGTGCATCCACTTCTTGAGCGGGAAGGAGAGCACCAGCAGCAACACGCCCAGCGCGATCGACACTTCGGCGATCGTCGTGAACACGCCGACATAGGTGTCGAGGCTGACCTTCAAATTGGTGACCTGCCCGCCCACCGTCTCGACGCTCGCGAACTGCGCAACGATACCGGCGACATATTGCGCGACCGCGATCGACAGGAACCACACGCCCATCATCAGCCCGACGACGCGTGCGATCGACAGCTTGGTGATCATCGACAGCCCAACGGGCGAGATGCACAATTCGGCGATCGAGTGGATCAGGTACAGCCCGGCCAGCCACCAGAGGCCGACCTTGAAGTCAGGCCCGGCGAATTGCGACCCCCAGACGAGGAACAGAAAGCCGCCGCCAACCGCCATCAGCGCAATCGCGAATTTGATCGGAATCGTCGGTTCGATCCCCTGCTTGGCCATGCCGTTCCACATGACGCTGAAGAGGGGTGCGAGCAGCACGATGAACAGCGCATTGAAGACCTGCGTCTGCCCCGCCGAGATCGTGAACAGCCCGAACACCGACAGATCGGTATTGCGGTCGGCAAACAATATCAGCGACGATCCCGCCTGCT
>CAYUYZ010000075.1:0-3720 GCA_964449575.1 uncultured Stakelama sp.
GAGCACTCGACTGTTAATCGAGCGGCCGTAGGTTCGAATCCTACTCAGGGAGCCAACCTCTAGCTAGCCGTTGCCAGACGCCCTGCCGCCGCCCTAGACTGCGCGGAACGGGCCGACATCTGGATCGGCCAAGCGAAGAGGATGCGCCATGCGCCATACCCCCCCGTTTTGGGCCCCGATCTGTGGCGCCATTCTGATCGTTTCAGGCTGTACCGCTGCCCCGAAAACCGACGCGCAAGGCTTCACCATCGATCCCGAATTCGAAAAGCGGCTGCAGACGCAGCTGCTCGATGCCAAGCCGGGGAGTGTCATCACCATCCCGGCCGGCAAATATGCGCTCACCCGCAGCCTCAGCCTCGCCGCCAATGGTGTGACGATCAAGGGCGCGGGGATGGACAAATCGGTGCTGTCGTTCGCCAAGCAGAATTCGGGCGCCGAAGGGTTGCTCGTCACGGGCAATGATTTCGTGCTGGAAGATGTCGCGATCGAGGACAGCAAAGGCGACGGGCTGAAAATCAACGGCACGACCAACGCCGTCATGCGCCGCGTACGGGTCGGCTGGTCGGGCGAACCCAAGACGTCCAACGGCGCCTATGGCCTCTATCCGGTGCAGGTCACCAACGTCCTGATCGAGGATTGCGTCGTGAAGGGCGCGTCGGACGCCGGCATTTACGTGGGCCAGTCCAAGAACATCATCGTCCGCCGCAACCGCGCCGAAAACAACGTCGCGGGCATCGAGATCGAGAATTCGACCGGTGCTGACGTCCACGACAATGTCGCGACCGGCAATGCGGGCGGCATCCTCGTATTCAACATGCCCGACCTGCCCGTTCCCGGCAGCAAGACTCGCGTGTTCCGCAATCAGGTGACCGCCAACAACCACGTCAATTTCGGCGCGAAGGGTACTGCGGTCGCCTCGGTCCCGTCAGGATCGGGTGTGATCGTCAATTCGAACGATGAGGTCGAGATTTTCGATAACGACCTGAAGGATAACAAGACCGCCAACGTCATCATCTCGAGCTTCTATTCGCTGGGCTTTGCCGCGACGAAGGGGGTTGCGGCGGCCTATGATCCCTTCCCCGAAAATGTCTTTGTCACCGGCAACCGTATTTCGGGCGGTGGTACCGATCCCGGCGAGAAATATGCGCCACTGAAGGCGCTGGGCGGCGGCGCTTTGCCGGCAGTGCTGTGGGACGGGTTCACCAATCCCAAGATCGCCAAGCCCGGCATCTGCGTCCAGAACGGCGATGCCAAGGTGCTCAACGTCGATGGCCCGAACAAATCGGCGAGCCCGCATATCGATAACGGGCTGAATTGCGCGCCCGCGACGCGCCTGCCCGCGATCAGCCTGCCCGCCATGATGACGAAGTGACGGCGCCTGCGTGATCCGGTTGCTGCTTGGGCTGCTCGCTGCGCTGCTGCTGGCGAGCTGCGCGCGCGCGCCTGCCGTCGTCACCTTCCACGCCGACGAGAATCCGCAATCGCTCGCTGATTGGGGGCTGTTCGACGTGAAGGATGGTCGCATCGCCCCGCGCACGGGCCTCGTCAGCTACGAACTCGCGGCGCCCTTGTTCAGCGATTACGCCCAGAAATGGCGCGCGGTGTTCGTGCCCAAGGGCATGAGCGCGACCTATGATCCCGAGAAGACTTTCGACTTTCCGGTCGGCACGATCATCGCCAAGACCTTCTATTACACCACGCCTGCGGGCGCTGCCCCCAGCACCAGCGCGCACGTGCTGAAAGCGACGCCCGCCAGCTACCAGACCGGCGTGACCGGGCTCGACCTTGGCCAGACGCGGCTGATCGAAACGCGCCTGCTGGTCCGGCGCGCAAACGGCTGGGACGCGCTCCCTTATGTCTGGAATGCCGCGCAGACCGAGGCGACCTTGCAACGCACCGGGGCCGAAATCCCCCTCGATTTCGACGACGGCGGCAGGCGGACGCACTTCACCTACACCGTCCCCAATGTGAACCAATGCGCCGGATGCCACGCGACCGACCGGACGAAGAAGTTGTTTCCGATCGGGCTGAAGGCACGCCACCTCAACCGCGATTTTGCGGGTGTCGGCGGTGAGATCAACCAACTCACCCGGCTGACGCAGATCGGCTATCTCACCGGCGCGCCCGCCCCCGGTGCAGCGCCGCGCGACGCGCGCTTCGATGACCTGCGCGCGAGCATCGACGCCCGCGCCCGCGCCTATCTCGACGTCAACTGCGCGCATTGCCACAGCGCGACCGGCCCCGCACGCGTGTCAGGCTTATGGCTCGACTCGCCGACGATCGACCTGCGCAAGCTCGGCGCGTGCAAGCCGCCTATCGCAGCCGGGCGCGGCACCGGCAACCGCAGCTATGGCATCGTCCCTGGCCACCCCGAAAGCTCGATCCTCGCCTATCGCCTCGAAAGCGACGACCCCGGCGAAATGATGCCCGAAACGGGCCGCAGCCTCGTCCACAAGGAAGGCGTGGCGCTGATCAAGGCGTGGATCGCAGGGCTGAAGGGCGGCTGCGAGGCCGGCGCCTAGGCCAGCGCCTTCTTCAGCAGCTCGTTCACCACGCCCGGATTGGCCTTGCCGCCCATGGCCTTCATCGTCTGGCCGACGAAGAAGCCGTAAAGCGCTTCCTTGCCGCCCTTATATTGCGCGACCTTGTCGGCGTTGTCGGCGAGCACCTTGGCAATCACGGCTTCGATCGCGCCGGTGTCGCTGGTCTGCTTGAGCCCGCGTTCCTCGACAATCGCAGGGGCGCCCTGCCCGGTTTCGAGCATGATTTCGAACACCTGCTTGGCGAGGCTGCCCGACAGCGTGCCGTCGGCGACGAGGCCAAGCAATTCGCCTGCCTGCGCTGGGGTCACGGGCGAGGCGGCAATGTCCTTGTTGAGCCGGTTGAGTGCGCCGAACAGCTCCGACGACACCCAGTTCGCCGCCGCGACCGGCTTGGCGCCCGTCTCGAGCAGCGCATCGAACCAGCGCGCCGCGTCGACATCGGCAGTCAGCACCGCGGCGTTGTACGGCGTGATGCCCAGCGCTTCGTAGCGCGCCCGCTTGGTGTCGGGCATTTCGGGCAGGCTCGCGCGGCATTCGTCGAGGAAGGCATCGTCGAGCACGAGCGGCAGCAGATCGGGATCGGGGAAGTAGCGATAATCATGCGCGTCTTCCTTCGACCGCATCGACCGGGTTTCGCCGCGATCGGGATCGTAGAGCCGCGTTTCCTGGACGATCCGGCCGCCGGCCTCCAGCACCGCAATCTGGCGCTTGGCCTCCTGTTCGACGACCGCCATCACGAAGCGGACCGAATTGACGTTCTTGGTCTCGGTACGCGTGCCGAGCGGAGCGCCGGGCTTGCGGACGCTGACGTTGACGTCGGCGCGCATCGACCCCTGATCCATATTGCCGTCGCAACTACCGACGTAGCGCAGAATCGATCGCAGCTTCGACAGATAAGCGCCTGCTTCGGCAGGAGAAGCCATATCCGGCTTCGACACGATTTCCATCAGCGCGACGCCTGAGCGGTTGAGATCGACATAGGAGCGCGTCGGGTGCTGATCGTGCATCAGCTTGCCGGCGTCCTGCTCGACATGGATGCGCTCGACGCCGATCCGCTTGGTTGCGGCATCGGGGTTCTTGTCGTCGAGGCTGATCATGATCGCGCCTTCGCCCACGATCGGGTGATAGAGCTGGCTGATCTGATAGCCCTGCGGCAGATCGGCGTAGAAGTAATTCT
>CAYUYZ010000076.1:0-3592 GCA_964449575.1 uncultured Stakelama sp.
TCGGGATCAGCGAAAAAGCGGTCGAGACACGGATCAGCCGAGCGCGGCAACGGCTGCGAGCACTGCTGCCAGCGCCGAACGGATAACGAGGCGATCGCGACTTTCCACACTCGAGTCCGTTCTCCCTGGAAAATGATACAGACCCAGACCCTAAACGATCACAGTTCAAAAGGAGCGACTTCATGCGGGGGCATCGATTGGCCCTAACCAAGCCCGCCACATAATACTAGTGGAGCGTCAGTCTTGAGCCATGCGCGGAAAAACCCGCATCAGCTCTTCGAGCTTGACCGCCCTCGTTTCGGCATCGCCACTGGCGGCAGCTTCGTCGAGACAATGGCTAACGTGACCGCGCAAGAGTTCGGCCTCGACTTTCGATAATGCGGCCCGTGCCGCCTGCACCTGTGTCACGACGTCGATACAGTAACGGTCGTTGCCGATCATCGCGGCAATCCCCCTGACTTGCCCCTCGATGCGCGCCAGCCGCTTTCCCAAAGCATCCTTGTTACCGCTGTATCCTCGCATGTGTTCCTCTGATCCAGGTCCGGGTTGCATATACCCCTTAGGGGTATTATATAATGTTGGGGGCGGCGACCGCAACCCTCGGCTTGGTGCATGGGCGAGCACATTGGAATCGCCAATGTCGATTTGGGCCGAAATGCAACAATAAGGGAAACAAGCGATGCCTCGGATGACCTCGATATGGATCTTACCGGCCATGTTGTTAGCCGGCTGTGCCACCACCGGCGACCGCACCGCGACAAGCGCAGAGCGTTCAGCTTGCGAAAAAATGGAAAAGAACATGGGGCTCGGCAGTCCTCACGATCATGGCGAAATGAAGGGCAGGGGACTGAACTCGATGAACCTGAGCCACGACCGATGTGTCAAAATCCTCGCCCAACCAAACTGATACTGATGTCTGGCGGGCGTTACGGCCCGCCGGACATCATTAACCATAATGGGAATTTCAGATGACCGAAACAGCCATCCCGACCGATGCCGTGAAGGACTGCTGTTCGGGCTCTCCCCAAGAAGACACGGGCGTCCTCATAAAAGACCCTGTCTGCGGGATGATCGTCACACCTTCAGCGTCGACGCTGACGACGACGCATGATGGCCATCCTTATTATTTCTGTTCGGCAGGATGCCTTTCAAAGTTTTCTGCCGATCCCGCCAGATACCTTGATGATCGTCCACGTATCGAGCCGGTCGCCGTCGCGGGTGCAATCTGGACCTGTCCGATGCACCCCGAGATTCGTCGAGATGGTCCCGGTTCCTGTCCGATCTGCGGGATGGCGCTCGAGCCCGAAGCGCCGTCGCTCGACGATTCGCCGAACCCCGAACTGGTCGATTTTACGCGGCGCTGGTGGGTGTCTGCGGCGCTGGCAGTTCCACTGCTGGTGCTTACGATGGGAACCGATTTGCTCGGGCTTCATCTCGTTAGCGCGGCGATTTCGCCGTGGCTCCAACTTGCCTTGGCCGCGCCGATCGTCCTGTGGGCAGGCGCGCCGTTTTTCGTTCGCGGCTGGAATTCGCTCAAGACGCGCCACCTCAACATGTTCACGCTGATCTCGATCGGTGTCGGTGCCGCGTTCCTTTACAGTCTCGTCGCGACGCTCGTGCCGGGGATTTTCCCCGATACGTTCACGATGCACGGGATGGTGCCGGTCTATTATGAAGCGGCGGGTGTCGTCGTTGCGCTGGTGCTGCTCGGTCAGGTGCTCGAACTTCGCGCGCGTGCTTCGACCGGCAAGGCAATCCGTGCGCTCCTGAACCTTGCTCCAAAGACCGCGCGGCGGATTGGAGCCGACGGCACGGAAACGGAAGTGCCACTTGCAGAAATTGTCCAAGGCGACCGTCTCCGCATCCGTCCCGGTGAGGCCGTGCCCGTCGATGGCAGTGTCGTTGACGGCAAATCCTCGGTCGATGAGTCGATGCTGACCGGCGAACCGCTCCCCGTCGCAAAGGAATCAGCGAGCGCGCTTACCGGTGGGACGGTCAACGGCACCGGCAGCCTCGTGATGGAGGCGCAGGCGGTCGGCAGCGACACGATGCTCGCGCGCATCGTCAAGATGGTTGCCGAGGCGCAGCGCAGCCGTGCACCGATCCAAGCGGTCGCTGACCGCATTTCCGGCTGGTTCGTGCCGTTGGTGATCGCGATCGCAGTCGTGACGTTCATCGTCTGGAGCCTCGTAGGCCCCGAACCCCGCATCGGCCATGCGCTGCTCAATGCGATTGCGGTGCTCATCATCGCTTGCCCCTGTGCGCTCGGGCTTGCCACGCCGATGTCGATCATGGTCGGTACCGGACGCGGCGCGCAGGCGGGTGTACTCGTCAAGAGTGCCGAAGCGCTCCAGGGCTTCGAACGGGTCGACACGTTGCTGATCGACAAGACCGGGACGCTCACCGAAGGCAAGCCGAAGCTCGTTGGAATGCAGACGGTCGGCGAACTTGCCCAAGACGATCTGCTGCGGTTCGTCGCTTCGGTCGAGGCGCGCTCCGAGCATCCGCTTGCCCATGCGATTGTGACGGCGGCCAAAGAGCGCAATCTGGCGCTCTCTGAACCCGATGGCTTCGAGGTTCAGGTCGGCGCTGGCATCAGCGCCAAAGTCGATGGGCACGTTGTCGTGGTCGGCAACACCGCGCAGATGCAGCGTATCGGTGTCGATGCACAGCCGCTCTTCGACGCATCTGAGGCCAAGCGTCGCGAAGGCGCGGGCATTATGCTTGTCGCTGTCGATGGCGCACTTGCCGGGTTCATCGCGGTCGCCGATCCGATCCGGGCGAACGCCAGGGACTCGATTTCCGCTCTCCGCAGTCAGGGGCTGCGCGTCATTATGCTGACCGGCGACAATCCGACAACGGCACAGATTGTTGCCGATGCGGTTGGCGGTCTCGACGAGGTTTATGCCGAACTGAAGCCTCAAGACAAAGCGCGCATCGTCGGTGAACTGAAAGCCAAGGGCGCAAAGGTCGCGATGGCCGGCGATGGCATCAACGATGCGCCGGCACTCGCTGCTGCCGATGTGGGGCTGGCGATGGGCACCGGCACCGATGTCGCCATCGAAAGCGCCGGGATCACGCTGACCAAAGGCGACCTTGCCGCCGTCGTGCGTGCCCGCACGCTTGCTAAGGCTACGATGGCGAACATCCGTCAGAACCTGTTCTTCTCCTTCGTGTTCAACGGGATCGGGGTGCCAATAGCAGCAGGTGTTCTTTATCCAGTGACTGGTCTGCTCATGTCCCCAATGTTCGCTGGCGCGGCGATGGCTATGTCTTCATTCACGGTCGTGGTGAACGCCCTGCGATTGGGCCGCGTGAAACTCTAGGTGTGGGCAGCGTCTGCGTTCCGCGTTTCCGCTACAGGAGCGGTCAGTCTGCAACCGGGCCAGTCCTGCTTAATCGACGTTTCGACGCGAGGCACTGCCGGGCGTCCGTTCCTGCCCAAAGCCGTCATACGGCGTTGAAGTCGGGATTGGCCGAAGTCGCCTTCTATGACCAAGATTGGGGCGTTAGCTGCCGTCCGGCTGCAGATGAACGAACGGCCGAAAACGCTTCCCCGCGCTCCAAACCGGCCATTCCGGTTTCCACCCTT
>CAYUYZ010000077.1:0-3495 GCA_964449575.1 uncultured Stakelama sp.
GGTTGCGGGGTGGTGGCTTTGGTTGCGGGGTCGGGGCTGCGGTTGCGGCCTCGAGCTTGAACCGGCCAAGCCCGTTGTCGCGCATCCGCGCGTCCGATTTCTCGACGTCGACAAACTCGCCAACAAGCACGAGAACGCCGTTTTTCCGCCACTTCGACGCCGCCTGACGCGAAGCGCCGTGCGTTTTTGCATAAGCGGTCAAAGAGAGAAGCGTCATCCCCTCCCCCGCAACCGCAACCACCCCGCAACCAACTTTCTCAATTCATAGCTGGGCACGAAACGTGGTGCGCAATTCCCCGCTTGCCATAGGGAAGGGGGAAGGACCCAAAAACCTCCGGGGGGTCTTTTGGGCGTCCTCCCGGTCGCGTCCGTGTCCTACGGTCGAGCGGTGGCGGCGGCCTGCCTGACGGCGGCGGCAAACTCGCGGTTGAGGTTGTCGCGCACGTGGCGGGTGGCACGGCCGTAGAAGTCCAGCCGCTTCTTGACGGGGGTGGTGTCCGCGAACTTGATCAGCAGCTTGAGCGAGGCCCCGCCCCGCCCGCGTGAGCGTTGCCACACGCCGCTGATCCGCTTCCCGCCGCGCGTCGTGATCGGTCCGATGTAGACGCCGGGCCTGGCAGCCAGCGTCTTCAGCTTGTTCCTGGTCAGGTTGCCGTACTTGTTGAGCGCGATATTGCCGGTGATCGGTGCGAGCATGCCGCGCTTGGTGCCGAGGGACCGGACGCCGCCCTTCACATAGGGCTCGAGATAGCTCGCCTGGATGTCCTTGATGGCGACCCGGGCAACTGGACGCGCCTTCGTCGCCGTCTCGATCCGAAAGGCGTTCTCGGTGAACGGCGTCGGCGTGGAGAACGTGCGCGCAACTTCATCGCGCTCGGCGACAACGACGCCCTTGGCCAGGCTGTTGACCGTCAAGGCGATCGCGAACGGTATCTGACGCTCGCCGATATCGGCGATCGCCCGCCGGAGTGCCGAACGGTCGATGCGCACGTCGATCGACGGCGTCGTCACGCCGCTGCCAGATCGATGGTGACCGCCCGCCATGCCGCATCCGGTGCGGGGCGGTCGTAGAAGCGTACATAGGTTCGCGATCCGATGACGCGGATCGAATCGCGGATCGCCTCCATCGCGTGCATCCAGCGCGGATCGGCAATCTCGACGCGCAGCAGCATGAACAGCTCGGCGCGGTTGATCTGCCCTTCCTTGTCGACTTGGAACACCCGGTTGACCAGCGCGCGCAGCTCGACCGCGCTGCCGACCGCCCATTCGGTCAGGCATTCGTCGATCAGCGCCTTGGCGGCCTGCAGCTCGGGGCCGAATTCGAGCAGGTCGGCCACCTGGACCTGCACCTTCTGGCAGCCGTCGAACGACATCAGCGTGATGTTGCCCTTTTTGCCGCCGATGCTGGCGCCATAGGTCTGCGCGATCAGCGCCTGCAGGTCGCCGACGCTTTCGAAGGTCGCGGCCTTGAACGCGGCGATCGCGGCCGACATGGCGCGCGCCTTGGCTAGGATCTCGCGGACGGTTTCGTCCATCAGCAGATCCGCGGCCTTGATCGAGGCGAGCGGCACTAGGCTACCTTTGGCGTCACGGCGATAGGGCGTGCCGCCGACGTCGATCGTCTCGGGCCCTGCCGGATCGGTCACCGCTGTGCTCCCTGCCGATCGGGCTTCGTCGACACGTCAATCCCGCAACAGACGTATTCGGCGCGTGGCACTCGGCCGGCACTCAATTCCCGCTCGATCGCGACCAGGCTGGTCTTGCTGATCTCGGCCTTGTCGCCGTTCATGGTTGCGATGAAGGCGCGCAGCGCATCGAGATCGACGATCGGCTTGTGCATCATCGACGCGCTTCCCGTGCGATCCTGCGCAGGTTGCCGCCGATCTCCTCGATCAATTCCAGCGCGGCGCCGGGCACGGTCTTGAACGGGTTGCCCAGCTCCAGCTCATGGACCAACGCTTCGAGCGTGATCACTTCGCGCTGGACGAGGCCGGCGAGAGTCGGCTGGAGCTGGGCACTGGAGGGCATGACGCGCCGTAGGACCGGGGGGTTTGGCACGGGCGGCACCTCCAGACGACGAAGCCCGCCAGACGCTGGGGGGAGCGTGGGCGGGCTTCGGACGCTATTGTGGCGGGGTCGTTTTTGCCGGTTGCGTGGCCACTTCGGCAGGGTCTTTTTTGTGCCGCTTCGAAAATAATCAGCGCTGCTCAGGCAAGCCGGGCATGTGTCCGGTCCAGATCGTCCTGGTCGACCGATCGACACGCATCGATGTAATAGCTAGGCCAGCGGTCGATCGCGTCGATCAGCATCGCCTTCGCGCGGCGGTTGTGCATGTGATAGCGCTTGGCAATCACGCTGTAGCCGAACGCGTCACCGACGATCATTTCCAGCACGGGCCCGGCATCGAGGCCGAGCGATCGCCGCCAGTTGCCATAGGCAATCTCTCGCCGCACCTGGCTCAATCGCTCGTGAAATCCGCCATCGCCATAGCGCCTGCCGTCGATCCGTGTCTCAAGGCTGGCCGTCTTGACGATCACGTCGGCGCCGATGCGCTCGGCGATCAGCGCGATCTCGCCCGCCCAGGCCAGCTGCTCTTCATCGATCGATCCTTGCGCGTAAAGCCGGGCCAGCGCGCCGAGCCGGGGCTTCGCTGCCTCGGCATGCGTCGCTGCCGTTCCTTCACGCTTGTGATCGAATGCCTTGTCGCGCTCGATGCGGCCCTTGCGCAATTGCCGTTCGGCGCGCGCGAGCTGCGGGTGGCGCGCGGCCCAGGCGTCGCGATTGGCACGCGCAGCGCGCGCGATCTCGGCGTCGATCGGCGACAGCTTGCGCGGCGGGCGCGCCTTGGTGGACCAGCCCGTCCGTGAAGAGGGTGCTGCCGGCGGGTCAGCTGCGGCTTGCCGCGCGGCGCGGCGCTCGGCGACTGCCTTTTGGTGCTCGCGCGCCACGATCGCACGCATCACGCGGACCTCGGCCGGATTGGTGTCGCTCATCAATGCCCCCATGTGCCGTCTGGCATGCCCCGGCCAGGATGCTGCTATCGCCCAGCTCGGGTACGCGCGGCAGGGTCGTTTTTGTGCCGGGAACGGCGATCCGGCGCGCGTCCTCGTCGACGATGAACCCCGCGGCGCGCAGCTGCTGAAGCGCGGCGTCGCGCGCGCTCGGCAGCATCACACCGCGCCGGGCACCATCGAGCCGCACCAGCTTGCCGTCCAGGACGAGCGCGCGGACGATCCGCTTCGCCGCGCTGCGGCTGACGTCACACCCGCGTGAGATCTCGCCATAGCTTGGCGATCCGGGATTGTCGGACAGATACCGCGTGACGAACCCCAGCACGATCAGCTTGCGGCTCGACATGTCGCCGCGCAGCCTCGGCGCTGGCGATGGAGCGGTCATGCGATCGGATGGGGGCACGGCATTGGTCATCGGTAAGCGGCGTCATGCCCTCCCGATCGCGAACATAGCGTGAAACTGTGCGGATACCAATGTGGTGGC
>CAYUYZ010000078.1:0-3475 GCA_964449575.1 uncultured Stakelama sp.
CCGGTCGGCGCGTGCGTCGGCATGAAGGGCAGCCGCGTGCAGGCGGTGGTGCAGGAAATGCAGGGCGAGAAGATCGACATCATTCCCTGGTCGCCCGACACCGCGACCTTCGTCGTCAACGCGCTCCAGCCTGCCAATGTCAGCCGCGTGGTGATCGACGAGGAAGAGGACCGGATCGAAGTCGTCGTTCCTGACGATCAGCTCAGCCTCGCGATCGGTCGCCGCGGTCAGAATGTGCGGCTGGCGAGCCAGCTCACCGGCAAGGCGATCGACATCCTGACCGAGGCCGATGCAAGCGAGAAGCGCCAGCGCGAATTCGTCGAGCGGTCGGAAATGTTCCAGAACGAACTCGACGTCGACGAAACGCTGTCGCAGTTGCTGGTTGCCGAAGGCTTCGGCAGCCTCGAGGAAGTCGCTTACGTCGAGCTCGACGAAATCGCGTCGATCGAGGGACTTGACGACGAGATTGCCGCCGAACTTCAGAACCGTGCGAGCGAAGCGCTCGATCGGCGCGAGGAAGCCAATCGTGCGCTCCGCCGCGAACTCGGCGTCGAGGACGATCTGGCGACGATGCCCTATCTGACCGAAGCGATGCTGGTCACGCTCGGCAAGGCGGGGATCAAGACGCTCGATGATCTGGCGGATCTGGCGACCGACGAACTCGTCCAGAAGAAGCGTCAGGAGCCGCGCCGCCGCAACGACGCCGACACCAAGCGCGCCGAGGACAAGGGCGGGGTGCTCGCCGAATACAACCTGAGCGAAGATCAGGGCAACGAGATCATCATGGCCGCGCGCGCGCATTGGTTCGAAGACGAGCCGGCTGCTGCCGAGCCCGAGGAGGACGCGCATGCGGAATCCTCACAATGAGCCGCTGACGTCCGAAATCGACGGTCCGGTCCGCAAGTGCATCCTGTCGGGTGACCGTGCGGCGCGCGACAATCTGGTCCGGCTCGCGCTCGGGCCGGAGGGTCAGGTGCTGCCTGACGTCCGCGCCAAGGCGCCGGGGCGCGGCGCGTGGATCGGCGTGCCGCGCGCCGACCTTGAGAAGGCGCTCACCAAGGGCAAGCTGAAAGGCGTGCTGACCCGCGCGTTCAAAACCAGCGCGTTCACTTTGCCTGCTGATCTCCCCGCATTGATTGAGACCCAGCTCGAGCGCCAATTGCTCGACCGGCTCGGCCTCGAATCGAAGGGCGGTCATGTCGTGATCGGCCATGAGCGGATCGACAAAGCGGCGCGCAGCGGCAAGCTCCACCTGCTGCTCCACGCATCGGACGCAGGCGCGGATGGCTCGCGCAAGCTCGACCAGGCTTGGCGCGTCGGTAGCGATGCCGAGGGCTCGGGCATGCGCGGTCTGGCGATCCCGTTGGCGCGCCCTATATTGTCGATGGCGCTGGGCCGCGAGAACGTGGTACATATCGGCATTACCGACCCCGGCGCCGCTGGGCGGTTGCGCACTGCGCTCGACCGCTGGCTGCATTATATCGGATCCGAGCTGGTGAGCGCGGCTTGCGAAACCGCTTCGCAAGGCGCAACGGCGTTGGCCACTGGTCAGCCCGACATGCGAGACGATGTGCCCGACGACGTAACTGAGAATATCTGAGGACTTTGAGCGACCTGATGAGCGACACCGACAACGAAAAGCCGAAACTGGGCATGCGCGCACCGCTGGGCCTGAAGCGCACGGTCGAAACCGGCAAGGTGAAGCAGAGCTTCAGCCATGGCCGCTCGAACACCGTGGTGGTCGAGGTCAAGCGCCGCCGCGTGCTCGGCCGCCCGGGTGAAGGCGAGCCGATGGTCGAGGAGCAGGTGGCTCCCCCGGCACCGGTGGCGCGTGCGCCCGAACCGGCGCCGCAGCCCGCTGCCCCGCCGGTGCGCAAGCCCGCCGACAGCCTGCTCTCGCGGCAGGAACTCCAGGCCAAGCTGCTGCGCGAGGCCGAAGAATCACGGATGAACGCGAATGAGGAATCGCGTCGCCGTGAGGAGCGCGAGCGCCAGGAAGCGATTGAGGAAGAACGCCGCCGCGCCGAAGAAGCGCGCAAGGCCGAACAGGCGCCCGAGGTTCCTGCCGCGCCTGCTGCCGAGCCGGTCAGCGCGCCTGCTCCCGAGCCGGTGCAGGCCGCGCCTGAACCCGCCGCCGATCCGCTGATCCTGGCGCCCGACGCCAATCTGCCCGCGCCGCGCCGCTTCACGCCGGTCGCGCGCCCCGAGCGGCCACAGCCGCCGCGTGCCGCTGAACCGGCGGCGCCCGCTGCCGCGCCGACCGCAAGCGCTGCGCCCACCGCAAGTGCTGCGCCATCGGGCAATAACAACGCCAATCTCGGGCCGAACAAGCGCCCGGCGTCGGCTGAACCGCCCGCGCGCCCCAATCGCGACCGCAAGACCGTCGATGATCGCCGTCAGTCGGGCAAGCTCACCGTCAACCGCGCGCTCAACGATGGCGATGGTGCGCGTGCTCGCTCGCTCGCCGCGCTGAAGCGCGCACGCGAAAAGGAAAAGCGCCACTTCGGTCCGCGCGAAGCCCAGCCCAAGCAAGTCCGCGACGTTGTCGTCCCTGAGGCGATCACGGTGCAGGAACTCGCCAACCGCATGGCCGAAAAGGGCGCCGATCTGGTCAAGGCGTTGTTCAAGATGGGCATGCCCGTCACGATCAACGCGACGATCGATCAGGACACCGCCGAGCTGCTCGTCACCGAATTTGGCCACAACCTGACGCGCGTGACCGATGCCGATGCCGAACTCGCGCTGCAGACGGCAGACGATGCCGATGACGCGCTCCAGCCGCGTCCGCCGGTCGTCACGATCATGGGTCACGTCGATCACGGCAAGACGAGCCTGCTCGACGCGCTGCGCGGCACTGATGTCGTCAAGGGCGAAGCCGGCGGCATCACCCAGCATATCGGCGCCTATCAGGTGACGCTGAAGGACAAGTCGCAGATCACTTTCCTCGACACGCCGGGCCACGAGGCGTTCACGGAGATGCGCGCGCGCGGCGCCAACGTTACCGATATCGTCATTCTGGTAGTGGCGGCCGATGATGGCCTGAAGCCGCAGACGGTCGAGGCGATCAACCACACCAAGGCCGCTGGCGTGCCGATGATCGTGGCGATCAACAAGGTCGACAAGCCCGAAGCCAATCCGCAGAAAGTGCGCGAGGCGCTGCTCCAGTATGACGTGATCGTCGAGGAGCTTTCGGGCGACGTGCAGGATGTCGAAGTCTCGGCACTCAAGAAGACCGGGCTCGACGAGCTGATCGAGAAGATCCAGATCCAGGCCGAATTGATGGAGCTGAAGGCCAATCCCGACCGGATGGCCGAAGGCAGCGTGATCGAAGCCAAGCTCGACAAGGGCCGTGGCCCGGTCGCGACGATCCTGATCAATCGCGGCACGCTGAAGGTCGGCGATGTGTTCGTCGTCGGCGCGGAAAGCGGCAAGGTCCGCGCGCTGATCGACGACAAGGGTCGCCAGATCAAGGAAG
>CAYUYZ010000079.1:0-3313 GCA_964449575.1 uncultured Stakelama sp.
ACGTGCACGGCCATCTGGTCGCCGTCGAAGTCGGCGTTGAAGGCGGCGCAGACCAGCGGGTGAAGCTGGATGGCCTTGCCTTCGATCAGCATCGGCTCGAACGCCTGGATGCCCAGCCGGTGCAGGGTCGGCGCGCGGTTCAGCAGCACCGGATGCTCGCGGATGACCTCGTCGAGGACGTCCCAGACCTCGGGCTTCTCCTTTTCGACGAGCTTCTTGGCCTGCTTGACGGTAGCGGCCTGTCCGAGCGTCTGGAGGCGTGCGTAGATGAATGGCTTGAACAGCTCGAGCGCCATCTTCTTGGGCAAGCCGCACTGATGCAGCTTGAGTTCGGGACCGACGACGATCACCGAACGGCCCGAATAGTCGACGCGCTTGCCGAGCAGGTTCTGACGGAAGCGGCCCTGCTTGCCCTTGAGCATGTCGGACAGCGACTTGAGCGGACGCTTGTTGGCACCCGTGATCGTGCGACCACGACGGCCGTTATCGAACAGCGCGTCGACGGCTTCCTGCAGCATGCGCTTTTCGTTGCGGACGATGATGTCCGGCGCGCGCAGCTCCATCAGCCGCTTGAGGCGGTTGTTGCGGTTGATCACGCGGCGATACAGGTCGTTCAAGTCCGACGTCGCGAAGCGGCCACCGTCGAGCGGCACCAGCGGGCGCAGTTCGGGCGGGATGACCGGAATGACTTCGAGGATCATCCATTCGGGGCGGTTGCCTGAATCGATGAAGCTCTCAACGACCTTCAGCCGCTTGATGATCTTCTTGGGCTTGAGCTCGGACTTGGTGACCGCGAGTTCGTCGAGCAGCTGTTGCCGCTCACCGACCAGGTCGAGATTCTCGAGCATGATCCGCACCGCTTCGGCGCCGATCCCGGCCGAGAAGGCGTCCTCGCCATATTGATCCTGCGCGTCGAGCAGCTCGTCTTCGGTGAGGAGCTGATACTTCTCAAGCGGCGTCAGGCCCGGCTCGATGACGATATAGGCTTCGAAATAGAGCACGCGCTCGAGCTGCTTGAGCTGCATGTCGAGCAGCAGGCCGATGCGCGACGGCAGCGACTTCAGGAACCAGATGTGCGCGACCGGCGCGGCGAGCTCGATATGGCCCATGCGCTCGCGGCGGACCTTCGACACGGTAACTTCAACGCCGCACTTTTCGCAGACGATGCCCTTGTACTTCATGCGCTTGTACTTGCCGCACAGGCATTCGTAATCCTTGATCGGACCGAAGATGCGCGCGCAGAACAGGCCGTCACGCTCGGGCTTGAACGTGCGATAGTTGATGGTCTCGGGCTTCTTGATCTCGCCGAACGACCAGCTGCGGATCTTGTCCGGGCTGGCGATGCCGATCTGGATCTGGTCGAAGGTCTCGGCCTTGACGACCGGGTTCGCGAAGTTGGTCAGTTCGTTCATGTTAGTCTCCGGACCAAAAGGTCGTTCAATCTTCTATCTGCTCAATTATCGACCAAGTACCATCAAGTTCCCGCAAGCCCTTCCATCTCAATGGAATGTCGGGCACATCATGCAGTCCGGGCCGATCAATCACGCAATCTAAACACACTACTTTTGCCAGCAGGGGGTCGTCGTCGGGACCGCCGCACTGAAAGCAAAGTCCATCTTCATCCACTTGGACCGTCCGGACTTCGCTTCCTTCATAGACGTGATTGCAAACGATGACCGAGGTGGTCGCATGCCAATCATGCCCCGCTAGCCGCATCACTCAGCCGCGATCACGACGCCGTCGCTATCGAACTGGTCGATCGACTTCAGCTCGACGTTCAGGCCCAGCGAGCGCATTTCCTTGACGAGCACGTTGAAGCTCTCCGGAATGCCGGCCTCGAAGCTGTCGTCACCCTTGACGATCGCTTCATAGACCTTGGTGCGGCCGACCACGTCGTCGGACTTCACCGTCAGCATTTCCTGCAAGGTGTAGGCAGCGCCATAAGCCTGGAGCGCCCAGACTTCCATTTCGCCGAAGCGCTGCCCGCCGAACTGCGCCTTACCACCCAGCGGCTGCTGGGTGACGAGCGAGTACGGCCCGATCGAACGCGCGTGGATTTTGTCGTCGACCAGATGGTGGAGCTTGAGCATGTAGATGATGCCCACGGTCACCTTGCGGTCGAACTTGTCGCCGGTGCGCCCGTCGAACAGGTCCGACTGGCCCGAGGTTTCGAGCCCTGCCAGCGCCAGCATGTCCGACACGTCCTTCTCGCGCGCGCCATCGAACACCGGGGTTCCCATCGGGATACCGGTCTTCGAATTCTGCGCGAGCTCGACGATCTGCGCGCCGTCGCGGCCTTCGATATCATCGGCATATTGCGGGCCGTAGATTTCGAGGAGGCGTTCCTTGACCGGGCTCGGCATGGCACCGGCCTTGGCGTCGGGATTGGCCTCGCGCCAGTCTTCGAGTGCCTTGTGGACTTGCTGGCCGAGATTGCGCGCGGCCCAGCCAAGGTGCGTTTCGAAGATCTGCCCGACGTTCATCCGGCTCGGCACGCCGAGCGGGTTGAGCACGAGATCGACCGGCGTCCCGTCGGCGAGGAACGGCATGTCCTCGACCGGCAGGATGCGGCTGATCACGCCCTTGTTGCCGTGACGGCCGGCCATCTTGTCGCCCGGCTGGAGCTTGCGCTTCACCGCGACGAAGACTTTGACCATCTTGAGCACGCCCGGCGGCAGCTCGTCGCCGCGTTCGAGCTTCTCGCGCCGATCGTGGAACTTGTCCTGGATCAGCTTGACGGCATCGTCATACTGGCCCTTCACCGCTTCGAGATCGCTCTGGACCTTGTCATCGGCGACGGCGAACTTCCACCATTCGTGGCGGTCGACGCTGTCGAGCAGATCTTCGTCGATGACGAGGCCCTTCTTGACGCCCTTGGGTGCCGAGGTGGCGGTCTGGCCGACCAGCATTTCACGCAAGCGGCTCCAGGTCGCGCGGTTGAGGATCGACCGCTCGTCGTCGGCGTCCTTCTTCAGCCGCTCGATTTCCTCGCGCTCGATTGCCATCGCGCGCTCGTCCTTGTCGATGCCGTGGCGGTTGAACACCCGGACTTCGACGACGGTGCCAGCAACGCCCGGCGGCAGCCGCAGCGACGTATCGCGCACGTCCGACGCCTTTTCACCGAAGATCGCGCGGAGCAGCTTTTCTTCGGGCGTCATCGGCGATTCACCCTTGGGGGTGATCTTGCCGGCCAGAATATCGCCCGGCTCGACTTCGGCGCCGATGTACACGATGCCCGCTTCGTCGAGGTTGCGCAGCGCTTCCTCGCCGACGTTCGGGATGTCGCGGGTGATGTCTTCCGGCCCGAGCTTGG
>CAYUYZ010000080.1:0-3177 GCA_964449575.1 uncultured Stakelama sp.
GTCGCGGTGCGCGCGAGCAGCATCGCCTTCACCGATTGCGACGCATCGGTCTTCTGCGCATGCCGCGCGACCGCGACCTTGCCGAGATACGACCCCGTCGCCCGCCCGCCGAGCACCGACCGCACGACCTGGTTGCTGGTCGCGTGCGGCTCGATGTGGCGCATCGTCGTGACGATCTCGAGCGTCTGCTCGCCAC
The DNA here is from genome assembly GCA_964449575.1 of uncultured Stakelama sp. Classification (GTDB taxonomy): domain Bacteria; phylum Pseudomonadota; class Alphaproteobacteria; order Sphingomonadales; family Sphingomonadaceae; genus Sphingomonas. The sequence continues at coordinate 197 of CAYUYZ010000080.1, forward strand.
CGCCGAGCATTGCCGCGCCCAGCTCAAAATGCGCGCCCTCGTGGAGCGTGACATCGATCGTCACCCGCCCGAGCCGCCCGCCGGTGTTGAGCACATGAAAGGTCGCGCGAGCGCATGCGCCGAGGACGACGGCATAGTCATGGATCGCGACAACATCGGGCGCGGCATCCTGCACGATCACCCGCGCGATTTCCTCGCCCGCCGCAACCTCGATCCGCTCGGGCGCAGGGATCGGCCACACCGAGGCGACAGCCTCAAGATCGCTATACCGCCAGGATTCGTCGCGGCGCGTCGGAAGGGCAAGCGTCATCATTCCTCCCTCGCTTCAGCGGGGGAGGTGCCGAGCGCAGCGAGGCGGAGGGGGCCTTGCCGCACGCGAAACGCTTGCGTCGCCCCCTCCACCATTTGCTGAAGAAGCAAATGGTTCCCAGTGTCGGGCTGACCATCCCCCGCATGGTCAAGAAACGTCCGGGGGACGTTTCGACCCGACACTCCCGGTCCCCGGGGGAGGATTGAAATTAGGGCGCTCACGCCGTCACCCCGGCATAGCCCTCGGCCTCAAGCTCGAGCGCAAGTTCCGGCCCGCCGGTCTTCACGATCCGCCCACCGCTCAGGATGTGCACGAAATCGGGCGCGACATAATCGAGCAGCCGCTGGTAATGGGTGATCAGGATCACCGCCTTGTCGGGCGCGCGCATGATGCGGTTGATGCCGTCGCCCACCGCGCGCAACGCATCGATGTCGAGGCCGCTGTCAGTCTCGTCAAGGATTGCGAGGCGCGGGCCGATAATGCCCATCTGCACCATTTCGTTGCGCTTCTTCTCGCCGCCCGAAAAGCCGACATTCACCGGCCGCTTGAGCATCTCATAATCCATGCCGAGCCCCGCGGCCTGCGCCTTGGCGAGCTTCAGGAACTCGCCCCCCGAAAGCGGTGCCTCGTCACGCCCCTTGCGCTGGGCGTTGAGCGCCTCGCGCAGGAATTGGACGTTGGACACGCCGGGGATTTCGACGGGGTACTGGAAGCCGAGGAACAGGCCAGCGGCGGCACGCTCGTGCGGGGCGAGGGCGAGGAGGTCGAGCCATTCGCCTGCATCACCCGCAACCAATCCACCGTTCGTATCGAGCGATGTCGAGATACCGGCCCCAAGCGCATCGCCAAGTTCCTGTTTCTCGACTTCGCTCGAAACGAACGGGGTCTGAAAGAGGACGGAGCCCGAAGTCACCTCATACCCCGGTCGCCCGCCGAGCACATAGCCGAGCGTCGACTTGCCCGCGCCATTCGGCCCCATGATCGCATGCACCTCCCCCGCATTGACGCTGAGCGAGAGGCCCTTGAGGATTTCCTTGCCGTCGATTTCGGCGTGTAGATCTTTAATATTTAACATGGTTTTCCCGGTAGGCCGTCAGGCGCAAAATGCGATGCTCTCGCAACACTCTCAAATAATTGACGAAACAGACCGCCAAGGCACGGTCGGAAAGCTCGGAAGCGCCGCCCTGCAAGCCTTTCTCAACAATCCCCGTGCATACCCACGGGTCAGCGCGAAACTCTCGCACAAAGTCAGTGAGTTCCATGTCACATCGAGCTTCGGCGCTTGTAACAAGATGCCGCGGGTCGCGCTGTCCGTCGTCGATTTCGCGGATGCCCTTAGCAATACACGAAGCATACGCTCCTGCTGCCGAGCGCAAGTTACTGCCGTCGTATGGCAGGCTTGTCGATGAACCGGCAAAAACGCCAGATGCCGCGAGGAACAACCAAAGGTTCACCCCACGCTCCCCTCAAGCGAAATCCCCAGCAACTTCTGCGCTTCGACCGCGAACTCCATCGGCAGTTGCTGCAGCACTTCCTTCGCAAAGCCGTTGACGATCAGCGCGACCGCCGCTTCCTGGTCGAGCCCGCGCTGCATCGCGTAGAACAGCTGGTCGTCGGAAATCTTCGACGTCGTTGCCTCATGCTCGATCTGCGCGCTCGGGTTGCGCACTTCGATATACGGCACGGTATGCGCGCCGCACTGGTCGCCGAGCAGCAGCGAATCGCACTGGGTGAAATTGCGCACGCCCTCCGCGGTCGGCGAGACGCGCACCAGCCCGCGATAGGTGTTGTCGCTGCGCCCCGCCGAAATCCCCTTCGACACGATCGTCGAGCGGGTATTCTTGCCGAGGTGGATCATCTTGGTGCCGGTATCGGCCTGCTGGCGGTTATTGGTCACCGCGACCGAATAGAATTCGCCGACCGAGCCGTCTCCCGCCAGCACGCAGGACGGATATTTCCAGGTGATCGCGCTGCCGGTCTCGACCTGCGTCCAGCTGACCTTGGAGTTCTTGCCCTGACACAAAGCCCGCTTGGTCACGAAATTATAGATCCCGCCCAGGCCATTCTCGTCGCCGGGATACCAGTTTTGCACGGTCGAATATTTGATCTCGGCATCGTCGAGCGCGACCAGTTCGACCACCGCCGCGTGCAGCTGGTTCTCATCGCGCATCGGCGCGGTGCAGCCTTCGAGGTAGCTGACGTACGCGCCCTTGTCGGCGACGATCAAAGTCCGTTCGAACTGGCCGGTATTTTCGGCATTGATGCGGAAATAGGTGCTCAGCTCCATCGGGCAGCGCACGCCTTCCGGGATGTAAACGAACGTCCCGTCGCTGAAGACCGCGCAGTTGAGCGCCGCGAAGTAGTTGTCGTGCATGGGGACGACCTTCCCCAGCCATTTGCGGACGAGATCGGGATATTCCTTGATCGCCTCGCTGATGCTGCGGAAGATGACGCCTGCGCTTTCCAGCTCCTTGCGGAAGGTCGTCGCGACCGACACCGAGTCGAACACCGCATCCACCGCGACACGCCGCGCCGGCAGGCCACCTTCCTCGCCGCCCTCGACACCCGCGAGCAATTTCTGCTCGGCGATCGGGATGCCGAGCTTTTCATAGACGCGCAGGATTTCGGGATCGACCTCATCGAGCGACCCGAGCTTGGGCTTGGCCTTGGG
>CAYUYZ010000081.1:0-3003 GCA_964449575.1 uncultured Stakelama sp.
ATGCCGGACTTACACTGGCAACCGCCATCGCCGAGACCCGACATCACCGCACGCAGTTCCTTGAGGCGACCGACGAACCGGCACAGGAACTGGACATGCGGGTTTATGCCGTCGATCTCGACGCGTGCCTTCATGACATCCGTGGGCAGCGAGAGGCGTTGCACGCGCTGTACCATCCGAGCAGCTATGCCCTGTCGCAGGAAACCGCGCGGACCTTGCGCGATGGAGGGTCGGACGGGATGGTCTATGAAAGCGTCCGCGATCGCGGCGGTGAATGTACCGCTGTGTTCCGGCCTCGGTTGTTATCGAACTGCCGCCAGGAACGGCATCTCTGCTATGTCTGGGATGGGCGCGCAATCAGTACGGTCTATGAGAAGAGGTTGTTGGACAGTTGAAGTGTGGGCTGTTTTGGCCCCACTCGTCGCCGCACCGCCGCTGGAAATTTCCTATAAGCCGTCGTCAGCGCAGTCATCTTTCGGCTCACCGGAAGGGCAAAATCTGGGACAAATCTGCCGCTCAGGGCGATGGGCGGAACAGCATCTCTTGTCTGGACAGATATTCGAAGTTCGCCTGAGCGGCACTCCATAGCGACATAAGCTGGGCCGGAACCGGCTTAGTCGTTCACGATTTCTGAGTTCGCGTAGCGGACGCACCACTGCCTGCTCTGCTGAGACCCGCTTATCAGGAAAGTTGCGGATGAGGAATGCGCGTTAAGCACACAACACCTCCATATAGCGAGACGACAGCAGCGAGCCTAAGGTCGCTGATGGACGTCACCACCCAGTTATGGAGGGAAAATGAAAAGCGATAACTCTCAGGGGCAGGCCCCAGTCCGCCGTATTGCCCTCCTCATCGACGCGGGTAACCTATGACCGAACCCGCGAAACCCCAGCCAACCGACTTCGCCGCACGCTACCGAGTGCTGACCAATGGAACCCGGCAATGGTTGAGCTACCACTTCGCCGAGGGACGGATCACCACATTCGGACGACAGCTCCAGCGGGCGCTGGCCGCCTGTGACGCGAAGCTGCCCGGCTCGGGCGAGCGCTTCTTGCGCGAACTCGCCGAGGTCCGTTATGTCCCCACGCGCGACAATCCCGACAAGTGGCGGAAAGGCTACGAGCAGCTGGTCCAGAAACTGGCCGAGATCCTCGTAAGCCGCGTGATCCTCGAAGCCGCCTGGCCGGCCGGGACGACCTTCCAGATCGAGCCGGCCAATCCGGTGACCGGTGGCAGGCCCGAGCTAGTCGTCGACACGCCGAACCGGCAGTGGCTGTTCGAGGTCAAGTGCCCCTCGTTCATCGAACATCAAGAGCGGCGCGCCGAACGCGGTCACCAGATCCCCGTCCGCGGACCGATCGGCGCCGTGCCCGGCATCCGCGCCGACGCCACGCTGCCGCGCGACAACACGCTGAAGGACTTTCTTGCTAGCGCAGACACCAAGTTCCGCGACTTCTCGCTGAAACTGCGGACCGGCATCCTAGTCGTTCTGTGGGATGGTTACATCTTCGAGGCGACGTCGGCACTCAGCCATGAAGACGCTGGCCTGCTCACGCCCAATTCCTGGCTGCACGACGCCAACGGCCGCGTGGCGTTCGACGCGGTCGACGGCGTCGTCGTGCTCAATCACCTCGAGATCCTGAAGTTGGCCCCGCAGGAGCAGCCCATCCGTCGCGACGATCCATTCACGATCGGCGGCGAGGGTCAGCCCCCGAACGTCTGGTGTCCCAACCTCGGCCGGGGCGACCTCGACCCGCTCGTCGCGGGCATCTTCGACGCGGCTCCGGTCGGCGACATGGTCGCTGCGGACTACACGCCGAAGGATTACGTGATGTGGCTGGATCTGGACCGCGACCGCCAGTAAGTTCCGCCATGGCGTGCGGCGATCTTACTTTCGGCCGTCGCGGGCGGCCTTGACCATGCGCGCTTTCGAGTTCTCCAGCTTCTGATCGTCCGGACGGGTCTCGTCCCACTCCTTCATCAGCGCCACGCGGTGCTCCTTGACCGCCTGCAGCGCCTGACCGATCCCGACGGCGTCCTTATTGCCCGCGATGACCTTCGGATCCTCGGAGATCGTGACGTTTACCCTCTGCTTGCCGATGATGACGGTGACATGCGGATTGCCGGGGTGCTTCGACTCGTTGGGATAGACGAACATCGGATAGCCGGTCTTCACGCCCACCACTCGCTTCTCGACTAGCAGGCCTTCAGGCGGCAGTCGTGGACCGCCGGCAGCGCGGTAGCTCTCGCCCAGCGCCTGCTGCATTTCGACCGATGGCAGACGCTCGTCGTGCCGGAACGGGGCACCTACGTTCGTCCGCTCCAACGCGTCATGCAACAGTGCCTCGACCGTGGCAGCATCAACGCCCTCCTCGATCATCGCAGCGGCCGCAACCGGAGCCGCCGCGCGCTCGGCATCGCGAAGGTCCATGCCAGCATTCACCAAGGGCGCGGCCGCCTTGCCGATACGAGAAGCAAAGTTGAGTTGCTCGGGGGTATAGGTGGGAAGTTGTTCCATGGTTGCTACCTACTTGGTTCCCAACGCGACCACCAGTCGCGGGGCCGTAGCTGCGCCATTTCTGTAGGCCGAGCGGCCGTGGACCGAAACTGCACGATCGATGTGCTCTTCCGGGCCGAAATGGAAAGGCGCCAAACGACCGGAATTCGGGCGCCTTGCTGCCAGACTTCTTCGCCCCGCGCGAATGGAAGGTTTCGGCCAGCGAAGCTGCCGTTCAAGCCCTGGCCGCCGGGCGACTGACTCTGGTCGGCAGCCGAACCTGCTCATCCCAGCATACAATTGGACGAGACGAGGCTAACAGCTTCACCGCTTCTCGCGGAAGTCCCAGAGCGGAATGCCCATCTTGCGGGCTTTGTCAGCCAGATTGTCCTGGATGCCGGTCCCTGGAAATACGACCAGACCTACTGGCAGAGCTTCGAGCATACGATCATTGCGCTTGAACGGAGCGGCCTTCTTGTGTCGGTTCCAGTCAGGCCGGAAGGCGA
>CAYUYZ010000082.1:0-2915 GCA_964449575.1 uncultured Stakelama sp.
GGGGTCATCGCAGAATCTGGTCGTAAACGTACGCTAAGCTGGTGCGCCACGGATAAATGAATATTTTTGCGATGCCTCGGTTCGATTTGAACGGCAAATTTGAGGCGGTGAGCAGAAATCACGACCGCAGACGCCGACCCTTCCCGCATCGACCAACTTGACACCACCGGATCGGCATGGTGATCTGCGGGGAGCCAATGCTTTTGCCTGGCTTGGGGATTTGGAAGGGGGGACTTCCATGTGGTTTCGCTGCCTGTCGGCGGTCGCGGTGGCGGCTCTGACCGTTCCCGCCGTTGCGGAAACGCCCGAACAGCTTGACCAGCTGGTCGTTGCGACCCCGGTCGCCGGTCTTGCATTGGCCAGGGAACAGTCACAGGCGGGCAATCTGCTCCTCGCATTGTCGACGATAGAAAATGTGCTGTTCGCGAGCCCCAAGAACAAGGAGGCGCGGCTGATGCACGCGGTGCTGCTGTGCCGGCTCGACGACCTGCCAGGCGCGGCGGTGCATATCGCCCAGCTGAAACGGAAGGATTATCCACCAGCCGACTGGCAGCAGATGATGACCATCTGCGGCGCGAAGAATTCGGAATGAGCATAGGGTCGCTGTTTTCTCGCCCGGCAAAATTGGCGCTGGTTGTTGGCGTATCGCTCGCAAGTGTCGCCGGCATAGTGCACGCGCAATCGGCAACAAGCGCCATAGGCATCGCATCGGCGATCCGGGGCGACGTTCGCTACACCAACAATCGAGTGACAAAAGCCGCGAAGATGGTGCTGCGTCAGCGTGTCCTGCTGGGTGACCTGGTTCAGACGGGAAAGGGCAGCCAGCTGCAGATGATCTTGCTCGACCGGGCCACCTTTTCGGTCGGCGCCAATGCGCGCATCCGGATCGATCGGTTCGTGTACGATCCGGCGCGCGGGCGCAGCATGGGGGCAACCGCGACCAAAGGGGCTTTCCGGTTCATGTCGGGTCGGCCCAACGCGGGCGGCAACGGCACCGCCAGCATCAGTTCGCCGGTTGCGACGATTGGCATCCGCGGAACGATCGTCGAAGGCGTGGTCGGAAAGGCGGCCTTGCAAATCGCCGCCGACGAGTTGCCGAACTTCAAGGCCTTGTCCAGCGATGCTGCGAACGCGACACTGGTTGTGTTGCGCGGACCGGGTACGCGGAACGAGGGCCGCCTCACGCCCGGCTTTGTGAGCGTTTCCTCCTCGGCGGGCAGCGTCGATCTGACCCAGCCGATGCAGGCAAGCTATGTGCCGCGCGCGGGCGCGATGCCGATCGGGCCGTTCATCATCTCGCCCAAGGGGCTGATCAAGGTCGAACAGGAAATATTTCCCGAGAAATATAAGGGCAGCGGCCTTTGGAAAGGTCTGCTCGCCGCCGGCGCGCTTGTCGCCGTTCCGGTCCTGCTCGGCCGCAACGGCACCGACTGTCCACCCCCGCCGCAGGGCGGTCCGACAATACCTACTTGCTAGCCGCCTGAGCGACACCGTCCCAGTCGGCGCCCGGCGGGTCGGACGACAGCGTGTCGATGCGTTGCCGATAAATCATGTGCAACCGGCGCAACCCGAAATGCGCGGCCTGTGCCTCCAGCGCCGACAAGCTGGCCCCGGCTCCCGCCCATTGCTGCGCGCGATAGGCCGCGAGCATGGCACCGTGCGCAACGGCAAAATCCTGGAATTCCCGACTTTGCGCCAAAATCTCGTCGCCCAGCAAAGCGAACACCCGGACGGGCCGATCGCGCCCGACCACGCGCACCAGATCCATTTCGATCAGCGCGAAGCCCGGCAGATGCTCGGCAAGATCCTCACCCAGCGCAATGGTGACGCCATATTCCTTGGTCAGCCCCTCGATCCGTGAGGCCAGATTGACCGGATCGCCCAGCAGTGAATAGCTCAGCCGCTGCGACGATCCCATATTGCCGACACAACAAGCGCCCGAATTCAGGCCGATACCGATCTTCAGGTCACCCGGCCAGGCCGCGCCCTCGATAGCCGGCGCCCGCGCGTTGAGCGCCTGCAATCCGTCAATCATCGACAGGGCGGCGCGCGCGGCATTCACATGATGCTCGGGATCGTCGAGGGGCGCGTTCCAGAACGCCAATATGGCGTCGCCCATGAACTTGTCGACGGTCGCTTTCCGCGCAAGCAGCAAGTCGCACATCGGCGTCAGGAAAGCGATCAGCAGGGAAATGACCTGGCGCGGCCCCAATTCTTCCGAAATACGCGTAAAACCGCGTATGTCGCAGAACAGGACGGTCATATCGCGATCTTCGCCGCCCAATTCCAGCTTGTCGGGGTTTTCGGCAATCCGGCGCACCATCTCTGGGGACAGATAGCGGTCGAAGGCGCTGTGGATATACGCGCGGCGGCGCTCTTCGCGATAGAAAATGATGGCCGTCTGAACAACATATACGGCTGCGGTGACCAGGATCGGCCATATCGGGTCGAACAAATAGCCTTGGCGGGTAAACAGCAACCAGCTCGCGGCCATCGTGGCGCCGGCCGCCGTAAACGCTATGGCCGCTCCCAGGATTGACCCCAGACGCGGCAGAAGGAAGGCCAAACTCACACCCAGCAGGATGATGAGCGACCGTTCCGCTCCCGTCGCCCAGTCCGGGCGTTGGAGAAACTGGCCCAATATGATCTGTTCGATCGCCTGAGCATGGGCGGCGACGCCCAATTCTCTCTCGCGGACCGGCGTGGAGATCAGGTCGCGCAGGCCGGCGGCCCCGGTTCCGACGAGTATGATGCGGCCTTGCAATTCGGCTCGCAGCGCTTCGTCCGAAATCTCCCCGGAGATCAAACGCCAGGCGGGAATGCTCGGGACGGCTCTGTTGCAAAGATTGGCGGCAGTCACAGGTAGGCTGTCGCTCTGCGCCGATCAGGCGGCTGCTGCGAAATGGTGGTTGAGC
>CAYUYZ010000083.1:0-2909 GCA_964449575.1 uncultured Stakelama sp.
CCGCGCGATCACCTCAATCTACACCAGAAATTACACCACGAGCGCGGACGCTAACGTCGGAAAGACCGAACGTAGGCCGACAAAGGAGCCAGGATCATTCGTTCTGGAAAGAGATTTCAACCCTTCCTTGATGTTCGTGACAGGCACTCCCCCGATGGCGAACTTCCTAGGGAAGGTAATCGACATGTGGCGGTTCCTCCTGGTTGCAGTCTTACTATGGCGTTTGTCGTCGTCGGTCAGGATGGATTTTTTGGTCGATGAGGCTGTGGCGAGTTTGGCCTTTCGAGCGAAGCGAGGGGCGGCACTGCGGTGCCGCCCCTGCTGGTCACAGAAACTCGACGTTTTCGGCGATGATCTCGCAGCCGTAGCGGTCATTGCCTTCGGCGTCTTGCCAGCGCGAGTAGTGGATGCGGCCCGTCACGGCGAGTTGGTCACCCTTGGCCTTGTGCTGGCGCAGCGGGAGCCCGAGGCCGTTGAAGACGGTGATCTTGTGGAATTCGGCATCCTTGACCGGGTAGCCGGTTTCGGGGTCCTTCTGGACCTTCCCATCGCGGATTACGGGACGTTCGGTCACGAGGATGAGTTCGGTGATGCGGGTGTCGCTGCGATCGCGGGCGACGGGATCCTTGGCGAGACGGCCGACGAGGTTGACGATGTTCATTGCAAGAGCCTCCTTGGTGCCGACGGCTCGTCCGCCGGTGCCCTTATCGAGCCTCGGCGGGAGAGCTGGGACACCGCGCGCCCTCGCGCGCGGGAAACCTCGGAAATCGAGGTGGTGCGGGCAGCCCGGCTTGCCGGGCAACACGGCTCGCATTTCTGCAGGTTGGCCCTAAGCTCGACCAGAGAGGCATGGGCACTGGACGGCGGACATGCTGTTGGCACAGGGGCTGATTGCGTGCCTGGACATCAACCTCGCCGCGTCTCGGCTTGCTAACGCTGGCGTTGGTCGCATGATTGATCGTCCGTCCTCGCCGATTTCGGGGAGCGGATAGTCCCATTGCGGCAGTCGTCCGGAAGACCTGACCTTGGCTATCTGGTGTGCCGATCCGCAAGGTTGGCGCCACTGGCCTGGCGTTGATGCACAATCGGACAAGGCCCCAAGGGGGCTGCCTGTCTGCACGTTGAGCCAATCAATCCCGATCGACGGGGGCTGCTCTCCAGGCTGTTATGGCATCGATGATCTTTGTCGTGAACCGCGGTGGGAGACGTCCGGCAATGTACCCGGGCTGCTTCATCAGAGGTCTGATGTCGAACCCGGGCCAGGTGAACCGGTTGAATTCCGAAACGACAATGGAGCTGCCAGGAGCGAGCCCGGCTGCGCGCGCGATCTCATCTGGGATCGCGAGGGCGTTCTTGCGCCCCTCGCCCTTGGTCGTGATTGCGGCGACCAGATAGCGTGACCCCTCGACACCCACGACGACGACAAAGCGTTCCTTGACGCCCTCATCGCGGCCCCGTCTCTGCTCTTCCTCGAAGAGATAGACGTATCGGAGGATATGGCCTGCGGCGGGGCGGTCAGTCTTCCCAGCGGTCATTGGCGAGTTCACTGGCCGAAGGCCGTGCATTGGCGAAAGCTTGGCGGTCGGCTTCGGTCATGTCGGACGAAGCGACAGCTTCGATATTCATGTGATCTGCGATCATACCGCGCGCCGCCTGTTCAAGGTGGCGGAAATATTCGCTATCTGCGATCACATGCCGCTCGCGGCCATGGCTGGTCAGGACGACCGGCTGCTTGGTCGCAAGGTCGAGGAACTCGCCGGTGTTGTTGTGAAACCGGGTCAGGGGAACCCTGGGGTGCTCATTGGCCGTCGCTGGCATGGTGGTATCTCCTCTTGGCCTCAAAATAGCAATTATGGCCAAAATAGCAAGATTTCTGTGGCGACGCTTGCCGCGCTAGCCGTCCACTTCTGTCGCCAGCAACTCCCGCAACAATGCGACGAGGCCCGCATCAATCGCAAAGCCCAGAGTCCTTGCCAGGCGGCAGGCTCGAGCGATTGACCCGCCTGGAACATCGAGCGCCTTTTCAATGTGCCCAAAGGTTTCGCCAGCGCCGGGTTCACAGACCGCATGAAGCTTGCCCACCTCTGCGGTGATGGCAAAGGGCCAGGTCATCGCGACACCGACAACCCCTTCATCGAGAATGAGCAGAGTATCGCCAGCAGCGATAGTCTCGTCGGTCTGTATGGCGTCGTAGGCATTGCCCGTCGAGGCGAACGCATGGATCCGCCAGGCGCTGAAGGCGAAGCGCTCGCTATCAGTCAGCATGGCAGGCCCGCTTCAGAAAAGGCGCGCTGCGCCGCTTCCGGAAAGGCTGCGGTGAGGTTCCGGTGGAGCGGCCCGGAGGACGCCGGAAAGAATGCGCCGGTGCTGCTTGGCCGTGTGATCCGCAGCGCGCTTGCGACGGCATCCACGACGAAACTTGCAAGCTGATCGCTCGCCGTCAGTTTGCCGAATTCAGGCGGTGCAAACCCGGCCTGATGCCAGAAGGCGATGCCGGCCTCGAGGGTCTCGAGATAGCTGGCATGGCTGCCATCGTCCTGCTCATTGTCGATGCGCGCCTCAACTGTCCGATAGGTCCCGAAATCATGGGCGTTGGCCTTGATCCGCAAAGTGATGCCGGCAGGCGGCGAACCGGCAACCGCGATCAGCGCAGCCCTGTAGAGCATGGCTTCCGCGGTATTCACGAGGTCGAAGTTCGGGGTGTGGCCGATCTGCGCGCAGTCTTCATTTGTGGGCGCGCCTTCAAGATCGAGAGTCCAGATTGTTTTTGCCATTCAAGCCTCCTTTGCTCGAACGGCACCTCCCCCTTCCCTCTTGCTGGCCGAGTTCCTTCAGCAGTTCTGCCGAGCCCGACAGCAGCGGGCAAAAGAAAAGGCCCGCCCGCGACAAATGCGCGGACGGGCCTTCCC
>CAYUYZ010000084.1:0-2906 GCA_964449575.1 uncultured Stakelama sp.
TCGTATCGACCTGCAGGAATTCCTGCTGCGGATGCTTGCGCCCGCCCTGCGGCGGCACCGACGCGGTGGTGCCTTCCATCAGCTTCAGGAGCGCCTGTTGCACGCCTTCGCCCGATACATCGCGCGTGATCGAAGGATTCTCGGCTTTCCGCGAAATCTTGTCGATTTCGTCGATATAAACGATGCCGCGCTGCGCCCGCTCGACGTTATAGTCGGAGGCCTGCAGCAGCTTGAGGATGATATTCTCGACATCCTCGCCGACATAGCCCGCTTCAGTCAGCGTCGTCGCATCGGCCATCGTGAACGGCACGTCGAGGATGCGCGCCAAGGTTTGCGCGAGCAAAGTCTTGCCGCAACCGGTCGGCCCGACAAGCAGGATGTTCGACTTGGCGAGTTCGACATCGGCACCCTTGGCGCCGTGGTTCAGCCGCTTGTAGTGATTATGCACCGCCACCGACAGCACGCGCTTGGCGCGCTTCTGGCCGATGACATAATCGTCGAGCACGTCGCAGATTTCCTGCGGCGTTGGCACGCCGCCGTCCTTCTTGCTGACGAGCGCCGACTTGGTCTCCTCGCGGATGATGTCGTTGCAGAGTTCGACGCATTCATCGCAGATGAACACCGTCGGCCCGGCGATGAGTTTCCTCACCTCGTGCTGCGATTTGCCGCAGAAAGAGCAATATAGCGTGCTCTTCGAATCGCCGCCGCTGAGCTTCGTCATTCAAAACCGTCCTTCGCGCTGAAACGAGCGCGCTCGTGGAGCGGGCTAGTGTAGCCCGCTCTCCTTCCATCCGACAATCACGAAAATTGCGTGAAGGCGCCGACCGATCAGGCCGCCGCCGACCCCGAATCTTCCGCCGGCATTGGCCGCTTGTCGAATACTTCGTCGATCAGGCCGAACGCCTTGGCTTCGTCGGCCGACAGGAACTTGTCACGTTCCATCGCATTTTCAATCACATCGAGCGGTTGCCCGGTGTATTTGGCGTACAACTCGTTCATCCGGTGCCGGATGCGCAGAATTTCTTTCGCCTGAATCTCGATATCGGTCGCCTGGCCCTGCGCGCCGCCCGAAGGCTGGTGGACCATGATCCGTGCATTGGTGAGCGCGACTCGCATGCCGGGTTCGCCTGCGCAGAGCAGGAAGCTGCCCATCGACGCGGCCTGACCGATGCACACCGTGCCAACCTTGGGCCGGATATATTCCATTGTATCATGGATCGCCATGCCCGCCGTCACGACGCCGCCCGGCGAGTTGATGTACATGAAAATGTCCTTTTTCGGATTTTCCGACTCAAGGAACAGCAACTGCGCGACGATCACCGAGGCCATGTGATCCTCGACCTGCCCGGTCACGAAAATGATGCGTTCGCGCAGCAGCCGCGAATAAATGTCGAAGCTGCGTTCGCCACGGTTCGATTGCTCAACCACCATCGGGATCAGCCCGCTGCGAATGGGAGCCGCAAAGTCGCCGGTTTCAAACGGATTATGCATATGATGTTCCTCGCTCTGAAATACGTACATCGCGCTTGCCCGAGCCGAGTTCAAGCCCCGCGCGACGAGTCCCCTGGCGCGGGCAGCGCGAGATAGGCCAGCCGCCGCACTTCCTGCCGCCCACGCACCACCGTATCGAGGATCAGGCCCGTGAAGAAACTGAGCGCGGCAAGGATCATCAGCCCCGTCACCAGCACCGCCGTCGGCAAGCGCGGCACGAGCCCGGTCTGCATGAAGGTCGCGGCAAGATCGACCGACAGCACCAGCCCCGCCACCGCGAGCAGAGCGCCGATGACGCCGAAGAACAGCAGCGGCCGCTCGATGCGATAGAGCCGGATGATCGTGCGCAGGATTCGCATCCCGTCACGGTAGGTGTTGAGCTTTGACGCCGATCCTTCGGGCCGGGCGAAATAGGCCGTCTCAATCTCGCCGACCGGCATCTTGAGCTCAAGCGCATGGACGCTGATCTCGGTTTCAATCTCGAACCCCGCCGACAACACCGGAAAACTCTTCACAAAGCGGCGTGAAAAGACGCGGTAACCAGAGAAAATATCGGTGAAGCTGCGCCCGAACAGCCGGGCGAGGAACCCGGTCATCAGCCGATTGCCGAGCACATGCCCGCGTCGATAGGCCTCTGCCGCTTCGTGGACGCGCGCGCCGACGACCATGTCGAGTTGCTCGTCGATCAGCCGCGCGACCATCGCGGGCGCTGCGGACGCGTCATAGGTCGCGTCGCCATCAGCCATCACATAGATGTCGGCGTCGACGTCGGCGAACATGCGGCGCACGACATTGCCCTTGCCCTGCATCCGCTCGGACCGAACGATCGCGCCCGCGCCCCGCGCGACCTCGACGGTGCGGTCGCGCGAGTTGTTGTCGTAGACATGGATCGCCGCCCCGGGCAGCGCATCGCGAAAGCCCGCGATCGTCTGCGCGATCGCGGCTTCCTCATTATAGCAAGGCAGGATGACAGCGATGCGGGGAGTCATAGGCTAGGCTTTAGACCCCTCGGGCGCCGAACCTCAAGCTTCGTCGGCAGCCTTCTTCTTGCGCGCCGCCGGCTTCTTGGCAGGTGCTTCCTCGGCGGGCGCCACTTCCACCGCTGCAACCTCGCCCTCATCGGCGGGCTTTGCCTTTTTCGCCGCGGCCTTTTTGGGCTTTGGTGCCTCAGAAGCGGCCTCGGTCACCTCCTCGGCGGCAGGCTCAGCCGACTTCTTGGCGGCCTTCTTCTTCGGCTTGTGATCATGGTCATGATCATGGTCGTGATCATGGACATGCGTGCCGGTCGCAAAGCCGTCTTCGCTTTCGATGGCGGCTTCCAGCTCTTCGCGCGTCACGTCGCGATCGCTGATCTCGGCGCGTTCGAACAGCCAGTCGACGACCTTGTCCTCATAGAGCGGCGCGCGCAGCTGGGC
>CAYUYZ010000085.1:0-2747 GCA_964449575.1 uncultured Stakelama sp.
GCGCATCGCGTCATTCTAACGGCGACGCAGCAGTGCGCCAGCCTCCGCCGAGCGCACGGAACAGCGCGACTTGCGCCTGTGCGATGGCAAGATCGGACTGAGCGACGGCGAGCGACGCCTGCGCCACCGTGCGATCGGCATCGAGGCGCAGCAGCGGCGCGGCATCGCCGAGGCGAACGCGTGCGGCGGCGCGGCGGGCGGTTAGCCGGGCCTCCTTGTCCGCTTCCACCAGCGTCCGATTACGGCGCTGCTCGGCATCATAAGCCACGAGCGCGCTCTCGACCTCGCGCAGCGCGCGCAACACGGCAACGTCCCAACTGGCAAGCGCAGCACGTTCGCTCGCCCGTGCCTGCGCTAGCCGCGCCCGTGCTGGTGCCTGGTTAGGGAAGGCCCAGCTGACCAGTGGCGAGCCGGTCGCGACCAGCCGACCGGTCAGCAACCCGATCGCGCCGCCGAGATTGACGCGCGGATACAGGTCGGCCCGCGCCACGCCGATGCGTGCGGCGGTGGCAGCAAGGCGACGTTCGGCCTCGCGAATATCGGGGCGACGCAGCAGCAGCGCAGCGCCATCGCCGATCGGCGCGGCGGTGCGCAACTTCGGCAACGCCTGGCAAGTGACGGGATCGACGCGCGCCTCCGCCGGTGGCCGCCCGGCCAGCGTCGCAAGGCGGTAGCTGGCATTGGCCTGTGCCGCTTCCAGAGGTGCCTTAAGCGCGGCCGTCGAGGCCAGCAGGCTCGCTGCCTGCGACACCTCCAGCGGCGAGACTTCGCCCGCGTTCAATTGATCGCGCGCCACGGACAACGCGTTGTGCTGAACCCCAACCTGATCGGCGACGGCGGCCAGCGCCTGGGTCGCGCCGCATAGTTCGACATAGGCGAGCACCGTGTCCGCCACTACGGCGGCGCGGACGCCGTCCAGCGCCGCCTCCTGCGCCGCCGCATCGGCACGCGCTGCAAGCGCCGCCGATCGCAGCCGCCCGAACAGATCGGCATCCCAACTCGCAGTGAGCGCGAGGTCATAGTCGGTGGTCGGCACATTGGATGAAGCGCTCGGCTGGCCAGCGCTGTTATCGACGGTCAGCGCAGATTCCACCGTCGTCTGCGGCAGCCGCGCCGCCCGTGCCTGACGCAGCGCCGCCCGCGCGCCGTCGAGATTGGCAAAGGCCACGCGCAAGTCCGCGTTGGCAGCGAGGCTTGCCAGCACGAGCCGGTCGAGGACCGGATCGTCATACAGCCGCCACCAGTCATCGGGCACCGGCTCGATCGAGGCACTCGGCAGATCGGCAAAAGCGCCCGTTGCGGTTGGCGGCGCAATCGTGGGCGGCGGGGACGGCGCGGTCATGCAGCCGCTCGCCAATAGCGTCATCAGGGGAGCGAGGCGCTTCACGCAGTCACCGCCTCTGGTGGGGCATGGAGCGCCGGTCGCTCCTTGCCGAAACGCGCGTAAAGCGCGGGCATCAGGAACAGGTTGAGCACTGTCGACGACACCAGCCCGCCGAGGATGACGATCGCCATTGGATGCTCGATCTCATGCCCTGGCGCATTGCCCGCAACGACCAGCGGCAGTAGCGCGAGCCCAGCGCACAGGGCCGTCATCAGGATCGGCACCAGCCGTTCGGCCGCGCCCCGGATGATGAGCTGCGGCCCGAATGCCTCGCCCTCGAACCGACGCAGATGGTCATAGTGCGACAACAACATGATGCCGTTGCGCGCGGCGATTCCAATCACGGTGACGAACCCGACCAGCGAGCCGAGCGACAACACGCCCCCGGTCAGCGCCACGCCCACCACGCCGCCGACCAGCGCAAAAGGCAGGCTGACGCCGACCAGCGCGGTGATCCGCGTCGAGCGGAACTCCAGCCAGACGAGCAGCAGGATGCCGACCAGACAGGCAAGGCCAATCGTCCACAGCAGCTGGCGCGATTCCTGAAGTGCGGCATATTCGCCCAACACTTGCGGATGGTATCCGGTCGCAAACGGCACCTGCGCCACCGCTGAGTCGACCGCGCGTGCAACCGAACCGAGATCGGCGCCCTTCACATTGAGCGTCACGTCGATGCGGCGCTGACTGTTTTCGCGCTTGATCTCATTGGGCGCGGGCACGACCAGCACATCGGCAACGTCGCGCAACCGCACCGGCGCACCGGCGGGCGTCTGGATCATCATGTCGGCAAGCGCATGCTGATCGCCGCGCACTGCCGGTTCCCCCCACAAGGCGACATCGAACGCCTTTTGGTCGCGGTATATTTCGCCGAGCTTCTGCCCCGCCACCAGCGTCTGTGCCTGCCGCCGGACCTCGCCCGGTGTCAGCCCGAAGGTAACGAGATCGGCAGAACGCGGACGGATCTGGATTTGCGGGACCAGCACTTGTTGCTCGACCTTGAGATCGGCCACGCCCGCGATGCCAGCAACGCGCCCACGCACGCGCTCGGCAGCGGCGCGGAGTTCCTCCTGATCGGGTCCGAAGATGCGCACCACGATCGTCGCGCCTGCACCCGACAGCACTTCCTTGATACGTTCGCGTAAATACGTCAGCACGTCGCGGTAAAGGCCGGGATAGCCATCGATAGCCGCCTTGATCTTCGCGACGCTGGCATCGTAATCGGCCTTCTCATCCAGGCTGATCCAGAATTCGGTAAAGTTCGGCCCGACCACTTCGTCGGCGGCCTCGGCGCGACCAATATGCGCGCCGAAATTGCGCACCCCCGGTATCGCGCGCAATTCTTTCGAGGCGCGGATGCTGATGC
>CAYUYZ010000086.1:0-2672 GCA_964449575.1 uncultured Stakelama sp.
TTTTATCCCGGTGCTACCAGCCGACGACTGGCCCCTTTTATTGCCGGTGTTCTCACTGTCACGCTACTGATCCCGCTGTTTGAAATCCCTTCAAAACACAAATTAGTTAATTGAAGGTTAGCGTCGCCAGACCCGGTATAGTTTTGCCGATGCATGAAACAAAATTTTACAAATAGAGTTTTATTTCTGTTCTGGATTAGCCCGAATGAAGACCTATTCCGTCCGATACGCGGCGATATTGTTTCAATGACATTAATCTGATTGTGGGCGGCGCGGGAACGCTGGCGTTTTTGTGTCCTTCCCTGATGTGAACGGACAAAGTCGTCCACCACGTGTGGCGCATGGCAATTGACTGCCTCGGACAGAATTTTTCACCCAACCATCATTTCCTGACACCTTTCAGCATGCGCGCGGCCGCATTGGAGGATGGGGCCAGCTTACGTCCGTAGCGCAGAGCCGTTGCGGTGGAAGTCCAGCGCAAGGCCTGGGCGATAGGCCCTGCATCCTCGCCATTGGCAAACAGATCTTGTGTCAGCCCGACCCGCAGCGAGTGGGTGCTGAGTGCTGCAATCGCATCTACCAGCGCGGTTCCTGCAAGATCGACCAGCCCCTGGTCAGCCGCTGCCAGCGCGGCTCGCTTGATGATCAGCCGCACCGCCGCAGGCGTTAGCGCTTGGTCTCCAATCCTGTACGTCACGCTTGCCGTGCGCGCGGGCTGCGCTTCCATCCGGTCGCGGTCCACCTGCGCATTATAGGCCAGATCTCCGATCGACAGAGCCCGGCGCGCGGCATGAGCTTTGGTCCGGATCACTGCCACCCGGCGGAACAGGGCGCCAGAGTGGATCGCGGCAGCCTCCCGCCACAAGCCGACACGCCGCATTGTGTCAGGCGAGAGCCAGACCCAGGCCCCCTGCCCTTCCTGATCGGTTTTGGAGCGCACCAGCTCAAGCAAAGCTGAGCCATCTTCCTGAGGCTCGATCTGTTCAACCCCGACCGCCACCAACTCGGAGACGCGCAACCCCGCATCATAACCAAGCGACAGCAGTGCGGCGTCGCGCCGTCCGGCCACATCACGGCTACAGGCTTCGAGCAACGCCGAGATGGTGAACCCTTTGATCGCCTCGCGGCCGATCCCTTCGCCAAAGCGCAACGGTGCCGCCTGACGTTGACGAGCCCCCGCCCGCCGCCTGAACCCACGAAGCGCATCCCGCACAACGGCGGCATCAACCGGGTTTGGGCTCCCAAGCAGATGATGGGCCACCGCAAGCGATGAGAGACGTCGCGATACGGTGGCGGGCTTGAGGCGACGCGCTTCGCAGTCTTCGATGTAAGCGACAATCCTGCTCTCGTTGGCGGGAAGCGCAATCCCGCCTTGCCTCGACGAGAAACGCGCATAGCAATCGAGATCGGCCGCGAGAGCTTTGAGGCTTGCGGGTGCACGGGCTTCGAGGCTCTTGGTGAAGTTGAGTTCGACCAAGCTCGCCCCCTCCCCGGCCAATTCCTCGAGTAGTTCGCTGATCTGGGCAGAGGGATCCTGCGCGAAACCCGCCCGCCGGTGCGGAAGTTTCGCCGTACCGGGAGCGAGGATCGTGACAATTTCGCTGTGCGCTGCCGCTTTGGCTGCCGAGCGAAGCCCGGGCTGTGAAGAAAGGCTCAACGGGGATTTGGCACTCATGGCCTCGAATATAGCGCGCGTTTGACAGATGTCACTATCGATAATATCCCATTATCGATAGCTTAAATAATATCATGCTTGCACTGGTGCAGTGAAATCAATTTAGCTAGACTCCATAAAATGAGCGATTTTGTCCCCGCGTTCTCGTCCATCCATCCGCTGCAATCGGACCACGACGCGCCGCTTGAACAGCTGATGACGGCGCGCGTGATGGCCGTCCATGGCTGGGGTCAGCTCGAGGGGCGATTGGCGTATTTACCCGATGATGTGGCGCATCATTTTTGCTGCGCGCTCATTCGCCTCATGCTCGTCGACGCCCTTGCCCAGACCGGCCACCCCAGCGGCGACCCTTGGTTTTGGATGTGGTTTTCCGGCCTAGCGCCCATCCCAGGCGTCACAACCCAAAGATCGGCCCCAGCGTCGCTGGTTGCCGAAACCTTGCTCAGCGAGCTCGCGCGCTCCCCTTGGGAGCCACTTGCGGCGGCCGCAGTGCAGATCCGCGCTGCGGCGCGTTTTGATCGTGGCGACCAGCTTGGCAGCCTTTCGTCGGTGCCGGTCTGTGCCGTCGAGGAGGCCGCCCGTCTTACAGACAGACTTGAACAGGGCAGCGACTGGCCGCTCGCGGCGCTCGACCGGCTCCACGCGGCGGCGGCGGCCTCGCCATACTTTGCGCCTGCCGAGCGAGGGCACCAGCTGCTCGATCTGTCCTCAGGCCCGGTGGCGCTCGAACAGAATGGTACGATGCCGCCACTCTGGGCGCTCAATCTTATAGCGGGCGCCCTGGTCACGCGCGGCAAATCTGGCTGCGTCCCCCTCCCATGCCCCAGCGCAGTCCGAAGAGAGGCGCTCCAACCTTGGCTGTGGCCGCGCGAGCGCGCCATTCTGGTGGCCGACGCCGCCTGTCAGACGGCACGGACGCTGACCGACTTGCTCGATGCGGCCTTGTCCCCCGTCAGCACCAATGGCACAGATTTGAGGTTGTGATTTAAGGAGGGTT
>CAYUYZ010000087.1:0-2657 GCA_964449575.1 uncultured Stakelama sp.
CAACTGGCCCGTTTTTAAACCGGTGGTTGGCCCCTTTTTATACCGGCGTTGACACTCAATAGAAGAATCAGCGGCTTGGGACTCAGTGTCATCGTCAACTGAGGGTAGAGCCATGAATTTTAGCCATTTCAGCGCCATTGTTCTTTGCCTGATCGGCTTGGCGGGTTGCTCTCAGCCACGGGGAACGGTCTCCAGCTCGAGTGCCGCAAGGCTTGAAAAAACCGATCTAGCGGGGATTTGGTCGCTTCAGCAGGTCGGTCGCTCCAAGGCTGCGAACCCGAACTCTCTCCTCTTGGAACTGAACCCATCGGGTGCCTCGTCCGGTTCGCTAGCCTGCAATAAATTCTCCGGTACTTGGAACTTCGAGAATGGGCATCTTTCAATGCAAAGCGATGAAATCACCGTACTGGGATGCACGCTCGGACCTCTGGAAGCACGCCGAAACACGCTGATGGCTTTTATCGGGAGCGGTGGGAGTGCCAGATTCGACCGCAGCATGCTGATCGTAGTTGTGAATCAGGAAAGGTTGACGTTTCGCCGGATCAAATGAAATCCAGCACCCAGCATACGGTGTTCACCGGACGCTTACCTTCATCTTCGTTCCTTCGTCACTACGACGAAGCCCCAACACTCCTTAAATCACAACCTCAAATCTGTGCCATTGGTGCTGACGGGGAACAGTTGAATATCGCCGCTATCTCTTCAATGGCACCGATCTGAACGCTGCTGTTGTCGGCGTCGGGCTGAAGTTCTGACACCTGACAAGCGATAGATACATCAGGGGCGGCGTCGGAAGGGGCCGCCCCCATAGGTTGCAGCGTCTCACAATGGTCTGTCAGTCACTCGGGCGAGCGTTTTACATGGCGCTGTGCACCGGAACAAAAAATCGGCGCTACGCTGCCTCGGCTTTGCGGGCTGTCCGAAAATATTCGAGCAATTGCTCCACAGGGAGGGCCTTGCTGAACAAAAACCCCTGCAATTCAGCGCAGCCTTCGCGCTGCAGCAGATCGGCCTGGCTGGTGCGCTCTACGCCTTCTGCAATGGTGGTCATCCCCAAGCTGTCAGCAAGGGCAATCACCGACTTCACGATTGCCTGACAATCGGCATTCTCCTCGATTTCCGAGATGAAGCAGCGGTCAATCTTGATCTTGTCGAACGGGAAGCTGCGCAGATAATTGAGCGAAGAATAGCCGGTCCCGAAATCATCCAGTGATATCTGCAGCCCCAGATCACGCATCTTGTGCAGGAGCTCGAGATTGGCCGCGCTGTCGTGCATCAGAACCGTTTCGGTGATTTCGAGGCACACCCGTGACGGCGAAACCGCGCTGTTGGCCAGAGCCTGCATGAGTGTTGCAATGAGCGAGGGACTGCGGAACTGGACTGGCGAGAGATTGATGGAGATCGACAAATGCTCGGGCCAATGCGAAGCGTCGGCCAGCGCCTGGCGGATGACCCATTCCCCTAGAGGCAGGATTAGCCCCGTTTCTTCGGCGATGGGAATGAAGCTGTTGGGCATGATCAGGCCCCGCTCCGGGTGATTCCAGCGCACCAGCGCTTCAAAGCCGCTGACGGCTTCCGCATTGACATCCATTTGTGGCTGATAGTGGAGGATCAATTCGCCATTCCGGATCGCATTGCGCAGATCAGCTTCCACGCTGCGGCGGGCCTGGGCCGCCTCATCCATGCCCGGCTCGAAGCGGACCGCCCGTCCGCGCCCCTGGGCTTTGGCAGCATAAAGAGCGAGGTCAGCACATCTGATCAGACAGTCAGCCGTCTTGCCGTCAATTGGGCCCGTAGCAATGCCGATCGACGCGCCTATTTCGATATCGCTGTGGTCGATGGTTATGGGTGCGGACAATTCCTTGATGATCCGCGCGGCCAGATGCTCGACCTTGTCGACGCGTGTTCCTGCGACGAGAATGACAAATTCATCGCCGCCAAACCGGCTTGCCACGTCATATTGGCCGATGGCGGCTTCGATGCGGCGTCCGACTTCCGCCAGAAGCTTGTCGCCAACCGGGTGGCCCAGTGTATCATTGACCGATTTGAAGTTGTCGAGGTCAAGGTAGAGAATGGCAATCTGACCGTCGTTGCGCTTGAGCGCATGGGCAACATTGTCGTTGAACAGCATCCGGTTTGGTAGTTTGGTGAGGGCGTCATAATGCGCCAGGAAGTTGACCCGGTCTTCAGCAGAGCGCTGCGCCGTCAGATCGGTGACAACGCCCCTGTATCCGAGCTTGCCGCCGGTCTTCGGGCGGGCGCTCAGGGAAATCCACTTCCGCTGGCCATCAATTGTGAATGAGAGTTGATGGCTGCGGATGATTTTGCCGTCACGAAATTTCTGCTTCAGCTTCGCACGCGCCTGCCCGTCGTCGAGCAAACGCCCAAACGGAGTACCTGCCAGGTCTTGAGGTGTGCGTTCGAACAACGCGGCCAGCTTCTCAGACGGGTTCTCGACGCGACCGAGATGATCCACCTCGAGGAGCATCTCTGTTCCCTGTTCGGTGAGATCAGTGAGGAGCAGCTGGATGGTATCCGCTGCCTCGGCCAGTTGCTGCTCACGCCACCAGGAGCGGTCAAACCGATCCGCCGTAGCCGTGATTGTCCGTCGTCAGAACATTTGGCACAGGTCGCGGCGTAAATTAGCGGAGTGCGGG
>CAYUYZ010000088.1:0-2612 GCA_964449575.1 uncultured Stakelama sp.
GTGTCAACGCCGGTATAAAAAGGGGCCAACCACCGGTTTAAAAACGGGCCAGTTGGTTCAAACAAAAAGCCTCGGGTTGAGGCTGCGCATTATCGGCTGCGGGGAAGCGGCTGTAGCGGAGCGGAAGCCGATTTCCCGCAGCCGATAGCCGTTTCACATCATGTCATCTTGCTGCCCTCCTTGTCTTTCTGCCGCTTGCGGCTGCTGGCGAGGCGGAAGCTCTCCCCATTCATCTCGAGGATGTGCACATGGTGGGTCAGCCGGTCGAGCAACGCGCCGGTGAGGCGCTCGGAGCCGAACACCGACGTCCATTCATCGAACGGCAGATTGCTGGTGATCAGCGTGCTGCCGCGTTCGTAGCGTTGGCTGAGCACCTCGAACAGCAGCTCGCCGCCGACGGCGGTGAACGGCACATAGCCAAGCTCGTCGAGGATCAGCAGCTTGACCGAGGCCAGCTGCTTTTGGAGCATGCGTAACCGGCGCTCATCCCTGGCCTCCATGAGGTCATGCACCAGCGCCGCCGCCGTGGTGAACGCCACGCTTTGGCCCTTCTGGCAGGCGGCAAGGCCAAGCGCGAGCGCGGCATGCGTCTTGCCCGTGCCGCTCGGCCCCAGCGCGATGACATTGCGGCGCTGCTCGATCCATTCCCCGCGCGCCAGTTCCAGCACCAGCGCCTTGTTCAGCGATGGCTGGGCGGCGAAGTCGAAGGTGTCGAAGCTCTTGGTGTGCGGGAACCTAGCCATGCGGATACGCCGCTCGACCATTCGGCGTTCGCGGTCGATCCGTTCCAACTCGCACAGCCGCAGCAGGTAGCGCGGGTAATCGGCGCGGTCTTGGGCGGCTTCGAAGGCGACCTTCTCATACTCGCGCACGAAGGTCGGCAGCTTCAGCGCCTTGAGGTGGTTGGCCAGCAGCACCGCTGGCGGCACACTGGTGCCAACCCCCAAAACCAGATCCTGCGCCATGGCGGGGAGCGGCATCATGGTCTCGGTCATGCCGGTACTCCCATCGCCTGAGCATCCGACTGGGACAGAAGGCCCATATAGCTGCGTGGATCGGTGCGCCCGACGTGGGCACGCGGCAGGTGCGGATAAAACTGCAAATCGAGGCGTGGTGGGCGGTGTTCAAGCCGCGCCAGCGCGATCATCTTCACCGCATCGAAGCTGATCGCCCCCATGTCCAACGCCCGCGCCACCGCCCATTCCACGAGGGGCTGCTCGAACCGTTCGCACAGCCGCAGGACCTGGATGAACTCGCGCCGGCCCTCCTTGCCGCTGCGCGCTTCCATCAACCGCCGGATGCGGTGCATCGGCTCGGCCAATACCCAGCCATCGAGCGGCGCAGCCTGATCGAGCGCGCGCGGCTTGTGCTCCAGCAGCGCCAGATAATGCAACGGGTTGGCAATGAAGTCTTCGCGCTCATAGCTGCGCCGGTGCACCGCGATCTGTTCGCCACAGCAGATCACCTCAACCCGGTCGACATAGCCTTTGATCACCACCTCCTGGTGGGCGTAGGCCGTCGGCACCGAGTAATCATTGGTGCGGTAGCGCACCAGCGACATCGACGAGGCCCGGCCCGTCACCATATGGCACGGATCGAACGGCACCGTCGGTAACGCCATGAACGCCGCCAGATCGGCCTGCATCCGTTCGCCAATGCTCTGGCTGTGCCCGCGCAGCACCGCTTGCCTGCGCTCCACGCATTGACCGAGGAACCGCGCGTTCATCGCATCAAAGCTATCGACCACCGGCATTGGTACCATGAAGTGCCGGCGCACATAGCCTACCAGCCCTTCAACGTTGCCCTTGTCATTGCCCTTGCCGGGGCGACCGAACTTGTCCTCGAACAGATAATGGCTCTGCAGGGTCGAGAACATCCGGCTGCGTGTCCGCTTCCCATCGCCCAGGATCTGCGCCACCGCCAGTCTGGTGTTGTCGTACAGGATCGACTGCGGAATACCGCCAAAGAAGGCGAACGCCGCAACATGGCCCTCGCAGAATGCCTCGGCCACCTCGGCGGGATAGGCCTTGAAGAACGGCGCATCGCTGTGCGGCAAATCCATGCAGAAATAGTGAAATCGCGTCAGCTTGCCGCCGATGATCCCGTCCGCCTCGCCGAAGTCAACCTGCGCGTGCCCCGGCTTGTGGCTCAGCGGAATGAAAACCTCGCGGCTGCGCAGCCTGGCGACCGCAACATAATCACGGACAATCGTCATGCCGCCGGTGAAGCCGTGTTCATCGCGCAGCCGCTCGAATATCCGTGACCCGGTATGCCGCTGCTTGGCATGCACCGTGCGGTCGTCGGCCAGTATCCGGTCAATGATCTCGGTGAACCCCGCCAACTTCCGGCTGTAGGTTCTCCCGGCACGGCCATGCGGCGGCGGCGCGGGGAAAACCAACATCTTGTCTACCGTCTTGCGGTTGATGCCAAAATACGTCGAAGCACCGCGGCGGCTCATGCCGTCAATCATCACGGCACGGCGGACCTTCTGATAAAGTTCCACTCTCTTCATCCTCCGCCCCCGCCCAAAAGCAGAGGTCTAGCAGGACTGGCCCCTTTTTATCCCGGTGCTACCAGCCGACGACTGGCCCCTTTTATTGCCGGTGTTCTCA
>CAYUYZ010000089.1:0-2600 GCA_964449575.1 uncultured Stakelama sp.
GTGTTGAAGCGGCGCAGGTCGTACTTCACCGGCGCGAGATTGCCGTGCCACGCGATAACATCAAGCGGCGAATGGTCGAGTGTGGTGCGCCACAGCTTGCCACCGAATTTCTGGATCACCTCGAACGGCTCGTCGCGGTCCTCAAACCAGGCGACGGGGCTTTCGAAGTCGCGCGGGTTGGCGAGGCCGTTCGAGCCGATCGGGCCGAGATCGGGGAGGCGGAAGGGGGCGCCGTGGTTCTCGGCGACATAACCGCGCGCGCTCTCGCCCGTCAGCGCGACGCGGAAGCGCACGCCGCGCGGGATGATCGCAATTTCCAGTGGATCAATGTCGATCACGCCGAGCTCGGTATGGAGCGTGAGTCCGCCCTGCTCGGGGATGATCAGCAACTCGCCATCGGCCGAGAAGAACACTTGCCGATCCATGCTCGCGGTCGCGGCATAGGTGGAGAGGGTGACGCCGCTATGCGTTTCCGGATCGCCGTTCCAGAGCATCGTGGCGAGCGAGTCGACGAAAGTCGTCGCGGCATGCGGCAGCGCGCGTGGGTCCCAGCGCAGCCGGTTGGGGCTGGCGGGGAGCGAGCGATCGGCGCTGGGATCGGCGACCATCACATAAGGCGGATGCGCGGCGGAGGGGCGCAGGCGATAGAGCCAAGACCGCCGGTTTTCGCTCCGCGCCATTGTGAACGACGTGCCGCTGAGCTGCTCGGCATAGAGGCCGAACGCGGGCCGCTGCGGCGAATTGCACCCGACGGGCAGCGCGCCGGGCACGGCCTCGGTCGCGAAGTGATTGCCGAAACCCGTGAGGTAGCTGGTCATGCCGGGTGCCGCTCCAAGATGATGTCGCGCACGACAACTGCCTTGCCGCTCGCATCGCGGCGAACGGGCACGATGCCATTGCCGCCCTGATTGATCATCGATTTGCGATAGGCGGGGGTAACCCCGAATTCGCCGTCGAACACGATGTCGTCGATCCAATAGGGCCGCTTGCCGGGTTCGAGCACGGTCAGGTGGATATGCGCCGGGATAGTGTCGTTGGGGTAGGGCGCGGGCTTGATCGTATCGAAATGATAGCGGCCATCGGCGCCCGTCTTCACCCAGCCGCGCAACCGGCCGTGACGGCGGCTCCAGACCGTGGTGGTCGCCCCATTGGCATACCGCCCCGCGGCATTGGTTTGATAGGCGTAGACGATGACGCCCGCAGCCGGCGTCTTGCCGTCATTCTGGAAGACGACCCCATCGATGCCGAGCGGCTCGCCCGTGTCGATCCCCGGGCCGATGCGCGCGGCATTCGTCAGCGTGGCGGGGTTGGCTTCGGCCGCGCCCTCGCACCCCTCGCACTGATAGAGGTTCGCGCGCGCGGTGGCGGCAGGCTTCGCCGGGAACGAGTCTGCGCGCGGCTCGCTGCCGCCTGCGGGCTGGCACGCGGCCAACAGCAGCGCGCTGAGCGCGAGCGAACGCTGCATCACTCCGCTGCCGCCGGAATCACCCCGCGCCGTATCTGGCCGAGCTCGATGCTCTCGAACAGCGCCTTGAAATTGCCCTCGCCGAAGCCGTCATTGCCCTTGCGCTGGATGATCTCGAAAAAGATCGGCCCGACCATATTTTCGGTGAATATCTGTAGCAGCAGCCCGCCGCCCGTCTCCGGCGCGCCGTCGATCAGCACCTTGCGCTTGCGCATTTCCTCGACGTCATGGCCGTGGCCGGGCAGGCGCTTGTCGATCAGGTCGAAATAGGTGTCGATCGTGTCCTGGAAACGGATGCCGTTGGCGCGCAGCGTATCGACCGTCCTGAAGATGTCGTCGGTCGCCATCGCGATGTGCTGGATGCCTTCGCCCTTGTAATTCTTGATAAATTCCTCGATCTGCGAATGCTCGTCCTGGCTTTCGTTGAGCGGGATGCGGATCTTGTCGTCGGGCGCGGTCATCGCCTTCGAAACGAGCGCGGTCGCCTTGCCTTCGATGTCGAAGAAGCGGATTTCGCGGAAGTTGAAGATGCGCTCGTAATAATCCGCCCAGTAATTCATCCGCCCGCGCATCAGATTATGCGTCAGGTGATCGAGCGTGTGCAGGCCAACGCTGTTGTCGTCCGGGGTCGCGCCGGGGACGGGTTCGAAATCAATGTCATAGATGGTCGTGTCGCCACGCCGGTCGACGAGATAGAGGTTCGCGCCGCCAATCCCCTCGATCGCCGGGATATTGAGCTCGGCCGGCCCGACCTTGCCCTCGACCGGCACCGCCCCGCGCTCGGTCGCGAGCTTCACCGCCTTGGCGGCATCGGCGACGCGAAACGCCATGGCGTTGGCGGAGGGGCCGTGGGTGTCGCGGAAACCGGCGACTTGGCCCGCATTTTCCATGTTGAGCAGGAAGTTGATGTCGCCCTGCGCATAGCGGCGGACGTTCTTCGAGCGGTGATTGCCGACGTGGGTGAAGCCCATCTTGACGAACAGGTCCGCGAGCGCCTCGGGGTCGGGCGAGGTGAATTCGACAAATTCGAAGCCGTTGAGGCCCATGGGGTTGGCGGTGGCTGCATCGGCGAGGGGGGCAGTCGCGGTCGTCATGGCAGGGGTCTCCGTGGCGGCAGATGGTATCAGATGAAACT
>CAYUYZ010000090.1:0-2531 GCA_964449575.1 uncultured Stakelama sp.
GCTCGACCGCGCGCTGCTGGCGGGCGAAATCGACTGCGCGGTGCATTCGATGAAGGATGTCGAGACCATCCGCCCCGCCGAAATCGCGATTGCCGCGATGCTGCCGCGTGCCGATGTCCGCGATCGACTAATCGGGGCGGAGTCGATTGCGGGATTGCGCGAGGGGGCGGTGGTCGGGACCAGTTCGCCCCGGCGATCGGCGCAATTGAAGCGGTTGCGGCCCGATCTTCAAATCGTGCTGCTGCGGGGCAATGTCGACACGCGGCTGGCGAAGGTCGCCTCGGGCGAGATTGACGCGACTTTGTTGGCGGCGGCCGGACTCGACCGGCTAGGGCGCGGCGATGTTGGCGCGGCAATCGACATCGACGTCATGCTGCCAGCCCCGGCACAAGGTGCGGTGGGCATCGAAGCGCGGAGCGATAGCGAAGCGGCGCGCGCCGTCGCCGCGATCGGTGACGCACCGACAATGACTTGTGTCCTTGCCGAGCGCGCCCTGCTCGCCGCGCTCACCGCCGATTGCCATTCGCCGATGGCGGCGCTGGCGGTGATTGAGGGAGAGGCGATTCGCCTGCGCGGCGAGCTGTTCGCGGCGGACGGCGCAGCGAATGTGGTGGGAGAAGCGACCAGCGCGATCGGGGATACCGCATTTCCCGCCGCGCTTGCTGCCGATCTGCTCGCAAGGGCACCGACCGAGGTGCGCGCGCTGTTCGGCGGGTGACGCGCCCGATAGCCGTGCTGCGGCCCGAGCCCGGCAATCGCGCGACCTGCGCGCGGGTTCGGACGGCCGGAGCTCACGCCCTCGCGCTCCCGCTGTTCGAAATCGTCCCGCTCAACTGGACGCCGCCCGATCCTACGGGCTTTGACGCACTGATCCTGACGAGCGCGAACGCCGTGCGTGCAGGAGGAGAGGCGCTCGCGGGCTACACCGACCTGCCGGTTTACGCCGTCGGCGCCGCAACCGCGCGTGCTGCCGAGGCGGCGGGTTTCGCCATCGCCGCCATCGGCAACGACGATGCCGACGCCCTGATCGCCGCGGCAGCAACCAATGGCGTCACGCGCGCGCTCCATCTGGGCGGGCGCGAAACAGGGGTCGTCGCCAGCGGCATCATCGCGCGCTCGATCGCCGTCTACGCCAGCGAAGCGATTGAGATCGCACCCGAGCCGCTGCACGCTCTGATCGGCGCCACCGCGCTGCTGCATTCTGCCCGCGCCGCCGACCGGCTAGGGATGCTGGTCGCCCGCCATGGCATCGATCCCGCGACAATCGCGCTGGCCGCGATCAGCCCATCGGTCGCGCAAGCCGCCGGGCCAGGTTGGGGCCAGGTCGTGATCGCCGCGCATCCCAATGACGCCGCGCTGATCGCAGCAGCGCTTGCCGCAGGCGATTGACCCGCCGCACGCGCGCGCTGATAAGAAGGCCATGACCGACGACCCGCCGTTTGCGCCTGCCCGGCCTCGTACCGGCGTGCGCACGATTCTGCTGATCGTGCTGATTGCGTTCGCCATGGGTATCGGCGCCACCGCGCTGTTCCTGCGCCAATATCGCCAATGGCTGCCCAATACGATGCCGACCGCCGTGACGACCGCCGCACCGACAGCGCCCGAACCAAGCGCCGCGTTCATGCCACCGCCCGAAGTCGGCCCCGGTGCGCCCACCGCCGACGACCGCATCGTCGCGATGCGGATGGCCGCGCTGTCGGCGCAACTCGCGGCGCTCGAAGCGCGGACGATGAGCATCGACCGCGATTCGCGCGGGGCCGCCGCCAATGCCGGACGGGCCGAGGCAATGCTGACCGTCTTCGCGGCGCGGCGCGCGCTCGATCGCGGGCTGGCGCTTGGCTTCGTCGAGGGGCTGCTACGCGCGCGCTTTAACGCCAGCCAACCGCGCGAAGTCGCAACCTTGGTCGCGGCGAGCCAGACGCCGGTGACGATTGCCGACCTGCGGCTTGGGCTCGATGCGATTGCCCCCGATCTCGCAACCGGTACGACCAAGGATGGCTGGTGGGCAGGGCTGCAACGCGAGCTTGCAGGGCTGATCGTGCTCCACCGCGACACGACGCCGTCGCCGCGCCCCGCCGACCGGCTCGGGCGCGCGCGCCAGAGCCTCGACGCGGGACAGGTCGAAGCCGCGTTGCTCGAAGTCTCGCGGCTGCCCGGCGCGGCCAGCGCGATGGCGTGGACCAGTGCAGCGCGCCGCTACATTGAGGCGCGCCGCGCACTCGATACGCTCGAGGCCGTGGCGTTGCAGGGGCAAGGTGCCGGACTGGCGGCGCCTGTTTCCACCGGCGCTGCGGCGGCTGCACCAGTCGCCGCAGCGCCAACACCAACGCCCGCAGCGCAGACGCGCTAGCTGGCGGGGAGCGTTCTTTGCCGAGCAGGGATTGTGGGGGCGTCGCGGCAAAGCCGCGCCGTCGACCGTCGCCAGAGCGACGTCGGCCGAGCCGCCGCATGATCGAATTTAGCTGCGCTAAATTTCGTGCGGCGGCTGGAGCGGGCGAAGGGATTCGAACCCTCGACCCCGACCTTGGCAA
>CAYUYZ010000091.1:0-2445 GCA_964449575.1 uncultured Stakelama sp.
TGATCGCGTTTTCCTTGGGCTTGCGCGCTTCGAACAGCTCGGCCACCCGCGGCAGGCCGCCGGTGATGTCGCGCGTCTTGGCGCTTTCGCGTGACACACGGGCCAGCACGTCACCACCCGAAACAGTGGCGCCATCCTCGACCGAGAGCGTTGCGCCTGCCACGAGCATGTAACGGCCCGCTTCCTCGGCGCTGGCGCCGGTAAGGGTCAGGCGCGGACGCAGATCCTCCTTCGACTTGGTCGCGGCGCGATATTCGGTGACGACGCGCTGGGTGATGCCCGTCGCTTCGTCGGCCTGCTCGGTCAGCGTCTTGCCTTCGATCAGGTCGACATACTTCACCACGCCCGGGTTTTCCGTGATCACCGGCATGGTGAACGGGTCCCATTCGGCCATCCGGTCGCCCTTGCTCACGGGGTCGCCGTCATTGTGCATGACATAGGCACCGTAAGGAATGCGGTGAACCGCGCGCTCACGACCTTCGGCGTCGATGATCGCGAGTTCGCTCGACCGGCTCAGCACAACGCGACGGTTGCGCTGGTCGACGATGATGCGGACGTCGCGATATTCGACGGTGCCGTCGCTGGCCGCTTCGAGGTTCGACTGTTCGTTGATTTGCGCTGCACCACCGATGTGGAAGGTGCGCATCGTCAGCTGCGTGCCCGGCTCACCGATCGACTGCGCGGCGATGACGCCGACCGCCTCACCGATGTTGACCGGCGTGCCGCGTGCCAGATCGCGACCATAGCATTTGCCGCAGACGCCGATCTTGGTTTCGCACACCAGCGGGCTGCGGATCTTGCACGCCTGTGTGCCGAGCGCCTCGATCTGCGTGATCATCGGTTCGTCGAGCAAGGTGCCCGACGGGATGACGACCGCGTTGGTCTTGGGATCGATGATATCCTCGGCCGTGGTGCGGCCGAGGATACGCTCGCCGAGCGAGGCGATGGTCGACCCGCCCTGAACGATTGCGCGCATTTCGAGCGCGCGCTCGGTGCCGCAATCGAGTTCGACGATGACGCAATCTTGGCTGACGTCGACCAGACGGCGAGTGAGGTAACCCGAGTTGGCGGTCTTCAATGCCGTATCCGCGAGACCCTTGCGGGCGCCGTGGGTCGAGTTGAAATATTCAAGAACGGTCAGACCTTCCTTGAAGTTCGAGATGATCGGCGTTTCGATGATCTCGCCCGACGGCTTGGCCATCAGCCCGCGCATACCGGCGAGCTGCTTGATCTGCGCCTGCGAACCACGCGCACCCGAGTGGGCCATCATGTAGATCGAGTTGATCGGCTTCTCGCGGCCCTTGTTGGGGCCGTCTTCGTAGCGCTTTACCGCCTTGATCTCGTCCATCATCGCGGTTGCCACACGATCACCGCAGCCCGACCAGGCGTCGATCACCTTGTTGTACTTTTCCTGATGGGTGATCAGGCCGTCCTGATATTGCTGCTCGAAATCCTTCACCAGCGCGCGCGTCTCGTCGACGAGCGGGATCTTGGCGTCGGGGATGATCATGTCGTCCTTGCCGAACGAGATGCCGGCCTTGAACGCGTGGCGGAAGCCGAGCGACATGATCGCGTCGGCGAACAGCACGGTCTCCTTCTGGCCGGTGTGCCGATAGACTTCGTCGATCACGTCGCCGACGTCCTTCTTGGTCAGCAGGCGATTGACGATGTCGAACGGCACCTTGCTGCTCTTCGGCAGGCATTCGCCGAGCAGCATCCGGCCCGGCGTCGTCTCATAGCGCTTGAGATAGGGCTTGCCTGCCTCATCGGTCTGCGGAACGCGGGTGATGATCTTGGTGTGCAAGGTCACCGCACCCGAATCGAGCGCGTGATGGACTTCGGCCATGTCGGTGAGGAGCATGCCTTCGCCCGGCTCACCGGTCTTTTCCATCGTGATGTAGTAAAGCCCCAGCACCATGTCCTGCGACGGCACGATGATCGGCTTGCCGTTGGCGGGCGACAGGATGTTGTTGGTCGACATCATCAGCACGCGCGCTTCGAGCTGGGCTTCGAGCGACAGCGGGACGTGGACGGCCATCTGGTCACCGTCAAAGTCGGCGTTGAACGCCGAGCAGACGAGCGGGTGCAGCTGGATTGCCTTGCCCTCGATCAGCACGGGCTCGAACGCCTGGATGCCCAAGCGGTGGAGCGTCGGCGCGCGGTTGAGCATCACGGGATGCTCGCGGATCACCTCGTCGAGGATGTCCCAGACTTCCTTGCGCTCCTTCTCGACCCACTTCTTCGCCTGCTTCAGCGTCATGCTGAGGCCCTTCGCGTCGAGGCGCGCGTAGATGAACGGCTTGAACAGCTCGAGCGCCATCTTCTTCGGCAGGCCGCACTGGTGCAGCTTGAGTTCCGGACCCGTCACGATGACCGAACGACCCGAATAATCGACGCGCTTGCCGAGCAGATTCTGGCGGAAGCGGCCCTGCTTGCCCTTGAGCA
>CAYUYZ010000092.1:0-2395 GCA_964449575.1 uncultured Stakelama sp.
GACACGACGGCGGCGATGCCGATTTGGCGTTGGCTGTTGATTGCAGCGTTGGTGGCGCTTGTGCTGGCCGGGGCGTGGCACTGGCGAGCGCGGCGATTAGGAGCAGCAGGTCTGGCGGTCTTGATCGGCGCACTGTTGTTTTTCGGCATCCCTGTGGGCCCTGCTCCGGTCGCAGCACACGGCGACGAAGATCATGGTGCATCGCCTGGCGCACCTACGGGATCGGGCGAAGCGGCAGTCAAGACCGCAGATGGTAAGCTATTTGGCCCCAAGTCGGTCCAGCGGATCATCGGGGTGCGGACAGTGCTTGCCGCAGCGGGTGAGGCGCAGCCAAACACGAGCCTGACCGGCAAGATCGTCGCCGATCCGAAGCGTGGCGGATTGATCCAGAGCGCCACGGGCGGCCGGGTCACTGCCCCTGCCTCGAGGTTACCGATCATTGGGCAGGCGGTTCGCGCGGGGCAAGTGCTCGCCTTTGTGGAGCCGCCGCTGCAGGCGATCGACCGCGCCACCTTAGCACGCGAGTCGAGCGACCTTGACCAGCAGATCGCGCTCGCTGCGAACAGCTCGGCGCGGCTGCGTCGGCTCGAAGGCGTCGTGCCAAGGCGCCAGATCGAAGAGGCTGGCATCACGCTTGCAGGTCTCCAGCGCCGTCGCGCCGCGCTTGCCCAAGCGCGTAGCGCACGTGAAGTGCTGGTGTCGCCGATCGACGGGGTGATCGGGTTGTCTAACGTCCGCGTCGGGCAGGTCGTGAGCGCGGAGACGACGCTGTTCGAAATCGTCGATCGCTCGCGCCTTTATGTCGAAGCCAATCTGTTCGATCGTCGCGCACTGGCGGCGGGCGCGAAGGCGGTTGGCAAGACGGCTGACGGCACGACCTTCGACCTGGTTTTCGAGGGGGCCGGGCTCATCGACCGCGGACGTGCGGCACCGGCGTTGTTCCGCGTAGTGGGTGTGCCCGCCAATTTGCGGATTGGTGAACCGATCACGATCGAGGCACCGCTTGGCGGCACGGTCGCGGGCGTCATCGTGCCCCGCGCCGCCCTATTGTCGAGCGCCAACGGCACCCCCTCGGTGTTCGTCAAAACCCACGCCGAGCTGTTCGAGCAGCGCAGCGTGAAATCCTCTCCCGTAGATGCAAGTCGCGTTGCGCTCCTCTCGAACGTGAAGCCCGGCGAGCACGTCGTGACGGCGGGGGCCGAACTGCTCGGCCAGGTGCGCTAGGCGATGTTTGACCGGCTCGTCGCCTTTTCACTCCGTAACCGTGTCCTTACGCTGTTCCTTGCGTTCGCGCTGATGGCATTCGGGGGACTGTCAGTGACCCGGTTGCCGGTCGATGTGCTGCCCAATCTCAATCGCCCGGTCGTCACGATCCTGACCGAATCACCGGGCCTTGCACCGCCCGAAGTCGAAACGCTGGTGACGCGCCCGATCGAGACATCGATGAGCGGCGTCCCCGGGGTCGAACGTGTCCGGTCGGTGTCGGGCATCGGTCTGTCGATCGTCTATGTCGAGTTCGGCTGGAAGGAAGATGTCTACCGCGCGCGCCAGCAGGTCGCCGAACGTCTGACACTCGTGCGCGAACAAATCCCGCCCGCCGTCGTCCCGCAGATGGGGCCGGTCACGTCGATCATGGGCGAGATCATGCTGGTCGCGATCCCCTATGGCCGGGCAAGTCCGATGCAAGCGCGCGAAATCGCCGATTTCCAGATACGGCCGCGCCTGCTGGCGATCCCCGGCGTCGCGCAGGTCATTCCGATCGGCGGCGAGGTGCGGCAGTATCGCGTTTCGCCTGATCTCGCGGCGATGAATGCCGTCGGCGTCAAACTGAAAGACGTGGAGGACGCGCTACGCGCTTTTGGCACCAACACCGGCGGCGGCTTCGTCGATCAGTATGAGCGGGAGTTTCTTATCCGCAACGTCGCAAGAACGACGCGGATCGAGGATCTTCAGCAGCTCGTCGTGGCCAGCAATGCCAATGGTCCCGTCCGTTTGTCGCAGATTGCCAAGGTCGACTTCGCCGCCGCGTTCCGGCGCGGCGATGCGGGTTATGACGGCCAACCCGCCGTGGTCATCGCGATCCAGAAACAGCCCGACGCTGCGACCGTGGCTGTAACCGACGAAGTTGAGAAGGCGCTCAAGGAAATCACTGCCACGCTGCCCGATGGCTTGCGCGCTGATCGCGTGCAGTTCCGTCAGGCCAATTTCATCCAGACCTCGATCGGCACACTGCAGCGCGCACTTATCGAGGCCGGCATCGTCGTTTCGATCGTGTTGTTCGTGTTCCTGCTCAACTGGCGCACGACCGCAATCTCACTGGTCGCGCTGCCGGTATCGATCCTCATCACCGCAGTCGTGTTCGAGATTTTCGGGCTGTCGATCAACACGATGACGC
>CAYUYZ010000093.1:0-2290 GCA_964449575.1 uncultured Stakelama sp.
GGATCTTGTCGACCTTGTCGTAGCTGATTTCCGGGAAGATCAGCTGTTCCTTCAGGCCGCACGCATAATTGCCGCGCCCGTCGAACGACTTGGGGTTCAGCCCGCGGAAATCGCGAACGCGCGGCAGCGCGATCGTGATGAAGCGGTCGAGAAATTCGTACATCCGCTCACGACGCAGCGTGACCTTGCAGCCGATCGGCATGCCTTCGCGCAACTTGAACTGCGCGATCGACTTCTTGGCCTTGGTGACGACGGGCTTCTGGCCCGCGATCAGTTCCATTTCGCCAGACGCCTGCTCGACCTTCTTCTTGTCCTGCGTCGCTTCGCCCACACCCATGTTCAGGACGATCTTCTCGATCCTGGGCACTTCCATGTGGTTCTTGTAACCGAACTTCTCGGTCATCGCCTTGATGATGGTCTCGTCATAGAGCGCCTTCATCCGTGGCACATAAACATCAGCCATTGACGACCTCCCCCGACTTCACGGCCACGCGAACCTTCTTGCCGTCGCGCTCTTCAAAGCGGACGCGGGTTGGTGCGCCGGTCTTGGGGTCGGCAAGGGCGACCTTCGAGACGTGCATCGGCGCTTCGAACTTGTCGAGACCACCCGACGGATCGGTCTGGCTCGGCTTCTTGTGGCGGGTCGCGACATTGACGCCCGACACGACGACCTTGCCGTCCTTCGGCATGGCGCGCGTGACTTCGCCGGTCTTGCCCTTGTCCTTGCCGGACAGGACGACGACGGTGTCACCCTTCTTGATCTTTGCGGCGGCCATTACAGCACCTCCGGCGCAAGGCTGATAATCTTCATGTGCTTCTTGCCACGCAGTTCGCGCACTACTGGCCCGAAGATACGCGTGCCGATCGGCTCCTCGTTCTTGTTGACCAGCACGGCTGCGTTGGTGTCGAAACGAATGACCGAGCCATCGGCGCGGCGAATGTCCTTCGCCGTGCGCACGATGACGGCGCGGTGCACGTCGCCCTTCTTCACCTTGCCACGGGGCTGTGCTTCCTTGATGCTGACGACGATGATGTCGCCCACACCGGCTGTGCGACGCTTCGAGCCGCCCAGCACCTTGATGCACTGCACCCGCTTCGCGCCGCTGTTGTCAGCGACCTCGAGATTGGATTGCATCTGGATCATCGATCCGGTTCCTTCTTCACCTTGGGGTCGGTTTCCGACCGAGCCCCGCCAAAACTAAAGCCGTCGCTTACGCGTCGACGTCGACCCGATCCGGCGTCGCATGGGCGTTGACCCGCTCGATCACCTTCCAGGTCTTCAGCTTGCTGATCGGTGCGGTCTCTTCGATCCGCACGACTTCGCCCGCCTTGAATTCATTGCCCTCATCATGGGCATGGTACTTCTTCGACCGACGGATGATCTTGCCATAGAGCGGGTGCTTCACCTTGCGCTCGACATTCACCACCACGGTCTTGTTGCCTTTGTCGGAGACGATCTGTCCCGTCAGCACACGCTTCGGCATGGTCTAATCCTTACTTCGCAGCCGAGCGCGAACGCTCGGTCTGGAGGGTCTTGATGCGCGCGATGTCGCGGCGGACTTCCTTGACGCGGGCCGGCTTTTCGAGCTGGCTGGTCGCGGCCTGGAAGCGCAGGTTGAACGCTTCGCGCTTCAGCTGGAGCAGCTGTTCGGTCATCTGGTCGTCGCTCTTGGTGCGCAGATCGGACACCGTGTTCTTGTTCTTGCTCATCGCCCTCAACCTTCCAGATGCGAGGTATCGCCGAGGCGGGCGACAACCTTGACCTTGATCGGCAGCTTCATCGCTGCGCGCTCGAAAGCGACAGCAGCGATCGGACCCGGCACGCCGTCGAGTTCGAACAGGATACGGCCCGGCTTGACCCGCGCGGCCCAGAATTCCGGCGAGCCCTTGCCCGAGCCCATGCGGACTTCGGCGGGCTTCGACGACACCGGCACGTCGGGGAAAATGCGGATCCACAACCGCCCCTGGCGCTTGATGTGGCGCGTGATCGCGCGGCGCGCCGCTTCAATCTGGCGCGCGGTGATCCGGTCAGGCTCCATCGCCTTCAGCCCGTAGGAGCCGAAGTTGAGGTCCGATCCACCCGTAGCCTTGCCATGGATGCGGCCCTTGAAGGCTTTGCGGAACTTGGTCTTTTTTGGCTGCAACATTGCTCAGGTTCCTCAGCGAGCCGGACGGACGCCGGAAGTCTGCGCTTCCATCATCAGCCGGTCTTGCGCCATCGGGTCGTGACCCAGAATTTCGCCCTTGAAGATCCACACCTTCACGCCGCACACGCCATAAGCGGTGTGTG
>CAYUYZ010000094.1:0-2234 GCA_964449575.1 uncultured Stakelama sp.
GTGTTGCCGACAATATCCTCGCGGTCCTTGATCTGGCCGGTGCGGCGAATGTCGAGGCGGACCGACGCGTAGAACTTCAGCGCATTGCCGCCCGTGGTCGTCTCGGGATTGCCGTACATCACGCCGATCTTCATGCGCAGCTGATTGATGAAAATGACCATGCAGCGCGACCGGCTGATCGAGCCCGTCAGTTTACGCAGCGACTGCGACATCAGCCGTGCCTGCAAGCCGACATGGCTGTCGCCCATTTCGCCTTCGATTTCCGCGCGCGGCACCAGCGCCGCAACCGAATCGACCACCAGCACGTCGATCGCGTTCGAGCGCACCAATGTGTCGACGATTTCGAGCGCCTGCTCACCGGTGTCGGGCTGCGACACGATCAGCTCATCGATGTTGACGCCCAATTTCTTGGCATAAACCGGATCGAGCGCATGTTCGGCGTCGACGAAGGCGGCGGTCCCGCCATTTTTCTGCGCCTCGGCGATCACGTGGAGCGCGAGCGTGGTTTTGCCCGAGCTTTCCGGGCCATAAATCTCGATCACCCGGCCACGCGGCAAACCGCCAACGCCAAGCGCAATGTCGAGACCGAGCGAACCGGTCGAAATCGATTCGACCTGCATCGTCGCTTTCGACCCCAGCCGCATCGCGCTGCCCTTGCCGAACGCGCGGTCGATCTGCGCGAGCGCGGCGTCGAGCGCCTTCTGGCGGTCGCCCGCAGCCTTGTCGCTTGTCTTGTCCGAAGAAAGGGCCATGTCGCTGTCGATAACCTTCAATTTGGCTGCCATGATGGTTCTCCTCGCTAGACCGAACACCGTTGTCGTTCAATGCGTCGCGAGCCATGTACCTTATCTGTTCTTATAGAACAAGAGCGGAACATCATGAGTGTCAAAAAAATCGTGCGCGCTGCCCGGGCGCTGCCGCGCGGCTGTGGTTGCCGCCTCAGCCCAGCGCTTCGAGCGCCCTGGCGACGGCCTCCATCGTGAACGGCTTGGCGAGCACCGGGCGGTTGCTGTGCGGGCCTTCGACGCCGTCGCCGCTGCCGCCGCTCGCGAACAGGAACGGAATGCCGGCGGCGGCCAGCGCATCGGCGATCGGATCGCTGGTTTCGCCGCCGCGCAGATTGACGTCGAGGATCGCCGCATCGATGCCGCCCTTGGCGATCAGCGCGAGCGCCTGCGCGCAGCTATCCGCCGGGCCGATGACGGTCTTGCCCATCTCGCCCAGAAAATCCTCAAGCATCATCGCGATGAGCGGTTCGTCTTCGACGATCAGGACAGTGGTCGGCATCGGGGGCGCATAGGCGGTCGGGCGGCCAGCGCCAAGCGTCATTTGGCGGCGAGCACGTCGCGCGTGGCTTCGGCGAGTTGCTGAACCGAAAAGGGCTTGGGCAGGAAGGCGACATTGTCGAGATCGATCGACTTGCGCAATTGCTCCTCGGCATAGCCCGACATGAACAGGATCGGCAGGTCGGGATAGCGCGCGCGGGCGTGGCGGACCATCGTCGGCCCGTCCATCATCGGCATCACGACGTCGGAAATCAGCAGGTCGGGCCGCGCGGCGGTGGCCAGCACTTCGAGCGCGGCTTCGCCATTCTCGGCGGTGAGCACGGTATAGCCCTGCCGCGCCAGCGCGCGTTCGGCGACCGCGCGGACCATATCCTCATCCTCGACGAGCAGGATCGTCCCCGACCCCCAGAGTTCGGCGGGTTTGGCCTTGGCTTTCGGCGCGCTCGGCCGCGCGGCGGCTTCGGTGCGGTGGACAGGCAGGTAGATGCTGAACACCGCGCCCTTGCCGGGGGCGCTATCGGGGAAGATGTAGCCGCCCGATTGCTTGACGATGCCATAGACGGTTGAGAGCCCGAGGCCAGTGCCCTTCCCCACATCCTTGGTGGTGAAAAAGGGTTCGAAAATCTTGGGCAGGATATCGGCGGGAATGCCCATGCCGGTGTCGGACACACGCAGCGCGGTGTAATCGGCGACGGGCATCGTCTCCGCCGACAGCTTGTGCGCGAGCGCGATCTGCGGGACGTCGGCGGCGGCGACCGCAAGCGTTTCAATCGTCAGCGTGCCGCCGCCTTGCGGGTTCTTGGTGAGCATCGCGTCGCGGGCATTGACGGCGAGGTTCATCACGACTTGTTCGAGCTGCCCCGGATCGGCACGCACCGGGCCGAGATTACGGCCATGCTTGACGACGAGCGTGACGGTTTCGCCGAGCAGTCGCTTGAGCAGGTTCGA
>CAYUYZ010000095.1:0-2225 GCA_964449575.1 uncultured Stakelama sp.
AAACCGACCTGTTCTTCGCCGGCATCCGCCCCGCGATCAACGTCGGCCTGTCGGTGAGCCGCGTCGGCTCGGCCGCGCAGACGAAGGCGATGAAGAAGGTGTCGGGCTCGATCAAGCTCGAGCTCGCGCAGTACCGCGAAATGGCGGCATTCGCGCAGTTCGGCTCGGACCTCGACGCCTCGACGCAGAAGCTGCTGAATCGTGGCGCTCGCCTGACCGAGCTGCTCAAGCAGGCGCAGTTCTCGCCCATGCCGTTCGAAGAGCAGACGGTGTCGATCTTCGCTGGCACCAACGGTTATATCGACAGCGTGCCGGTGGCGGATGTGACGCGGTATGAAGGCGCGATGCTGGCGCACATGCGCTCGGCGCACGCCGCGATCCTGACCGACATCCGCGACAAGCGCGAGCTGACCAAGGAAACCACCGACGCGCTGAAGGCAGCGCTGGGCGATTTCACGAAGTCGTTTGCGTAAAGGCACTTAGCCCTCTCCCGCACGCGCGAGAGGGTGAGAAGGAAGAAGATGGCGTCGCTCAAAGCCCTCAAGATCCGCATCGGCTCGGTCAAGTCGACGCAGAAGATCACCCGCGCGATGAAGACCGTCGCCGCCGCCAAGCTGCGCCGTGCGCAGGAGGCCGCCGTCGCCGCGCGCCCCTATGCCAGCCGCCTCGAAGCGGTGATGGCGAGCCTTGCGTCGAAGGTGACCGTCAGCGAATCGTCGCCCAAGCTGCTGACAGGCAATGGCAAGGATCAGGTCCATCTGCTCGTCGTCGCGACCAGCGAGCGCGGGCTTGCGGGTGGTTTCAACACCAACATCGTGCGTCTGGCGCGCCGCAAGGCCGATGAGCTGATCGCGCAAGGCAAGACGGTTCGCTTCTATCTCGCGGGGCGCAAGGCGCGCGTGCTCGGGCGCTTCTACCCGACGATGATCTACAATGACCGCGACATGAGCGGCCACCGCACGCCAGGCTTCGCGATCGCGAGCGAACTGGCGAGCGATCTGATCACGCGGTTCGAGAATGGCGAGTTCGACGTCGCGCACCTGTTCTATTCGAATTTCCGCTCGGCTTTGGTGCAGGAGCCGGTGGCGCAGCAGATCATCCCCGTGCCGCTGCCCAAGCTGGCCGCCGCAACGCCGTCGGATGGTGCTGCCGTTGAGTATGAGCCCGACGAGGAATCGATCCTCGCCGATCTGCTGCCGCGCAACATCGCGATCCAATTCTATGGCGCAATGCTCGAGAACAACGCCGGTTTCTACGGCGCGCAGATGACCGCGATGGACAATGCGACGCGCAACGCGGGCGACATGATCCAGAAGCTGACGATCCAGTACAACCGCACCCGCCAGGCCGCGATCACGACCGAGCTGGTGGAAATTATTTCGGGGGCGGAGGCGCTTTGAGCAGTGGCGCGCTCCTTTTCATGCTAATCGGTTTAGCAGCTGCGGTAGAAAAGCCGACACGCGAGGAGTTTTCGCGTGCGCACGCGTCAATGTGTTCTGACCACGCTGCTGCAACTCGCCATGTCAGGTGCGTCCGAACGACCACTAAGGGTCAATTGTCCTGTCGTTATAACCTGCCCGAGTTTGCGGGTGGGTGGAAACGGCACACGGCGATAGTGATGAAGACAGGCGATGGCTGGAAATGGGTCTCTGGTGAGACTCGCTGTTCGGCAAGTGCTGTTTCTTATATAAACTGAGTAGGAAGAACGATGGCAACCGCCCCCGACACGATCGCACCCGCTGCGACCACCAATAACGTAGGCCGCATCAGCCAGGTCATCGGCGCGGTCGTCGACGTGACCTTTGAGCAGGACCAGCTGCCCGCGATTTTGAACGCGCTCGAAACAGACAACAACGGCAACCGCCTTGTCCTCGAAGTCGCGCAGCATCTGGGCGAGAACACGGTTCGCACGATCGCGATGGACGCGA
Source organism: uncultured Stakelama sp. (assembly GCA_964449575.1). GTDB lineage: Bacteria > Pseudomonadota > Alphaproteobacteria > Sphingomonadales > Sphingomonadaceae > Sphingomonas. The sequence continues at coordinate 1,929 of CAYUYZ010000095.1, forward strand.
CCGAAGGCCTCACGCGCGGTCAGACTGTGACCGATACCGGCTCGCAGATCCGCGTGCCGGTTGGCCCGAAGACGCTCGGGCGCATCCTGAACGTCATCGGTGAGCCGATCGATGAGCGCGGTCCGGTCGGCCACGCCGATACGATGCCGATCCACGCACCCGCGCCGCTGTTCGTCGACCAGTCGACCGAAAGCGCCATTCTCGTCACCGGCATCAAGGTGATCGACTTGCTCGCGCCTTATGCCAAGGGCGGCAAGATCGGCCTGTTCGGCGGCGCCGGCGTCGGCAAGACCGTGT
>CAYUYZ010000096.1:0-2186 GCA_964449575.1 uncultured Stakelama sp.
TCATGTTGTAGGGGTTCGACGTGCCGACCGACTTGGTCACCACATCGGCGACGCCGAGCGATTCGAACACGGCTCGCATCGGGCCACCCGCGATGATGCCGGTGCCCTGCGGCGCCGAGCGCAGCGTCACGCGACCGGCACCGAAGTGGCCATTGCCGTCGTGATGCAGCGTGCGGCCTTCCTTCAGCGGCACGCGGACCATTGCCTTCTTGGCAGCGGCCGTCGCCTTGCTGATGGCTTCCGGCACTTCGCGCGCCTTGCCATGGCCAAAGCCGACCCGGCCCTTGCCATCGCCGACCACGACGAGCGCTGCAAAGCCGAAGCGCTTGCCGCCCTTCACCGTCTTCGACACGCGGTTGATGTGAACGAGCTTTTCGATCAGCTCTTCGCCGCCGTCGTCGCCGCCGGGGCCGCCACGACCGCGATTATCGCGACCGCCACGGCTGTCACGGCCGCGACCGTCACGGTTCTGACCGCCGCCGCCGGGGCCGCCACGACCACGCCCGGCGCCACCGCGCGGGCCACGGCCCTGCGGTGCATCGGGAGCAGCGCCTTCAGCGCCGGTGCTTACGATTTCATCGACCATCTTAGAACTCCAACCCGGCTTCGCGCGCGGCTTCCGCCAGCGCCTTCACGCGACCATGGAACAGGAAGCCACCACGATCGAATACGACCCGCGTGACACCAGCCTGCTTGGCCGCTTCGGCGACGCGCTTGCCGACCAAAGTCGCCGCGTCGATATTCGCGCCCGACGTGCCGCGCACGTCCTTTTCCAGCGTCGAGGCAGAAGCAATCGTCCGCCCTTCCGCATCGTCGATGACCTGGGCATAGATGTGCTTGCCCGAACGGTGCACCGACAGGCGCGGACGGCCCGCACTGCGCGCGCGCAGCGCCGAGCGATTGCGGCGACGCCGCTTCTCGAACAGAGACATTCCCTTGGTCGAAATCATTTCTTCTTCCCTTCCTTGCGGAAGATGAACTCGCCGCGATACTTGATGCCCTTGCCCTTATACGGCTCGGGCTTGCGCCAGCGGCGAATTTCCGCCGCGACCTGGCCAACCTTTTGCTTGTCGATGCCGGTGATCTCGACCGTGGTCTGATCGGGCGTCTTGATCTCGATCCCTTCCGGAATCGCATAGTTGACGTGGTGGCTATAGCCGAGCTGCAGGTTCAAATTGCGACCCTGCGACGCGGCGCGATAGCCGACACCGGTGATTTCGAGGACCTTGGTGAAGCCCTCGGTCACGCCGGTCACCAGGTTCTGCACCATCGTGCGCTGCATGCCCCAAAAGGCGCGCGCGCGCTTGCTGTCATTCGCCGGCTTCACCGAAATCGCGCCGTCTTCCAGCGCATAGGCGATGTCGTCGAACAACGGCATGGTCAGGGTGCCCTTGGGCCCCTTCACCGAAATCTGCCCGCCGTCGATCGTCGCGGTAACACCCGCAGGGATCGGTACGGCTTTCTTACCAATGCGGCTCATCAGAATACCTCCGCAAGCACTTCGCCACCGACGTTCTGGTCGCGCGCTTCGGCGTCGGACAGAACGCCACGCGGCGTCGAGACGATGGTGATGCCCAGGCCGTTCATCACGCGCGGCAGATCCTGCGCGCCCGAATAAACCCGGCGACCGGGCTTGGAGACGCGCGCGACATGCTTGATCGCGGGCTGGCCCTCGAAATATTTGAGTTCGATCCGGATGCCCTTGGCAGGGCCCATTTCTTCCTCGGAATAGCCGCGGATATAGCCTTCGCGCTGAAGCACGTCGAGCACGCGGACGCGCAGCTTCGACGCGGGCGACAGGACGCTGTCCTTGCGCGCGCGCTGGCCGTTGCGGATGCGGGTGAGCATGTCACCAATGGGGTCGGTCAATGCCATATCTCGTCCTTACCAGCTCGACTTCGTAACGCCGGGAATCAGGCCCTTATTGGCCAGTTCACGCAGCTGCACACGGCAAAGCCGGAACTTGCGGTAATAAGCGCGCGGCCGACCGGTCAGCTCGCAGCGGTTGCGGATGCGGGTCGGGTTGCCGTTGCGCGGCACTTCCGCCAGCTTCAGGCGCGCGATCAGGCGCTCGGTATCGTCGAGCCCCTTGTCATTCGCGATCGCCTTGAGCTTCGCATAGCGGCCGGCGTATTTCTTCACCAGCTTCTTGCGACGCTCATTCTTGTTGATCGAACTCAGTTTCG
>CAYUYZ010000097.1:0-2000 GCA_964449575.1 uncultured Stakelama sp.
TTGCCGATGTGCTGGTCGTGCCCGCGCCCAACGAGATCAAGCGCGAGAACAGCCAACGCCGCATCGACGTGACGCTGAATGTGAAGGGCGCCGATCTCGGATCGGTTGCGCGCGCGGTCGACGCGGCGGTGGCGCAGGTGCCGTTTGCGACCGGATACCATCCGCAAGTGCTCGGCGAATATGCCGCCCTTCAGGAATCGCGTCAGCGGCTGTGGACGATTGGCCTAGCCTGTCTGGTCGGCATTTTGCTGCTGGTTTGGATGGAATTCCGCTCGACGCGGATCACCGCGCTCGTCGGCGTAAGCCTGCCGTTCGCGCTGGTAGGCGGCGTCGTGGGCGTGGCGCTGACCGGGGGCGTGTTGTCGCTCGGGTCGCTCGTCGGCTTCGTCACGGTAATCGGTATCGCGGCGCGCAACGGCATCATGCTGTTGTCGCATTACGACCACCTCCGCCGGTTCGAGGGCGAAGCATTCGGGCCGCAGCTCATCATCCGGGGTGCGGCCGAGCGGTTGGTGCCGATCCTGATGACGGCGCTGTGCGCTGGGCTCGCGTTGCTGCCTCTGGTCGTTGCGGGCAATGCGCCGGGGCATGAGATCGAGCATCCGATGGCGATCGTTATCCTGGGCGGGCTGGTGTCCTCGACCGCGCTCAACCTGTTCCTGATGCCGGCGCTGTATGCGCGCTTCGGTAAAGAGCGGCTGGTCCCCGATGCCCCGCCGCAGGCGGTGACGGCGTGAAGCGGTTGGCTCCCCTGATCGCGCTAATAGCGAGCGGCTGCATGATTGCGCCGTCTCCGCCGCCCACGATCGCGCCACCGACCGCAACGGGCGCCTTCGCCGCGCTTCCGCCCGCGTCGATCGCACCGGTGCCCGATGACTGGTGGCGGCTGTATGACGATCCGGTGCTCGACCGGCTGGTGCTGGCGAGCCTCGCCACCAATGCGGACTTGCGCGTGGCCTATGCCAATCTCGACGGTGCGCGCGCGGCGGCGCGTCAGGCATGGGCAGCGCGGTTGCCGCAGACGACGGTGGAAAGCGGGTTGACCGTTGACGACAGCGCGGGCCAGCCGAGTGCGTCGTCCAATGTGCCCACCACCGACTATGATCTTGCGCTCACCGCCAGCTGGGACGCCGATCTGTTCGGGCGGCTCCGATCGGCCGCATTGGCGGCGCGCGCCGATGCGGCCGCGCAGGAAGCGGCAGTCGATGGCGTGCGCGTTGCCGTGGCCGCGGACACAGTGCTGGCCTATGTCGAGCTGTGTGGCGCGACCCAGGCGCTGGGCGCGGTGGCCGAGCAGGTGAAGGTTCAGCAGAACGCGGTTGCGGTGGCGCGGGATCAATTGAACGCGGGCGAAGTCTCGCCGCTGGAGGTGTCGCAGGCAGCGAGCCTGCTGGCCTCGACGGCCGCGCTTAAGGCACCTCTGGAAGCGGCACAGGCCAATGCCAGCTACCGCCTTGCGACGCTGGCCGGGCGGCCACCGGCGGAGGCGCGCGTCGATCCCGTCACTTGCCAGGCGTTGCCGAAGTTGCGCACCGCCGCGCCGATCGGCGATGGCGCTGCGCTGCTGCTGCGTCGCCCCGATATTCGCGAGGCCGAACGTCGCCTTGCTGCCACCGCCGCACGCATCGGCGTGGCGCGGGCCGACCTGTATCCGCGCGTCAATCTCGGCGGCGCGATCGGGTTGCTGACCGGTCGGCTGGTCGCGACGGGATCACCTCTGGTCAGTTGGGCCTTCCCCAACCAGGCACCCGCACGGGCGCGGTTAGCGCAGGCGCGGGCGAGCGAACGTGCCGCGCTTGCCGGTTGGGACGTTGCCGTGCTGCGGGCGCTGCGCGAAGTCGAGACAGCGCTTGCCGTTTACGATGCCGAACAACGCCGTAACCGGGCGCTGGCGGATGCGGACAGCGAGGCCCGGCTCACCGCGCGCCGCGCTGCCGCTCGGGTGCGCCTCGGCGATGCCGCGCCGTTGCTGCGCCTCGACGCCGACCGAACGGCGGCGC
>CAYUYZ010000098.1:0-1975 GCA_964449575.1 uncultured Stakelama sp.
GATACGCCTTCAGCCGCCAGTCGAGCATCCATTCGGGCTCGTTCTTCTTGGCGGAAATGAAGCGGACAGTGTCCTCCGACAGCCCCTTGGGCGCGAATTCCTGCTCGATGTCCGAGCTGAAACCCCATTCATACTTCTTGTTGGCGGCGGCAATCGCCTCGGCATTCTTGGTGGCCATTATCGAGTTCCTGCCGGTTGGCGGCTGTAAGTTGGTTCACGCGGAGGCGCGGGGACGCGGAGGTGATTCGCCAAGCTCATGCGCGAAGCGCTTTCTCTACCAAGCGAACTAAAGATGGCTGCACCGCCAAGCGCGCCCTTCTTCTCCGCGTCGCCGCGCCTCCGCGTGAACGAACTCTTCTTCGCGTCTTCGTGGCTTTGTGTGAGAAAAATTGACTCACACAAAGCCGCAAAGGCACGAAGAAGAAGCGAAAATTGCGCTGCGCGCGACCGCGGCATCATGCGGTGGGCTCCGCGCTCAGGCTGGCGAGCGAGACATGCGCGAGCGCGCCGCGCACTGCGCCGTTGACGGCGTTCCAGTGCGGCTTCACCCGGCAATTTTCCTCGATCAGGCAATCGTGGCGGCCTTCGTCGACGCAAGCGGTCATCGCGATCGGCCCCTCGACGGCTTCGATGATATCGGCGAGGCTGATGCTCGCGGGCGGACGCGACAGGCGAAAGCCGCCGCCAGTGCCGCGTGCGCTTTCGATGAGACCCGCGCTCGACAAGCGGCTGACGAGCTTCTGGACGGTCGGCAGCGGAATGCCCGTCTCCTCGCTCAGCAGCGTCGCGTTCAGCCGCCCGCGCGCCGTTTGGTTTGCCGCCGTGCAAAGCCCGGCTTGGCCACAATGGCGCGCGGCCGCGCTCATCATCACGACAGCATAATCGGCAAGGCTGGACAGGCGCATGATTTCCAATCGGACAAATTTGATCCGATTGTCAAATGGGCCTTTGCGACGCCCGCGTCAACCAGCCCGAAGAGCCATATCGCCTTCTTCTTTGCGTTCTTCGCGTTCTTCGCGAGAACAAATTATTCGCACGCAAAGAACGCGAAGAACGCGAAGAGTTGCTCCCCCGCCTAGGCCCTGCCAAAGCCAGAGCGATGTTCTCGGTCTTGCGCCCCGCCCTGTTCGCCCTTGATGCCGAGCGTGCGCATGGACTGACGATCGATGGGCTTGCTGCCTGGGCCAAGGTCGGGGCGCCCTTCGCCGCCCCTGCCCCGGACCCCGCTCTCGCGACCCGCGTCGCCGGGATCGACTTCGCGTCGCCGCTCGGGCTCGCCGCCGGAGTCGACAAGAACGGCGATGCGATCGACGGCTGGTTCGGCCTCGGCTTCGGCAGTGTGGAGATCGGCACGCTCACGCCACTCGCACAACCCGGCAACCCGAAGCCGCGCATTTTCCGCTTGGTCGAGGACGAGGGCGTCATCAACCGACTCGGCTTCAACAATGGCGGCATCGACGCTGCGCTCCCCCGCGCAAAAGCGGCGAAACGAAACGGCGTGCTCGGCATCAATGTCGGCGCCAACAAGGACGCGGCGGACCGCATCGCCGATTATCGGATCGGCGTGACCAAGGCCGCGCCGATCGCCGATTACATCACGATCAATATCAGCTCGCCCAACACGCCGGGCCTGCGCGACCTGCAATATGGCGCCGAGCTCGCCGAACTGCTCGCGGCCTGCATCGAAGCGCGCGGCACGACGCCGCTGTTCCTGAAAATCGCCCCCGATCTCGACACCGCGGGCATCGACCACATCGCCCGCGCCGCGATCGATGCGAAGATCGACGCGCTGATCGTCAGCAACACCACGATCAGCCGCCCCCCGCTCCGCTCGGCCAACGCAACCGAGACTGGCGGCTTGTCCGGCGCCCCGCTCGCCCCGCTCGCCCGCGCCAAGCTCGCCGAAGCACGCGCGGCGACCGGCGGCGCCATCCCGTTGATCTCAGTCGGCGGGATCGGCAGTGCGGAGGAGGCC
>CAYUYZ010000099.1:0-1941 GCA_964449575.1 uncultured Stakelama sp.
GAGCGCAACCCCGCGGAAGCCTCGGGCCTTTCCGGCCACAGGTTCCAGCCGGGAGCTCGCAGCTATCCCGGCCATACCGGCAGCCCATTGGATGACGCCGCGAAGGCATTGAAGGCCGGCGTTCATGGCGTTCCCGGAGGAGAAAACATGCTCGCTCGGCCCGATGGATCGGTTCGCTATTTCACGGTCAGGGAGAGCGCCCGCCTTCAGACTTTTCCCGACACCTATCGAATCGAGGGCGTCTGGTCCGAGGCCATGCGGCAGCTTGGCAACGCCGTGCCAGTCACGCTCGCCGAACGCGTGGCGCGCAGTGTCGCCCTTGCGCTGCGAAGCGCGGAAAGCACCAAGCAATAGGCATGTCGCGGGATCCTTCAGTAACGAAGGCGAGCAAGATCCTCGCCGAGATCGAGGCGCTGCTTGCCGCCACCGAGGCCGAGGGGCTGACAACCCCGGCGCGGAAGAAGCTGGTCAGCAGCGTTGACGCGATGCGTGATCGTCTTGAGCGCCTTACGCGCAAGATCGATCCCAACGAATTACCCGATGCCTTTTTCGACCCGGCGGAACCCAGTCTCATCGGAAACTTCGTGGCGCTTGCGATGGTGGCCCAGGACCGCAAGCTACTCGGTAGCCTGACCCGCTTCTATGGGTCCGGCGTCTACGCAATTTACTACACGGGGCCCAACCGGCTTTACGCTCCAATCAGCGGGACCGAGACGCCGATTTATGTCGGCAAAGCCGATCCGAAGGGCAATCCCAAGACAGCGATTGATCAGGGTACGAAGCTTGCAGACCGCCTCAACGAACATCGCCGCAATATAGAGAAGGTCGAAGGTATCGAAATCGAGGACTTCGAATGCAGGGCGCTGGCCGTGCAGACAGGCTATCAGGCAGCCGCTGAAAGTCACCTAATCCGAATGTTCCGGCCGATCTGGAACAACGAGACAGGCATTCTTTACGGGCTCGGAAAGCACGGTGATGACGCCACTACACGAGCCAACAACAAGTCGCCCTTCGATACGGTCCATCCCGGCCGTAAGTGGGCCGCTGGCAACCCTGAAAATCAGACGGTCGGCGAGATCGAGGCGAAAGTGCGCGACCATTTCCGGTCCGCGACGGTGTTCCGGGACAGAAACGCGGTGCTTCAGGCATTCGTCGATAACATCAAGAGAGAAGACCGCCTCGATCGCCAAGACCCCGCCGCTGCACCCAAGGGCGAAGACTAGACTCATCCTAGCTCGGCTTCGCTTCTCCAGCGCTCCATCCCATCACGCTTGCGTCATCTCCAAGGCTGAACGGTTCTTGTCGCGAGCATGGCTTTGGCGAGATCTCGACCATATGAAAGCCTGCAACTGGCAACGACGCGGCCGTAGCTCTGCCCATTTGCCGAACACCGCATTGCCGGTGCGCGCACGATGATATGACCGGTGTCGCGCTGGCCCTTCCGCCCGCCGAGTAGCCGGATCAATGCATCCCTTGCCGCAACTGCGGAGGCCGCTGGGCATGGGTGTCCCCGAGAGCAAGTCCCGTCCATTTCGCGAGCTGCAATGCCGGCGATGCGGATCTTTGGCCCCTCCTTGAACCAGATAGGGCCGTCCCCATCCCAGACGGCAACGGGTGTGCAGACAAAAGTTGCAGCCGAGGCGAGCGCGAGAAGTCTCATTGGTCGTGTCCTGTGTTCGCAATGGTCAGCTTATGCCGCCTCGCGGCCTTGCTGATCGCGATTGTCGTTGTCGGGTTGTGCCTTTCGAGATGCTCCCATGGAAAGAAACGCGCACAAGCGCTCCTCATCCTTTGCCATCCTGTATTTCGGGTCTTGGGTGAGGTCAGACCGTATGGCGTCAAGCTTAGCCCTCAGCTTTCCCGTCCTATCGTCGCTATACAAGGCGTCCCTCGTCCCAAACCTGCGAAGCATATGGCCAAAGGCGAGCAGCAATTCCGGGT
>CAYUYZ010000100.1:0-1601 GCA_964449575.1 uncultured Stakelama sp.
CGCCGATCGCGATCGGGTCGCCTTCCTTGATCGGCAGATATTTGTCGACTTCGTCGTACATGACGATGCGGATCGGCCGACGGGCGAGGTTGTCGGGCGAGCCTGCACCGACCAGGCCGAGAAAGCCGCCGGGGAAAGCCTTGTAGTCGAGCGTGTCGCCGGCGTCGCGCGTGGTCGATTTGCCGACCAGCTCGCGCAGCTTCGGCGTTGCCTTGATGAAGGGGGCGATGCGCTCCTTCGAGAATTGCTCGGCCGCCGCGTCCTTTGGCTGCACGATCAGCATCGGGCAGGGGTCGAGGTGAATGTGATAACCGGTGACGTTTTCGATCAGCGACGTCTTGAGCAGCTGCGTGGCGACCATCGCCGAGATCTTGCGGACACCTGGCTCGGTGACGGCGAGCATCGGTCCGCGCGCGATCTCGACGCGGCTGGTGCGCCACTTGCCCGAGCTGTTGCCCGATTCCTTGGCGAGCACGCGGAAGCGATCGGCCCATTCGGGCACGCTGATGCGCGGCGGTGGCGTCCAGCCCTTGCGTGCGGCGCGGACGAGCCGCTCAGTCTTCTGTTCCCTCGAAATCGAGGGGCGGCTCGCCGAGCTCGTCGAGCTGCTCGTGGACATAGGGCTTCAGCGCCTCCACCAGCTGCGCCGAATCGATCCCCAGATCGGCGGCAAGCAGCGGGCCGAAGCGGCCGGGCCAATTCATCCAGGCGTCGCGCGCCTTGCGGCGATCGTCGAACAGGACACGCTCGGCGACCTCGATTTCGATCAGCAGGCCGGCAGCCTTTTGCGCGGCGAGCAGATGCTTCAGCGCGAGCGCGTTTTCCTTGACGGCGACGGCGCCGGCCTTGTTGCGGAACTCGCCGCGCAGCAGCTCTTCGATGAAGCCGCCGGCGATCTCGTCGTCGATCTCGCCATCCGCAACCGCAGCGGTGAAGTCGGTCACGACCTCGTCGACCGCCGCCTCGATGTCGGGGGCGGCGGGCCTGCGGTTGCGGGGTGGTGGCTTTGGTTGCGGGGTCGGGGCTGCGGTTGCGGCCTCGAGTTTGAACCGGCCGAGCCCGTTGTCGCGCATCCGCGCGTCCGATTTCTCGACGTCGACAAACTCGCCATCAAGCACGAGAACGCCGTTTTTCCGCCACTTCGTCGCAGCTTGGCGCGATGCGCCGTGCGTCTTTGCAAAGGCGGTGAGCGAAAGAAGCGTCATCCCTCCCCTACCCCGCAACCTACCCCGCAACCAACTTTTTCAATCCGAATCTGGGGTGGGCCCGGGCCGCGCAATTTCCCACGTAACGTTTGGTAGCGGGAGGGACCCATTTGGTTGTTAGGCTAGGCCTAGAGGGCGGTAGGGCGAAGAGGGGGCTACTTCCGTGCCGTGGCCATTGCCTTGCGGAGCGCAAGGTCGAACTCGTGAGCCGCATTCTTCTTGATGTATCGGCGTGCCGTTCCCTCAAAGTCGAGGCGCTTATGAGTGTCCGTTGACTCTTCGAATTTAATAAGGAGCTTCAAGCCAGTTCGAACACCGTCGAGCTTGTTGTGCGTGTCGCCGATGGTGCCGTAGCTTCCATCCTTGCGACGGCCGCGCTTGGGACGCTGCCAGACG
>CAYUYZ010000101.1:0-1595 GCA_964449575.1 uncultured Stakelama sp.
TGCCCTCTTATTTGGTCTCGATTTTCTGCAAGTCTTCGCCATCGCCATTTCTCCTCTGTAACAGTAATGCGCGTTCTATTCCACGCTGGGCCTCGAAGGTCTGCGAAGGTAACGGGGACAGGTACGACGTGCACTCTTCCGCGCTCATCGACGGCGGGTTTTGGCTGCACATCGGCAGCGCTCGAACCGTCGCGGCGCATGTCGCTATCGAACTCACGGGGCAGCATCACAGGCATTCGTGCGCGGTCCAGCGATGCTGGCCGCAGGCAAGATATCGTGCTTCCCGTCTTTCTGGTCTGTACCATTCCGTTACCGCCGGGGCGGACCTCCTAAGCGCGTTGCGTGATGTCAGCGCGCGGGTGTTGTGTTCAGATCATGACCTCGCGACGCTCAGGCGCTGCAACTTGGCAGCATTCCATGCGGCAAGATCATGCTCGTTCATCGACGGATCGCCGACGTAGTTGGTGCCGTCGCGCCACATCGCGTGCATGATGACGGCGAGCTTGCGCGCGACCGCGACACGGGCCTTGGCGTGGCACTTGGTCTTCGCCAGTTTGAGGCCCCAGCTCTTCACCGTGTCACTGCCTTTGAAGCGCGTCAGCATCGCCGATGCCGCTTCGTAGAGCGCGCGCCGGATGTCGGGATCGCCAGCCTTACTGATGCGGCCTTTGACGTCGATCGACGTGCCCGACTGCCATCGTTTGGACGTCAGGCCGAAGTAGGCGGCGACGTCGCGCGATCGCTTGAAGCGCGCTGGGTCCTCGATCGCGCTGCTGTAACTCAGCGCAGTGACCGGCCCGACTCCGGGGATCGCCATGAACCGCCGGCACAGATCGTCGCGCATTGCCAGCTGGGTGACCAGCTTGTGCAAGGCGAGATACTCGACCCACAGCGCCGCGCGCGCTCGCAGCATCGCTTCCATGAGGCCGCGCGTCATCGCATCGTCTTCCAGCGCGTCGATCACAGCGCGCTCGAAGGCACCGCGACCGACCTTGCCCAAGCGGATACCGAACGCCTTGAGCGAGTGCCGGATGGTGTTCTCGAGGTCGAGGAACTTGCGCTTGAGGTTGCGCCGCTGCGTCAGCAACAGGCGTATCCTGTAGCTGGCAGCGGTCTTGATATGCGCCTGCCGGAACCAGCCGGTGCGCATGAGATGCGCAATGCCGAGCGCGTCGGCAGCGTCGGTCTTGTTGCGCTGCGCTCCCATCGACGCGCGCACATGGCGGGTCTCCAGACACACCACCGGCAGCCCGATCTCCTTCAACGCTGGATGCAGCCAGGGCGACAGCGATCCCGCTTCATGGCCGACACGCTTCAACGTCGCCGCCCATGGCTCGAGCACCTTGGCGATACCGTCGGGATCGGTCGGCACCGCCGCTCGCAGCAGCACCTCGCCATCCTCATCGACGACGCAGATCGCCGTCTCCTCGATCGATACGTCCAGTCCGGCAAAGCTCGTCATGACCTTCCTCCTGCGCTTGCGTTTCGCTGGAAGTGAGGCTGCGCCTGCGCTGTCAGCGCCGCAAGACGACAGTTTTGGAGGCGGTTCGGGTGCGCCCAATGCATCGGGGAAGTCCCGCCCAAATACAGCGGCA
>CAYUYZ010000102.1:0-1594 GCA_964449575.1 uncultured Stakelama sp.
AATTGCGCACCCCCGGTATCGCGCGCAATTCTTTCGAGGCGCGGATGCTGATGCGATCCATCGCCTCGATCGAGGTGCCGGGCTTCTCGACAAAATGCATCAGGAAATCGGTTTCGCGGAAATCGGGTAGGAACTGGTCCTTGAAGCCAGCATAGCCTATCCCGGAGAGCAGAAGTCCGCCCGCGACAATACCGATTGCGAGGCTCGGCCGGGTGATAAGCCGAGGCAGCGTGCTGACGTAATGCCGCTTCAACCAGCCGACCAAGCGCGTGTCACCCTCCGCCTTTACCGGCGCGTTCGGCAACAGGAACAGGCAGAGTGCGGGGGTGACGACCAGCGCGACCAGCAAAGACGCCGCAATCGCCAACACATAGGCAATCGCCAGCGGCTGGAAGAACGTGCCCGCCACCCCGCCGAGGAAGAAGATCGGGAGGAACACCAACATTACGATCAGCGAGGCGAACACCACCGCAGTCCGCACCTCGAGCGAGGCCGCCAGCACGACATCGAACGCCGGGCGCGGATTGCCCGCCTCGCGATTGAGCCGCAATCGTCGCGCGATGTTCTCGACATCGATGATCGCATCGTCGACCACCTCTCCCAGTGCGATCACCAGCCCGGCAATCACCATCGTGTTGATCGTCGCCCCGCTCCACAGCAGCACCAGCCCCGCGCCGAGCAAGGACAGCGGGATCGCGACCAGGCTGATCACCGCCTGACGCCAGTCGCGCGTGAAGACGAAAAGCACGATCGCCACCAGCAAGCAGCCGATAATCAGCGCGCGCGACAGATTGTCGATCGACCGTTCGATGAAGGTGGCGGGGCGGAAAATCGTGGTATCGACCTTCACGTCCTTCAGGCCGGGCCGCAGCTCGGCCACGGCGGCTTCGACATCGCGGGTCAGTTGCAGCGTGTTCCCCGTCGGCTGCTTCTCGACGATCAGCATCAGGCCGGGGCCGTCATCGATGATCGCATTGCCGATCGGCGCGGCAAAGCCCTCGGTCACGCGCGCAACATCACCAATTCGCACCGGTGCATCGCCGGCGATCTTGATGACCGTGCGCGACAGGTCATCGGCGGTCTGGATGGCGCCTGCCTGTTGCACCGCGAGGCGCTGGTTGGGCGTGTCGACAAAGCCGCCGCCGCCGACGAGCACGGCGTCACCCGTCGCCAGCCGCAACTCGTTGAGCGTCACCCCTGCGGCATTCAACCGGTCGGGGTCGGCCAGCACCTGCAATTGCCGGTCGCGATAGCCCCACACCGCAACATTGGCGACACCAGGCACCGCCATCAGCCGGGGCCGGATTGTCCAGCGCACCAGCTCGGACAGTTGCATCTGGTCGAGCTTCTTGGAGGACACGCCGATCTTCATCGCCCGGCTGGTCGAGGAGAGCGGCGGCAGCATCACCGGCGGTCGCGCAGCACTGGGCAAGCGGCTCTGCACTTGCGTGACCCGTTCCTGCACCAACTGGCGCGCGCGGATTACGTCGGTGCCGCGATCGAACAGGATTGTCACCGAGGACAGGCCGAGCACCGATTTCGAGCGCAACGTCGCCAGATCGGGCACGCCGTTGACGGCGGTCTCGATCGGCAC
>CAYUYZ010000103.1:0-1392 GCA_964449575.1 uncultured Stakelama sp.
ATTTCGCCCTTGAAGATCCACACCTTCACGCCGCACACGCCATAAGCGGTGTGTGCCTGCGCTTCGGCGTAATCGACGTTTGCACGCAGCGTGTGGAGCGGCACGCGACCTTCGCGGTACCATTCCGAGCGCGCGATTTCGGCGCCGCCAAGGCGACCACCGCAATTGATCCGGATGCCTTCGGCACCCAGCCGCATCGCCGACTGCACCGCGCGCTTCATGGCGCGACGGAACGCGATACGACGCTCGAGCTGATCGGCAATGCCTTGCGCGACGAGCTTGGCGTCGATTTCAGGCTTGCGGATTTCAACGATGTTCAGCGACACGTCCGACGACGTCATCGACGCGAGCTTCTTGCGAAGCTTTTCGATGTCGGCGCCCTTCTTGCCGATGATCACGCCGGGGCGTGCTGCGAAGATCGAAATGCGGCACAGCTTGGCCGGACGGTCGATCACCACCTTCGAAATCGCGGCCTGCGGCAGCGTCTTCATGATGAACTCGCGGATCCGCAGGTCCTCGAGCAGCAAGCGACCATAGTCGGCGCCATCGGCGTACCAGCGGCTGTCCCAGGTGCGGTTGATCTGCAGGCGCAGACCAATGGGATTGGATTTCTGACCCATTATGCTTCTTCCTGCTGTTCACGCACCACGATCCGCAGCCGCGAGAACGGCTTGAGGATGCGGGTCGACTTGCCGCGACCGCGCGTGGCGAAGCGCTTCATCACGATGCCCTTGCCGACCGATGCTTCGGCGACGACGAGCGCGTCGACGTCGAGGTTATGGTTGTTCTCGGCATTGGCGATCGCCGATGCAAGCACCTTGCGCGCCTCGACGGCCATGGCCTTGGTCGAGAATTGCAGGATGTTCATCGCTTCGCCTGCCGGCTTGTTGCGGATGAGCGCCGCGACCAGGCCCAGCTTCTGCGCCGAACCACGGATCTGCGTGCCGACCGACAGCGCTTCGTTGTCAGCCACGCGGCGTCCGGATTTTTCCTTGCCCATCAGCGCTTGCCCTTCTTGTCGGCAGCATGGCCCGGGAAGAAGCGGGTCGGCGCGAATTCGCCGAGCTTCATGCCCACCATGTCTTCGTTGACCGAGACCGGCACGAACTTGCGGCCGTTATAGACGCTGAAGGTCAGGCCGACGAAGTCCGGGAGGATCGTCGAACGGCGCGACCAGGTCTTGATCGGGGCGCGAGCGCCCGATTCCTGCGCGGTCTGCGCTTTCTTCAGCAGGTGGAGGTCCACGAACGGACCCTTCCAGACGGAACGAGCCATGTGCGGTTAGCCCTTCTTCTTGGCGTGGCGCGAACGGATGATCATCTTGTCCGTCGCCTTGTTATGACGGGTGCGCGCACCCTTGGTCGGCTTGCCCCATGGCGTCACCGGATGGCG
>CAYUYZ010000104.1:0-1235 GCA_964449575.1 uncultured Stakelama sp.
ATCTAAACAAGCAATGACAATATATCACAACACTACGATAATACAATCTTACCTATCCCTTGCAGTCACCTCGGTAAGCCTCGGCCCCATCGCGCGCGGCCGACATTCCGGCGCGTACACATTCCGCGACAACCAGAATTCCTCGGCCATCAAGTCGGAGGCGGGGATCTCCCTAGCCCAGACCTTCGTGTCGCCGTCCCAGCGATAGCCACGCGCTCGAAGACTGTCCTTGACGTGGAAGTCAGCTCCCATCGCCTCGACGCGCACCGTCGGGCATCCGGCGCTATCGATCAGCTGGGCAAGCGCGGTCCCCCCGTCCGCCATCTCGTGACGCAGCAGCGCGATGACGGCATCCACATCGTGCGTCGCGCAGTGAGCGTCAAAGAACCAACCCGCCTGGGCCGCCAGCCAGCCGAGCGCCCGACCGTCGAAGCTCGAACCAGACCAGTCGATCTCACGACACGTGCATCCCCATGGCTGCCCGGCTGCGTCGGGCAGACGACGCTCGACAAACTTGCGGTCGAATGCCGCATTGTGACCGATCACGAGATCGGCAGACCGCAGCAGCCTGACGGCCGCGTCCTCGTCGATCTCTTGGCCGACAAGGTCGGCGTCGCTGATACCTGTCAGGCGCACGATGTCCTGGTCCAATGCGCGGCCCGGATCCTCGCGCCATGACCAAGCGCGGTCGATCTTCACGATCCGTCCCAACGCATCGTATCGGAACCGGCGCATGGCCAACTCTATGATGACGTCGCTGCTCGTGTCCGTCCCAGTTGTCTCGACATCCACCACAAGTCCGATCGAGGTATCGCCACCGTCGTCTGCGACGCCCGTCATGCCCTGACGCAGCGCAAGTCGCCGAAGCACGCGGTGATTGCCGTCGCGCTCGATGCGCTCGATCAGCTCGTCGATTCCATTCTGCCGCAACATCGGCCTTCTCCATTCGACGCGCACCGATGCGTGGTGCGCGTCAAATGGATTAGAAACATCAAGCGGATTGAGGCGAAATTTCTCCGCGTTTCCAGCCCACTGAAACCGGTCCCGTAGACTTCCTCGCACGTGCTGATCGACGGAAGTTCGGGAGTCTATAGAGTCGCTTAGCCCAGCGCCGGTGATGATCAGGTTTGGTGCTGAGTCCAGCTAGCTTCCAAGAGTCCAGCACACTTCTGTGTTTGACATCGGCGGCGCTGACCGCCTGCACATCGACATGCAGGTCGATCCGGTCGAGCAAC
>CAYUYZ010000105.1:0-1188 GCA_964449575.1 uncultured Stakelama sp.
CCCGGCGACCTCGTGCTCGACAGCTTTCTAGGTTCCGGCACCACGGCGGCGGTGGCGCACAAGATGGGCCGGCGCTGGATCGGTATCGAGATGGGCGACCATGCCGAGACCCATTGCAAGCCGCGGCTCGACAAGGTGATCGCGGGCGAACAAGGCGGCGTATCCGAAGCCCTCGGCTGGACGGGCGGTGGCGGCTATCGCTTCTATCGGCTAGGCGCGGCGGTGTTCGATGCCGATGGGCACATTGCCGACGGCATCGCCTTCGCCACGCTCGCCGCGCACATTTGGTTCAGCGAGACGGGGACGCCGTTCGGCGGACCAGCCGACACGCCAATGCTGGGGGTGCATGACGGCACCGGCTATGCCCTGCTCTACAACGGCATCCTCGGTGACCGCTCGGTCAGCGGCGGCAATGTGCTGACGGCGGCGCTGCTCGCACGGCTGCGCGCCGTCAGCGGCTGGGACGGACCGATGACGGTCTATGGCGAGTGGAGCAAGCTGGGCGCGGCACGGCTGGTGGATGCGGGCGTAACCTTCAAACAGACGCCCTATGACGTGAGGGCGCGCTGATGGAACTGAAGGACTATCAGCGTCGCGCGCTCGATGCGCTGCGGGTGTTTTTGGAACAGGCGGCAGTCCGCCCGCACGCGGCTGCCTATGCCGCTGCCTGCGCCGTGGGGGAGCCGGGTGCCTTCCAGGCGGCCTATCGCCCGCTCGCCGACCTGCCCGATGTCCCCTATTGCTGTCTGCGACTGCCAACAGGCGGCGGCAAGACTTTGCTTGCGTCGCATGCCATCGGCGTCGCGCGCGATGCCTATCTCAACCAGCGCTATCCAGTGGTGCTGTGGCTGGTGACGTCGAGCACGATCGCCGACCAGACTCTCGACGCGCTGAAGAAGCCGTCGCACCCCTATCGGCAGGCGCTGGAGGCCAGCTTTGGCGGCGCCGTGCGCGTGCTGAGCATCGACGAGCGACGGCAGCTGCGCCCGCAGGACATGATGGACGCGGCAACCGTGATCGTCGCCACCGTCCAGTCTTTCCGTGTGAACAACGTCATCGACCGCAACGTCTACAAGGACGATGAGGAGATGGAGCCGCACTTCGCGCTGCTTGCCGCAGGGGCGGACGTCGCGCGGCACGAAGAGGGAGCGCGGCGAGGCAAGCCGATCGCCAGCTTTGCCAATCTGC
>CAYUYZ010000106.1:0-1167 GCA_964449575.1 uncultured Stakelama sp.
CCAGGCCTTGTACACACCGCCCGTCACACCATGGGAGTTGGATTCACCCGAAGGCGTTGCGCTAACTCGCAAGAGAGGCAGGCGACCACGGTGGGTTTAGCGACTGGGGTGAAGTCGTAACAAGGTAGCCGTAGGGGAACCTGCGGCTGGATCACCTCCTTTCTAAGGATATCGGCGGAAAGCGCCGGCCACCTCGGTGACCGGAAGAGCTTCCTCCATTCCAAAGAACATATGCCGCCGTCCTCATGTCCCTTCATCATCTGGAAACACCCTCTGCGGAGGGTGACGCCTGAGCTGGCTCACGCCGCCTGCGGCCCAATTGGGCTAGCCAGGTGCGCATTGGGGGCCGGTAGCTCAGGTGGTTAGAGCGCACGCCTGATAAGCGTGAGGTCGTAGGTTCAACTCCTACTCGGCCCACCAACGCGCAGAGAGCGAGACGCAGTAGCGCAAGCTAATGCGCACGCGAACAAGCGCGGCCGACCTTGGCGTTGCCAAGGTTCGACGACGCGGAATTTACTTCCGCGTCGCGGCGCCGAAAGAGACAAGCAGGGGTGGTCAGCGCCGCGGCAAAGCCGCGTCGTCGGACGGTGCTTCGCACCGCCGGCCGTGCTGGCTGCTGCGCGAAATAGCTTCGCTATTTCGTCGTGTACCTGCGCATGGGGCCTTAGCTCAGCTGGGAGAGCGGTTGCTTTGCAAGCATCAGGTCATCGGTTCGATCCCGATAGGCTCCACCAGTTTTGCGGAAACAGTGATTGTGCGGGGCACAATCACCCGCAAAACTCGCCGAAGCCAAGCTTCGGCGGTGCAGCTACAAACGCTCCCGCGCTCACCAAATTTTCCAGATCGATGAAGACATCAGTTCCGGCTGCAAAGGCAGTCGGTTTGGCGCGATTAGTCGCGCTTCTTTGACATTGTGAATGGGTTCTTTAAGATCGATGCCGTGACGCATCGTTCGACTGGCTTTGTGCCGAGCGGATGATGCGAAACAAAAATCAATCTTGCTGAGATAATCATCCGCAACATGAGCGATCATGCTGGCGGCGGGGCTTGCTCCGTCTGTCGGCCGCTGTCGTTGGTGGTGCGGACTCTCAAGCGTGAGGTAAGGGCAATTCGTGGATGCCTTGGCATGTACAGGCGATGAAGGACGTGGCACGCTGCGATAAGCGT
>CAYUYZ010000107.1:0-1077 GCA_964449575.1 uncultured Stakelama sp.
AGGCGCGGCGCGATCTGTTGCTCGCCCAGGCCGAGGCATCGGCAGCGGAATCGCGGCTGTCGCAAGCGCAAGCCGAACTGGCGCGGGCCGAGGCAGCTTATGCAGCGCTTGCCGGGCCGCCGCCCGCCGAGTTACCGCCGGAAAGCCAAGCCAACGTCACCGATCCGGAAAATAGCCCGGCCCTGCGCGCCGCCCTTGATCGCGCAGCACTCGCCGATGCGCGCGCGACCAGCCTGACTTATGGCGCGCGTCTGCGCCTGGAAGGGACGGTCGGGATCAGGCGCGAACGTGGCGGGGTCGGCGCGGTCCACTGCGCTCGGCGCTAGTGCTGAGGCAAACCGCTTGCGGCTTCGTCTTGTTGCCGAGCAACGCGCCGCACGGGCTCGACTGGATGCCACAACTCGCTCGCTCGACCAGGCACGGTCGCGCCGGGATGCGCTCGCCGAGGCGCTGTCACTCACCGAACGTGGCCGTCGCGAGGGCGAAATCGGTTTCATCGAGGCGCTTCGCGCGCGACAGGCGTTGTCCGAGGCCGAACGCGACCTTGCGGCCGCGAAGGTCGCCCGGTTTGCGGCAATCTCTTCCTTCAATCAAGCGATGGGCGTTCTGCCATGATCAAACGCATTTGGATGGCGCTGGCCGCGCTGGCGATGATCGCAAGTGCGTCATCGGCAATGGCCCATGGCGACGAGGATCACGGTGCGGCAACGACGCCGGTCGGCGTGTCGATCGCGCCGCGCATGGAAGCGGCAACCGACGCGCTCGAACTGGTCGCGGCCGCCAAGGCGGACGATCTGACGATCTGGATCGACGGCTTTGCCGACAACGTGCCGGTGACGGGCGCGACTGTCAGCGTCACCGTCGATGGTAAGACCGGGCAGGCGAAGGCCGCGAACGGCATTTATACCTATTCTGACGATGGCCTTCAAAAGCCGGGCGCGCATGAACTGTCGTTTCTAGTGAGCCATGACGGGGCGTTCGAATCACTCTCCGGCACTTTGACGGTTCCTCCAGCTTCCGGCGACACGACGGCGGCGATGCCGATTTGGCGTTGGCTGTTGATTGCAGCGTTGGTGG
>CAYUYZ010000108.1:0-1030 GCA_964449575.1 uncultured Stakelama sp.
CGGTAATTCGGCGCGGACGATCGACGCGATCCGCAACGGCACCGAAAGCGTCGCCAACGAAATCGAGTGCGTCGGCCACGGCTTTGCGAAACTGCATCTCCAGCTCGACGAGCTCAGCGCGACGGCAGGGGACTTCATCTCGAAAGTCGCCGCGTGACACCGGCGCCGAACGCGTTTGCGGCGAGTGCCGTCTGGGGCGAAGGCCAACGTTCGGCGCGCGACCGGGTGATGAACTACGACCGCGACGGCTTTATTTCGGCCCATTATCGCGAAACAAGTGCGGCGATTGACCGCATCGCCGACCGCGTCTCCGAATCCTTCTGGGACCATTATCTCGGCCACCCGCGCATGCAGGCCTATCGCAGCGTATTCACGCCCGAAGTGCGCGCCAAACGCATCAAGCGCAGCGCCGATTACACCCGGTTGAAGTTCCGCGCGCCCTTTGACGATGCCTGGATCGAAACCTGCGCGCGGCAAGTCGCCGAGGCGCATGCCGCCCGTGCGTCGGTGCAGGAAATGCTGTCGAGCTATAATTGGGGCTGCAGCAAGATCATGGATCTCCTGCGCGCCGAATGCGACGGCGATCTCGATCGCTATCACCGGATGGCCGATGTCGCGCAGCGGCTCGCCTGCGTCGAAAATGAAGCGATGGTGTCGTGGCTCGGCAATCTGCAAGCCAGCGTCGTGCGCGAAGAACGCCGCGAGCAATCCGAACGCTTCCGCGCGACGATGGCTGCCAGCGTCCAGCAGAGTGCCGCGCTGGGCGCCCAGCTGAAGGATCAGGCCAAGACCGTGTCCGCCTCGGCCCGCGTCATGCTCGACCAGACCAGCGAAGTCGCCATCGCCGCCGAACAATCGGCAACGGCAATGCGCCAGGCCGCGCAGACGGCCGGCGGCCTGATGCAAGCCATCGAAACTGCGTGCGATGAAGTCGATGCGACCGGAGCCATTGCCTCCCGCGCCTCCGATCAGGCGCGCGAGGCGATGGTCGCCTCGGCTGCCTTCAGCGATCACGCCAAGTCGATCGAAT
>CAYUYZ010000109.1:0-1010 GCA_964449575.1 uncultured Stakelama sp.
CTGACGCCGCTGATCGGCGGCCTGATGGCGGACCGGTTCCTCGGATCGAAGCGGTCGGTCAAGTTCGGCGCGATCATGATGGCGATCGGCTATCTCACGCTGTCGCTCGGCGCGGGCCAGCCCGCCAAGCCCTTCGCGACGATCGGCGGCCAACGATATGAGGTCATTCTCAGCGGCACTGGCGAGGCGCGCCAGCAATTCCTTGTTGAGGGCGGTCAGCAATTGCTGATCAAGGGCAATGACGACAAAAGTGTCAGCTTGCTCGACCCAAATGGTCGCGAAGTCCGCCGCGTCGCGCCTGGCGGCTTCGAAGCATCAGGCGAGCGTTCACAGCTGCACGTCTTCATGCTGTTGATCGGACTGTCGCTGATCACGATCGGCAATGGTTTCTTCAAGCCCAACATCTCGACCATGGTCGGTGAGTTGTATGCGCAAGGCGACAGGCGGCGCGATGCGGGTTTCACAATCTTCTACATGGGCATCAATCTGGGATCGCTGGGTTCGCAGTTCCTGTGCCCCTTGCTGGCCGTTGGCATGGGAAGCTGGGGCGGGCTGGGCTGGTGGGCAGGATTTGGCCTAGCGGCGATCGGCATGTCCATTTCGTGGCTGCTGATCCAATTCGACGGCGGCAAGCTTGACGGAATCGGCGATCGTCCTGCCGATGCGCCCAACAATCGCGACGTGCTGATCTATGCTGGCGCGGTGCTGTTCGTGCCGGTGGTGTGGTTCCTGTTCACCAATCTGATGAGCTATGTCGCGCCGCCCGAGGCAAGCGGCATCGTCGGTTATTTCCTGTCGCTGCCGATCATGGGCAAGCTGATGTTCTCGACCTTTCTGATCAGCGTGCCCGGCATCTTGATCTGGGCAGCGATGAAGGGGAGCAAACAGGAATTCCAGATGATGATGGCGGCGATGGTGCTGATCACCTTCAACACCGTATTCTGGACCCTGTTCGAGCAGGCGGGATCGTCGCTGATATTGTTTGCCGACCGCAATACCGATCTGTCGGT
>CAYUYZ010000110.1:0-1006 GCA_964449575.1 uncultured Stakelama sp.
CATAGTCCCAGTAATCGGCCAGGCTCTCGCCCTTGATTGCGAATACCGGCACGCCCGGTGCGGCGATGGCGGCGGCGGCATGGTCCTGCGTCGAGAAGATGTTGCACGTCGCCCAGCGAACCTGCGCGCCGAGCGCGGTCAGGGTCTCGATCAGCACGGCAGTCTGGATGGTCATGTGGAGCGATCCGGTGATGCGCGCGCCCTTGAGTGGCTGCGATGCACCGAATTCCTCGCGCAGCGCCATCAGGCCCGGCATTTCTGTTTCGGCAATGGCGATCTCGGCGCGGCCATAGTCAGCCAAGCTGATGTCGGCGATGGCGTAGTCGTGGTTCAGTCCGGCAGTGTTGGACACGGGCGCGTTCTCCAGAAGATGCGTCTTGAAGGAACGCGCTCAGGCGCTCCCGATTGGATGCGTCCCTAACGATTCAGGCCCGGCAAATCAAATATAAAGAAATCTTTATATGACTCCGGAAGCGTACCCCTACCCTTCCGGAGTCCTGGGTGTCAGCGGCGGGCGAGCGCGAGGAGCGGCACCGGCTGGCGTTCGAGCAATTGGCCGGCCGCCTCGATCAACGTGTCCTTGCCGTGCGCGTCCGCCAGGCCCTGTGCAACCTGCTTGAGCTGCGCGCAATCCAGCCAGGGATGGCCATTTCCGTACTCATTGGCCATCGTGACGCTCATCTGATCGAGCGCGCGCACCGGGTTTTCATACCCCTGCGCATGGAGTTCGTTGCGCAAATCCGCATTGGCCGCATTGAGTTCCGACAGGTGGTTGCTGGTGAAGCGTCCATAGTCCGGCTGGAAGTCTTCAGTCGTCTTGCGGCAGCGCAGCCCGGTCACCATCAGCATGATATCAAGCCGCCGCAGCTTTTCGGCAGAGGTCATCGATGTGCCGACCTGTGCCTGCACCGGCATTGCAACGCCCACCGCCGCCACGATACCAATCAGTGTACCGAGCAGCAGGCGGTCCCCGCCGCGTGCTCCCTTGTTTGTCCCGTTTCCCATT